>JAPXOZ010000037.1:0-2526 GCA_033811195.1 Bacteroidales bacterium | reverse complement strand
ATCTGTGGTTTTTATTATTTGTGTATTCGGCAAATATTGATTATGATAGGTGCCGGATATCGAAATTAAACAGCGGCACTTGGATAACTCTATTCCTGCGTGTAGTAATTGCATAACAGGTATATTCCAAGGACAGTAAGATGGAAAGGGAGCTAACAAAGGTAACATGAAATCGGCAGATAAAAATGTTGAAAAAGAAGTTTTTTGCATAAACTGCGGAAGTAGATTGAATGGAAGATCAAATAATTGCACAGAATGTGGGTATTCTTCGGGTGTATCTGCCGTTGCAATAACTGTAGAGAGATCTGATAAATGCCCAAATTGCGGGGATAATATTCCGAGTTTTACTGTGATATGTCCCAGCTGCGGTTCTGAAATCTCCTCTGCCGACGTACCGTCAGCTATTAAAGAGTTCTCTAACAGTATAAACAAGTTAGATAATACTATTGCCAGCAACTCGCATAAGCAATATTGGGAAAGTTGGGCACCGCTCATGCGTGAATTCTGGGTTGGTATAAATGTAATCCTGATTGGTATTCCTCATGTTTTATATTTGTTTTACCGTTTGATAAAGCCTGCCCCATTCAACGCGGCGGAAAGTAAAAAGGCTCAGTATATCAACAACTTCACCTTCCCCAACGACAGAGAGAGTATACTTGAGGGTCTCTTGTATATTAGATCTACTATAGCAGCGCTTTGCGCAAAAAAGACGGATCGCAACACTTTGCAATGGGTAAAACTATGGAAAAACAAGGCGACCTACCTCTTTGAAAAAGCCGAAATCATGTTCAGGGGCGATAAGATAGCCCACGATGCCTATGCCGCTGTCTTGAAAAGCGAAAAAAAGCTTAAAAATGTTCTGCTCATTAAAATTTTAATACCTTCAGTATTACTGGTTTCCTTTATCTTTTATGCTTCCACAAGTCATATGTTTGGACCTAAAAAGGCAGATGTAACAAATACTCCCAATACATTCGCGTGGCCTACATCGGGTTTAGCTCTTGAACTCCCTGAACCGCCCACAAATGTCGGAAAGATCCGCTTGAACGATGATAGGGAATTGTGGTTGGAGATGAACGACATCAGGCAATCGCAGTTTGAAAGATACGTGCAGAGATGCAAAAATAATGGCTTTACTATCGAGAGTAAAAAAACCGGCTACTCTTATGAGGCTTATAATGAAAAAGGCTACTTTCTCAGTTTATTCCATCATGCTTATATAATTAAGGATACGCTCTCGCTTCACATTAAAGCCCCTTTACCCATGGACAATATAATGTGGCCTGAAAGCGATATAGCAAAGCTCTTACCCATCCCTAAATCGTCTTATGGCTATATTGAAAGCGAATCCCTTGATGGCTTTGTAATATACATAGGTGAGATGACAAAGGACGACTTCGGAGACTATGCCGATGCCTGTTACGAAGCCGGATTTAAAAAGAATCACACAAGAAGCGATAAAAGTTTTACCGGTTACGACATGGAAGGCAACTATGTTGAGTTGCAATACATGGGAAACAAGACGGTGTCTATTAAAATTCAAAAACCATAATAAGTGCCTTGCAGCCTTGTGTTTAATTCGTTTTTGTAATTCATAGGGCTCACCTTTCATATTTTGCAAACTGAAATTGGTTAATTGTGAGATGGTAAAAAAACCTTGTTGCCCCTGCAACTAAAGAAACAATAGAGATGTAGGATACAAAAGGTAGTGAACGGAGGAGATTACCGATGGACCTCGAGGTCCATGCCGGGGATTTTGGTTTTATGTTCAAGTAATTTGGGCGGCGCGTCGAGCGCGAAGACTATTTCCACTTAAGTACAATCTTGCAGATCCATCATTTTCCAGGAGTGCGGATTCTTCTAATAAACAATCGGTATTGATACAGTCGCTTCTGCGCATATTCCGAAAATCTGCCAAATTGTCCTTGACTCTCCCCTTAGGGCAGGTGTTACACTATCGTTGCTGCAGCAAAAAGAAGAAAAAGGATTAATAATGCTCAAGATAGGCGAGTTCTCCAAATCAACAGGAATGACCATCAAAGCGCTTCGTCACTACGAAAGCCTTGGTCTGATCCGTCCGTATTGGATCGATAAATACACCGGCTATCGATATTATGAAGAGAGCCAGGTACTTTTGGTCAAGCGTATTGCCTACCTCAAAACCCTTGGGTTTTCCCTTCGCGAAGTTCAGCGTTTACTATCGTCCAACCTGAGTGAAGAGGAGCAGCTCCGCATCTTTGAGAACAAGCGGAAGGATGTGAAAGCGCAGCTCGAGCAGGATCAGTGGCGCCTCTCTATGCTTGATCAGCATCTTTTGCACTCGTTTCCGCTTGATTTCCTGGATCAATCAACAAAGGAGATTAGCATGGAATTGGAAATCAAAAAAATGCCCGGCTACAAGGTCGTCGGGTTACTCTATACTGGTAAAAACGAAAATCAGGAGATCTCAGCCCTATGGGGTCAGTTCAAAGAGCGCGGTGAAGAGCTCTGCCCGCGCGGCACGAAAGTATGTTATGGGATATGCAG
>JAPXOZ010000036.1:0-3044 GCA_033811195.1 Bacteroidales bacterium | reverse complement strand
AAATAGGTTGATTATTGTTTAATATTAAGCTATTAAACCAAAAATTGCAACTTTGATAGAGGGGTGTTAGGCCGACAGTGCTGTCGGCGTTTGCAATATTAGCACCGATCCGTATAAACAATGTTATCTGTTACAACACTATAAATGTAAATAAATTTGGAGTAATATGAAAAGTACACTATTAAGATTTATCGATTCCATCAAAGTAAATCCAAGAATTAGCAGCTATGACGAATCATCAACAAAACAAGCACTAATTCTCCCAGTTTTACAGATATTAGGATGGAATGTATTTAATATAGATGAAGTAACCCCAGAATTTGTGGTCGAGAATAGAAAAGTTGACTATGCCTTAAAAAACATTAATCTATGTGAAGTATTTATTGAAGTTAAAAATCCAAAAGAAGATTTGGAAAAACATCAGGATCAATTACTAGATTATTCGTTTCGACAAGGTGTCGAACTTGCTGTTCTTACAAATGGTTTGACTTGGTGGCTATATTTGCCTACCCAAAAAGGTTCATGGCGCGAAAGAAAATTTTACACTATCGATATTTATCAACAGGATTCAGAAATAATATCCAATATTTTTATTGATATATTATCTAAGCAAAATGTTCTGAACAGAGACTCTATAAAAAACGCATTAAATATATATAGAGGGAAACGGAGAGAAAAAATTCTTTCTTCCACAATACCTGAAGCATGGAATAAAATAATCTCGGAACCTGACCCATTTCTAATTGAATTATTTATTGAAGTTGTTGAGAAATTATGTGGGTATAAACCAGAATCTGAAATGATATTTGACTTTTTAAAAAAGAATGTAGATAAGCTTATAGTGTTACCAGATTTTGAAATTGAAAAACCAACATTAAAACCACCTAGTGGTAAAAAAATCCCTCTACGTGTAGAAAATCCTCCAGATAATAGAATGTCTCAGGATGAGTTAATACCGTATATCATCGCATTATTGTATAAGTTCGGAGGTTCTGCAGAAAAGAGTAAAATTGATGATGAGATTTATAAGATATTCAAACATCAATTTAGTGACCCATGGTATCACGAGTTAGTCTCTCACGGAGTTGAACGTTGGAAACACAATATTGCATGGGCTAAAGAAAGAGCAATACAACACCATAAGTTAATTAAACCAGCATCTGAATCCGGGAGAGGCATTTGGGAATTGACGGAAAAAGGCAAAGAATATTATCAAAAAATAAAAGAAAAAATAAACATTTAAACAGATAACCATTGCATTCACCTAACAGCGAAAGCTGTTCGATGGATTTCAGAATTTGAGACTTTTTGATAGAAAAATTGAGAAGAAGAAGTTTGTCGGTGTCACTTTTCGCTGTAGGTGATGCTTGCCCGTTGGGCAGCGTGGAGATGAATATGTCAGAAGACGCCTATGAGGGGTTCGCTGAGCGATACGACTGGATGGCGCACGAAGATCCGGTTCGCCGGGAGTTTTTCCGGCAGCTCTTTGCCAAGCACGGAGTGCACAAGGTGCTCGATTGCGCCTGCGGCACCGGGCACGACCTGATAATGCTTCATTCACTCGGCTGCGAGATCCTTGCGTCTGACCTCTCCGAATCCATGTTGGCACAGGCACGAAAGAATCTTTTGGCCGCCCGAATTGACATTCCTCTCGTACGAGCGGACTTTCGCCACCTGCCAGATTACTTCGATGTGAAGTTTGATGCCGTCGTTTGCCTCACTAACTCGATCAACGAGGTACTCACGGATGAGGAAAGCCTTCAAGCATTGTGCAGCATGAAGTCGGTCCTACGTGACGGCGGGGTTCTCATATTTGACCAGGGGCAGACCGACGCCTCTATGGAGGACCCTCCGAAATTCGACTTGATTGCGAATAATCGCGACTGGACGAGGTTCTTCGTGTTGGAGTATTCGGGGAACGTGATGACGGTGAACATCTTTGATTTCATCCACGCAGAAGCGACATCCGACTTCAAGCACTCAAAGGTGTATGTGCGGATTCGTCTGGAGGACAGCTGGACACAGCTTCTGCGAGAAGTTGGGTTCTCCAATGTAGAGTTCTTCGAGGATTGGCGCTGTTCGCCGTACAACAAGACGACAAGCCCGCGCCTGATCGCTGTTGTCACCAAATGACGTTGCCCAACAAAGCGCTGCACCTGACTGCCTACAGCGTCCGCTGCGCTCCCGCTTCCGGCAGCAGGTGAGCGCTGACGTTAAGCCAAGGAGAAGTAATGATGCAGGACCTCAACATGCATATTCCATCTCAAGAGGAGTTTTGTAAGGGCTACGAGGCTTACAACCAAAAGGAAAGGCGCGGCTTCGTTTATTTTAAGGCGCTGGAGACTGTGGCGGGAAACTGGGGTGATCCCGAACTGATGGCGAGAGGGGTCCAAAGGCTTATCCGGTCTTGGAACAGGTTTTATGCAAACTTCAGTTTATCAGACCTCACATATTTCATGGTTGGCAACATAGAGGAATTGAGTGCATATAGAGACAAGCAAATTCTTGATTTATCTGAAGCCGACAATGATACCATCTCTCAACTATTCCAGAAGCTTCTTCGAGCCCTCAAACGAGAGAGGGACGGTGCCCTAAGTCCTGTTTCTGTCGCAAAGGCTTTTGGACTTTTGGCACCCAACTTTTTGCCGATTTGGGATTCCACAATCGCCTATCGCTATGACTGCATGTATTTCTCCGACATGGCCGAATCGCCCTATCTCAGGTTTTGCCACAAGATGAAACAGCTCGCTGAAATGGTCCAGCATTATGTTCCCCACCCTGATGACAGGGCACTTTTGAAAAGAATTGATGAATACAACTACGCCAAGTACACGATGGGTTGGGTATGAAACAAGAATCAGGCTTAACAAGTCGGTCCAGCGGATCGCCGAAAAATCAGGCTCCCGCTGACCTCGTCGTTAAATGTTTAAAAGGAGGGCTTATGAAAAAAGTATTTTTATTAGTATTTATTTTATTTATTTCTTCCTGCTCTCATAATATTAATATGGTATCTAAAGATAAGTTGCCGCCGTATCAAGGAGATG
>JAPXOZ010000035.1:0-3874 GCA_033811195.1 Bacteroidales bacterium | reverse complement strand
TGAACTTCCCTAAATAGGGTTGACCGTTTTTGGTTAATAATTCAATTCATTTTTCCAATTACTATCGGACAATTATGAGCCTGAGGTTCTTGTCTTGGGTTAAAGTTGAGGTGGCTCGATGCCACCTTAACTTTATTATTACCTTCGGCATAAATAATCACCTTCGGTCTTTCTTGGGTGTTCAAATTTAGTATATTTTCTTTAAACTGCAATGGTGAATACTTATTGCCAAATGCCAAGTGCAATCTTTTGCTGTTATAATGGTTGACCGCTTTTCTTGTTTTTGCTTTCAGTGTGTTGAGATCCGGAATATTCCATAGTTTGAGATACTCGTTTTTAATTGTGCCGTTAATTCTTTCCGCAAAAGCATTATCCTGTGCTATTCCTCCCATACTTATGCCTATCTGACGCTCTGTTAAAAGCTTAGTATATTCTTTGCTACAATACTGGGAACCCCTGTCAGAGTGGTGAATTAAGTATCGGTACTCTTCTTTTGGTATTTTTGAAAGGGCCATTTTTAAGGCTTTTATGTTGGATGTAGTGCGCATATTATCTGCTACATTATAACCCAGAATCTCTCTGGTGTATATATCAATAATAAAAACGATATAGTGAAACACTCCTGCTATGTCAAAGTATGTCATGTCGCTTTGTAGAACTTTAAATGGATTCAAAATTTGCATGCCTTTGATAATATTTGGATAATGAAACCAAGTAGGAATGGTTGTTTTCGTGTAATTTCTTATCCTCTTCACACGATACCCTAAACCCATGAATATTTCACAAAACTTATCTCTACCCATAGTTTTAGGCTTTAATGTCTCGTATAACTTCTCGACACCGCAGCCCGGATGCTCTTCCCTGATAAGATCAGCCTGACAAACTAAATCATGCAGTTCCAAGTCAAACGCCTCTTGGCGCTTCCTGCTTTGATGTACTGACTGTTTACTTACGTTCAACATTCTGTAAAGGCTGTTAAGACTATAGTTCAGTTTTCCTCGGTTGTCTTGGAACCACCACAGAGTGGGATGTCTGAGTTTTTTTTTATATCAATATTGTAGTGTTCTTTAGCCAATTCTATCATTTTCTCCAAATAATCGATGTTCATTTGCTTCTGACCTACAACTCGTTCCAGCTCTTTTATGCGAGCTTCCATTCGTCTGATTTTTTCCGCTTGACTGTCTTTCATTTCTACGACTTGGATAGATTTTTTATTATACTTCGAGTATTTATAAATCCACTCATAAAGAAGTGAATCCGAAATATCGTAAATTGTTTTTAAATCTGCCGCAGAAAATTGACCGGATTCGTATTCGTGGACAATTTTTAACTTTAAGTCTTCCGAAAATCTTCGATAGTGACGTACTTGTTTTCCTGTTTTCAACATAATAATTACTGTTTGAAAACGGTCAACGTATATCAGGGAATGACAAAGTTCACACACTACACACTACACACTACACACTACACACTACACACTACTCCACTATCTCTATCTCGTCGAGAATGCGCTGAGCTCCGGCGAGCTTATCGATAATAAAGAGCGCATATCTTATATCTATGGAGATATTGCGGCATACATCAGGGTCAAAGTCTATGTCACTCATCGTGCCTTCCCATACTCTGTCGAAATTGATACCGATCAAATTACCGTCGGCATCAATGACCGGGCTGCCTGAATTGCCGCCTGAAGTGTGGTTGGTCGCTATAAAGCAGACGGGCATGGTGCCGTTTGCGCCCCATTTACCATAATCTTTGCGCGCATAGATATCTCGGAGTTCCTGAGGTATGTTGTAATCGAAAATATCGGGATTGTCCTTCTCCATAATACCCTCGATGGTGGAAACGGGTTTGAAGAAGATGCCGTCCGCAGGAGAATAGCCCTTAATATGACCGTAAGAGACCCTGAGAGTGGAGTTTGCATCCGGGAAAAAGGGCTTTTCGGGAGAAAACTCCATTTGACCCTTCATATAAGTGCGGTAAAGCAGAGTAATCTGCCTGTTAATCTCGGTATAGGGCCGGTTGATCTCATCGAGATAGTGCTGCCTGAATTCATTTGAAAACACAAAGGCAGGATCCGCCAATAGCACATCCTGGAAATTTTCGGAAGAAAGAGCCTTCTCCAAAAGAGTACGTGTCCCCTCTTCGGTGGTAAGGGCGGAAGTGGCAAAAATATGTTCCACCCAGGCATCGGTAGTGCCGAAAATGTTCATTTGCGCCGCAAAATAAGTAGGACGCAGATGCTGCGGCACATTCTTGTCATACTCTGCCAGAAGAAGGTGGAAACTCTCCTTGTCTATGGGAATGAAATAATCCTTGAAATAGGCTTCTATCATCTGGTCGAGATAATCCTTGCCACGGTTGCGGCTGAAAGCTGTACCGATATTTTCCGCGAAGCGGATAATCTCATTTGCACGAATGCTCTCATTATAATAATCGGTAGCAAATGAATAGTCCTCCAGTTCCTCATAGAGTTTATCGAGTTGTGGAATCAGATCTCTATACTCCGGCTTATCAGCCGCCCACTGCTGGAAGGCTTGCTCATAACTCTTCTTTTTCTCATAAGTTTTGAGTTTTATGATGCCGTTCATCTCACCTAGCCATTTTTTCCAGGCATTGGAAACGCCGGAATTCTTGGAGGAATACTGTATTCTCACTTTCTGGCTCTGCGACATATATTTATCCTGTACGTTGAGACGTTGTGTGCGGAGATTGCGTTTGTGAGGGTTTGAGATATCGGAAATGTATCGCACTGCTTCAGAATGGATATATTCCTGTGTCCTGCCGGGATAGCCGTAGACAAAGGTAAAATCACCCTCTTTGCGCTCTTTGATGGAGAGTTTGAAATATTTTTTGGGCTTGTAGGGCACATTCTCCTCGGAGTATGCCGCCGGATTGTTGTCCTTATCGGCATAAATCCTGAAAAGAGAGAAATCCCCGGTATGGCGAGGCCACATCCAATTATCCGTATCACCGCCAAACTTACCTATTGATGAGGGCGGTGCGCCCACAAGACGAACATCGGTAAAGGTCTGATAGACCCATATGAAATATTGGTTGCCATAGTACAGAGGTCTTACGGATGCGCTATATCCGGCACCCTCCCTGGAAGCAGCCTCAATCAGAGGGGCACTATTAGCCTCTATTAGAGAATCGCGCCGGCTCTCGGTCATAGAAGGATCATAGCCTTTGAGTACTGTTTCGGTGACATCGTCCATTCTGACAAGAAATCTTACGAAGATGTTCTTGTTGGGCAGTTCCTCTTCTATGGTCATAGCCCAGAATCCATCCTTCAGGTAATCATGCTCTACGGAACTGTGTTCCTGTATCCAATCGTAACCGCAATGGTGGTTGGTTATCAGAAGTCCGTTGTCTGAGATCAATTCAGCCGAGCATCCTCCGTTGAAATGGACCGAAGCATCCTTAAGGGAAGCCTGATTGATACTGTAAATATCTTCAGCAGTAAGTCTGAGACCCTTGGCCTGCATATCTCCGATTCTTTTTGCAATCTCGGAAGGGAGCCACATCCCGTTGTCCGCAAATGCAGGGCCGACAAAGATCAAAGCGAGAACAAGTAATAATACTCTTTTCATCATTCTTAAATTATAATTGGTGCAAAATACAAATATACAAAAAATCGGGACGACACATAGCCGTCCCGATTTATATGTATTTCATAAGACTTTATTCAGCAAGAAATGCGTTGTATTTCTCGTAAGCAGCCATATACTCGGGTGATTTGTCACGGAAACGGAAGTAGATGAACTTAAGGAATTCAGCTGCATTCCTCTGAATTTCCACATTGTCCGAAAGTGAAAACGCTTTCTCGAAAGGAGGTATTGCATTTTCAAGTGCCTGATTAAACTCTTCTACC
>JAPXOZ010000034.1:0-4776 GCA_033811195.1 Bacteroidales bacterium | reverse complement strand
CGTTCCATGTTCCCGCTGGCCATAGCCACCAGCATAGATGCCCTGGCCGTAGGCTTCTCCCTGGGATTTCTTCAAACCAACATAGTCACAGCCGTAATCCTGATTGGCTCGGTCACTTTTCTCTTTTCTTTTGCCGGGGTGAAACTGGGACATGTGTTTGGCTCCCGCTTCAGTTCAAAAGCAGAACTGGCCGGAGGTATCATCCTGGTCCTGATAGGTGTGAAAATCATGCTCGAACACACGGGGATCCTTTAAGCAACCGTGCATATCTATTTAACCGATCTTTCTACGAAAAAAGCACTTACAACATTACGCTGTAAGTGCTTTATTTTCAGTGGCTCCTCATCAAGGACTTGAACCTTGGACCCCCTGATTAACAGTCATATTTTTTCGTTTTTCTTCATTGTCCCTTGTACTAAAAAATATTACCCGAATCCCTGTTTTTCAGCTATTTGCATATAATAAATGTTTTCCCTAGTTTTGTAGTGTTTTATATTTAGGAGTTCACTCGGAGTTCACTCGGACAATACAGGAGAAAATTTATATGGAAATTGGGTACCTTTTTAAAGACAATATTGGAGGTGTAGTCGTGACTGCAACATTGGACACACGCAAACCCACCTCTGATGAAACATACCGTCTTAGTATTCGTGTTGCCCACAACCGAGAAAAAACATATATCCAAACAGGGAAAAGGGTCACATGGGAAGGATACGAAGGCTTATTGAAAGCACGTGGAACCAAAGGAGAATTTTCTGTTATAAAGAACGAAATCAAGGAATCCTTTGATAAGGTATGCGGCATAATAAAAAAGTTAAACAGTACGGATACTTTTTCTATGAACAGGGTCCGCGAAGAAATGGGCCGCGCTTCTGCTACTAAAGTAAAAACATTCCTCGAGGAATGGCAGGATTTCGCCATGGGAAAGAAAGCTCAAAAGACCAGGGACCAATACTTACAATCCTGTAATTCATTCTATAAGTCCCTTGGTTGTCACTTAGCCCGGATAAAGGTAGATGGTATATTGCAGCGCAGAATGGCCGTCAAGGGCGCCAAAATGCGGCTCAAACCGAAGGAGATAACCATACATATGGTTGAGAACTGGCGCAATAAAATGACAGCAGATGGCCTTACCATAGCCAGCCAGGGCATGTATCTTCGATCCTTCCGTGCCTTGATGATTCATTTGGCCGAGAAAGGCAAGATGCCCAAATTGAAATTCACAATCGATGCTGGGGAGCGCAGGCAAGACGATTTCTTAACCGTACCAGACATAGTAAAGATCAGGGATTACCAAGGAACGAATAAATGGGCAGCGGACTGGTGGATCATCCTGTACTTATGCAACGGCTGTAACCTTCGTGACCTGGCCACGCTCACATGGACAGACCATTACACCTACGACAAAGAATTGACTTTTATCCGGTCCAAGACCAGTTCCAAAGCCCCGACAAGGGTTTTTATTCCTGTTATCCCCGTACTTCAGGATCTTTTAGATAAATACGCAACCCTGCCTGAAGAAGGACAACGGGTCTTCCCACAAATACTTGCCAACGCCTTCTCTGAATCGCAAATAACCGAACGTGTACACGGGTTCAACATGAAGATTGGGGAAGGAATGAAAGCCGCATGTGAAGAGCTGGGGATACGACCTGCCACACCGGCTTATGCGCGCAATTCATACATAACTACCCTAACCTGGCACGCTATTTCAGATGTATTCATAGATTCCATGGTTGGACATACAAACGGCAATAATGTCCTTCGCGGATACCAGGGCAAGATCTCTCCCAAGAAAAGAGCTGCCATTAATGCCAAATTGTTCATTGATCCCGAGGAAGAATAGTATAAGCAAAAAGTAATTCATCGTCTTAGGGACCGTGTATATATAAACATCCTGATAAATGTAGCACCGTTCTTTAAGGTAAAAGGTGAAAATTTTGCAAAATATTTCCTGCGCTTAAGTTTCTGATAAAACATACCTTACAAAATAATGACACTACTCTTGCGATACTCCCGCGAGAGTATTTTTTTGTGTACCTGGCTATACCTTCGTGAAAACAATAAAAAATTTTAATTATGGGTAGACCTACAAAAACCGGATTAGACTACTTCCCCTTGGACGTCGTTATGGACGATTGCATTGAGTTAATTGAAACGGAACATGGGCTTGCCGGTTTTAGCATTGTCATAAAACTTTGGCAAAAGATATATAAGAATGGCTATTATCTTGACTGGAGCGAGGATGTGGCGCGACTCTTTGCACATAGAATAAATGCGGAATTAACGCTAATAAATTCAGTAATTAATAGCTGTTTCTATCGGAATATATTCAACGAGTCCCTGTACAAGAGTCACAATGTACTCACAAGCGCTGGCATACAGAAGCGATATATCATAGCATGCTTAGCGTCAAAACGTAAAAGTATAAGCGTGAGAAGTGATTTATGCCTGTTACCTACGGAGTTAACGCAGTATATTACGGAGTTTACTCCGTTCCCTCCGGTAGTTAGTGCACAAAGTAAAGTAAAGGAAACTAAAGTAAAAGAGAATAATATGCGCACCGAATTGTGCGCAACACAGACTCCAAAGGAGAGTGATATTTCTATTTCTCCGGATGATCATAAATCTAAAGAGGATAAAGTCGGTAGTGTACAACCTTATTCATTCTCGGAGTTCTGGGAGTTCTACGACAAGAAAAAGGACAAGCAGAGAGCAGAAAAGGTGTATAAAAAGATTTCTTTGCGAGATCGCAAATGTATTTTCGACACACTCCAAGCATACAAAGACTCAACCCCGGATAAGCAATATCGTAAGAATCCCGAAACCTACCTGCGCAACCGAACATGGGAGGATGAAATTATTCCCACGGGCAATGACAGATGTTCAAAGACACCGGCACAAGTACTTAAACTTGATGTTTTATAATATTAAAAATAATTATCATGAGAGGCAGTAATACAGAGATTCACATTTTAGGGACGTTAATATCTGAGGGGACGCAGATGGTTGATGTGGTAGATGTTCTCACCCCAGATATGTTTGAGAGCGTGGCTACCAGTTCAGTTTACGCAGCTATGCAGAAGATGTTTGACGAAAATAAGAGCATTGACCTGGTGACACTTTCGGAAAGGGTTGTAGGAAATAAGGCTATTGAGGCAAAGGGAGGAACCGTATGGCTGGCTTCTATGGCAGCTAATTACACCCCAGGATTGTTGCGTGGATATGCGCTCCTGCTAAAAGAGCGCTATGTGCAAAAGAAGGCTTTAGAGCATGCTCGTGAGGTGCAAAGAGCAGTCATTGATGGCTTAGGGGTGGACGAAATAGTAAGCATCGTAAACAAAGGGGCAGACGCAGTAAATAATTTACTAGTAGCTCCCGGAACTACCCGTAGTGTGGCGAGCATTATTCCCGAGGTGTTGGAACAGTTAGATGCACGTATGTTTGTTGCCCAAAAAGGCGGTATAACTGGCATCCATACCGGCTTGGCTAAGCTGGATAAGGTTACAAACGGATGGAGAGGGAACCAGCTCATTGTGCTTGCAGCAAGACCGGGACAGGGTAAAACACAACTAGCTATTCACTTTGCCATGGTAGCAGCATTACACAGCCATTCCTCCTTATTTTTTTCGCTAGAAATGTCAGCAGCGTCACTGGTTGATCGTGCATTGGTCAATACGTCATGTGTGGACTCCGAGGCATACCGCAATGGGAGGCTGTCTCCGGACCAATGGCAACAAGTGACCGAAGCTGGAGCTAGCCCAACGTGGACCGGGATACTAATTGACGACACCCCTTTGCAAACGGTACGCAACATTCGTACTAAGTGTTTGCTTCAAAGCAGGCGGGGAAAGATAGATATGGTCATAATAGACTATTTGCAACTAATAGAGGCAGGAGACAGGAAGGCAAATAGAGAGCAGCAAGTGGCGAGTATAACAAGGGAACTAAAGCTTCTTTCCAAAGAACTTGAGGTCCCGGTTATCCTTTTATGCCAGTTGAATCGTGACGCAGAAAACAACCTAGGGAAACGCCCTTCTTTGGCTAACCTGAGAGAGTCCGGAGCCATAGAGCAAGATGCGGACCTGGTGCTTCTCTTAATGCGTCCTGAGGTGTACGGCATCAAGACCATTGATATCGGAGAACAAATAGGAGTCTCTACAGCGGGCTTGGGGTTCTTGGATATTGCAAAGCAAAGAGACGGTGCGACGGGAACGATACTATTCAGAACCAATAAACAATTCTCAGAAATAAAAGATTACTAGCCATGATTGAAGTTAACCCCTATGTACTTGCGGAAAATGTAATGCCATTTAAAAAGTTAGCCTTAATTTCTGACGACGACTTTAAACATACTTTTAAAGCATTTCCCCTTCATCTTCGTATACAACAATATGTAAATTTCCATCGTTACAAAATTCGTAACGTATATACACAATCGGAATGTGATAATGATGCGGCCTGTATGGTGGATGTGATCGAGGTATTCGCAAATAATAAGCACTATTTGTTGGGCATTGTGACACATGGAGATTACACACTATCTATACATCATCAGATCAAGGCATTGTCTGAACAATCTGGAGGCCGATATGTTCATATAAAATCTTTACTAGATGTTGGAGAGGCGAACCCTTGTCTTATTAAGGTTTAGCTATAAAAACTGAATACACATAACCAAAATCTAAATAATATGAAATACACTGTAATAACACCAGCAGCAACGAAGCAGTATAACACAGCTGTTCTATTCCTTAACAACTCCCATGGAGCCCG
>JAPXOZ010000033.1:0-6173 GCA_033811195.1 Bacteroidales bacterium | reverse complement strand
GAGTTCCTTACCGATGGCGTAGGCGCTTTTCCCGCCCTGTGCTTTTTCCCGTATCATGAGTATCGTTCCACTCCTTAACATCCGGCCTACCTCCATGGCGTTTCTTTATGCCATGGTAGCCGTTATTCTTGAGTGGGTCAATTTCACCGGCGTTTTGCGTCAATTATACTCCGGCGATTACACTATAATATTCATACTAATTTATGATATTTACATTATCTTCAACAGGAGTAGTTAGTAAGGGAAAATGAATTCTTTATATTGAATTAATTATATGATTAGAATATATTAAAAAAGCCTTTATAGTAGGTGCACAATCTAGCGATAATATACCTTTTAGCGTTAATCGAATATTGTTAAATTGTATTAAAATATGAGTCATTAGACAAACATTGACCGAGGCATTGATACGCTGGTTTGGTCAATCCTCTTTGACGGAGAGTTCTCAAAAAGTGTACACACCAAAAAAGGAACCAACTTTTTACGGTTGGTGCCTATCGGCTTGAATATTGTTTATATTGTACTTACAGGGACCGTTGCATCACGAAGGAATTTTTACTCAACTGCTCAACTGACCGGAATCCGTATTTTTCATACACCCAATAGGGATTGAATCCGTCCCGGCAGCCCAGAATGCCAACACCCTCAATCTTCTTTGCCGAAAATGCATTCCCCATTTGAAGCAGATGCCGCATCAACTCATCAAGCATAAAGACACGGCTTACTCCGTAGGCAACTTCATAGCAGGTGATACATAGAGTTTCGCTTTCGGTGCCTCGGGTTCCGGTCAAAAAACCATATTTTTTGACCAAATTCCTCGGCATCACCTCCAAAAGGCCAAGAACATCACCGTCAAGTTCGGCATAGATACCTGCACAGCTCTCATATTCCCAAACCTCATTAAAAACAGGGGCTTTAAGTGCGATACAGTCCTGGTGATAGATTAAGGGGGGATTGCCAGCGGGGTAGTGCCGCAAACACATCTGCATTTCCTGCGCGAGCGTCTCCTTAGTGATCGGAAAGAAGCGAAGCCGTCCTTCCAACAATGCCTGCCGTAGTATCGTTTCGTCCAATGTCCTTTCGCTTTGGGGGAAGGGAGATTCTTCCACCGTATTATCAAGGGGAAGTCCAAGAGCTTTGAGGATGCTCTCTTTCATCAGGGGCACCGAAGAGATGAGTGTTTCTTCGTAAAAAACATCGATAAAGCAATTCTCTGCTTTTGGAGTCGGAGTGTTATACTTTGGAGGCGTCTTGTCGAAAGGATAAGCCTCTATCTCCACGTCCGTCCCCGCAAGCCATGCCTTCAGTTGGCCAAGGAATGCACCGTTTGCCTCACAAAGCGGCGAGTAGACTACTGTAAGTTTTCTTGCCCCCATCATTTGTACCCCTCCCCATATTTTGATATATTGCGCGCATTATATCACTAAAAATGCTAACTAAAAAATAGTACTGGAGCGATTATTTTTTGTGCTTTCTGGTATTACCTCTTCATTGTCAATAGACATTCTAAAGTTCCCACTTGGGCATGCGGACGTTTTCTTGGACTCCTTAAATTGCCAATCCAAGATCCCTCCTGTATTGCAACGGGCTTTTTGCGCCTAACGATAACTTGATTCTTGTTTCATTGTACCAGGTAAGATATTTGTTAAGGTTATCGATAAAGTTATCTGTGCTGATATCTGTCCAAGTCCTGCCGTAGAACACTTCATTCTTCACCCTGCCAAAGAATCCCTCGCAAGCCGCGTTGTCGGGTGGACACCCTTTTCTAGACATGGAAGGAATGACTCCGGCTTCTGATATACGTGATATCCATCCGGGCCATCGATATTGAGTACCTCGATCTGAATGTAGAATAGGGTGCTCTTCATCTTTTAGGGTCTTTGTTGCCTGGTCAAGCATACTGTTTACCAAATCGGCATCAGGGCTTGTGCCCATTGACCAACTTACAACTAAGCCTTAGAAACAATCGATGATTGGAGAAAGATATACTTTACCAGCAGGGATTGAAAACTCCGTTATATCTGTCACCTGCTTTACATTAGGTACATCTGCATGGAAATTGCGGTCCATAATGTTATCTGCCGCAGGCATTGCTTCTCCTTTATATGAACTGTATTTACGCTTTTTCTTCCCAATGACTGATAAGTCGCATTTTGACATTATGCGCCGAACAACCTTTTCGGAAACACAATTGTTCTCTCATCTAAGTAAGGCATGGATTCTGCGGTACCCGTATGTTTTGCCGCTCTTTTCAAATAATTCTTTGATACGACCCGTTAATTCTTCATACTTATCTGGAATCGACCTGAGTTTATGTCAGTAGAAATATGTGCTGCGTGCTAGTCCCGGACAGCTTAGAAGCTCCTTTAACCGATACTCACTTCTCAGGGCGTCGACCAGAAGTGTCTTTTCTTTGTTCGTGAGATTCTTCGGGTCGACGCCCGGGTCTTTTTTTAAGATTTCCATGGTTCCTATCAAAACATCTTTTTCAAGCTTTAACTTCCTAATCTCACACTTTAGTCTTTCAATTTCCGCTAAAAGCTCTTCTTTCTCCTCGGGAAGTGGAACATTCTCTTCTTTAGACATGGATATCTCATCCCCCTTGCCGAGCAGAATGTTCTTCCAACTGTACAATGCTTGGCGAGTCACAGCATATTCTTCAGCAACTTCATCTGCGCTGCTGTTCCTAGTGCATAGCGCAATTACTGCTTCTTGTTTCTGCTCGTAATCGTACTTTACACCTCCTACGTATGTTTTACGACTCCCTGGTGCTAACTCGTCACACCAGGATCTAAGTGTCCCTCGGGACGAAGGGTATCCTAACGCTCTAATGGCCCTTGAGAGATTGTGTCCATGTTCAAGATAGTATTCTACAGCAGTTACCATTTGTTCTTGCGAGTATTTCTTACGTCGACAACCCAGGTTACCTGTTACTCCAGTTTCTTGCTCTTCTAGATACGCCTTATACCAATTCCGCAGCGTTTTACGATCTGGATAACCTAACTTACGAATGACATCTGCTGCACACCTGTCATACTTTATATACAACTCGATTGCCTTCATGCGCTTTTCTATCGAATACATGCGAACATCCTCCGGTCCTTTTAGAGTCCAAGATTTTGTCCGCATACCCCTTGGGGGATTTTAACATGTCCGCTAACAATGGAGATACCGACCGCCAAATGGGTTTTGCCGACGCCGGGCGGTCCCAGCAGGATAATATTCTCGGCGCGGGCAGCGAAAGCCAAAGTAGCCAGTTCGTCGATCTGTCGCTTGTCAATGGAAGACTGAAAGCTGAAGTCGAATTCCTCCAGACTCTTTCGGTGCGGGAGACGGGCCAGCTTTGTCCGCATTTCCTCGCCATTTCGTCCGCGCTCCTGCTGCTCGGAGGTCAAAAGATTGTTCAAAAACTGCGCATCGGTGTGTTCCGCACTTAAATTTATGTGGTTTGGTAATGAAGGGTTTCTATTTCAATTAGATAATAGTTACTTTAGTTTCGTTATTGGACGAGTTTTAACTTTTATTTTTATATTTATTGGTAATTATTTTTGGCATGAGTTGAATGTTACAAGATATAATGCTTGTTGTGAATCCCTAGAACAGGATTTAGAGTAAATACATGGATGAAATGTATAGTAATCTTGAGTGAAACTAGCGTAGAGTGGACGTTAAAGAAATTATTGAACATGAAAGTAAGCACGCAGAGTCTACGTTTAGATAAGTAACAGAATAGTTTAATTCGCTTTGTTACTTTTATATGTATAATATAGTTTTAAGGAGGATAGCCTTGAACATACCAAATAAGATAAAAGAGGTAATTGGGGATATACCTTATTCAATAGATACAACCGGAATGTCAAACGCAAAAGTTATTTATTTTGAAGATATGGTATTGAAGATCGAAAAGCAACAGAAGGAATCTGATAATGAGCAAATAATGATGTCATGGCTATGTGATAAACTTCCTGTTCCAAGAGTCTTATGCTATGAAAAGCATAATGGGATAAGCTATCTACTGATGAGCAGAATTAAAGGCAAGATGTCATGTTCACCAGAACTGCTTGAAAATCCAATGCACTTAGTAAAATTGTTAGCAGAGGGTTTAAAAATGCTCTGGAGTGTTGATATATCTAAATGCCCATTGAATAACTCAGTTGATAACAAATTAAGACAGGCTGAGATTCGTGTTCGAAATAACCTTTGTGACATGGAAGATGCAGAGCCTACAACTTATGGGGCTGAAGGGTTTGAAAGTCCAGAAAGACTATTACAATGGCTAAAGGAAAACAAACCAGATGAGGAGCTTGTGTTTTCTCATGGAGACTATTGCCTGCCCAATATTATTATTAAAGATGATAGAATTAGTGGTTTCGTAGATTTGGGGCGAAGCGGTGTTGCCGATAGATACCAAGATATTGCTCTTTGTTATAGAAGCTTGCAGCATAACTATGATGGAAAGTATGGAGGAAGGGTATATGAAGGGTTTGATGCCTCAATACTTTTTGAGGAGTTAAATATAATACCAGATTGGAGCAAAGTTAAATATTTCATTCTACTGGATGAATTGTTTTAGTCATGTCCTATCCATAAACTAGAATGTGTATTCAAAAGCCTTTGTAGCTAGCTGCACAATTCAGCGATAATCAGACCTCTTGGCGTTAATCGAATATTGCTAAATCGTATTGAAATTGGAGTCATTAGACATAAAAAGATGTAGATTGGTCTAACGCGAATCCTTGATTTGACGGGGTGTTGTTGTTTTCGCAGATGAAATACACTCGCACTGGAAGGTGTATGTCGCCGCTCAGCCTCTTACTCTTATTCTACATACTGCATTAGAGCTTCGATATCCCTTATATCAATTGTCGAGCGGTGATAGTCAATAATCCCCTCATCTTTCATTCGGCTCATTTCCCGGCACATAGACGGTCGCGATACGTTTAGAAAATCGGCCATGTCATTTCGATTCATTGGTAATACAAATAGTGTTCTGCCCGTTTTCTTATGCTGTTCCATTAGAAAAGCGCTTATCCTACCTCTCATACTTCTGATGGTCAGGTATTCGATCTTTTTGTTAAGCGCCAAAGCCCGTTCCGATACAATTCTGAGCATATTGAGTATAAGGGCTCTATGCCAGGGGCACACCTTGTCACATTGGCCCGTTATCTTTTTGCCTGAAAGAAAGAACACGGTGCAGTGTTCCTTAGCCGTAACTGTTGAAGGCCAAACGGGATGTTCTGTAAATACTATCATCTCTCCAAACATATCCCCTTGCTGCAGAACTGCAATGATCACTCGATCACCTGAAATAGTCTCTTTTGTGACTGCGGCCCTGCCCTTCAGTAATATCCCTACTGATTCAGAAACATCTCCTGCCATAGCGATGCATTCATCCTTTTTATATTGGCATATCCTTGGTTGTAAACAATCCATCATGGCAACCAAATCACTTCTTTGTATACCTTCAAACAGAAGGGTTTCGGATAGAACGCTCAATTCCGAATCTAACACATAGATCGCCCCTATTTGTAGCCATGGCTACTGAAATGTTGCCTTTAGCTCATTATCATATAGTCAAACATGCGCGGTCACAAGAACGAAAGGTGGTATCTACATGGTAGAAACAAAGTATGAGTTCGCACCTTCAGATTCAAAACTCATCGAGAGAATCATATCCGATGACAACGTGGATATAAACCACATGGTACTGACAAAGGGAGATGCTCTTCCTGAGCACTATACTAACTCAAATGTGTATATGATTGTAGTAGGAGGCAATATTTCATTGCAGCTGGGCGAGCAGGATCAACATACCTATCCCGCAGGAAGCATCATAGCAATTCCCCATGGAACTAAGATGAATGTGCACAATAATCATGAAGAAGTATTGGAATTCTTTGTAATCAAGGCTCCAAGCCCCAAGATGTTTGCAAGATAATCCAATAATGGGAGGTAATATTATGTCAATGTTCTGTTTTCAATGTGAACAAACGGCTGGAGGAAAGGGTTGTGTAAGATCAGGCGTCTGTGGCAAAACACCGGATGTAGCGCAAAAACATGATGAATTGACCTGCGCGCTGATTGGACTTGCCCGGGCTGCAGAAGGCAAAACTCCAAGCAGAGAGGCTGACGAGCTTGTTATGAAAGGACTTTTTGCTACTGTTACAAATGTC
>JAPXOZ010000032.1:0-8379 GCA_033811195.1 Bacteroidales bacterium | reverse complement strand
AGATGTGTATAAGAGACAGCTATAAACTACACACTCTAAACATACTACCCACTACACACTATAAACTACACACTCTAAACATACTACTCACTACACACTATAAACTACACACTGTAAACATACTACTCACTACACACTATAAACTACACACTCTAAACATACTACCCACTACACACCTCTAAACAACTCAACATTCATAACTCAATACCCAATACTCAAAACTCAGAACTCAATACTCAAAACTCAGAACTATACCCCGCTCCCCGCACCACTATTCTATTCTTAGGTTTTGGAAACAGCAGGTGGAACCGTCGTTGGGCATTGTAATAACAATGCGAACCGCCTTTACCGGCGCCTCAAATCCGCTGATTTCCGCATAATATCTCTTGAATTCCGGCCCCTTTATAAAGGTTTCTCCGTCGTAAGAATACTCTACATAGCCGTCGCTTACGCCATAAAAGGGAATATGGGCATATCCGGTAGGAACTCCGATTTTGCTGCACTCTACCGGCTCGTCAAAAATATAGGTGAGACTCTGGCCAGCCTCCAAACGCTTATCACTTCGCGCTATCTGACGGAAATTGTAGCCGGTAATATTGGTCAGAGGAGTGTTGGACCTCATCTTGATATCAGTCTTTATCCTTACTGCCGGAGTGAGCCAATGGTGTATTACCACACCTTCGGGAGCTACTGAAATACTCTGTAAATTGTCACCCCAGAAGGTTGCGAAACGGAACTTTTCGGGTGAGTCAGTGACGATGGTGCCGCTTAATACTTTAGAAGTGCGATCGGGGTCGCTACCGTCGGTTGTATAACGCACAACTGCTGCAGGATAGGGAAGGAGTACATCTATCTCTTGGTCGGAATATTTTACAACGGGAGGCTCTACGCGGAAGGCTATACCCATTTTTTCCAGACGGCGATAGTGACTGCTTACCAGACGGCGGTGGAAATCCTCATAATCTCTATTCTCTCTGCTGCTCCAACCTACCTCCGCAAGCGCTGCAAGACGGGGGAATACCTGATATTCTGCAAATCGGGGAGGGTACTGCATCAACTCGGTCCAGAGACCTCCCTGGGGGCCGAGTACGAGCTTTTCCTGCTCGGGAGTCAGCTCTCCCAGACCTGAAGTGGGATCATAATTGTATACACGGTCGAGCGGGATAACAGCTGCCCAATTATGACCTCTTTCGGTCGGTGAATGTTGCATATCAAGGTAGCAATACTCGCTAAGCTGCATCACGGTCGGATAACCCTTGCTGATGGATTCCTGCGCCTTCTTGTAGCCTCTCCAGGCTACTACGAGTGATTCTGTACCGACTCCACCGGCATCCTGGATGTCATCAAATCCGGCAAGACGCTTGCCATGCTTGTTTATGATTTTTTCCATCCTGCGGACAAAATGGCCGAGAAGCTCGGAAACTTCTTTGTAGCCCTCTTTCTCCATAAGTGCACGGCAGCTGGGGCATTGCGCCCAGTAGTCCCACACCACCTCATCTGCTGCGATGCTTATATAGAGACCGGGGAAGAGAGCTGCTATTTCCTTAAAGATATTATCGAGGATTTTATAATTGGATTCTTTGCTCACACACCAAACATTGTCAAACTCTCCGCAGGCACTCGCCTTATCGGTCGTCGTACCACAGGTTACACCATCCAGTACTGCGGTAGAGGAGAGTGCGTGTCCGGGCAGGTCGATTTCCGGTATGATGGTGATATTGCGCTGTGCTGCGTAGGCTACGATTTCTTTGATGTCTTTTTGAGAATAATAACCGCCATAACGCTCGTTGCCAGAGAGATAAGTAGGAGGGATAACCTCATTGCGACCTCTCCAAGCACCCTTTTCAGTCAATTGCGGGTATTTTTTTATTTCAATTCTCCATCCGTTGTCATCCGTTATATGCCATTGGAAAACATTGAGCTTATGAACGGACATCCAGTCGAGATATTGTTTGACATACTCTTTATCGAAGAAGGTGCGGGAGACGTCCAGCATAAATCCTCTGTGAGGAAATCTCGGTGAATCCTCAATGATGATATTTTGCAGTGCATATTCGCGCAAACGGAGCTTTTCTCCGCTATAGACCTCCTGTGGGAACATCTGGAGCAGAGTCTGCACTCCATAGAAAAGTCCGGCATCATCGGATGCTCTTATAGTCACTCCCTTGTGACATATAACAAGAGAGTAGCTTTCGGGCTTGAATCCTTTCTCTTTGCGAAGCACGATGGCATTGCCCTTAGTGGTAACAGGACCCTTTACTATCGCGATACCGTACTCAAAGATCGGGCTGATGTGCTGCTGGAGATATGATGCACTAAAACTTCCATCGTTGTCGGGGATAATGACAGTATGCTTATCTATCGTAAAAAATCCCTCTTGCTCAATAACACTCTGAGGAGCAGGAACAAGGTCTGAAATAGCCTGTGCGTTTATTGAAGCGATAGAGGCGGTCAAGATTGCAGCGGTGATAATGGGTTTGAAATAATTCATTATATAAAATAGATTTCTTTGAAAAACAATATGGTAAAGTTGCGAAAATAGCCCTTTTTTCCGACAAATGTTACATCATATTAGTTTTTTTTTCTATTTTCGCCCCCAATATTAACCAATGTTCTTTTTATGGACTCAAATGAAGAAACTATTAATTTCCTTCGTGGCCTTGATGTTATGCTTCCAGGCCTTCTCTCAGGACTCTGAGTCGTCGGCAAATTATGCCGGACTGACTCTCATTCCGCGTCTTGATCTTACACCGTATTATAGTAAAACAGACGGTGCGTGGGGTTTCAGCCACGGCAATTCTTCAATCTACACACTTTTCGAGGGCTCCGCATCGGAGTATTTTAGCTGGACACTTGTCAATCACTGGATCAGTACAGGCCGCTTGGACGACGATGAGTTCGAGTATGGCTGGCCCTATACTTCCCTCGGATATTCCAACACTAACAACTGGATCGATTTATGTTTTATAAATCTTAATTTCAGTAATTGGACGATTTCTCTCGGTAAAGATATGGTCCTTACCGGAGGTTTTGAGTACGACGACTGGGACTGGGATGTTCATCCCGAGTTTGCAACTTCCCTTTGGAATGGGCTTCCTGTCTATCAGTGGGGAGGAAAAGTGACCTATACTACCCCAAATGAAGCCCACGAGTTTGCAATCCAGGCTACTACTTCACCTTTCGCAGAAAGATTTTTCTCAAAAAACCTTTTTACGTCTTCCGCACAGTATAAAAAGTATGGAGATGTATATGAGGTGATAGCGAGTGCTTCTGTGTTAGCTTACGAACCGGAAGGCAGGGCTGAAGGTAATATTTGGTATTATCCTCTATTTGTTCTCGGTCAGAGAGTTCATCTGGGTGACTGGACCTTGACTTTGGATATTTCCAACAACTTCGGATTTGATGACGTTTATGTCAGACTAAGGGAGGGGTTGGGGCTGAATGCAGCACTTACCTGGGCTCCTTCTGACAAGTTAGAGCTTGGCTGGAGGGGGTTACATGCCAGGACATTTAAAATGTACCCGGGACAACTCATCCGATGGAATACCGGCCTTATCTGTCATTATTATCCACTTAAAGATAGTGATGCCCTCAGAATCCATACATACTTCAATTATGATAATGATCGCGGATATTCAAATTTAACATTCTCCGTAGGTCTCAGATATAACTTTCTTATTAACCTTTGGTAATAAATGGCAGCTTCAGACAAGATCATCCAGATCCGCCATCTGAGCAAAACCTTAGGCAATAAGAAAGTACTGGATGATATTAGTATAGATGTACGTAGAGGAGAGTTTGTTACTTTTCTCGGTCCTTCTGGTTGCGGCAAGACAACTACTTTAAGGTTGATTGCCGGTTTTCTTGCTCCGGATGAGGGAGAAATCCTCTTCGAAGGGAAAGATATCTCAGATATTCCTCCCTACAAACGTCCTTTCAATACCGTATTTCAGCGCTATGCGCTCTTTCCCCATTTGGATGTTTATGACAACATAGCATTCGGCCTCAAACTTCAGAAGGTCCCCCGCGAGGAGATAAACAAGAGGGTACGCAGGGTGCTTAAGATGGTGGGTATGACCGACTATGAGGATAGGGATGTGGATTCTCTCTCGGGAGGACAACAGCAGAGGGTGGCCATCGCACGTGCGTTGATCAACCAGCCAAAAGTGCTGCTTCTCGATGAGCCTTTGGCGGCACTTGACCTCAAGATGCGCAAGGACATGCAGATAGAACTAAAGGAGATGCACAAAAAGCTCGGTATCACCTTCATCTATGTCACTCACGATCAGGAGGAGGCACTTATTCTCTCCGATACCGTCGTGGTGATGAATGAGGGTAAAATCCAGCAGATAGGCACTCCCACAGATATCTACAATGAGCCCGAGAACTGCTTTGTGGCCGATTTTATTGGCGAATCTAATATTCTCAACGGCAAGATGTTCGGCGATCGCAAGGTGGGTTTTATCTACCACGACTTCGACTGTATAGATGAAGGTTTTGGAGAAAATGTTCCCGTGGATGTCGTAGTGCGTCCCGAAGATATCTATATAATGAAAAACACTGAGGGTGCGCAGTTTACAGGTGTTGTCCAATCCTGCGTATTTCAGGGCGTCCACTACAAGATGTTCGTAGAGACCGATACCGGTTACGAATTGATGGTGCAGGACTATAACGCATTCGACGTGGGTTCAACCGTTGGTCTCGTCATAAGGCCCGAGGATATCCAGGTTATGCGCAAGGAGCGCTCACGGAATACTTTTGAGGGAGAGATGGTGGATGAAACCCATGTGCGGTTTCTTGAGGGCGAGTTTGAATGTCCCCGACAGCCCGGAGTTGAAAAGGGTCAAAAGGTCAAGGTAGAGGTGGAGTTTGACAGGGTTGATCTATATGACCACCAGGAAGAGGGAGTACTCTCCGGTTTTGTTTATTTTATGATATATAAGGGAAATCACTACCATATAACGGTACTTACAGATGAGGGCTACCACATCTGGGTTGATACAAACGACGTTTGGGATAAAGGCGACCTTGTTGGTATCAATTTTCCTGCAAAACACATCAAGATAACCCCGTTGCAATGAACAAACGAAGTAGCTGGAGTCTGCCATATTTGATCTTTATGATCATTTTCGTGGTGCTTCCCCTGATTCTGGTGCTAATATATGCATTTCAGGATGCCCAGGGACGTTTTTCGTTTGAAAACATCACGAGGTTTTTCTCAGACTCAGATGCATTGAGTACCTTCGCTCTCTCGCTTGAGATTGCCATTCTGAATACCCTGATATGTCTTCTACTGGGTTATCCTGCAGCTTGGATTCTTGCCAACAAGAAATATAATCGCAGTGCTGTAACAGTAGTGCTCTTCATACTACCGATGTGGATAAATGCACTTATGAGGACATTGGCTACCGCTGAGCTCTTCAATGTGTTTGGTGTAACGCTGGGCAAGGGTACTCTGCTTTTTGGTATGGCCTACGACTACCTTCCATTTATGATCTATCCGATCTATAACATCCTAAGCAGAATGGACCCTTCCTATGCAGAGGCGGCGGAGGATCTTGGAGCAACCCCATGGAAGGTCTTCTGGAAGGTCACCGTACCGCTTTCATTGCCCGGAGTGATCAGCGGAGTGATGATGGTGTTCATGCCTACGGTATCCACCTTTGCTATCTCCGAATTCCTGACCAACAATAAGATCAAGCTCTTCGGTACCATTATCCAGGAGAATATAAACTCTTCGATGTGGAACTATGGCGCTGCCCTTGCTTTGATAATGCTAATCATTATAGGTATCACAACATTGTTTTCCAATGATCGTAAAAATGTCGAAGGAGGGCTTGTATAGGATATGAAAAAGTTTTTTGCAAAAGCATATATCTGGTTTCTGTTGGTAATCCTCTATGCACCAATTATTTTTATAGCGATCTTTTCATTCTCGGAATCGAAAGTACTTGGCAACTGGACAGGATTTTCCACTAACCTATATACAAATCTCTTTTCTCCACAAGCGGCTAGCGCTACATCACTTTTTAAGGCCATCTACAATACGCTGATCATCGCCCTTATATCGGCATTTGTATCGATGATCCTCGGTGCTATCGCTGCCATTGGTATTTACAATCTGCGTAGCCGTAATAAGAGCGTCATGCTCTTCCTTAACAGTATTCCGATAATCAATCCGGACATTATCACCGGTGTAGCGCTCTTTTTGCTCTTCGTATTTCTGCATATTTCGCAGGGCTATACAACTGTTGTGCTGGCACACATTACCTTCTGCACTCCTTATGTGGTGCTAAGCGTGATGCCGCGACTGACTCAGATGAATCCCAATATCTATGAGGCTGCACTCGATCTGGGTGCTACTCCCATGCAGGCACTACGTAAGGTGCTTATACCTCTGCTGCGTCCCGGCATGATTTCGGGATTTATACTTGCATTCACAATGTCGCTTGACGACTTTGTAGTTACATTCTTTACCAGAGGCACAATAGGGCTGGAAACTCTCTCTACCTACATTTACGCCGATGCGCGTAAAGGAGGCCTTACTCCCGAATTGCGTCCTCTTATGACCATTATTTTCTTAACTATACTAATCCTTCTAGTGATATTCAATGTCAGGAAGGCTAAATCTGAAAAACAACTTGCATAATGAAAAGACTTTTTACCCTTCTGGCAGCATTGCTGCTTGTTGTATCCTGCACAAGTGACAGGAGCAAGTATTTGAAAGTTTACAACTGGGGCGACTACATTGACGAGTCCCTTATCGGAGAGTTCGAACAGTGGTATTATGAACAGACCGGCGAAGAGGTGAAAATCATCTATCAAACCTTTGACATCAACGAGACTATGCTCTCCAAGATCGAAAAAGGAGAGGAGGACTTTGACGTGGTATGTCCATCGGACTATATCATTGAACGTATGCTCCGCCAGGACCTTCTTCTACCGATAGACAGGGATTTTGGTGATACTCCCAACTATATCGATGACAACATCTCACCCTATATTGTCGAGTGCTTTAACAAGATTGACGGCAGCGGCAAAAATGCCAATGATTACTCCGTAGGTTATATGTGGGGTACTACTGGTATTCTCTACAATAAAAAATATGTCGCTGAAGAGGATCTTGGCACCTGGGATATCATTCGCAATTCCAAGTATGCCAATAAAATCTTCGTTAAAGATGCTCCCAGAGATGTTTATTGCTCGGTTTTGATCTATCTCAAGAGAGATGAAATAAAAGAGGGCAAAGTTACTCTCGACGAATTGATGTATGATTCTTCGGATGAATCGATTGCAGCTGTGGAGGCCTATATGAAAGAGGTAAAGAATATCGTTGCCGGCTGGGAAGCCGATTTCGGTAAGGACCAGATGACTCAAGAGCGCGGCTGGATCAATCTCACCTGGAGTGGGGATGCCGTATGGGCAATGGATGAGGCAGAACCGATGGGTGTTGAACTCGATTATTATGTTCCGGACGAGGGCAGCAGTGTTTGGTTTGACGGTTGGGTAATTCCAAAATATGCGAAGAATCCCAAGGCCGCAAAATACTTCATCAACTTCCTCTGCATCCCTGAAAATGCTCTGAGGAATATGGATGTTGTTGGTTATGTTGTTGCTAATGGCGGTGATGTGATACTTGAGGCGATTCAAGATGAGGAGTACGAGGCCATAGATTTGAGCTATTTCTTCGGCCCGGAAGCTGATTCGGTACATGTCAATCCTGTGCTCTATCCTGATCAGAGCGTTATTGACCGTTGTGCAATGTTGCATGACTGGGGTGATGAGACTCCAAAACTGATTTCGATGTGGAGCCGTGTTAAGGGCACTGATTCCAGCAATATCATCACTATTGTCATCATTAGTGTATTCGTAGTATTGCTGCTGATCTTTGCATTGCGCAGGAGCATATCCAAGTCACGTCGCAGTAGTACTAAAAAGGCGAAAAAGCCTGTGAAGAAGTAAGAAAAACGGCCGAGAGGCCGTTTTTTTAGTTCTGAGTTCCGAGTTCCGAGTTCCGAGTATTGAGTGGTGGAAGTTAAGGTTACGGAGTGGTGTTTAATCTTCAACTTTTCTCTTAACTTTGTGCCATAAATTTAGAGTTAATTGACAGATAGGAGTATTAAGTGTTGCGTGTTACGAGTTGCTGGGAAGTTTTGAGTTTTGAGTATGTAGTGTAGTAAAGGCGGATTGAAGTCCCACCAAAGAGAAAAGGCAACAGAGTTGGTTAAACAATTTGGAGCGAAGCGACTACACACAAAAAAATAAAGCGACCGAAGGTCACTTTATTTTATAAAATTCAGCGAAGCTGAAGGCAGCGCTTCTGCGATGCTTTGGTTCCCCAAGGGAACCATTAAAAGGAGGGGTAGAAAAGGAGCGAAG
>JAPXOZ010000031.1:0-9926 GCA_033811195.1 Bacteroidales bacterium | reverse complement strand
GCCTATAGAAGCCAAGGCATCCGCCGTTCGCCCTTTGTTTCTTCGTCTTGAATCATTGCAATAGATAGTGAGAATATTCTCAATCTCTATCACTTGCGGTGTCGTGCACCGCATTTTTTGAAATTGTAGTCCCGTAATTATAGGAAGAAAAAATCCTTGCTTAAAATTACAGACTATCTTATTCTACAGTTTTTTACCTCGTTATCTATCTCAAAATTTCAATGAACGTGCGTTTCTCGCCGAAACGGGCAGCAAAGGTAAACACTTTTTTTCAATCTCCAAATTATTTAGTAGTTTTGTTGAGTTTTTAAAAGAATAACTAAAATAACTCTATACTCTTTATGGAAAACAAGGAAAACAAGCCACAAGGGCTGCCAGAAAACGCCTATCGGAAACTCAAAAAAGGGGAAGAATACAAGCCATTGTTGTCACCCGACAAGAATTATCCCGAGATCACAGTTTGGTCCGTCAGCATAGGAGTGGTGATGACCATCATCTTCTCAGCTGCAGCTGCATATCTTGGCCTAAAGGTGGGCCAGGTCTTTGAGGCTGCCATCCCGATTGCCATTCTGGCTGTCGGCCTTTCAAGCGTACTTAAGAAAAATCAGGCCCTTGGCCAGAATGTGATTATCCAATCTATCGGATCCTGTTCCGGAGTGATTGTGGCAGGTTCGATATTCACCCTCCCCGCCATCTATATACTCGGCCTGGATGTCAATTTCACCCAAATGTTCCTCAGCTCCCTACTCGGAGGCGTGCTGGGTATCCTTTTCCTTATTCCTTTCAGGAAATACTTCGTAAAAGAACAACACGGACATTATCCCTTCCCAGAAGCTACTGCTACCACCCAGGTACTGGTTAGCGGCGAGAGTGGAGGTAAGAGCCTTAAGGTTTTACTTATTGCAGGGCTAATTGGTGGACTTTACGACTTCATAGTGGCTACCTTTGGAGCCTGGGCGGAGACCGTCACAACAACAGTTACTCGCTGGGGCGCGGCAATCGCGGACAAAACCAAAATAGTGCTCAAACTCAACACCGGCGCTGCGGTACTCGGTCTGGGTTATATAGTAGGACTCAAATATGCCTTTATCATCTGCTGCGGCTCACTGCTTGTATGGCTGATCATCAACCCCATACTTGCCGCCAGCTTCTCAGGAGTGGATATTTTCGGAATGACTTTCTCTGCAGCCCTTGGACAGATGTCTGCTGATGAGATCTTTAGGACCTACTCCCGCCTGATTGGTATTGGAGGTATCGCCACAGCTGGTATCATAGGTATCATCAAGTCCTCAAAGGTTATCGGCTCTGCGGTTAAGCTCGCTGTAGGAGAGTTTAGCAAGAAGGGTAGCGGAGAGAAAGTACAAGTGAAGCGTACCGATCAGGATATCTCTATGAGAAGCATAGTTATGGGAATAGCTGTAGCACTGCTCGGAGTCTTCGCATTCTTTGCCTTCGGCGGAGTAGTTCATACTATCTGGCAGGCACTCGTGGGAATGCTGGTGGTAGCAGTCATCGCCTTCCTCTTCACCACTGTGGCTGCCAACGCTATCGCTATAGTAGGAACAAACCCAGTGAGCGGGATGACCATCATGACACTGATCATAACAGCACTGGTACTTGTAGCCACTGGACTCAAGGGCAATGCAGGTATGGTAGCCTCGCTACTGATCGGAGGAGTGGTCTGCACGGCGCTTTCCACCGCCGGCGGCTTTATCACCGACCTCAAGATCGGATACTGGATCGGCACTACACCTGCGAAGCAGGAGAAATGGAAATTCCTTGGCGTGCTGATCGCAGCTGTAACAGTAGCAGGAGTGGTGATAGTTCTCAACAAAACCTACGGATTTGTAGGTGAAGGTGCACTTGTGGCTCCTCAAGCTAATGCAATGGCGGCTGTGATCAAGCCGATGATGGAGGGAGGTAGTGCCCCATGGTTCCTATATGGTTTAGGGGCAGTCATAGCTATCATACTTACCTTCTTGAAAGTACCGGCACTTGCATTCTGCCTGGGTATGTTCATTCCCATCGATCTCAACCTTCCGCTGCTCCTCGGTGGAGCTATCGCCTGGTTTGTAAGCACCCGTAGCAAAGACAATGCTGTAAATGCTGCACGTAAGGAAAGAGGTACTCTTATCGCTTCCGGATTTATAGCCGGTGGTGCACTTATGGGAGTGGTGAGTGCAATCCTTAAGTTTGCTAAGGTAGACTGGTTCCTCACCGAATGGAATGCAACCTATGGCGAAGCTATAGCTATCATACCGCTTATAGCACTTATTATATATATGATAATGGCATCTATGAAAGTTGAAAAACAGCAATAATATGGAAAGTGTAAAGGAAAAATTTCTAAGATATATCTCATTCGACACCCAGTCAGATCCCACGTCGGATAGTCAACCATCAACAGCAAAACAGCTCGCACTCTCAATGCAGTTGGTGCAGGAGCTCCACGATATGGGGATAACCGATGCATCTCTCGACAAAGATGGCTATGTGATGGCCTCCATCCCTTCCAATATAGAGAGAGAGGTTCCGGCGATTGGCTTTATCGCGCATGTGGACACTGCACCGGATGCACCCGGACATGATATTAAGCCACAAATCATAGAAAATTATGATGGAGGTGATATTCTGCTAAACAAAGAGATGGATCTCTATCTCCGAGTTAAAGATTTCCCCGAAATGCTACAATACAAAGGGCAGACACTTATTACCACTGACGGCACAACGTTGTTGGGAGCCGATGATAAGGCGGGTGTTGCTGAAATAATGTGTGCTGCAGAATTTATAATGTCTCACCCTGAGATACCTCACGGACCCATCAAGATAGGTTTTACTCCCGACGAGGAGATAGGCCGTGGTGTAGACCACTTTGATGTAGAAAAATTCGGGGCCAAATATGCATATACATTGGATGGAAGCCAGATCGGTGAACTTGAGTATGAGAACTTCAACGCCGCAGCGGCAAAGATATTCATACAGGGTTGCAATATCCATCCAGGCTACGCCAAAAACAAAATGGTCAATGCTATTCTGATCGCAATGGAACTCAATGCCATGCTGCCGGTACAGCAGAGGCCTGAATTTACTGAGCATTACGAAGGGTTTTTCCATATCACCGGATTCAATGGAACAGTAGAAACTGCCACTATGCAGTATATTATCCGTGACCACAACATGGAGCTCTTTAATCAGAAAAAGGCTCTTATGACCTCCTGTGTGGATTTCCTAAATACAAAATACGGCAACATCATTACTCTGGAATTAAAAGACCAGTACTATAATATGCGTGAAGAGGTCGAACCGCACTACCACATAATCGACAAGGCCGTCAAAGCAATGGAACTTGCAGGGATCAAACCCAACATCAAGCCTATCCGCGGAGGTACTGACGGCGCAAGACTCTCATTTATGGGACTCCCCTGCCCCAATCTATTTGCCGGTGGCCACAACTTCCACGGCAAACTCGAATTTGTCCCCGTCGAAAGCATGGAAAAAGCCGTACAGGTGATACTCAACCTCATCTCACTTTACGCAGCGGAGTAGTATGACAAAGCCCATACTCAATACACACAATAAGGAGGATCATCCGCCCGCGCATACTGCCGAGCATATTCTTAATGGCACTATGGTGAAGATGTTTGGTTGTGCTCGTTCCTACAATGCTCATATTGAGCGCAGGAAGAGCAAATGCGATTATCGACTCGAAAAAGAACCTACTGCTGAAGAGATTGCTCTGATTGAAAAGAGGGTCAACGAGGTGATAGCGTCCGACCTGGATGTGACTGAGAGCTTTCTTACACAGAAAGAGGCAGCTTCAATCGTGGACCTTAGCAAACTTCCCGATGATGCCTCCGAAATGCTCCGCATTGTGCGCGTAGGCGACTATGACGCCTGTGCTTGCATCGGTGCACATGTGGCCAACACTAGCGAAATCGGTACATTCAAAATTATTTCATCCGATTTTGATAACGGCCGCTGGCGCTTACGTTGGAGAATAGTTAAGGAATAAAACAAAGAGACCGGCTAAAATTTTTAGCCGGTCTCAATAATAAAGGGGTATAATCAACTATTTCTACTTTCCATCATACACTCCTGCGAAGAGCATTACGCCTGAGGATTTTTCCACTATGGTATAAATGAATGGATGGTCAACGAAGAATTCAACCATTTTGGGTTGACCGGCTGCACAAGTCCTCTCCATTATTACCGCAGTGGCGGCTGCCGCCTCAGTACCCTGTTCAGCAACAGATATACGGGCCTTTTGAATAACTGACCCAATTTTAAAACCTTTAATATGTGAATGGTAAAGCATTTTATCGAATTGAGCACCGCTATTAAAAGCTCGACGAATACCTAAGTCATTTAACATATCTGTAAGCTCATATTTATTCTCAGACTCAAACTTGGGAAGATGAAGATTTACAATAGCCTCCGTAGAGATTGACGACATGGCCTCAGACAATTTTTCAGAAGTAAGAGATGAAAGTAGTTGTTCCAAACCATTGCCACCTTTTATGTCAGGCAGAATGATATACATGGCAAACTTACCATCAGCATACGGAAGCTCCAAGATTCTATTGTTTCCCACTTTTCCATGACGGAAGTACCTTGAAGCAACCATATAATCGACCTTACTTTCCCCGCCTCCATCCAGATAGAAGGGCTGAGATTTCTTTGTTAACTCACTGTTGAACATAGGTGCATCACTATTACCACTCCATTTAGCCTTGAAATAAAGCGCATTGAGTATTGCTGCCACAAAATCTCCTTTAATGTCCGATTCCTGGAGGAATGGAAAGATAAAACCATTGGTACTGCGATATGCCCATTCATTGATCCGGTCAACTATAATCTTCGGATTTGAGCCATTCACATACTCCACAGGAGCATAGTACAACTTTTCGACTGTGTTGCGGAAAGCATCCTGAACACGGAATTCATCATTTACAATTACCGCATCAGTCAACTTTAATTCAACATCTTTATCAAGTGCAGGTAACTGATTGAGCAAAAGATTGCAATAATTGTTAAGAGCCTCCTGATCTTCCCCATACCCTATGGTTTTTATAATCTCAGAGGCCGTCTCACCGCTGGCACCATTTGCAGTAATTGCAAGAGCAAACTGCAAGCTGAGTGGAGAATAAATAATGCTATTTTTCTCCTTATCGTATAGAGACTTCAAACTCTTTATAGCAAAAGCATTACCGGAGTTGACATAGGTTTTTTGTTCTTCACTCAATGTCACTTTTGTGATGAGAGTTTTAGGCGAGGGAGAAAGAATATCTATGGGATTCTTTACCCGTGGGACATCACTCTTTTCACATGCTGACAAAAAACAAGCAGCAAGAAAAACAATTAGAAATATTTTTATATGTTTCATAATATAATGTTTTATAGTTAATAATTCCGTGTTTGGCGTTTTGATGGTGCCGGGTTACTTCTTTTTCAGTTTGAAATTAATATCGGGAATATCTGTGTGACCACCATAAAGTCCAGATCCTCCACCCCAGTAATTAAAAACCTTTTCCACTATTACTGTATCACTCTGATACTCTCCACCCCCTGCCTCTCCATCAATATCTTCTGCAATGACTATCATGTCCACCATAAAGTCACTATTAAAATCAATGACATATTTCCCATTACTATCCGTAATGGCATAACCGGCAAAATAGAGCTCTTTTTGTCCTAAAGAATCTGTATAGCTATGATCAGAGACAGAGACCTTAATGCCTTCCAGTGCTCTTCCCCTTTCGGTTGTTACTGACCCGCTGGTGGTGTAAGATGCATATGGAGAGCCATACATGGCAGGGCACCCCGTAAGGATGATCGTAGGAAAAATTAAGGCAAAGATCTTCATGATCCAATTGCTCTTTCTTAAAATGAGAGTTCGTTTCATGGAATTATTATTATTTCAATATTCTAAAAGATTTTTGGTAGACATCAATGCGTTTACTACATATACGCAGCCAATAATTAAATACTTCCATTATCAAATTAATTAATTTTTTTTTGACAGTTCCGGAAGTATTTGTAATTTTCTCCGTATAAAGATATAGAAAGCGATAGAGTGAGACATAAGGATATCGTTAACGATGATGCCGCCCTTGCATCAAAATGTGCTGAAGGTGATAACAGTGCAAGGGAGCAGCTGTATAATGAGTATGCGGCGAGGGTTTATATGCTATGTATGCGATATACCGGAGATTTCACTTTGGCAGAAGATCTCATGCAGGACTGCTTTATTCGGATCTTTGAAAATGTTCGTAAGTATGATTCCACTAAGGCATCGCTTAAAACTTGGATATCGCATGTAACAGTTAATCTATTGATTGATCATTTAAGGCGACGTAGGAAATTTACTTTTGTACCAATAGACGAAGAGAAATTGGATATTTTAGAACCGGAGTATAATAGTCTGATACAAGTTCCTCAAAAAGCGATACTGGAAATGATCGCAGAATTGCCTGACACTAAAAGGATTGTATTCAATCTATATTGTCTGGAAAATTACACCCACAAAGAGATAGCAAATCTATTGGGAATAAAGGAGAAAACGTCATCATCAATCCTCTATAAAGCGAGAGTTATATTGGCAGATAGGGTAAATGCATACATTAAGGAGAAAGGCTTATGAAAACTGACTTTGACAAATACATCTCCGATCAGATACAAAACATTGAAGAGAACCTTCAAGTTGGTAACTGGGGAAAATTTCAAAAGCACTATGCCCGACATAGACGCGTTAATATGGTGCGTCTTATAATACCTATAGTTGCTGCAGCAGCTGCTATAATAATATTGTTATTGTCCATTACCGACAACATAGACAACGGACCACTACAAATACGCAATAATTATCCCTTGATTGCTGAAAATACTCCAACTATTCAGGTTGATATTCCTACCTTAAGAAAAGATTTTAAGCCTTTGCGTGAGTGTAAGAATCATGAGCCTACACTATCTGACAACTTTCATATCGCGGATTCCGAACTACAGATTGATACGGACACTTTAATTCGGGAGAAGAGTGAACCTGACGAGTTTGAACATCCGACAAAAAAGGATACCACATATCAATCAATTCCATCCTACGACTATTTCATAACTGACAATGCTACAGCATATATTTCCAAGAAAAAATTGCCTAAAGTCTCCATAGGTGTATCAGGAGGCCAGGGCTTGGCTAATCGCAACCAGATTCAGATTTATCAACTTAGAATGGCCTCTGCATACCAAGGTCCAAGAGATTATACTTCAAACGAAAAACAAAGAGATAGTATACTTACAGAAAAACCTTTGGATAATATTTTAGTAGGAAATGAAGAGTATAGTTATAATCATAGACCCCCAATTACCTTTGGTATTTCATTAGGAATCAATTTTACCCAACGGCTTGGACTTATTACCGGACTGGATTACTCATTATATCTTTCAAATAAAGAAATAAGCTCTATTGTCACAAAAAGAAATGAAATGCAACAACTCCATTATTTGGGATTACCTTTGAGAGTAAACTACACGATTTATTCAAAGAATTCATTTGAATGGAATGCCGGTGGAGGTATAAAAGTAGAAAAATGCATATATGCAAAATCCGGAACTACAGTTCTAAAGGAGTCTAACTTCTTATTATCTGCATTACTTACTACAGGAATTCAATACAATATCACACGCAACCTTTCCATATACTGCGAACCATATTGTAGCTATTTATTTTCAGAGACTGAGTTACCTTCATATCGCAGTGAAAAGCCTTTTGAGATATCGGCAAAGCTCGGCATCAGAGTCAATTTATAAGTTGCGCGGTAAATGTTTGAGTTCGGATCGAAGCGATTAATATCCATAAAAAAAGGCCGACTAAAAAATTATTTTAGCCGGCCTCAATTTATTGGATTAATAATCAACTATTTTTATTTGCCATCGTAAACTCCTGCGAAAAGTATTACGCCTGATGATTTTTCTACTATGCTATAGACGAAAGGATGGTCGGCAAAGAAATCAATCTCTTTATCAGGTCGACTTGGAATAGAGGTGAATGCTACCTGTACTACAGTAACTGCCGCTGCCTCTGTACCCCATTCAGCTACATTTATACGAGCTTTTTGGATGACTGATCCGATAAAGAAATCTTTGATATCTGGATGGTAAAGCAATTTATCGAATTCAGCTTTATTGCAATCAAAGGCACGACGAATACCTAATGCATTTAACATCTCAGTAAGCTCATATTTATTCTCGGACTCAAACTTAGGAAGTCGGAGATTTACAACTGCATCCATTGACATTGATGATAAGGCCTTGGACAAGTTCTCCGAAGTGAGAGTTGAGAATAGTTGCTCCATGCCATTGCCGCCCTTTAAGTCAGGTAAAATGATATACATGGCAAACTTACCATGTGCATACGGAAGTTCCACGATAGCATTTTTTCCAATTTTTCCGTAACGCAAACACCTTGAAGAAACCATATAATCTACTTTTCTTTCTCCTCCGCCATCCAGATAAAACGGTTGCGATTTCTTGGTAAAATCTTTGTCGAACATAGGTTTACCTGCCTCATCGCTCCATTTTGCTTTAAAATAAAGTGCGTTCAGGATTGCGGCTGCAAAATTGCCAACAATATCACTTTCTTGAAGGAACGGAAAGATAAATCCGTTGGTACTACGATATGCCCACTCATTGATCCTGTCAACAACAATCTTCGGATTTGTGGCATCCACATACTCAACGGGGGCATAATAGACCTTTTCAGCTATATTGCGGAAAGCATCCTGAACACGGAAATCTTTGTTTACAATTACCGCATCAGTTAACTTTACTTCTACAGAATCATCAAGCGCAGGCAACTGATTGAGCAAGAGATTGCAATACTCATTAAGAGCCTTCTGGTCTTCCCCATACCCTAATGTATTGATAATCTCCGAAGCTGTTTCACCACTGGCACCGTTAGCAGTAATGGCAAGGGCATATTGTAAACTGAGTGGAGAATAAATAATGCTCTCTTTTTCTCGCTCATATAGAAGCTTCAAGCCATTTATAGCAAAAGCGTTGCCAGCTCCTACATAGGCCTTTTGTTCTTCACTCAATGTCACTTTTGTTATAGGAGTTGTCGGCGAGGGAGAAACAATATCAATGGGATCTTTTACCCGCGGGACATCACTTTTTTCACATGCTGATAAACCTAAAGCAGCAATAAAGAAAATTAAAAGAATTTTTACCTGTTTCATAACTTTACAAATGTAAAATAAATAATTTGAAACTCTACACCTTATATAGTTTAATTGGTGTTTTAATATAATGAGTTCTCTCTATTATATATACGCAATCACTCATTAAATACTTCCATAACTTTCAAAAAAATAGTTGCGAGGTGCGAGGTGTTTGGTTATGAGTTTTCAATTTGTGATATGGAGTATTGAGTCAACACCTCGAAACATGCAACACGCACCTCCACAAAGGAAAAGGCAACCGAAATTGTTTGGACAATTCGGAGCGAAGCGACCCGCAGCGCTTCTGCGCTGCTTTGGTTCCCAAAGGAAACAAAGTTTAGTTCTGAGTATGTAGTATGTAGTATGTAGTGTGTAGTGAAGGCGGATTGAAGTCTCCACAAAAAAAAGCGACCCGAAGGTCGCTTTTGTGGAGATAGTCGGAGTCGAACCGACGACTTCCTGCTTGCAAAGCAGGCGCTCTAGCCAACTGAGCTATACCCCCATGTGGTAGTCTCTACTGGAATTGAACCAGTGACCTCTACATTATCAGTGTAGCGCTCTAACCAACTGAGCTAAGAGACTATAATAATTGGAAGACAAAATGCGAAACGCCTATAATGTATCAAGTCGGACTCCAAAAAGGAGGTGTTCCAGCCGCACCTTCCGGTACGGCTACCTTGTTACGACTTAGCCCCAGTTATCAGGTTTGCCCTA
>JAPXOZ010000030.1:0-12855 GCA_033811195.1 Bacteroidales bacterium | reverse complement strand
CCTACAAGGATACGTTTAAGCGTGCCTGTGGATACATCCAGCTCATATTTATCCATCTTATCCGAATTAAAGTAAAGTCTCTTAGAGTCGGGAGACCACTGGAGTCCGGTGAGATAGCCGGATGGAAATGAGGTCATTTTCCTTGCAGCAGTCATATCCGAAGAGGGAGCCGTATATACCTGATATTCGCCGTCGGCGTCGGAGAGATATGCGATGGTACTGCCGTCAGGCGACCATGACACATTGCGCTCGTGTGAACCGGGTGAACGGGTGATATTATAGGTGACACCCTGCTTTGCGGGGAGTGAAAAGATATCGCCACGTGCTGTAACAAGCACTCTTTCGCCGTCAGGAGAGAGATCATAGGAACTCATCCTTTGCGATGCATCGCCAAGTTCGGTGCGAGCCCAGATGTTATCGCTGGCAAGAATGATGTTAACTTTGGTATAGGTGCGATCCTTTACAGAAAATTTGTAGATGTATCCTCCATTTTCAAAGACAATATATTCAGAGGAAGCCGAAGGGAATTTGATGTCATATTCAGTAAAATCGGTCACCTTTTCGGTCTTTTTTGTCTTCGTGTTGTAAACGAACATATTCATTGTCCTGTCTCGGTCTGAGAGGTAAAATATCTCGTCACCGATCCACATAGGGAAGATATTCTGATAGGGATTGTCGGTGATTTTTTCCAAAGAGGTAGTACCTACCTTGTGAATCCAGATATCATCGGCCTGCCCGCCCTTGTAGTATTTCCATGTGCGAAATTCTCGGAACATCCTGTTCATCGCCAGATATTTGCCGTCAGGCGAATAAGAACAGAATCCACCCTCCGTAGTAGGTATCTGTTCAGGTACCCCACCACCGGCGGACACCTTGTAAAGACGCCCTCTCAAGCCGGAAAAAGTATACCATTTGGTGCGGAAAACAACCTGTTTGCCGTCGGGCGTCCAGTTCATCACGATATTGTTGGGACCCATACGATCGCCCATATTATCACGATCAACAGTGGGGGTCCAGGTAAGCCTCACCGGCTCTCCACCCTCCAGAGGCATGGAATAGACCTCGGTATTGCCATCGTACTGGCCTGTAAAAACAATAGTCTTGCCGTCAGGGGAAATTTTTGGAAATACCTCATACCCAACATGTGAGGTGAGTCTGGTAGCAGCGCCTCCATCAGCATCCACGCTGTAGAGGTCACCGGCATAACTAAATACGATCTTGCCACCTCCGATTGTGGGGAAACGCAGCAAACGGGCCTGATTATCTGACGCAGATGATACAAACGGAAGCGCCAGGATTAATAATGACAATAATTGCTTTTTCATAATATGTGATATTTAATACATTTAGAGAATATTCAGTGATTGCTCTTTGATCTTTTCCAATGCTTCTTTCATCACTACCACAATCCTCTGGATTCCGGCATGATTGGCCTTGGATCCAATGGTATTGATCTCACGTCCCATCTCCTGTGCAATGAATCCCAACTTGCGCCCAGGATACTCCTCATTGTCAATAGTTACCCTGAAATAGCTGCAATGCTGTCTTAGACGCACCTTTTCCTCATTGATATCAAGTTTTTCTATATAAAAGACCATCTCCTGCTCGAGACGCTCACAATCCGGCTGCAGCGAAAGTTCCTCCATACGGCTTAAAATACGCTGCCTGATCGCCTCTATCCTCTCCTGCTCAAATTGCTCTATCTCATCCAGACACTCGTCAATCTTTGAAACGTTTGAGAGTACGTCTCCACGCAAAACCGCTCCTTCCTTTATGCGAAAGGTATCGAGCGCTTCAGCAGCGCGACATATTGCATTAAAAAATTCCTCCCAATCATCTTCTGTAAGTTCCGGAGCTTTAGACTCCACCACGTCAGGCATCTTGAGAAGCGCCGGCAACAGATCCTCTCTATCAAGGTCTGCCATAGGGCTGTCATCAAGTATCGAACAAAGCTGCTTATAATAGCCCAGCAGTATTTGACCGTTTATAGAGCGTGCAGTGTTCTCTCCGTTTTGTTCCACGCTGGCAAAAAGGTCTATATTGCCGCGGTTAAGACGCTGTATGAGATATTGGCGTACCTCAATCTCCTTTTCGCGGGGAATCATAGAAGTCTTGAGGGTGATGTCGGCATTTTTACCGTTGAGGGAGCGGATTTCAATCAAATATTTGTCTTGTGAGATCAGGCATTCCGCCATGCCGTAACCTGTCATTGAACGTGTCATACTACAAGTGGTATAAAATATACCAAAGTAAGCGTTTTTTTCTTATTTTTGCAAGTTAGAGAACGGGATTACTATCCCTATATTTATTCGCACTATGGAAGAAATTATCAAAAATGAGACGCCTGAGCGCAATCTTAATTTTATTGAAGAGATCATCGAAGCCGACCTGGCCAGCGGTAAACATAAATCAATCATAACCCGTTTCCCGCCGGAGCCCAACGGATACCTTCATATCGGCCATGCCAAGAGCATCTGCCTAAACTTCGGACTGGCACAAAAATATGGCGGCTACACAAACCTCCGTTTTGATGATACGAACCCGGTAAAAGAGGATGTGGAGTATGTAGATTCGATCAAAGAGGATATCAAATGGCTTGGATTTGAATGGGCTAACGAGCTATATGCTTCGGATTATTTCGAGCAACTCTATGAGTGGGCAATTTTTCTTATCAAAAAGGGATTGGCATATGTTGATGACCAGACACAAGAAGAAATTCGAGAAACACGTGGCACAATCAGCACTCCCGGAGTGAATAGCCCCTGGCGCAACCGTCCCGTGGAGGAAAACCTCCGGCTTTTTGAAGAGATGAGAGAGGGAAAATATGCCGAAGGTGACAAAGTACTTCGAGCTAAAATCGATATGGCGCACCCTAATATGCTTATGCGCGATCCTCTGATGTACCGTATAATCCACGCATCACACCATCGCACAGGCGACCAATGGTGCATTTACCCAATGTATGACTATGCACACGGTCAGTGTGACTCCATAGAAAGAATAACCCACTCCATCTGTACTCTTGAATTTGACGTGCACAGACCTCTATACGACTGGTTTATAGAGAAACTGGAAATATTTCCCTCCCGTCAGTACGAATTTGCACGTCTCAACCTCACCTATACTGTGATGAGCAAACGCAGACTTCTAGAACTGGTTAACAATAATTTCGTAGAAGGATGGGATGACCCTCGTATGCCGACAATCTGCGGACTTCGCCGTAGAGGCTACACTCCTGAAAGCATCCGCCTCTTTGCTGATAAGGTTGGAGTTGCAAAACGTGACAACGTCATAGACCTCTCGCTTCTCGAGTGGTGTCTAAGAGATGACCTCAACCGTCGTTCCAACCGCTATATGGCGGTAATAAATCCCGTAAAATTGGTTATTGATAATTGGGAAGAGGGAAAAGTTGAATATTTTGAAGCCCCGATGAACCCCGAATATCCTAATGGTCCTAAACGCAAGATACCTTTTACAAAAGAGATGTATATAGAAAGTGAAGACTTTATGGAGGAGGCTCCCAAGAGATACCACCGCCTTAAACCCAACGGTGAAGTACGTCTTAAATATTCTTATATCGTAAAATGTGTGGACTATATCAAGAACGAAGCGGGTGAAGTTGTGGAAATTCACTGCACATACGACCCTAGCAGCAAACCAGGTGCAGGGCCATGGCGCTCCGTCAAAGGCACCATACACTGGGCTTCAGTTTCTCATTCGGAAAAGATTACCGTCAACCTATTTGACAAACTCTTTACTGAAGAGCAGATGGGTTCCATTCCGGAAGGAAAGGATTACAGAGATTTTCTAAATCCCGACTCTTTGGTGGTAAAAGAGGCATTTGCAGAACCTGACCTACTCAAAGACGACTCGGGCATAGCTGTCCAGTTTGAACGTATAGGATACTTTATAGAGGATTCCAAGAAAGGGGGCTACAATAAAGCTACCGGCCTCAGAGACTCCTTCAAATTGTAGAATTTGTAGAATATTTATGAATTAATTCCACGGTAGAATCACCGTTGAATACCGAAAACAGACCCTGCGGCTCCTGCGCGGGGTCTGCTGTATATGGATCTCCCCTCCTCCAGTAGGAATGCCCCGTAGAGGGTTCAGCAAAACCTGCCCAGCCCCAGAAATTGCATCCGGCAATAACTCCTCCTGAAATTCGGGATTCTTTCACCTGATCAAAAACAAAGCCATAATAGGCATCACGATGCTCGGTAGTGCTCTCCTTTGAAAAACTGTAGCCGTCACGAGGATATCCAAACTCCTCGATGATAATCGGTTTACCCAAACGCTCGGCTATAGGCAGATGCTCCTCAATGTAGTCGCGAGATCTTGAGATAGAACGCTCCAAATCCTCTTCATTGGGATTAATGCGACTCGACCAACCCCAGTTTGTAGGCCAAATATGAATATTGATATAGTCAATCTCAGGATAGGAATGAATGAGCTCCACCAGGGCCATATCGCTTTCACAGCCATATTTACCCTCACTACCGGTGGAAATCATATGATTGGGATCAAGGCTCCTAATCAATTGCGCAGTTTCCCTAATCCACTTTGCAAAGAGTAGACGATTGTCATTTTCTCCTAATGAAAAGGGACGCGGCTCATTGCATATCTGCCACGAAAAAATGGCAGGATCCTCACTGTAAGGAATACTACTTATAGTATTGGTGCGCGAGACTATATGCGTAACATAGCTTCTGAATAGCTCTTTTGCATCTTCGTTGCGTTGGAACCGCACCATGTAATCCATATAGGCATCTCCTCCATCAATCAACGGAATTGGACAAGGGGGCTCTCCTGCCCACATCAGGTACTGCCCGAAGCCTCCGCTCCACTCCCAGGCGTTATTGAGATAGAGCACTGCAGACATATTGCGTCTGCCCAGTTCCACCATGAGATAATCAAGTGCACGGAGCAATGTCTCATCATACTCTCCGGGGGCCTTCTGCAACGTAGGCTCCACCTTCGAGTGAGTCCCATCAAGACCGTCAGCACCTACGAGTATTCTAAGATTATCGATTCCCAGAGCATGAAGAGTATCCAGTTCTCGGTGAAGTCGCTCCCGATCACCACCCACGCCTTCAGAAGCGAGTATCACACCATACCAGAAGTTAGTTCCTATGAAATAATAGGGGTCAGTACCAAGAGAGGCGGGAGGATATACCTGCCCATCTCGTACATGCCAGTAACCACTGCGCTCCTCCGAAGAATTACAGCTGCAAAACAAAGTCGTTAGCAGCAAAAGTGCGCCCAGTGTCGCTGTGCGTAACATATGAAGAGTGTATATCATAACCTTGGTTGATTAAAGCATCCGCCTGCGACGGAAAATGAAAAGTACCACAAGCACTACCGCCAGCATCATACCGCCCAAAAGTACAATATCCCAGTAACCTCCGAACAATGGCAGCTTAACATTCATTCCAAAGATGCTTGCGATCAGAGTCGGAGGTATCAACAATACCGATACCAGGGTAAAGATTTTCATAATATTATTTTGCTCAAGGTTGATGAGACCGAGCACGGTATTTTGAAGATATTCGAGACGTTCAAAGCTGAAGTTGGTATGGTTGATCAGCGAAGCTACGTCTTTTAGAAGGATATTTAACTTATTGGTAACACTATCTGGGGCTTTGTCGCTTTTGAGAATGCTCGACAGCATACGCTGTTTGTCCACGATATTCTCGCGTACCATCATAGTGTTTTCCTGCAGTTGGTTGATATCCAGAAGGAATTCCTCCTCCACATCTTCACCCAGACTTACCCTCTTGCTATACTGCGCGATCTCTTTCGACATCAACTCGATCATATCTGCATCTAGGTCAATCCTATTTTCAAGGATGCCTATAAGAATGTGATAACCGGTTGGATAAATACGCGAATTGGCCAATATGCGCCTCTGGATATCAGTAAAACTACGTAGGGGCACCTGACGGATAGAAGTTATGGTATCACCTTTTAAAATAAACGATACCGACTCCATACTATAGTTTTCCGGTCCAGGAATTAAAAAGTCTGTGTTTATGAATATACTATCGTTCGTCTCTGAATAGCGGGATGAACTCTCGATCTCTTCTGCCTGCGCACGACTCTGCAGATTGGTATCGAGGAAATGCTCTACAGAACGTTTTTCCTCACCGGTAGGATCGAATAGATCAATCCAAAGAACATCTTCTTGGAGGACGTTCTTCAATACATCGGTATTATCCGAGGTTGCTATCTGGTCATTTGATTTGTAAATAATTCCAATCATTGTCTCAAGTGTTGGCTGGTGGATGTTTCCGTGAACAAAAACAAAGCTACAACCAGTTGACTCGGGGGTTCAGTTTTTCCAAAGCAACCCTCCAGAATTCGGCAAGGCCGGCACGCTTATCGCTATCAAGAGAAAATGAAATGTTTGACTTAAGATAGTTTTCAGCATACTCTTCGGAAAACTGATGACAATGTTTTTTTATGGCATCACCGATATTGTCAGTCCCATAACGTAGAGCCTCATTGAATTTTTTTACAAAGTCCTGTCCAAGCGGCTTATTGGCCGTCCAACATGCAAAAACAAATGGTTTACCGGTAAAGTCAATCCATTGTCGGGCAAGATCGTAGGTATATGCAAAACGTTCTCTTTCTGCAAGAGCCTTATCACCTATCAGCAAATAACTCATGGTAGTATCTAACCCCTCCGATTCGTAATCAAATTGCACGAATTCCGGATAGATGTGCCAGTAATCACGGCAAAGTACTCTGATCAGAAGCTGTGACGTGCGAGAGTCACCGTCCATCTTGATATGGCGTATCTCTTTTAGCGGAACACCCGAACAGAGCAATACGCTTGCAACATTATCTGTCGCCCCTATACAGTAATCGGATATGATATGTGCATCGGGGAGAGAAGGAATTATCGCTACGGGGACAATCCCTATGTCACTGCGATCAGAAAGCAAATTATCAGCTGACTCTGCAGGAGAGCAAAAATCCATTACAATTTCATCCACGATCGGAGAGTTCTCGAGACCATAGATAAACGGAATTGTATTGAGATATTTTATTGCTGATACTCTGACCATTTTACAAAAGTAATAAAATTATCTGGTTTTGACTCTGAAAAGCCACATTCCAAAGAAAGTAAGCAGACCATTAACAATCAGAAGCGTAAATCCAAGGTCAAATCCAAAAAGCCTCTTACCAAGAGCATTGATAACCAAGCAAATCAAGGGAGCTGCAATTGCAATCCAGGGCACTGCACGGTCACGCACCTGATATTTTGTCAAAATACCAAAGAAAAATATGCCCAAAAGGGGACCGTAAGTATATGATGCGAGTTTGTAAAGAAGGTTGATAACAGCATCATTGCTTACAAGATAAAGCACTACTATAATTAAAAGGAAGACGAATCCCACTCCCGCATGCACCAGCTTACGTATCTTCTCCTTACGTGACTCCGAAAGGTCGGTACGAGTCTTAAATTTCAAAAAATCCACACAAAAAGAGGTTGTTAATGAAGTCATCGCAGCTCCCGCACTAGGGTAGGAAGCGGAAATGAGACCGATAAGGAAAAATATACCGGCACCTATACCAAAATACCGGCTTGCTATCATCGGAAAAAGTTCGTCCGTTTTATTAATTCCAAGTGCCTCGAAACCACCCAAATGCTGAGCATAAAGGCATAGTAGGGCACCCATGAGCACGAAGAAATAGTTTACCACCACAATTATGATAGATGTGGTGTACATATTCTTTTGTGCTGCCTTGATATCCTTGCAAGCAAGATTTTTCTGCATCATCGCTTGGTCGAGACCTGTCATTGCGATGGTTACGAAAATACCGGATATAAACTGTTTTACGGCATTGGTACCGTGACTCCAGTTCCAATCAAACCAAGCGGTGAAAGGACGGCCGTAGCCCACAGCGTCAGGATTGGTGTTGATGGTACCGGCCACGCTCGAGAACAACTGGCCGAAAGTCAAACCCATATTTTTGCCTATATAATAAATTGTCAGACCTACTGCAATCAACATGAAGGTAGTCTGCAATACATCAGTCCAAATAATGGTCTTGACTCCACCCTTGAATGTATAAAAATAAAGCAGAATCAGGAATATTGCCGTAATGAGTATGAATACCGTCAGTGGGGAAGTCGCCTCTATCATACTCCGTGGAATAAAAGTAAAGAACACCACAATTACCACGAAGATCCTCAATGCAGCTCCCAAAACGCGAGAAACCATAAACACGGTGGTTCCTGTCTTGTGTGACCTGCTGCCAAATCTATCTCCAAGATAAGTGTAAATGGAGGTAAGATTCATCTTGTAATAAAGAGGGAGCAGCACTTTTGCTATCACAATGTAACCTACAAAAAAACCTAGTACCAGAGGCATATAAAAGAAATTCTGAACCCAGACATTTCCCGGAACAGAAATGAATGTTACTCCAGAAATGGATGCGCCTATCATACCATACGCTACAATAGGCCATGGCGCTTTTCTGTCACCGGAGAAAAAGGAACTGGAACCCGCTTTCCTACTGGTAACCCAGGAGATTATAAATAACATTAAAGTATATGCGGCAAAGGCTACAAGAAAGAGTACAAAAGGAAATTCGTGTCTCATAATTGTCTTAAATCGTTAGGGTTTGAAAATTTGTCGGGTCTCTATGGAGCGGCCCAGAGTCAATTCGTCCGTGTACTCCAGATCGTCTCCGAATCCTACTCCGCGAGCAATAGCGGTTACTGTCACCGGCAAAGAAGATATCTGTTTGTATATATAGAAAGAAGTGGTCTCGCCCTCCATGCCTGTACTGAGAGCCAACACCACTTCCTTTATACCATGTTCACGGATCCTCTCCAATAGCGGAGAAATGGCCAGATCTCCCGGTCCTATGCCATCCATCGGAGAGATAATTCCTCCCAATATATGGTATAGTCCATTATAGCAGCCGGTGTTCTCGATACTGATGACATCACGAAGCGACTCCACCACACATACTATGGTACGATCGCGGTGTTTATCGGAACAATAAGGGCAGATACCGTCATCCGATATCATCCGGCACTCCGGACAGTAGCATATCTGATTTTTGAGAGAGATAAAGGATTCCGAAAAGCGTTCAACTTTCTCAATGGGCTGTCTGAGGAGGTGAAGCGCCAGCCTAAGGGCGGTCTTACGACCTATTCCGGGAAGGGAAGCAAACTGCTCTACCGCATCGTCCAGGAGTTTGGATGAATAGTTGCTCTTGTACATTATCCCCGTTTTGTGGCAAGATAGGTGTCAACAGCCTTCCTTACCGAGCCATATTTAAGAAGAAGTGATTGTGCAAATTCGTAGTCCTCAATCTTGGTCTCATCCATAATCATCTTTGTACCGCGATCTACGAGCTTCGCATTAGAAAGCTGCATATCTACCATCTTGTTGCCCTTTACATGTCCCATACGGATCATAACGGAAGTTGAGATCATATTGAGGATAAGTTTCTGAGCAGTACCGGCTTTCATTCTGGTACTTCCCGTAACAAACTCAGGTCCTACGACAGCTACTATAGGAATCTCGGCCTCTTCTGATACAGGGGCACCAGGGTTACATGTAATACAAGCTGTCAGAAGACCTCTGCTACGGGCTTCGCGGATAGCACCTATTACATAAGGAGTCGTTCCAGAGGCAGCAATGCCTATCACTACATCATTGACGGTAACTCCGTAGGGCTGCATATCTGCCCATCCTGCCTCAAAGCTATCTTCAGCCGCCTCTACAGCATAGCGGATAGCTTTGTCACCTCCGGCGATAAGTCCGATGAAGAGATCTAAGGGGGCTCCGTAGGTAGGAGGGATTTCTGATGCATCAAGGATACCCAAACGACCGCTTGTGCCGGCTCCGAGGTAAAATACCTTGCCGCCCTTTTTCATCCTTTCCACGATACCCTCAACTAATCTCTCTATATTTGGAATGCAACTTTCAACGGCAATGGGTACCTTATGATCCTCACGGTTCATATTTTCCAACAACTCACGTGTCGGCATTGTTTCCAGATCGGTATAGTGGGACGCCTGTTCGGTAACTCTCATCTCTTTATCTTATCAATTGTTGTTCTTTTATTGTGCTTTATGATACTGAATCAGGCCGTCGATAGGGCTCTTTAGCACCTTACCCATCTTCATTCCTGCCGAAGTAACCGCCTTTTCGAGCAACTCCTTGTAATAGAATGCAATCGAACCGACGAAATTGACAGGATATTTGCGAAATTCGTAGTGGATGATATTTCTTTTGAGAAATTCTTCGAAACTGCTCTTAATCAAAGAGGCTATGTGCGGATGGTTGCGGAACTCATAAATGAAGGGCGAGAATGAAGCTAAAAAGCGGCTGGGAAGCTGCTCGCGATAAACCTTTTGCACTATAGCCGGATAATCGAGGTTATACCTCTTCACAAACTCCTGCTCAATTGGCTCGGGAAGAAGACCCTTAATGAAATCTGAAATGAGTCTTTTTCCAAGATAGGCACCCGATGCCTCGTCTCCCAGTATAAAACCACCTGCACGAACATTTTTTACAATAACTTCACCGTCATAGAAACAACTATTGGAACCTGTACCGAGAATACAGGCAATGCCACTGCTATGCCCACAAAGAGCGCGGGCGGCCGCCAACACATCTGAAGCAGTAAAACACTCTGATCCCGGAAAGACCGCTTTAAAACATCTGTTGAGCTTTTCATGGATTACATCACCTACAACTCCCGCTCCATAAAACCAGATCTTCTCCACATCTTCTCCTGTAATATCCTTCCCTACCACAGGAAGCAGGTGTTCCTTCAAGATGGCTATGAAGCGTTCATCATCCATAAAAACGGGATTCATGCCTTCGGTGGAAATTGATTTGACCTCACCGCTATTGAAAATTGCTCTCCAATCAACCTTGGTAGAGCCGCTATCTGCTATCAGTTGCATATGTATAACAATATTTACGGTTGAAACAAAAGACAAAAGTAACCATAATAATCGAAACTCAAATAAAAAACAGCCTTTGGCTAATAGATGACTATACCCGCCACAGCAGCTATTATCAAGAGAAGTATAGGATTGAACTTTTTCCAGATAGCAACGAAACTCACTGCAAATATCACAATACTTACCCAATCAACAAATGTCTCCCTGTTGAGAAACATCAGGGCTGCAGCTCCGATCATACCTGTCATTACCGGTCTCATCCACGCAAGAGCGCTTTTAACGATATGGTTGTTGTGAAGCCGGCGGTAAAAGATGGTAATTGCCGTCATTATAGTCAGAGGTGGCAAGCATACTGCAAATGTAGCCAAAAGCGACCCCCATACATTTCCTGTTACAGTATAACCCACATAGGTAGCACAGTTGATAGCAATAGGACCCGGAGTCATTTGCGATATAGCTACTATATCGGCAAGTTCCAGTGATGTGAGCCAATTATTACGAACTACAACCTCATTCTGGATAAGCGAAATCATCGCATATCCGCCTCCAAAACCAAAAAAGCCTATTTTAAGATAGGAAATAAAGAGTTGTAGATAGATCATGACTCCATCTCCCTTTTATTTTTGCCGTATAGAGCTGCTGAAACACCTATTGCAGCCCCGCCAAGAAGAAACCATATAGGTGAAATGCCGGTCAGCCACACCACCACGGCGATACTAAGCGCCAATGCGATAAAATACCACCTAAGTCCCTTCATCATTTTGATAAAAGGAACCGCTATCATTGCTATAACTGCCGGTCTTACCCCCTTAAAGGCTGCCTCTACAACGGGATTTGTACTAAATCCGCTCAAATACATAGCAATAAGCAAAATTATGAGAAAAGGTGAGATAGAGACACCGATTACGGCTACCAGAGAGCCCCACCAACCCTTCATCTTGTAGCCGACAAATACAGCAGTATTAAGTGCGAAAGGGCCCGGAGCCGACTGTGCAAGAGTAAACTGGTTATAAAAATCTTCCCTGTCAAACCATTTCTTACGGTCGACAACCTCCCTCTCTATCATCGGTATCATGGCATAACCGCTACCGAATGTAAAGGTACCCAGTTTAAAAAATGTCCAAAATAATTCCCAAAGCATAGTGGCGCTTAGAATGGTATAAAACTCTTCTTGAGCTCCTCCATCTGTTCTGTGGTCAATCCTGCAGGGACAAAGCCCATCGCACGTGCTCTAACATATATCTGTGCAGATTTGTTGAGCATATCGATCATATCAAATGCCTCAACAGGATCCTTTCCCACTGAAAGTACGCCATGTTTTTCCCACAGTACTACATCGTGAGAGCGCAACTGTTCAAGAGTATTCTCTGCAAGCTTCTGAGAGCCTGGAAGTGCATAAGGCACTATCCCCAGCCCCCTAGGGCAAAAAATATAGGTCTCGGGGATCAGACTACGTAAGATAGCACCCAGCACATCTTTTTCCAGAAAGGGTGCATGGTGGGACATAGCTACAAGTTCCGTGGGATGAGTGTGCATCACTGCCCTGCAGGGTGAGCCGCTTTGCAGGAAATAATTGTGTATCGCTAGATGCGAAGGAAGTTCGGAAGTTGGTCTGACCGGTCTCTCAGCCACGATTACATAGTGGCGCCCATCATCGCAGATGCGTATCACCGCCATATTGGCCATAGGGTCCGAGGCTACATCGCGCATACGCGTTCCGGTACCGGTAACCAGCAACAAGGCGCCTGCCAAAGCAGGTACATCCACGCCACCATCCAATTCAACCGACAGTGGGGAAATGCCCTCAAAGAGCTTCTTATACTGTGAAACATTGCAAGAAATATTACCTCCGTTACGCTCCGCCCAACCTTTCTCCCACAAATATCCCGCAGCCTCCGCCATCATACGAACAACAC
>JAPXOZ010000029.1:0-13124 GCA_033811195.1 Bacteroidales bacterium | reverse complement strand
AACATAATGAATTCCATCCAGAAAAGAGAGGGTTGGACTACAATATGCTGTTACAATTCCGTTATATGGATAAACATAGCAGCATCTTACAAGGTTTTGGGTTGACATTGCAGAGAGCAAATCATTATCGATCTGGCACATTGCATATAACTCACTCGCACTCTTAGCTTCAAACCGATGTTCCCACCAATAGTAGAATGTACAGCCTTCTCCACTCAGCCCCTTTCCACTTTTTTTCATCTCCCATGCCGGATAATCAAGCCAGTTGTTTTCGAAATAGGTAAATAGTGCTTCAAGACCGGATGGGGTCTCTGTGTTTTCTTCAGGCTCGCAGCTTACAGCGCAGGCAATTACTGTAACCGAAAACAGAAGAACCGAGATTCTCGATAAAATATATCTCATAATTAGCGTATTGAAGTTTCATTATTACAAATATAGAGAAAAATTTTAAAGTTCTGAGTTCTAAGTGTGTAGTATGTAGTGTTGCAAGGTGCGGGTTGCACGATACGGGGTGCGAGTATCCGTTTGAGTTATAAATATGTAGTATGGATTTGTATAACCCTGCACCGCAGAACCCGCACCTAGTACCGCGGGGTAGCGACTGGCACAAAAAAGGGAGGATAAGAAAAGGTATCGTCAATTCGGAGCACAGCGACACGCAGAGCTTCTGCGATGCTTTGGTTCCCCAAGGGAACCATCAAAAGGAGGGGTAGATAATTTAATTCTGAGTATGGAGTATTGAGTGTTTAGTGCAGCAACTGGCATCACACAAAAGGGGGTGACGAAATGTCACCACTCTTTTTGTGCCCGGAACAGGGGTCGAACCTGCACAGCCTTACGGCCACTAGTCCCTGAAACTAGCGCGTCTACCAATTCCGCCATCCGGGCATTTTTTAGTTTCAGGCTGCAAATATAATCAAATCTGCCAAATCCGTTATCAATTATTCATTTTTTAAAATTATTACACCATTTCGAATGTAAATATTTTGGTGATCAAAGAAAAATGTTCTACATTTGCAGTCCCAAAACCTTCCTCAATAGCTCAGTCGGTTAGAGCACCTGACTGTTAATCAGGGGGTCCTAGGTTCAAGTCCTAGTTGAGGAGCAGGGTAAAAACAGGAGGCCGGCGATTGCCGGCCTCCTTCGTATTGGTATCCTATCATCCGAAAAACCGGAAAATGCTACTTGGCTATAAATGCGAGAATCTCACCCTTGACAACCTTGTCGCCGTGGTTGGCACATACCATCACTATCTTGCCGTCAAAATTAGCCCTAATCTCCTCGAGACCATAGAAAGTCTGAACAAAGCATACGGGCTGACCTGCCTCCACTTTGTCACCTATATTGGGGTTGGAAGAGGCTTGAGCCACATCATACTGCCAGATAAGCTGTCCGTTGACTGTTGCTTGTACAGGAACGGCGGTAGGGAATTTTTCGAGAATCTTTTCAACATCGAACTTAGGCATTTCAACAACCGGACGGGTAACGATAATAGGAGCACCCGCTTTGGCTCTGGCTGACTCAAGATCTCTCTCAAAACGCTCTTTGGCTATGCCGCTCTTATAGTCGCGATACTGTCTCTCATGCATTGCAAACTGGAAGAGCTCTTCGTCATCCTGACCACGGTCCCAACCCTCTTCTTCCATCATCTTCTCAAACATAGGCAGTTCATCGGGGAACTCATCCTGAGGATTGCCGGTATAGAATTCGAGACCTTTTTCTTTTACTATTTCAACGATTTCAGGCGCAAGCTTTCCGGGTAATGTTCCGGTTTTACCTAGAATCATGTTCATCGTATCCTTGTCAATGGTCTTCCACCTGGGCTCACCCTTGAGAGTGTGCATGAGGTTCATCAGTGCAGTATTCTTTACATACTGGCTGAAAGGAGTAACCAACGGAGGATAACCCAGACGAGGCCACACATATTCAACCTCCTGGAATAGAGCTACTGTGAGTTCGTCGAGAGTAGCCTCTTTCTTGCCCTGATTTTTCAGAGACATGTTTATGGCTCCAAGGAAGCCCTGGAGGTCGGCCATCATGGACCCCATCATACCACCGGGCAGCCCGCAACCTACGAGGAGTGACGAGCTTTGGTAGTTGGTAGGCTCAATGAAGTATCCGAGAAAATCGTCAATAAATGTCTGGGTCAGATGGCGTGCCTCCATATAGGCATCCATATTAATCTCCTTAACCAGGAATCCGGCATCTTTTAGCATTGCCTGAATCGTGATTACATCGGGATGAATCTTACCCCAGGAGAGCGGCTCCATTGCCACGTCGATATACTCTGCACCGGCACGTGCAACTTCAAGCATGGAAGCCACAGAGAAACCGGGGCCGGAGTGACCATGATACTGCACTAAAATTTTAGGGTATTTTTTCTTGATCTCCGCAACAAGACGGCCAAGAAATACGGGCCGGCCGATTCCTGCCATATCCTTTAGGCAAATCTCGTCACAACCATACTCCACAACCTTGTCAACTACACCCATATAATATTCTACGGTATGTACGGGGGAGTAGGTGATACTCAAAGCTACCTGCGAAATCATACCGGCCTTCTTTGCGCCCAGAACCGATCCCTTGAGATTTCGATGGTCGTTCAGACCACAGAATGAACGTGCAATGTTGGTACCCTGTTTTATTTTCACCTTGTACATGAGCTCACGCACATCATTGGGCACCGGATTCATACGCAGGGCGTTAAGACCTCTCTCAAGCATATGGGTCTGAATACCCGCTTTGTTGAAGGGGGCAGACCACTCGCGTACGGCGCGGTTGGGGTTTTCACCGAACAGGAGGTTTACCTGCTCAAAAGCACCGCCATTAGTCTCTATACGGTCAAAACACCCCATTTCAATGATAACGGGAGCGATTTGGTTCAACTGTGCAACTTTGGGAACATACTTACCTGCAGATTGCCACATATCTCTGTACAACAGAGAGAATTTGATTTCACGAGCCATATTCTAATATCGATTTTAAATAAATAGTAACGAACAAATAAATTGCTATTTTTAAAGAATTGCGAATTTAATCATTATTTCTCTAATTCCAGCTTTCACAAAGTAAAAATCACAACTTTTTATATATTTGCGCCAATAATTCAAAGCAGAATATGGAAAACTTCGACCTCTATTTCGAAATATTCGCTGCAGCGATGGGCATCACATACGTAACACTGGAAGTGTTGCAAAAGCGCTCGATGTGGGTGATGCTATTTATTACATCGATATGCTATGGAATAGTATATTTCATCACCGGACTTTATGCTATGATGGCGCTGCAGTTCTACTACATCTATATGGCCATCAGCACCTTTATAATATGGGGTAGAAGCTCCCGTACCGGTGTCAGGTCAGATCAGAATGACTCCGGCATCCAGGTACGCAAACTCAATCCTCGTGTTGCACTGATAAGTATCGGAGTAAGCGCACTCGCTTTCATAGCACTCGGATTAATATTCGGATTGACAGACAATCCCCGCCCCTGGGTGGATTCGGCTGCCGCAGTGCTGAGCATGCTCGCCACTTATTGGCTTTCGAAGAAATACATTGAGCAATGGTATGTATGGCTTATATGCAATGCCATCTCCATTTGGCTCTACATTTCGCAGGGAATGTGGCCTACTATGATCCTATACATTGCCTACACATTAATGTCAATAATAGGCTTATTTTTGTGGAAAAAGAAAGGAGTTAGGATTTCAGAATAACGTCTTGCCTCTCTTGACTATTTTCTTTATTTTTGTCTCACATTAAAATAAATGTTATGAGACGATTAATTATTTCTGCTATCAGCATCGTTAGCCTCTTTATTTCATTTCCCGCGGAAGCGGCAAAAGAGAAAAATTTGACACTCAATTCCCCCGATAATCGCACCGTTATTACCGTATCAATCGGTAAAGAGATCACCTGGTCGGTGATGCACGAGGGCAAGGAGGTCATAGCACCCTCATCCATTTCGATGGAAATCGAGAGCGCAGATTGCAACAAAACCTTTATCTGGGGTGATGGCAGCAGACTTAGAAAAGTCAATCGCACCACATACGACCGCACAATTGGCTCACCTATATACAAAACTTCGAGCGTACGAGAGCTCTTCAATCAGATGGAGCTCTCCTTCCGTCAGGACTTCGGGCTCATCTTCAGAGCTTATGACGATGGAGTAGCCTATCGCTTCTACGGAAACAAGCTCAAACAAGGTGACAAGGTAAAAGCCGAGCGGGCAGAGTTCAACTTCGGTAAAGACCGTACTGCTTACATTCCTTACAGCACCGGCAATCCCAACCCTTATCAGACATCATTTGAGAACAGATACGAAATAACATCCCTAAGTGGCTTCAACAAAGAGAAAATCGCCTTCTCACCGTTGCTGGTATGCCTTGATGGTGACTCTAAAGCTGTAATCACCGAATCTGATCTCGAGAGTTATCCCGGCATGTTCCTTGAAAAAAGCGGGGAGCACTCGCTCAAAGGACGCTTTGCCCCTATCCCCTCAGCCATAGAGGTGCATCCTACCAGATGTCAGGAGCGTCCCACCGCCTATTCTGATATTCTGGCGGTAATACGCAACAATAGCAGCAAAAAGAGTCCCAGATATTTCCCTTGGAGAGCGATTGCCCTTTCCGACAAGGATACGCAGCTCCCTGAAAACCATCTGGTATGGCTGCTTGCACCCGAGAGCCGCATTGAGGATATATCATGGATCAAGCCCGGAAAGGTGGCCTGGGATTGGTGGAACAATTGGGGAGTGACCGGAGTGGACTTCAAGGTGGGCATCAATACAGCTACCTACAAGCACTATATTGACTTCGCAGCTGCCAACGGCATCGAGTATGTGATACTGGACGAGGGATGGTCTCCTTCCAAAGATGGTGATATTATGAAGATAATCCCGGAAATAGATCTCGAGGAGCTCGTTAACTATGGTAAGGAGCGCAATGTGGATTTGATACTCTGGGCAGTAGCATTTACTCTCGATACAAAGCTTGAGCAGGCCTGCAGCCACTATTCAGCAATGGGTATCAAGGGATTCAAGGTGGACTTTATGGACAGAGACGACCAGGAAGTGGTGGAACTCAACTATCGAATCGCAGAAGCCGCAGCAAGGCATAAGATGCTTATCAATTTCCACGGTATGTACAAGCCTGCGGGACTCAACCGTACCTGGCCCAATGTGATCAACTTCGAGGGAGTCTGGGGACTTGAGCAGATGAAATGGAGTAAGGATGATATGGTCTCATACGATGTCACCTTTCCCTACATCAGGATGCTCGCCGGTCCGGTTGACTACACCCAAGGAGCAATGCGCAATGCTACGCGGCGCGAATATGTCCCAAACTACAACAATCCCATGAGCCAAGGGACACGCGCCCGTCAAGTAGCTGAGTATATAATCTTCGATTCACCGCTGGCGATGCTTTGTGACAATCCCACGATATACACCAAAGAGCAGGAATCCACCGACTTCATCACTGCCATTCCTACCGTATGGGATGAGACCAGAGTGCTTCAGGGAGAGTTGGGGAAATATATAGTCACCGCTCGTCGAAGCGGCGGAACCTGGTATATCGGCGGCATTACCGACTGGGAAGCGAGGGAGATCACACTCGATATGAGCTTTCTCCTCAAAGGCGGCAAAAGCGCCGGAAAAGGCACCATAACCCTCTTCCGCGATGGTCCAAATGCTCATCGTTCAGCACACGACTATACCATAGACACCCTCAATGTAGTGGATTATATCGCCCGTAAAAGCACTCCCCTAACCATTCATCTTGCTCCGGGCGGCGGCTTCGCAATGATAGTGGAATAAGATGTATAATGTGCCCTGAAATGGCGTTTTAAGGGAGTTTTTTGGCGAAAAGTACTTTTTTTTGCAAAATATTACTTTTATCCATACCTTTGCACCTCTTGATTCGCTAGCTCAGCAGGTAGAGCACATCCCTTTTAAGGATGGGGTCCTGGGTTCGAGCCCCAGGCGGATCACGGATGGGACCGACTAAAAGCTTTTAGTCGGTCTCTTTTTTGTCTCAGTACTTCAATGCCTAAGTGATTGTGATGCTCTGCTAAAGATTGTTTCCCTACCTCAGCGAGGCATACAATGAGAGCTCTCAAGTAATTGCGGAGTGTTTTACGGCGCTGATTGAATGCATTTTTTATTATTTTTTTGAAAATTAAAAAATTAAGATTAACTTTGATCATTAAAAACTATTGAAAAACTATTTTGTCGGTAATTCATTCTTTTTTAAATTTATAAATATTAAATACTTAATAATTTTCGGAATTATCTACTTTAATCTTGTTTACCTCTGTATCATAAAGATACGATTTATTTGGATAGCAGGGCGGAAAACCCTGCTATTTTTATAATAAATCTTTCATTTTTGATTGCAAGATTTGTTTTGCCTCCTCTAATTCTTTTTGTCGTTTGGCCACATCATCATAACTCCTAACAATCTCATTTTGTATGCCTATTGGGAAGTATTCTACATAATAGTTCAGTAAATCCCGTTTTGAAATTGTAAGTTTTGATGTTCCATCTGATAGTTCCCTTACTATTTGTTTTCTTATGGAATTAAGATATATGCTATAAAAGCATACATTTATTGGATATTCCGAATTGAATTTAGGTGTAAGCACCAAACACAGATTACTTGCGATGAATTTCCCGTTTACATAGTGACTTCTTCCCAATGACCCTGAAGCCTGTACCGCATAAACTATTGCCTCACAGTCCATATCGTAGGAACAATGGCTTTTCCATTCTTCTGATGCAGTAACGAAATCATACTGACCATCAATGTTTTTCTCACTTGCCAAAGTACCTTTTTCCGCATCGAACAGTTCGCCTAATTTTATAAGCCGGTTGCCGTTGATGGTATTTTTTCTCCTAATCCCATAACAATTAAGAATATCACCATCATATAAAGCTCTCTTTTCGTAATCGGAATCTACTTCGCCATCTCCTGAATACTTAATGCAGTCAATTACGTTGTTCCGTATTTCTTTCCACTTTCCATTTATGTCAATTCTTCCTTTATGTTGAACACTTACAAAACCGTCATCATCCATATTGTAGAAGATAACCTTATCGAGTTTGTTATGTGGGGTCTTTGTAAATCCAAAAATAGAAGTATTAACCGTTCTTCCTTGTTCCGAGAACAGATTATTTGGCATTTTTATTACAAAATCCAACTTTGCGATATGTAGTATGTCGTCAGTTAAGCCTCCTATATTCCGATTAAGAGTAGGAGTAGGCATAATTACTATCAATGTTCCATTGGATTCAATATAATCCAATGCTTGCTTTACAAACAATATCGGAAGATTGTTTTCATAAGGGGGATTGATTATACATTTGTTAGGCTTTAATTTCTTTATTCCCTTATATATATCGCTTTCAGTATCCGTTATGCTACTTCCAAATATTAGATTTGTTCTACCATCACCGTGTAGGAACATATTAGAACAAGCTAACGCAAACAGAGTAGGGTCTATTTCAAAACCAATCAGCTTGTGTTCCTTTATACGTTTTATTGTATCTGGATTATTTTGCGCTTGAGCTATCATTTTTTCCATTGATTCCATAAGGAATCCACCGCTACCGGTGCAAGTGTCCAAAACCACATCTTCCAAGTTTAACCGTGCTAAATCTACCATCAAATTTTTGATATGGTCAGGAGTCAGTATTATGTTCTTGTTATCAATTTTGCCGGCTTTTGATAGGAATATTTTGTAAGCCCTTCCCAAAATGTCCTGCTTCTCATCCATTCGGAATGGCTTGAAAATCTTATCTTCTATTTTAGAAATAATAGATTTATACTCCTGCAATGGAAAGTCTATATTTTTGATGAATGAAAACCTGTCTTTCCAATTATATTCTTTAGAAAGGTTATTGACTTTGTTTGATATTTGCCGTACTATCGCATCTAATATTGCGGAATTTAGATTATGTGCTTCGATTAACTTATAGGCTGCATTCTCTTGTTCTTCTTTCGTTGGCTGTTGAATGGATTCATAGGTTTTGGAGAAAGTGTCATCTTTCAATGCAATCATAAGTCCTGCAAAGAAGAGGCTCCTTTCCGTGTCTTTTATACTATGGCTATGAAAGTCTTTATTAAGCTGTTTTAGTGTTGATTTTAGGAATTCAGTAGAAATCGTATCTCCGAACTTTGTCTTTCGATACAACTTTACAATATCTTTTATTGGTAAAAGTTTCCCGGCCGTTTCAAGTTTTATATAGTCTTTGTTTTCAGTCAGCAGAAATAGCCCGGAACGATAGGTGTTATTTGATTGACCGGATATTGGTATGGTAATTATGTCCTTGGAAATAGTATTATTGAGAGCGTAAAATTTAACTTCCTCACAAGCCGCATTAAAATCATCCGCTTTCGCCTCTACAATAATCACAAAATCCTCATCCTCATTATCTCTAAAGAAATCGGGATAACCTTTAGAGCCAGTCCTTTTCTTTGACTTGAACCCATAATGGGAAGGTATGGCAGATTTTTCCATGAATGCTCCGTTCCCGTAAAACTCTCTAAATATGTTTTCAGTAATAGTCTCACTTTTACCCCCCCCCACTATTTGTAAATTATTGTTATTCATACTATTATGCTATTGCGAGTTCAACAAGTGAGGTAAAAGCCTCATTATTATCCCTGTGGTTAAGACGGTAGCAGAACTCCGTCACATACTTCTGCATATACTTGACTGATACGTTATGGAACACTCCATATACGCCTCGTTTGAGTATCGCCCAAAAACTTTCTATTCCGTTGGTGTGTATTCCGTCTCCGAGTGAGTATGTTACGGTATGGTCTATTTTAAGACGGACAAAGTTGCACTCGTTTTCTTTGTCGAGAATGTTATACCCTGAGAACTGGTCTGTCATAACGGTATTGTTGCCCTTGCATACTTTTTTGAGAACTGCGAAAAGTTGTTTGCCACTCAATTGTTTGCCCTCATCATTGTAATTTGCGACAACTGCATGAACCTTGCCCGTGTTGCGTTCCTTTACACCGATTACAGGTGTTTTCGATGTTCCGCGTCCTCTTTTCGGCTTGTTGTCTTCATCGTCCGAATGGTCATTGTTCTTGCGAGGCTTGCCGCCTACATAGGTCTCGTCAATCTCCACAACAGCCTCGAATGTTTCCTTGTATTCCTCTTTCTCCATCGCCTTGCGTATCTGCTGAAGCATACGCCATGCAGACTGATAAGAACCCATACCCAATTCCCTTTTCAACTGCAAAGCGGATATTCCTTTTCGGGAAACAAGAACGAGATTCATGGCATACAGCCACATGCGCAAGTCAAGGTGCGTGTTCTCGAATATCGTACCCTTCAATGCGGAAAACTCGCTCTTGCAGTTGTTGCAATACATGAAACGATGATTGTACTTCTGATGATATATTCCTTTGTGTATGCTTCCGCATTTCGGACAAACATAACCGTCCTTATACTTGGTCGCAACGATGAAATCTATCGCGCTGTTCTCGTCTGGGAATCTCTTTGTAAACTCAAAGTATGTCATATCTCTTTGCTTTTTATAATGCAAAGGTACAACTTTATTTTGGATTATGCAAGATTAAAGTAGATAATTCCGATAATTTTTATGAAAAAAATTATTTATTCATTAGTGATCATGATTACTGCAAGCAGTCTGTTCACTTCGTGTCTTGAGTTTATTGAGCCGATTGGTATCCAGCAGCTTCGCACTGAGAAAGCTGACTATCTCAATGCGCTCGCACAACTGCGCTTGGCAGCTGCCGAGTTGCAGGAAGCTAATGCTGCCTATGTATTGGCGAGAGATGCCTATATTGACGCTATGACTGAAGCACAGCTGATCGAGAACAGAATTCGCGAGTATGACATTCAGATCAAGGCTGCTCAGACTCAGTTTGACATTGATTCTCTTGCGAGAGAAAAAGAACTCCTCATGATTCAGTACGACGAAATGGTAGCTGATGCAAAAGCCAATCTCGCAGAGGCTGAGGAGAACCTCAGAGTAACTCTTCGCGCTATAGCTGCAGTTCAGCACCTCCTCACAGGGGAAGAGCGAGGACTCCTATTCGCAGTTATGATGGAGTACGAAGATGCTTTCGACGAGTACAACGATTTACTTTACGAACTCGGGGAAGCTAATGCAAGGCTCTGGGAGCTTGAGTATGCTCTAAACGACTCCACCGATTGGAAAGTCAACTTCCAGGGAGAGGTTGATTTCTTCGCAGGTGAGGTTGAAAGGGCAAAGACTGCACTCGCAAATGTTCCTGAGAATCTCGATCTCGAGGATTGGAAGTCAGAGTTCGACATGCTTCAGGACTCTCTTAACGCTATCGACTACTCAGCTGCCCAACTTTCACGCGACTCCGTTCTATACATGGTAAACACCTGGTGTGAGGCCAATATAGGTTATGAGGAAGAGTGGCAGGCAGCTAAAGAGAAGTACTTAGCTGACGTTGCTGCAGTTCCCGTTAAGCCCAATCCCGGAGACAAAAGGCCTCCTGATCCCGGTGCAGAGCCCGTAAGAAGTGATTATGACGGCAAAGGTGACCACACTGACTCATTGGCACTCCCTGAGTTAAAGGTTACCACATTACAGTTTGACGGTACAAATGTTTACAGGCAATTTGCAGGCCTCGTAAATCTCTATGCAAATACCGCAGCTCCAGTTGGTGTGGATTCTACAACAAATTTCTTTTGGGCAGCGGGTGATCCTTCGGTCGGTTATAAGGCAGGTATTGAAACTAACAGTACCTTGGAAATGGTTAACTTCATTTTCGGCAAAGAGAATACGGAGGAGCCCTTAACTTTCACATACAAGGATTTAGCGAACGATACCGATGTAACCCTTGAAGACCCTCTCTTTATCGGTCTTTATGGAGCACATTCGGTACTCAACAGACATCTTGTACTTACTCCGAGTGATAAGACTGCACTTGAAAAGGCTCGGCAAGCTGCTCATGATGCTGACTCTATTTATTGGGCACATCGTGCTATTTTAGCGGCAGGCAGAGATAAATGGGTTCCTGAGGTTGATTCAACAGCACTAGCTGATACATTAGCCAAGGGTATAGCTTACAGACAAGCAATCATTGATGCAAAGGCTCAGGCACAGGCTCTCATTGATGCCGCAAAAGTTCTTACCGGTGACAATGTTATTGGGGCAGGTATCATTGCCAAATATTCGTCAGTTTATGGTGCCAGTAGTCCCCCTCCTAAGCCTTCGGCAGAGGTTCCTCCGCAGGATACAACAGACCTCTTAGCCGCTATTGTGGATTTTGCCGTTAAGAGGTGGGATTTCTTTGATGATGCAAATGCAATGTACAATGAACCCTATAACTTTTTAGTTTGTAAAAATAAGAATAATAACCAGGACTTTAGAGTTGACCTCAGAGATATCCAAAGAGCCGGTTATCAACAAAAAATAGGAACTTGGCCCACCTATAAGGTTTATTCAGATTATTCGTATGGCCGCTATTGTACTTAATAATACTGGTTCTTTTTCGCCTGGTCTTGTGAAATTTAATAATATTAAAAAACGTCCTTTCAGGAGTCATCCTTCCGGTGACCCGTTGACGTTTCGGTATGACCCTCTGTTGAGAACTCTGAACGTTATCCTCATACCCGCCTCATTTGCGTATAGAAACTGGGACGAGATAGACAAACGCTTCAATGTCGGTCTACTGGGTAAGGGTGTGCCAATTGGAGCTCTTCGCTTCTACGATTACACTCCCAAGATGGATGCTGAATACCTCTTTCACAATTATGCTACTAGTGAAGACTATATTCCCAAGTCGGTAACGGATGCAAAGACTGCCTATGAAGAAGCCCTCGCTGCTGTCAGTGGTGCTGATCCTTATGCCGGATATAAAAAGATCTACAAATCATTCTGGAATGTAACTGCTTGTCCTGATGATCCTCAAGATGAGTTGCCTATAAACTGGTCGGACACGACCTTCACTGTTCCTAATAATATAGTTATTTTCACGGGAGATAAGATTTTATATAATAAAAGGCTCGGTACAGTTCTTTCATTCCTCGAGTCACACGGTGAAAAGCCGGCTGACTATTATAAGGCTGTTAACGGTCGTCTCGGTAATTCGAATATTTTTATTGGGGAATCTAACTTAACCGGAAAGCCGGGAACAGAATACTACGATAAACTTTTGACGGAGTTCAATCGTGATTATATAATAAGTGGCAAAAATAATTTAGAGGCTCTCGCTCATATCAAAGCTTGGATTGATGCATGTATGGATGCTGTCGAAGCCGCCAGAACAGTAGTGGACGATGCAGCATTCACTGCTGAGAAAGCAGATTGGACTACCAAGAAGAAAGCTTACGACGAATATCCTGACAAGAAAGCAGCTTGGGATGCATATCAGGCAGCTCTCGCAGCACTTAAGGAAGCATTCTATGGTGTGAAGAAATATGACAAAAACGGCAAACCCGTTGAATACTTCTCCACAGATGTTCCTACAATCCCCGCTCCCGTACCGGGTGCCATACCTGCAACTTACGAGTCTGTTGATCCCATAATCAAGAACTGGGCTTACAACACGAAGTACTTCGGCGGCAAGCAGCTCGAACTTGCTCAGAAGTGGCATGGTGACTATCCTGAAACCCTCCACGGCTTCTATGATCGTGCATATCATATCACTCACATAACTGACCACCTTGACGCAATCATGGCTGCTCTCGATGCTGCCTACACAGCCGCCACGGGTATCTATCAGTATGAGTGGGAGAAATATGTAATCGTTGTAGACCCTGTTACCCACGAGTACAAAATCAACATTACCGCAGTTAAGAAAGACTACGGCGAGAACCTTGCTGCCGACCTGGCTACCTTCTTTGATAACTACAACAAGTTCCAGAGACGGTACAGAACGGCATGGGAGACATACCTCGAGAAATGTGAAATTGAACTCGGTTACTGGAAGAAGCTTCTCGCCCAATTCAATGCAGGCTACAATCCTATCGAGATGGCTGTCAAAGAGCAGCAGAACATCATAGCACAGCTTGAGATCAAGGTTGAAACTGCTAAGAAGAGACTCGAATTGGCTGAGGCTGAGTACAACGCAACCATCGCTAAACTTTTGAATTAATCAAACAATCTGA
>JAPXOZ010000028.1:0-14583 GCA_033811195.1 Bacteroidales bacterium | reverse complement strand
CCGCATTTTGTGTCTCGATTCCCCGGATAATGGCGTCTACGAGGTTGTCGATATAGACGAACGGCAGTACGAATTTCCCGTTTCCGATTACAACAAAGAGACTATTTCCCAGAGAGAAGCCCATCATGGGGGTAAATAATTCCCCTCCCGGACCCCATATGGTCCCCGGACGCAGGCTGATGATGGGCAAGGATCCTTTAGCGATGGCCTCGGCAACAATCTGATCCGCCTTCAGTTTTGACCAGGAATAAAAGCCCCTTTGCGCCGGGAAACGCTCGAGGGGCGCTTCCTCGCTGACGACGGTGCCGTTTTTTATGTCGGCAACCCCATAAACGGCGCAGGAGCTTATGTAAATCAATTTCCTGACGCCTGCCTGCCGACACTGTTGAAGGATATTCTCCGTCCCCCGGATCGTGCTCCACTCTCCTTCTCTTTCATTACCCACCGTATCCGCGGCGGCATGAACAACAATGTCAATGTTGTTAAAAGCCGGGTGAAGTGATTCGAGATCGGCCACATCACCGAAATAGATCTCAACTCCACACGCTTTAAGTTTTTTCGTATTCGAGAGTTTCCTTACCAGGGTCCTGACCGGGTAGCCCCTCTTTGCCAATATCTCTACAAGCCTTGTCCCCAGGAACCCGCTTGCCCCGGTCACCAGTATTTTCGGCAACCCTTCCTTCGCTTCCGGCTGATTCCCCGGGACGATGGGTGAAAAATCCAACTTGGTATTTTTAACCTGCTTGAAGATTTCTTCCATGGCTTCCAAAACCGCGAGTGCCTGTTCCTTCGAAACAGGCACTTCGGTCTGTCCAGTGATGCTGTCGTAAAAGCGGTGTATCAGATTCCGCATGCCATGGTAGGGCTTGAGTTTGCCTCTGAGGAAATTCCACACATTGGCTGCGGTGGAAAAAAAGAGCTGCTTGCTCTCGCTGACATTGTAGATCACCTTCTGCGCTGCCTTGGGAAGACCGCTTAATGGATGAAACACCGTCGTCATCGTATTGAAATCCACCTGCACCATGCCGCGAGTTCCATAAACGCGTACAAAATGGAAATGGGGTTTTGCGGCAAAAGAAAAAATGAGCGAGCCGGCACATATTTCACCGTCTATGAGTATCCTCAGCTCATCGGATATGTGCTGCGGCATTTCGCCATGGGATCTTTCCACTACCCTGATTTCACGGGGTCGCCCGGTATAGGGCAGCATCACATACAGGGGGTGGGACATGAAATCATGGAAAACGCCGCCCGGCATTGAGTAAAGCCATGGTAGAACATTGGGGGCCGGATACCTGCGGAATGCGTCAATCCGGGTGTTCAATCCGTAGTAGCTTTCCACGTTGATGATTTTGCCGAGGCGGCCGTCTTCAACTAACCTTATCGCCTTAATCATGCAGGGATCGAAAAAATGGTTATGCATGGGGCAGATCTTGACGCCTCTCGCTTCAGCAAGGTCGTATAATTCCCGCGCCTCTTGAGCGTTCAGAGTTAAGGGCTTTTCTATTAGAACGTGGAGGCCTTGTTCGATTGCCTCTTTTGCGACGGCATAGTGAGTGGGCGGAGGGGTCACGATGTGAAGGACTTCAGGCCGTGACTGCTCTATAAGCGCCTCGATCCTGCCGAAATAGCGCGGAATCCTGTGCTTCAAAGCGCAGTCCCTTGCTTTTTCCTCGTCGAGGTCAACAACACCTACAATCTCAGCCCCGGGATATGCCCTGGTAAAATTTACGTGGTAGTCCGAGTTCAGCCCGCAGCCGACGATACCGATTCTCATGTTATTTTTCCAAGGGGGTATTTGAGGAATAATGACAGTCTGAAGGTAAGGTTGCTGAACGATGGTATTTCAAAAAATTGAGCTTGTACGAAACAACAATTGACATCCCTCGTTTAATGAATCAAACATAGACACTAACTTTAAACGAAGGGAGAACTTCATGCATGAAGTTACCTCATGGGACCCATAAAGCTCTTCCCATCTTCTTGGATCCCATGAGGCTTACAGTTTGAAACATTATATCCAGCTACTGCGGTAGTATTCGCAACCCAGTCGGAGCCGCCGGCGCTGTATGAGGAGGTGTTGGCGCTGGCTGTGGTACTGGTTGTGGTGAACCCCCCGGTGTTCCTGTTCCGACTGTGAGTTCATCTATCCACATTGTCTGTAATTGTGGAGAACCGTCACCTATATAGGGAGCAATAACAAAAGTCCTCCATTTCAGGTTCGGATTCTGCCCGTTCCTGTAAATTCTGTTTGTGGCATTATAAACACTTACTCCATTCACCCACATCTGCATTATCCCATCGGCAACAGGAAGACCGTTAGTAACCGTATTCATTTTGAAGTATGTTTCAATGTGATACCAGGTGTTCAATGCAAACGTAATCGAGGGGGCATAAAAACATCCTGAACCACACACCGCCGGGGAATTAAGCAAGTCCTGGAGTATCAGATATGCCCCTCTCCCATGAGGTTCGATGTATGTATCAAGATAATTAGCTGCCAAGCCTCCCCAATGGTCATCCCGGTCAGAGAGGATATACACCAAGTGTGGATGATAGCTCTGTCCTGAACCTACCCAATCGTTGTTAAATCGCCAGTACATTGATACATAAAGGCTGTCGGTTGCGGTAAAATCCTTCCGGCATACTCCAAACCCTCCTTGAGAACCTTGTGACCACGTAAATCTTGCTGATCCAGATCCCGAGTATTTGACTGACGTATCTATTGTCACGCGCGGATCATCGAACCATCCACGAAACGATAAATTACTGTCATCAAAACCTTCTGTAAAGAGTGTGCTGGTTGCGCCAGGATCGGGGGCTGGGGCTGGGGCAGGAGCGGGGGCAGGTGCGGCATCGGGACCAACATAAGTAGTGCTTAACACATAATCATCAAACTCAATCGCCTGCCAGCCTGTCTGAAATGCAGACTCTGCATTTCTGTTACCCGTACCAAAAGATGTTCTCCGCAAATACTCCGACGTGGTAGAACCATAATTTACGTTCGTCGCTGAGTATTTCAGAACCCCATCCAACCAAAACTGCAATACTCCATTCGAACTTCCTGTTGTATTTAATTTAACGCGCAACTCGTAACAATGCCATTGCCCATCCTTAGGTAAATCTTGCGGTTGAAGCAACTCAGCCCACTGATTGTCGCCATCAGCTTTATAAGCACCTATATATGCATCATTCCGAAAAGTACCCAGACCATGCCTTTGAAGAAAATTAAGATAAATCTGTTTCCGATAAGAACCGCCCGACCCGAAATTCCATCTCCACAACTTTAAATAATCAAAATTCGTCATGTTGAATCCAGCAGGAATCTTCATATACCAGCGCATATAGACATCGCGATACAGATCCGTACCGAAATCAAAATTAAGAAGGCCATAAAACGACGTATCATCTGGAAACTGCCCCTGTTTCCATGACTTTAGCGAATTCCCTGTCCGGCCACCCGCTGTTATTTCTCCCCCATAGTGAGTAACACCACCATAGGTAGCTGACCTGCAAGCAGACAAAGACGCCCAGCCCGAAGGCGGAGACTGACTGCAATTCCACCCACTTTGTATATTATCAAAATTTTCAGAAAAAATAACCGCAGAGGGGGCAACAGATGGAATTAAAATAGATAGTATTGAAATCATCAAAAATGAAATAACATTTTTTGCAAGCATCTATTCCTCCTGTTTTTTCACTACATCTGTTCGTTTAGGTTTTTATGTCTGGAAGTAATGAGAGGTAAGATGAATCGACTACAGCGTGCTGTAATTGGATGCATATGTCAGCACCTCAAATGTTTCTTCTGCTCGAGCGAGATGCAGCATGTTGAGATGCTGACATCGCTTGGCAACCCTGCTGCCGTGTCCCACAAAATTGCCGGACTTAGGCCAGAAGCTTTGCGTCCCCGTCTTTCGACTGGTTTGCCTTTTTCAAGTTTTTTTGCAGTTGTTATATCGTCAACAACAGCTAAAAACTTAAATAACTGCAAAACAGCCATTTCATCGTGTACGATTCCTGATTTATTGTTATTTCGTATTGAATTGACCACTTACTTTTGATAAATTTCCGTACATCAGATTTTTGAGCAAGTGTTATACCAGAAACGATGCAACTTCATAATGTATTGAATTATATAACATTTTCTAAAATATAATCACAGACATAAATTTTTTACCGTGTTTTTGTGAAGGCTTTTTTATACATAAATTATTGAGGAAATATTGAATTGGCTTTGTTTACATAAACTTACAAAATGTTGGGTTTTTCCTTCACTAATATAATATTGAGTCAAATATGTCAAATGTACAACCACTTACGGGTAGACTTGCGTTCGAGCGTCTCATGATCAATGCCCTATCAAGCTCAGAAATAAATCCTGGTATCGACCGACACATTGTTTAATTGAATAATGCTTCTCTACAACCTTTTTAGCAGCTTGCCCGTAATTGTATCTTAATTCCTCGTTTTTCAATAATTCGGCCATTGCGTTTTTCAACGCCTTACGATCGTCCAATTCAACCAGAATTCCACTTTCTCCATGAGCGATGACATCCCGTATACCGGGAACATTAGTTCCGACGACAGGAAGCCCCGCGCTCATTGCTTCAAGCAAGCTTACCGGCAAACCCTCCCTGTAAGAAGTGAGACAAAACACATCGGCGATTGACAATAAATCCTGTACATCGTTTCTGTGTCCAGTGAGTATGACTTTATCTTGCAAATTATGCTCTTCCAGATAGCTTCGGACATCACCCTCAGAGTTCTCCGGATCACTTTCAGTGCCCTGCCCTATCAAAAACAACCTCACGTTATCATATTCTTTGAGAAGTTCTTTGAATCCCCGGAGAAGAAACAAATGGTTTTTTACCTTCCTGAAATTTGCAACCGTCATCACTACCTTCGTGTCAGAAGCCAGGTCAAACTCATTTTTGATCTCTCTGATATCTCGAGTTTCTTTGCTGCCTTCAATATCATCAACCCCGTTTCTGATCGTGATTGCATTCTCTTCCCGCAGATTATATTTTTCACGGAGAGCTTCTGTGACATCGTCGCTTACTCCCGTGATGCAATCCAGTTGACTTGAGAGCAGTCTCCCAATTAACTTCCATCTAAGAGGCACCTGTTCTACTTCCCAGCTCGAATGCTCCGTATAAACAAGCTTGCGACGATTGACTATCTTGCAGGCATAAAAAGAGTAGAACATTGAGACAAAGTGATGGGCATTTACGATGTGAATATTATTCTCACGAATTATTCTTGCCAGCGTCCGCATCGCAGATAAGTCTGCCGCCCCATCTTTAGGAATCTGGTACAGCCGTATGCCCTCTCCCTGGAATGCATCTCTGAATTTCTCATTCCCATAAAAGTTGAAGTACGCTAGAGAAACGCTGAAAAGGTCTCTGTCCAGTCGCGAGGCTACGTCGTAAACGAGGGCTTCGCTTCCGCCTTTCTCGAGTTGCGGTATAATAAAAAGAATGTTTATTTTTTCTGTTTCGGATTTTTTATTCATTTACAGCTTCCGCTCAGTTCTTACCCAGAATTTCCTTCCTATGCCGGCGACTGATAACAGATCGAGTCCGGATTTCCATATCAGGAAAACTGGCGCGAACAAAAGAGCCGTTAGTTTCTTTTTTCTATTTTTCACGTACACTATTCCAACAAGAAAGAAAGCAAGCTGTAAAATAATGAGCACACCTAACCATACAACAAATAACTGTCGATGGCCGGAAATAGGAATGACCATTGAAAAAACAAAGGTCACAATTGTCAGGCTGATACCAAGTGACGGATTTGGTAACAATAAGGGCATGGCCGAATCCATTTTCATAATACTGCCACTTTTTATTCCGTTAAAGAACAGCCGGATTCCGTATTTCGCGGCTATCGCAAATCTGCCGCTCGACCATCTCAGCCTCTGTGAGGTAGCCTGCTCAAGATCAATAGATTCCCGGTGATAAACACGGGCTTTGTTGACGAATGCAATTCGTTCACCCCTCATTACCAATTTTGCATAATATTCCCAATCCTCGCCCACGGTGAAAGCATCCCACCCATATCTGTCAATTACATCGCGCACAAAACACATGCCATTTCCCATCAAATTCAAGGAGAGGCCGATTTTTTCTTTACCGGGGCCCAGCACCTCGTTACCGAGGGTTCTTGACACATCCATAAGGCGCGTGAACCAACTATCGTCAGGATTTGCAACTCCATTGAAACATTGTATAATTCTCGCACCCTGTTGAATTGCTCGATCCAATTCTCGCAAGACAGCTTCATCAACGATGCTATCTGCATCTATTATAAATACGGCGCCGTAGGACTCATTTTTCAGGTATTCCAGTCCATATTTGATTGCATAACCTTTTCCTGCTAAGCTGCGATCCTCCCTTTTTAATGCCCTGATACCTTCCTGCTCTGCTATCATTACTGTTTGATCGGTGCAGTTGTCTGCTACAACCAGGACATCATACAGCTCCTTCGGATAATCCTGATTGCGTACACTCCTCAGTATTCTTCCTATGAGCAATTCTTCATTGTGCGCGGGAATAAGCACCTTGAATGTCGTCACCGGTGTATATTTGCCGTCCATCCTTTTAGGAATAAAAAAGTGAATGAAGATCATTAATAAATTGTACAGAACATAAAAAGATATATATAACCCTGCTAACAATATTACGATTTGAATGATCAGCATTTCCTTTATCAGCCTGCCACAATCCTTCGATATTCGGCTTCTATTTTTTTTATCCACTGCTCAACGCTATATTGAATCTGTACTGTTGCGAGTGCTTCCCTCCCGAGCTTTAGTCTGAGATTTTCGTCTTCATATAACATGTAAATTGCATCGGCAATCTCAGGGGCATTTCCGGGACGGACCAGTAGCCCATTTGTCCCCGATTTTACTATGTCGGGCACGCCGCCGACTTTTGATGCAATCACAGGTAAGCCGTGTGACATAGCTTCCAGCAATGCCATAGGGGTTCCCTCTGTCAGAGATGGCAATACAAAGACATCAAATGCCGGATACCAGCGTTCAACATCACTCAAAAAACCTGTAAATAAAATGAAATCCTCGAGCCCCATTTTTGATGATACTTTTTCCAGTTCTTTTCTTTCCTTTCCATCACCAATTATGCATATTTTGAACGATTTATTTTTTCCCCTCAGAATTGCGCCTGCTTTGATAAGATATTCGATTCCTTTTTCTCCGCTTAACCTTCCCACATAACCAATGATAATTTCGCCTTTACTAATTGCGAGCTGCCTTCTTTTTTCAATTCTCAAAGCGGCTATTTCGTCCTCGCCCAAAGAATTTTCCACAGCATTTGCTATTGTTATAATATTCGATTCTCTTATACCGTCACCCAGGAGCTCCATTCTTATCTGATCTGACACTGCAATAATTCTATCGCAAAAGCGCAGAGATAATTTATCTAACATGCTGTATATTTTTAAATTAATGTCATTAGAAATGAAACCATGGCAGGTCGCAATATGAGGGATGTTATGTAGATGACTTGTTACACTGCCAATAATATCGGCGAAATAGCCATGTGTGTGAACAATATCGAATTTTTCCTCTGATAATATTCCTTGAAGTATATACAGGCATCTCAACACCCTGAAATAATCTCGGCCTTCACTTGCAGGCCTTTTAGCTACTGGAATCGCTCTACTGGTATATCCTATATCGTTTAATGCTTTGACGAATGTATTGCTGTCCTCCCATGGTCTAATCAAAAGGATTGGATGAACTTCATAGCACTCCCGGTTCACATTTTTTAGAAATAGCAGGTTGATTTTTTCAGAACCTCCGAATTCTACAGGTGTTAAAATATACGCAATCTTTCTCATCGTTTCAAACAGCCAACTTCCTGTTAAAAGGACCCAGAGCTCTTATTCTCGCTACCTCAACAAATCCAGCCCTCTTTATGCATTTTATGGACGGGATATTAAATTCGTGTATTACCCCCATGACTTTTTTATAACCTTCTTCTTGCAAGTCCTTTGAAATATATGCCATCATCTTTGCAGAGAGCCAAATTCCCCTGAATTCCGGCATTGTTGTATTATAATTTAATTCTGCAATCCCATCCCTCAAAATAAGGAATCTGCTGTAATCGCCTTTAAAAAACACCCAATGGATGTAAGCAACTTTATCATCTTTGAAAGCAAGGTAACATGTTTTCGCGTTATAAATCCTGTCATAATAAAACTCTCTTGAGAGATCCATCCCTGATCTTATTTTTTTCAATTCTTCCATTGTTGGCTTTACAACCCTAAAATCGGTTTCGAGGTTATGTTCACACAATTCCTTGGTAAGGTCATTTTCATATACTATGAAGGTATTAATTCTTATGCCACTATAGTACATAAATTTTAGAAGACTTAGAGGCGAGTGACCATAATGGTGATAGGCAGTCTTTTTGAAATTACTGGTCGTCGATAACAATTTTTTTAAATACATTTACACTCTTTACTATTGATTTGTTTTCTGCATGGGCGAATAATGAAATTCAAACAAAATAAATGAATTCGATGTCTGCGAGTAACGCTGTTTGGACTGCGTATTTAGCATTAGCGATATCACACCTGCTACAAGAGAACCTGCTTTCAGTCTTTGAGGAGTAAGAATATCGATACAAAAGAAATTATAATTCCTATTATTCTTGTTATGCTAAATTGTTCTCCTGACAGGAAGCCAAAACAGACTACAATCGCTACAGTACTGACGGTCATGATTGGAGATATTTTCGATATGTCGAAATATCTAAGAGCTAAATAATAGCATAGAAATGCTACCGAATACGAAAGCAAGCTTATGGCTAAATACAGCAACCATTTCTTGCTCAGGACTTCAGTCGAGCTCCCCACTTTTAATACTATCTGCGCCATAGAAGTGGTTGCTATTCCTACAGCTACATAAAATATTGGACTTATGACTATATTCATATGCTTTTCTCTTTTATGATGTAGTTTGGCCTACTTTTTGTCTCAATGAACATCTTGCCCAAATATTCACCCAGTATTCCTAAGAATATTAATTGAATTCCGCCGAGGAACAGTACCGACATCAAGATCGACGTCCAGCCTAAAATAGCCGCATTCAATACAAATTTTGCATATATGGCATATATGGCGTACAAAAATGAACACAATGAAAAAATAAATCCCAGGAATATTGACGCCCTCAGGGGCAAGATACTAAAAGATGTTATCCCTTGAACTGCAAATCCTACCATTTTGCTCAAGGAGTACTTTGACTGACCAGAGTGTCTTCTCTGTACTTTGTATTCGATACCTGATTGTTTAAAACCCAACCACGATACTATACCTCTGATAAATAACCAATTCTCCCGAAATTTTATTAACTCGTCCACAACTTTTCTGTCCAATAATCTAAAATCAGCGGATCCAAGAGGAATGTCAACATCTGATATTTTGTTAATTATATTGTAGAATATTTTTGACGTAGTTTTTTTCATTAAACCGGTATTTGTAGAATCTTCTCTTAGTGTGTATACAACATCATTTCCTTCTTTCCATTTATCAATCATCCTTGGGATCAACTCAGGTGGATGCTGCATATCAGCATCCATGCTGATTACGCAATCTCCTTTTGCGTGATCTAATCCTGCTTTTAAAGCCTTCTGATGTCCAAAATTTCGCGAGAATGAAATATATTTAATATTATTCCCGTCTCTTGTTAATTTCTTTATATTTTCCAATGTTGCGTCTGTACTACCATCATCAATAAATATTATCTCATAATCTCCCAAATCTTCTAATTGTTCCGAAATGCATTTTGTTATTAAATTGATATTTTCTGCTTCATTATAGGCGGGTATTATCACAGATATCATTAGTTCTCTCCTGAATATTATCCATCATAATTCTGTAAATGTCTGTTTTATATGTTGAATATACACGTTCGTAATATTTATTATTCTTAAATTTATCTACTGCTTTTCCATACAATTTATTTTCCAATTCACCCACATATAAATATTCAATCTTATATCGTTTTATCATAGTCAATGCTTCTCGTTCATCTCCAGTAGCGAACATTTGCCTGACTTCATGAAATCGGTTATTAACTTCGTCACTTTTACCATGCTCTTGACTTGATACTTTCCACTCACCAATAGAAGTCCTTCTTTCAGCAAATATAGGAATTAAACTGTAGGAATATTTGGGTGCTTTTATGTCGTCACTTTCGGGATAATTCGGCTCTGCCTGAATTATCGCATTACACGGTAAATTATTCTTTATCCACTCGGCAGCCTCCATATCCGATTTTCGCACATAAGTAGATGGCTTTGATATGTTGGATGCGATGTAATTATCTGTTATCAATGTGGGTATAGCCAGAAGCATAACCCCGATAGCGAAAGATATTGAATATTTGAATTTTTTCATATTATCCAAATAAAAGGCCGACAACACCAGCAGACCAAGAGGCAATATTCTTGTTGCCTTAAAAAGACCGAAATGCGGCTCCGTCGGATTTTGTATAAAAAAAGTAAAGACGAGGCCTACTAATAAAAGAATGCAGTAACTACCAATGCAATCATTTTTCTTCTCGTCATTCTTAAAATATACCACCGACCCCATAATACCGAAGATAAACAGCGGTCCGTATGTTATTAAAAAATAAAAAGGTCCGGAAAGAATAGCAATCTTATTAGTTGCCAATTGAAGTGCTTTACTTCCCGTTTGAAAATCATACATCTGTATTGAAAAAAATACCCCATATATGAAAGCAGCAAACAAAACTGCAAATAAATGATTTATCCCGATTGTAAATCTTGCGTTAGACTTTTTATAGACAGCAAGCACACCCGTAATTAAAAACCATGCAAAGAGCATAATACCATTCGACGCTTCAATACCGAAAAGCAGCCCCAAAAGTAGCCCCATAGTTCCGAACTTATATAATGATCCTTCTTGACGGTATAATGATAGAATCAACAATATTACAGCTATCGCCAAAGTGCCCTGAGGTTCAACTAGAAAGAATCTGTAAATGCTATGTGAAAAACCTGATAAATTATCTAAATTATAACCAAACAACTCCACCGACGCTTGCTCTGTAATCCAAACATAAGATTTTAATCCGACGTTATATAACCCAACATAGCTATAGCAACATAAAGCAAGTAATGTCACCAACATCAGATTCTTCTTTGCACCGATGATACTTTTTAAAAAAAATATTAATGCGGCCACAGTTAAAATACTGTAAAATATTTGGGTGATCTGGAGAATTTGCTTTATATTGAGCTTTATTGCACTTATATTGTGAATGAACGCAGGATATACATATGCCAGCCAATAGTAACTCAGTTTTTCACCTGCGAAAAAAAAGCCTTGCAGCGGCACGCCCCGACTCAGACTATCGACATGTACCATCCTGTTTATGAAATCATGTCCAAAAAGCCATGCATATAGATACTTATCACCGACGAGTACACCCAGGTTTTTGAATGGGTAATAAAAAAATATGGTAACAATAATAAGTCCTATCGGTAATACGATATCACTCGCAATGCCTGGACCATGGGTAAATGCATTACCGTGCAATTGTTTAACGTAAAAAGTAATGAATAACACACAAGGAATGACAAATATCACCATGAATATTAATGTTATGTTCCATCCCCAATTGTAAACAACCACTGCAGTAATAAGAGGTGAAAGAGCAAGACCCGACACGCTGCCCCAGACAAACCCCTCGAGCAATAACCCATACTTGTAATATATAGGGAGCATAATGATATGTCCCCACATCGGAATTACTAAAAATAGCGCTAAACATAGCAAGACATCAAAAAAACTATCACTCACAGTAGATAATAAGACAAAGACTGCCACTATTATCCATAGTAAATAAAGACCTGGTAATGCCCTTTTATAATTCTGATTCTTTATTGCTTCTTCGGCAAGTTGCATAATTCTGCATTGATGACAGAAGCACCGGATATGAAATATAAGATGGGAGAGTATGCTTGTGGAAGGAAAAAGGCCGTGACTGCGAAGGCCAAAAGGCTTAACAGTGTGAACTTGATACGTTCAATGTTAATGTTGAATACGTTACTGTATTTGCGTTTAAAATGACGATATTGTTTGTATTGCGATAAAAATATACACGCATAAAAAAAGAAGCCTATTAAACCCGATTCCAGAAATACCTGTAGAAAAGAATTATGCATAGAATGCCAATCACTAATTGCACGTCCAGCTACATAATTGCTGCACCCGGCCCCGACACCCAAAATTGGATTTTTCATTCCTTCCGGTAGAAGCTCAATCCAGGCCTGAAGGCGACCAGGGTACTCGCCCAAATTTTCATCAACCCGTGCCTCCTTACTAATTGTCATGATTCTATTCTTGTAACTATCAGGCGCAAGTGACCAGAAGAGTAGCGCCGCTATCACGATGAGTATAATGTAACGTCCCCTCTTGCCTCCTTTCAGCATCAGAAAACCTATCGTTACCGCACACAACCCTAAAAATCCGCCCCTCGAATAGGTAAGCATAACAGCACAAACTGTTACAATTATACCAAGGATGGAAAATAATTTGTATTTAGCTGTCAAATAGTAATACAACATGAATGGAAGCGTTACATTGAACAACATTGCAAGATCATTCGGGTCTCCGAATAATCCTCCTTCCAATGCCATAGCCCTGTTACTTACAATCTCACCCTGAACGAACGTCTTTCCATAGATACCATAGTTTACTATCGTTATAACTGCCATGCCTATCCCGCAAGCCGTGAAGATAGCCAAAATGAAATCTTCTCTTTTCTCACTATCAATAATCTTTACCATGACCAGCAGGACACACAGATACTTGACATTGGCTTCTATTATCTGAAGAGTAGAGCCGCGATCGTGGGACACAAATATGCTAAGCATGATTGCACTAAAATAACCGAGCATTGCAATAACAGTCGAATTTTTCCATGCTCCGACATTCTTATATTTCCCAGCCGTCAATATATAGCCTATCAATAAAACGGCACCCGAGATCAATACTATTCTTATTTCCCCTAACAACGGGACGAATGTGTACGCGGCAGGGAAAAACGTGAAGACTATGTAAATTGAAAGTGCAAGTATTGGAATACTAAAAACACTTTCTTTTTTGGTTCTCACTGGCGCCAGTTTCATACAAGAAACACAGAATATCAAATACACTGTAACTGCGTATCTATAACTTGTAAAAGTTGGAATCTATACAAACAGGTATGATCGAAAAAGATGCAGTCAGCCTCCTTTTCGACTAAGGAGTTTTTCACAACAAAAAAACTTACTAAGGAGGACAATAGGACCGTTTCTAACTATACAGGGGTTTATAATTGACAAAGATGCTCTGCTCAAGACGATAATTTCACTGCATCAATCCATGTTGGATTTCTATCAACAAAAAGCTTGAACCAGAGCTCGAGATTCAGAAGCTGCCATAATGGCAGACTCAGATCATCTCTCGAGCACGCTTTTTTCAAAATTTCGGGCATTATGATCCCTCGATCCAGACTCTCTTTTGACAGCAGAACCTCGTCTATTGTATTTCTTACATTTTTGTCAGACCAGAATTTAGCGGGGACCGGAAATGGCTTTTTATCCCTCCTTTCAACTACGGATTGCGGCAGTAAGTATGAGGATACCTCCCGCAGAAGGTACTTTGGTATTAGGTTCTTCACCTTTTGCTCCGGGGGGACAGTCGCAAGGTATTCAATGATGCGATAATCAAGCAGCGGCACTCTTGACTCTATCGATACAGCCATGCTGGCCCTGTCTTCTAAATGCAACAATCCCGGCAAGTAAAGACGAAGGTCATGATAGAGACATTTGTCCAGAGTGCTGGCGTATGCTACTTCCTTAAACGGTTCAACATAACTATCTTTGGGAGTATATCCATCTAATATTTCAATAAAAGAGTCGCAAAATAATCCACTATCACGAGGTTCGGAGCCGCAGTGCAGTTGAATCCATTTGTCCTCGAGTGATAATGCTTTCCTGACCAGTCTTTTCTTAACTGCTTCGTACGCTCTGCGTGGACTTCGAGAGGCCAACAGCAAACCGAGCCTTCTATAAAATGATCGCTGCCCGGATTTGTCAGGATCTGAATGTACGTCAAACATATCCATAGAATCAAAAGCAGCCTGGAATTGAGCTGGATAGCCCGCGAAGACTTCATCACCTCCATGCCCAGTCAGCACGACCTTCACATGTTTTGACACAAAGCGCGAGCAGGTATAGTATGCAAAACCTCCCTCTGTCGCCATCGGAACATCCATATGCCATATGAGAAACGGCAAAAATCGGGTAATATCAATAGCAGGTGGTGTATTTTCATTGTATTCCGCACCTACATATTGAGCGACAGCCTTAGCATGGGGGGTCTCATCTATATGTGGATCGTCCGAAAATTTTATAGAAAACGTTTGCAAAGATTCACAATGACGCGAGGCAAAACCTACCACGCTGCTGCTGTCAATACCTCCACTCAGATGACAACCTACCGGCACATCGCTTAGACAATGCAGCTTCACAGCATCATCCA
>JAPXOZ010000027.1:0-20103 GCA_033811195.1 Bacteroidales bacterium | reverse complement strand
TCCAGACTATTCGAGATAGACTAGCTGCTACTCCGGACTCGAAGAGCGATCTCATTCGTTTTTACGAATACAAAAATCCAACGGTAATGTTGCTCATTTCCATCTTTTTAGGCCAACTTGGAATTGATAGGTTTATGCTCGGTGATATTGGATTGGGTGTTTTAAAACTCATTACCGCTGGTGGTTGTGGTATTTGGTGGCTGGTTGATTTGTTTAGTGTTCAAGACAGAACAAGGGAGTATAATTACAAGAAATTTATCGAAATTTTGTGGTAGTCTTATCAATCCGGTTGGCTGTCATTATCATTTTTTGAAAGGCACCGGCAGATTTTGATTTTTTAGATTGAAAGTCCTACGGAGAAAATTTCCGTAGGATTTTTTGGTTTTCTCCTAATTATCCCTATCTTTGCAGACCTTTTCTCGAGAAGATAAGGAAGTTAACACAATTATTAACTTTAATTTTTTATTGAAATGGCTGTAAAAATTCGCCTATCGCGCCGCGGAAAGAAGAATTATGCTTTCTTCCACATCGTGGTTGCAGACTCCCGCGCTCCGCGTGACGGTCGCATAATCGAGCAGATCGGTCACTACAACCCCAACACAAATCCCGCCACTATCTCCCTTGATGGAGAAAAGGCCCTAAATTGGCTTAACAAGGGTGCTCAGCCTACTGAGACTGCCCGCCGCATCCTCTCTTATGAAGGTGTTCTCCTCAGGAAACATCTCCAGGGTGGTGTTGCCAAGGGTGCTTTCTCTCAGGAAGAGGCTGATAAGAGGTGGAATGCATGGAAGGCTACGAAGGAGCAGAAAATTAAATCCAAAAAGCAGGATATCTTCAATCAGGATCTTGAAGCAAGAAAAGCTGCTATCAGCGCTGAAGCGAAGGTAAATACCGAGAGAGCTGAAATTATTGCTAAGAGAAAAGCCGAAGAAGCTGCTGCAAGGGCTGCTGAGGAAGCTGCCGCACGTGCTGAGGAAGAGGTTATCGCCGCTGAAGCTGCTGCTGAAGAGCCTGCTGTAGAGGCTGTTGCTGAGCCGGTGACTGCTCCCTCAGTTGAAGAGCCCGCTGCTGAAGCACCTGCTGAGGAAACTGCAGAACCTGCTGCTGAAGCATAGTTTTCAGATGAAGGTTGCGAAATCTTATGGTGACAAAGGGGATGTTGTTATCAACCTGTCCCCATCCGACCCAAAAGATATCAATTTTGAAGGACCGGTATTCATCTATTTTGATGGATTACCGGTTCCCTTTTTTATCGAATCTTGCCAGGCAAAAGGGGGGCGTTGGATCGTTAAGTTTGAAAATATCGACACTTTTGAAGAGGCGGAAGAGATAGTGGGCAAAGAGATCTTTTTAAATATTGACGAAGATCGGGATGATGAGCTATCGATTATCGGCATGGAGGTGTATGATAGTAACAATACTTTAATAGGAGTAATTACCGATTATACCAACGCTGCCGGCAACGAATATATCGCGGTTGTCTATGAGGGAGAGGAGGTGCTCCTGCCACTGCACAATGATCTTATAATTGAGTGGGGAGAAGATCATATTACTCTTGAAATCCCCGCCGGACTGCTCTAAGAAGGCTTTTTATAAAAAGAGAAGCGGTAGCCGAATGGCCACCGCCGATCTCTATTAACCTAAAACTTAACCTATGAAAAAACTATTCGATTTAATAAATAGCAAACCGCGTGCCACAACAAAACAATTCGCGTTAATTCGTGTCAATTCGCGTAAATTTTTATTTCTTCAGGTCAAGTTCTTCGAAAGGTATATCCATTATCGGATATTTATCCCTCTCCTTGCTATAGTTAAAATGCCACCATTCGCCATTGTAGGGCGTAAAACCGTGTCTTACCATAATATCAAAGAGTAGGGTACGGTTGTAGATGACAAGATCGGGAAGGTCCATATAGCCGGCGGCAGCAACTTCCGTAAATTCGTCAAATTCCGTAGGCATCTCCAGCTCTTCACCGGTTTCGAGGTTAATGATGGTTAGATCTACGGCAAACCCGCGATTGTGATTTGACCCTTTAGTAGGTGAAGCCACAAATACGGTGTCTTGATAGACTTCATAAAAATAGAGTGTGGCCGCATAGGGACGATATGCGTCAAAAATTTTCAAACCGAGTCCGCGTGTGGCAAGTTCTTCCTGAATAGCAAGCAGAGCCTCAGCCACCGGACGGCGTGCGTATGCTTCCGGACTGGTATAAATCTGAGTGCCGGTGAAATTGTTTTCAGTAGCATAACGAATATCCAGTACTACGCCAGGAATGAAAGTACTCAGATCCACCAATTCCATGTCGGGATCGGCAGCCACACTTTCAAGATATTCCTCGTATGTGTTGATGATTTCAAGTCCGTAGGGGTTGCGCGGATCGGTTCCTTTCTGCTTGGGAGCGCAGGAAAATGCCATAAAGGCTGCCAAAAGCAGCGGCAGAAGTCTAAAAGTGAATCTCATAGGGCCTAATCTCTCTTCTTTGGTTCAAATATAAGTTCGTCAAGGGTCCTTTTGGGCACGTGGTGCGTACCGTCGGGTTCTCTCCAATATTTGTAATCTCCCTCTTTTATATCATCTACTACTACCTTTTCCTTGGGTACTCCGAGAGCGAGGACATTGATGATCTTTAGATGGTCGGGCAGATGCAGCAGATCTGAAAGTTCGTCGCGTTTTACAGCGCCGATGATGCAGCCACCGTATCCCAGCTCCACCGCTTGCAGCAAAATGCTCTGTGCGGTTATGCCGTGGTCGCAGGAATATCTGTCAGAGATGGTGATGTCGTGAAGTTGTATGATATAGGCGGAGGGACGTTCTCCTTCACACGGCCCACTCCAGTCGGTCAGGTAGCCTGCCCAGGCCAGAGTGTGGAAGATGGCTTCACATTGTTCCTTCTCGGAGTAAAGAGCATATTTGAGGGGCTGAACATTGCGTGCAGAGGGTGAAAAGCGTGCAGCCTCCACCATTTTCAACAGATGCGCCTTTTTTACCGGCTTTTCTTGGTGGAAACGGCGGTAACTACGGCTCTTTTTTACAAGCTCGAGGAAATCCATCATTTGTTTACGAGCGTGATGGAGATGATTGAGATATCACTGATAGGACGGTCGCCTTTACCGGTCTTCACAGAGGCAATAATGTCGATGACGTCGAGTCCTTCGATGGTCTCACCAAAGATGGTGTATTCACCGTCAAGGTGTTTGCAGCCCTCCTCACTTTGTACTATGTAAAATTGCGATCCGCTGGACTCTTTGCCGGGATTGACGGCATCACCGCGTCTTGCAGCAGCCAGAGCTCCCTTTTTGTGGCTCTTGCCGGCTTTCACACATTTGGCGATCTCATTGGGGAGGGTATATCCCGGACCGCCCATACCTATTCTGTCAAACTTTGTCGAATCCTTAGTGTTTGGGTCGCCCACCTGGATCATAAAGTTGTTGATGACCCTATGGAAAAGGATGTCGTCGTAAAAATGCTTATTTACCAGTTTGACAAAGTTATCGCGGTGGATGGGCGTCTCCTTATAGAGCTTTACCTTGATTGTGCCTTTTGTGGTTTTGATGGCGTAGATCGGCTCCTCGGGGAACTTTACTTTGGTCGTTGCAGCATCTTCGCCTTCCTGCAGTTTGGTTTCTTTTGTGTTCATGTCCTCTTGATTGTCAATTGTGTCGTCCGTTTCAGCTTCGGATAGGGTGGTCAAAGATTGAATCTCCTCTGAAGATTCGTTTCCGGATTTGTTGCCGCCCTTACAGCCGGCTATAACCAGCGCTACTGCGCAGAAAAGTAGTAATAATCTCTTTTGCATGATCTTTATGGGTTTTTGAATCCCAAAATTAGCGATTTTTTTGTAAGTTTGCTAATTATTTATTGTTGTCAGATGGCGAATCCATTGAAACAGCTTGCGGGCGAAACGGCGATATATGGGCTGAGCACGATATTAGCCAGAATAGTTAATTTCTTGCTGGTTCCCCTCTACACCAGGGTTCTGGTCCAGTCTGATTATGGCGTGGTGACCGAGTTCATGGCCTACATTGCCATTCTTCAGGTGGTGCTTGTGCTTGGTATGGAGACGGGGTGTTTCCGTTTTGCCAGCAGGGAAGGGGTTGATAAGCGATCTGTTTTTTCCACGGCATTTGTCATTGTCGGCCTTCTTTCACTCCTCTTCTTTATCGGTACTTCCCTTTTTGCGGGCGATATAGCCTCAGGATTAGGGTATGAAGGGTTTTCCAATATCATAATCTATGTGGCTGCCATTCTTGCCATTGACTGTTCCACTTCGATTATTTTCGCCAAACTCAGATATGAGCACAAGGCATTGAGGTTTGCCATCATCAAGACTCTCAAGATATTCACCGAGGTTGGTGTCAATCTTATCCTTTATTTGGTGATGCCGGCTCGTTTTGCGGCAAATCCCAATCATTGGCTGCTCAATTTTGTGAGCGCCACTCCCGACTTTACATACGCGATATTCGCCATTTTCATCAGTTGCTTATTTGCTATTGTAATGCTTTTACCGGACTTAATGCATCTGAGATTGCGTATCGATCGTAAGTTGTGGAAACCATTGCTGGCATATTCTATCCCGCTTATGATTGCCGGTCTCCCCGGAGTGATGAATGATTTTCTCGACAGGATATTAATGCGTTTTCTCAACGCGGATCCCCTTACCTGGAGAGCAGATCTGGGTGTCTATCAGGCCGGAGTCAAAATTGCAGTAATAATGTCGCTCTTCATACAAATGTACAGGTACGCGGCAGAGCCGTTTTTCTTCCAGAAGCAGAGGGAGAGCGATAGCAAGAGAGTTTATGCTACCGTGATGAAATGGTTTGTAGCTTTCTGCATGTTCGGTTTTTTGGCGATAATGCTCTTTATGGATGAAATAGGGCTCATACTTGGTAAGGATTTTAGAGTGGGGCTTTCAATTACTCCTGTAATGCTGATGGCCTATGTGGTTCTTGGAATGCTCTTCAATGTTGATATGTGGTATAAATTGGCTGGAAAGACCCGTTACGCCATCTATGTTGCTCTGGCTGGTCTTGCAGTCACCATTGCGGTAAATGTGATATTTATGCCGAAATATTCCTATTACGCGGCAGCCTGGGGCCACCTAGCAAGTTATGCTGTGATGCTGCTTATCAGTACTCTGCTGGGCCGCAAACATTACTATATCCCTTATAGGTGGGGTCGCATTTTCCTCTTTATAGCCATTGCCCTGACTATATACGCTCTCAGCACACTACTGCCGGAGATGACTCTCTGGCCTAAACTCATAGTTCATGCATTGCTTGTATTGCTCTATCCGGCATTGATTGCCGTCATGGTCATTTTTGAAAGAAAAAAGAAAAACACTCCTACAATATGAAAGTCAGAATAGTCAATAAATCTGCATTTGAAGTTCCTCAATATGCCACCCCATATTCCGCAGGAATGGATTTACGGGCAAATATCTCCGAACCAGTCATACTAGGCTCGCTTTGCCGTGCAATGATTTCCACGGGGCTCTTTATCGAGCTTCCGGAAGGTTATGAGGCACAGATAAGGCCCCGCAGCGGTCTGGCTGCCAAACATGGTATTTCGGTCACAAATAGTCCCGGTACAATTGATGCCGACTATCGTGGCGAAATCAATGTACTGCTGGTAAATCTTTCTCCTGACCCCTTTATCATCAATCCTGGAGAACGTATTGCACAGATGGTGATCTCCCGTCATGAAAAAGTGGAATGGGAGGAGGTGGATGTTTTGGGAAATACAGGACGCGGAGCCGGCGGATTCGGTTCTACGGGCAGAAAATAACAATTAAGGAGGGAATATATTATGATTACACTTGATGAACTCTATAAATTGTATAAAAAATGCGGCTCCATTACCACGGATAGTCGCAAGATAACCTCCGGATCCATGTTTTTTGCCCTCAAGGGCGATCGTTTCGATGGTAACGATTTCGCGCTTCAAGCGCTTGAACAGGGGGCAAAATGTGCGATAGTGGACAGAGCTACACTCGATGGCGTCTCTCCGGGAGTCGGTAAAGGTAATTGCATTTTGGTGGAGAACGTACTTGTTACTCTCCAGAAGTTGGCACACTATCATCGAACTCACTTCAATATTCCGGTACTGGCGATTACCGGAACCAATGGCAAGACCACTACGAAGGAACTCACTGACACAGTACTCTCGCAGAAATATAGAACTATGGCCACTGAAGGCAATTTAAACAACCATATCGGCGTACCCTTGACGCTACTGAACATCACCGAGAAGACGGAAATAGCCATAGTTGAGATGGGGGCGAGCGCTCCGGGTGAAATTGCCTCATTAGTAAAGATTGCAGAACCTACTTGCGGTATCGTGACCAATGTAGGTAAAGCGCACTTGCTTGGATTTGGTTCATTTGAGGGAGTCAAGAGGACGAAAGGGGAACTCTATGACTATTTGAGGCAGATTGGAGGCACTATCTTCTACAATGAAGAGAGTGAGGATCTCAAGGGAATGCTTACACACCGTCCTGGAGTGGTGACGCGCAGGTATGGTATCACACGCTATGAGGTTTCTTTAATTGGAAAAGAGGAGGATTCGCCCTATTTAAGCCTCAAAGTGTACGACCGGATAATTGATACTAATCTTATAGGTACTTACAATGTAGATAATGTGTTGGCTGCAATTGCAATAGGAGAGTACTTCGAAGTTCCTTTCAGTGATATTTGCAAGGCGATAGAAAGCTACTCTCCTTCTAACTACCGTTCGCAGATGCTCCAAACCCCCTACAACACTCTGATACTGGATGCGTACAATGCCAACCCTACAAGCATGCGTGCCTCGCTGGATAATTTCTTGCAGCTGCCTTTGGAGCACAAATGGGTAATTCTCGGAGATATGTTGGAGTTGGGTGATGACTCCCTGGAAGAGCATAAGCGGATAGTGGAACTTCTCCAGCGTCAGAGGTCAATAGAGAAGATAGTGTTGGTAGGGCGGGAATTTGCCCATGCCGCGAGGATAATCAAACCCGACCGAGTACAATTGTTCACCAATGTGGAGCAGCTCAAGAACTACTTTGAGAAGCAGCGTCCCGAAGGGATCTCCATTTTTATCAAGGGTTCCAACAGTATTGGGCTCTCAATACTTGAAGAGGTTTTGTGAGGTCTTGGCTGTTAGCTGTTCATGAAAGAAGATTTATAACAAATATATTTGAGGTCTATGCGCAGATTTATCATAGCAACATTGTCGATGCTGATACCGCTGGGATGCGCCGCAGGAATATTTAACTTTGGTAAGATTTCATATACTAAATATGTAAATCCATTTGTGGGAACAGATTTTCACGGTCATACATTCCCTGGGGCGACATATCCTTTTGGTATGATCCAGCTTAGCCCCGATACGCGAACCGACAATTGGGACGGTTGCTCGGGTTATCACTATTCGGATAGTACCATCTGGGGGTTTTCCCATACTCATCTGAGCGGAACTGGATGCGCAGATTATTGCGATCTGCTGGTGATGCCGGTAGTCGATTATTTGGGTTTCGTGACAGCGATGGAGGAGGCGGCAGGAGGTGAGGTGGAGGATTTTCCACAAGAGTATATTTTTAATGAGTACTATGAGTCGCCTTTCAGTCATTCGGCTGAGAAGGCCTCTCCCGGCTATTATGGAGTCTATCTGGAGCGTTGGGGAGTACAGGCTGATCTGAGTGTTGGTAGGCGTTCTGCAATGCACAAATATATGTTTCCCAAGGGAGTCGAACCGCAGCTGGTGATAGATCTCGAGCATAGGGACAAGGTGCTTGATTCTCATATAAAGCAGGAGGGACACAATGCCATCAGCGGTAGACGTAGGAGCCGGTCCTGGGCGAAGGATCAGGACCTCTATTTTTATATGGAATTCAATCGTTCGATAAAGCTGGCGCAGATTGCCGGAGGAGAGGGATATGGAGCAAAGGCACTGATCACTTTCAGAAAATCTTTTTTTAGTAGAGATCTCTATGTAAAAGTGGGCATTTCCTCGGTTTCTGTCGAGAATGCCCGAGAAAATGTCTGTTCTGAAATAAAAAGATGGCATTTTGGGGAGGTCAAGTACAAGGCAGACAAGGCCTGGAATGACTATCTCTCCAAGATTGAAGTCGAAGGTGACCACGATCTGATGGAGGTGTTCTATACGGCGCTTTATCATACTGCCATCGCACCGAATCTCTATTCCGATGTAAACGGCGAGTATCGCGGAATGGATCGCAAGGTACACAGGGCCAGAGGTTATGACCGTTATACGGTATTCTCCCTCTGGGATACATTCAGGTCTCTGCATCCTTTGCTGACCATCATTGAGAGGGAGCGTACGAAGGACTTCATCCGTTCTTTTCTCTCCATATACGACGAGTGCGGCAAACTCCCGATATGGGAACTGGCCGGCAATGAGACCAACTGTATGATAGGATACCATTCGGTACCGGTGATTGCGGACGCTTTCGTTAAAGGTATAGGGGGATTTGATGCGGATGCGGCTTTGGATGCCATGGTGGAGAGTTCGCGCAAAGCTGAATTCGGGATAGACGTTTACATCAACAATGGTCTTGTCCTGGCGGAAAAAGAGCACGAATCTGTCTCCAAGACGCTCGAATATGCGGTTGATGACTGGTGTATTGCGCAGATGGCATATCTTCTCGGACATGATTCCATTTACAACGATTATATCCGTCGCGCAAAGTATTACCGAAATATTTACGACCCCTCAACGGGATTTATGCGTCCCCGCATCAACGGCATCTGGCTCACTCCATTCGATCCGAATGAGGTAAATGTACACTATACCGAAGCCAATTCCTGGCAATACACATTCCATGTGCCGCAGGATGTTTCGGGACTTATGGATCTTTTCGGCGGTGAAGAGGCCTTTGACAAACGTTTGGATGACCTTTTTAGTGCATCGACGGAGATTTCCGGATGGAATTCGGCAGATATGACCGGACTTATCGGGCAATATGTTCAGGGAAATGAGCCCAGCCACCATATAGCATATCTTTACTCTTATGCCGGAAAACCCTGGAAGACCCAGGAAATAGCCCATAAGATAATGACCGAACTCTTTACAGCGGAGCCCGATGGACTTTGCGGCAATGAAGATTGCGGTCAGATGTCAGCCTGGTATGTTTTCAGTGCTTTGGGATTTTATCCGGTGTTGCCGGGCAGTAACCAGTATGTGCTGGGAACACCTCTATTTGAAAAGGCCGTGATACATCTCGAAGATGGTACCGACTTTGTACTTTTGGCTCCCGATGTCTCCGATGAAAATTATTATGTGAGCGGAGTGTGGAAAAACGACCAGGAATATCCATACTCATACATTAGTTATGAAGATATTGCTTCAGGAGCGGAATTTGAGTTTGAAATGAGTGAGGAACCTGATGAAGAGTTTGGCTTTGATCCCTCTGTAAGGCCGGTTTCGGCTATCGAAGGAGACTTTGTGGAAAATCCCTGGGTAACTGTTTCCAATCCGATGTTTCTAAAGAGTGTTGAGGTAAGTCTTGGTGCATTGGATCCCGAATATCGTATCTGGTATAGCGTAGAGCCTCTTGATGGGGAAAACGTCGGTACCGGAGGTGATGATTTCAAAATCTATTCGAGACCTTTTACATTGACAGAATCCTCCCTTATCCGCTGTTATTGTGAAAATGAATCCTGGTTTCGCAGCCACATCACAGAATCAGTACTCAGAAAGATCGGTTCTACCTACAATGTCACAATCAAAGACAAGTACAGCAGGCAATATTCTGCCGGAGGAGATCTAGGCCTTGTGGACGGCATTCGAGGGAATGTCAATTTCCGCCTTGGTGGCTGGCAAGGCTACCAGAGGAAGGACTTCGAAGCTATAATCGATCTGAAAGAGCCTCGACAAGTGAAACAACTTGCTGCAGGATTTTTACAGGATATCAAATCCTGGATATGGATGCCCCGGTATGTGGAATTTTATACCTCAATGGATGGTGTTTCCTATAGGTTTGCAGGTAGGGTTGGTCACAATGTAGCGGAAGACGATTACTCCCCACAGATTCACGATCTTGAGGTTACCCTTATAGATGACTATGGTGATGAAGGCACCGGAGTGGAGGCCCGCTATATCAAAGTTTTTGCAAAGAATTATGGCAAAATACCCAAATGGCATCTCGGCGCCGGCGGTAACGCCTACATCTTTACCGATGAAGTAATTATTAAATAGTGTGTAGTAGGTAGTCTGTAGTATGTAGTGGTGCGGGGTACGGGTTGCGGGTTACGCGGTGTTTGGTGATTTGTTACGGGTTGCGTGATGCAGGGGAGTTCTGAGTTTTTCATTAGGAACTCCAGACTAAAAATTTACTCGGAACTGCATACTCAGAACTAGAAACTATAAAAAAAGCTCTGCTTTTTTTATAGCATTTCCGAATTCTTTCTCCAGAAGTAGTTTGTGTTCCAGATAATCCGCGTCAGTTATTGATTTGGCACCTTGAGGGCATTTTTTTATGCAGGCGCCACATTTGATGCATATTCCATCGGTGATGGATGGGTCGGAAATGTTTATGGAGCCCATAGGACAGAGTAGGACGCATATTCCGCATTTTGTACATTTCTCCGGATCTGTCACGGGCTTAACCTTGCGTATATCTATGCTCTTATTGTGGCTGATCACTGCTTTGTAATAGGCGTAGGGTGGTGGATTACCCGGTACAGCAATTGGAGTATGGTCGCCATAGAGATAATGGGGATTATTCTTAAGGCTTTCTGCAATCTTTTTGGCGAATTCCTCCGCTAACAGCAGATCCTTTTCATCGGGGCGGCCTCCGGCGAGAGTGGTGGAAAAGGAGTGTTCTGCGGGAAAAGCAGCAGCGGCGATAGTCCTAAAGCCATTTTCTTCCATAATATCTCTCAATTCAATCAAAGCATCGTCATATGCTCTGTTGCCATAAGTGACGGTAGGTATCCCAAGCGCTCCTCTGCCTTTAATGGAGGCGAAAAATGGCCTTATGAGATTTGGTACTCTCCCGATATGGACTGGAACGCCGCAAAAAACCACATTACCGGTTTCAAAATGGGGTGCACTATCCCTTGTTCCGGGTAGTGTAACATCAATTTCCGAATAATCACAGTCGGTTGCGGCTGCAAAAGCACGAGCCATAGATTTTACCACCTTTCCTGTCCCGCCCGTAGGACTGAAAAACAATGCGACTACATTTTTCATACTTTCAAAGATACAAAGGGAATGTGGATTTGCCCTAAAAAGTATCAAACAATACAAAACCCCAACAATTCTGTCGGGGTTTTGTGTTTTTTTATAGTGTATTCGTATTTTTTTCTATTAATATAGATAGTATTGTTCAGAGAGTTCTCTAAAGTGATCCACGTCTTTGTTCCAGTAGTCGATAATGTCGGATACGAGGAAGTTTTTACCGAATGTAAGACGAATATAGTCAGTACCGCACACGATGTCGGTAGTTCTGTTTCTTCCCCCCTCATAGGGGTTGTGTTCGGGATAGAGTTCGTGAATTGCCTGCATCACATAAAAATTGATTAGTGTCAGGGGAGCTATATCATAATCTGTGAAGAAATACTGCACGCCATGTAGAAGTTTTCCCTGACTTGAGCCAAAGAAGGGCGTGTAGTGAATGGTACGCCATGCTACTCCGGGGATCTCATAACTGTCGAGCTCTGCTTTGAGGTCATCAGCATTAACCCACTCTGCAGCGAAAGTCAGGAAGGGAAGAGTATACCCTACACCGATATTGAGATAGTGACCTGAAAAGTCGCCTACAATGCCTGCACAGGGATATCCTATTGCATTCTGCGCCTGAGGCACCTGAGGCGAAGGGAGAATCCATGGGAGTCCGGTTTTATCGTATGTCATATCGCGGCTCCAACCCTCCATAGGTACGACCGTGAGCTCACATGTTACATGTTCATCTTCACCCCTTTGGCCGGTATTGAGTCCCTCTTCATTTATAAGGGTGGCAAATTCGCCTACTGTAAGTCCATACACATAGGGAATCTTGAATTCGCTTATATAGGAGAAAAATCCGGGTTCAACATAGTTACCTTCCACCTTAAGGCCTCCGAGAGGATTGGGTCTGTCAAGAACGATAACCTCTACATCGTTTTCTGCACAAGCACGCATCATAAGACCAAGAGCGCTTATGAAGGTATATGAACGTGCGCCTACATCCTGGATATCATATACTACAGCATCGAGACCTTCGAGCATTTCGGGAGTAGGTTTTAGGGTTTTACCGTAGATGGATAATACAGGCAGACCTGTTTTCTCATCAACGCTATCGTCGGCATGTCCACCCGCATATATATCACCACGCACACCATGTTCTGGGGCGAAGAGCTTCACCAGTTCCACTCCTTCAGCATTGAAAAGGATGTCGATTGTGGAATTAAGATTGCGGTCAACACCGCTGGGATTGGTCAGAAGACCAATTTTTTTGCCTATGAGAGGTTCAAAATCATTTTCGACTAGTACCTCGAGTCCGCTTTTGACAATCGCATCACCTGTCACAGGATTTTTGGGATTGCCGGCATTACTCGCATTGTAGCAGGAGCAAAGTGTCACAAGTGCTACTGCAAAGAGTATTATGTTTTTTTTCATTGTTATTATTTTATTGGTTTGGCAAAGTTAAATTATTCAGCAACTTCTTTGGTTTTTATACCAAAACTGGCAGGTAGACGCCTCATTACAAGAATAGAAGCAAGGATACCCGGAAGAGTGCAGAGACAGACAAAAATAAAGAACATTGGATAGCCCATTGCCATTTGGATCTTACCTGCAAACATACCCGGAATCATCATACCGAGCGCCATAAGACCGGTTCCGATGGAATAGTGAGCTGTTTTAAATGCACCCCGAGCAATATATACCAGATAGAGGGTGAAAGCAGTGAATCCGAACCCGTAACCGAGTTGCTCGCCTGCAACACATCCTATTATCGCCCAGATGTTTTCAGGTTGAGCATAGGCAAGATAGACATAAAACGCGTCGGGGATGTTTATTGCCAGTGCCATGGGAATTATCCACTTCTTAAGGCCACCTTTGGAGATACAAATGCCGCCTATGATACCACCAACAAGTAGTGCAATAACGCCTACGGTACCTTTAATCATACCGATATGTTCATTACCAAGTCCGAGACCGCCTGCGTTGATGGGATCCTTCATAAATGGAATAGCAAGCTTCAAGAGTTGACTCTCTCCGAGTCGATAGGTCAGGATAAAGAATAGGGCAAGGCCGATGTCATTTTTCTTAAAGAAATCGACAAATGTCATTACGAAATCCTTCATCAGTTGTTTAAAGGTGACATTATCTCGTGAGACATCACTTGCTGGCTTAGGCATACCGATTGAGTGCCAGATGGTGAGTCCGAGAAAGATTGCCGCCAGCAAGAAAAAGCAGGCACTCCAGGATACCACATAGTTTCCTTCCCATCCGGGAATGATTGATCCTTTGGCTAATAAGCCGACAAGAACCACGAGTCCGCCCTCCACAAAAATAGTGGCAAGTCTGTATGCGGTATTGCGGATACCGACAAACAGGGCTTGATCGCCTTCCGAGAGGCCGAGCATATAAAATCCGTCAGCTGCGATGTCATGGGTGGCACTGCTGAATGCCATCAGCCAGAAAAAGGCAAGAGTAGTTTGCAGAAAGAAGGTGGTTGGTATTGAAAAGGCGATACCGGCAAATGCTACCGATACAAATGTCTGCATCAGGATAACCCACATTCGTTTGGTCTTGATCAGATCGATGATGGGACTCCAGATAGGCTTGATAACCCAAGGGAGGTAGAGCCAGCTGGTGTACAAAGCAATTTTATCATTGTCTAGTCCCAGGTCCTTAAACATTACAACCGCCAGAGTCATAACCGCTACGTAGGGCAGACCCTGTGCAAAGTACAATGTGGGAACCCAAGCCCACGGAGACCTTTTTCTGGTTTGTTTTTTCATAAGTTTTATAGTTTTAATATTGTTTGTCGATAGATGCTCCGTGGAAATAGTGGAGGAGGATTTCGTGGTAGTCATATCCAAGGTCACCCATTACGGCTGCACCAATCTGGCAGAGTCCTACACCATGTCCCCAGCCTGCTCCAACAAGTGTGAATGAGGCGGGAATTCCCGATGCTGAAATGTCCTCTTTTTCCACTACGAAAGCGGAGCTGTAGAGATGGGAAGGAGAGAGGGTTCTGCGAATCTCAAGCTCCTTACCTATGGTTCGGGAGCGCTTGGATCCTACAATTTTGAGTTTCCAAAGGCGGCCTGAGGTACCTCTAGCTACAGGGATAAGATCGAGAATTTCGCCGTAGTCCACTCCCGAGCGACTCTTAATAAGATCAGAGAGCTCTTTCTGGGAGTATTTCTCTTTCCAACGGAAAAAGTTTAGTGTCTCCTGGTCGTAAGTGTTGAGCACCTGAGAGAGGATACGTTGGTCGGTGGTGTTGCAGAAGGCTTCCGGTGAGCCGTATATCCATTCGCGAGCATTCTCCTCGATGGTGAGGTCTGGTATGGGGTCCCCGCTCTTGTTGTCAAGCTGCTTGCGGAGATAAGGCATGTCCTTATCTTCCCAGCAGTAAGGGAACTCTTCAAAGACTCCACCGCAACATTTGGAGAAACGTGCATCGCAGATTTTATCCTCATAGGTTAATACCTCGCCCCAGGTTTCCTCGATAACCTCTCTCACGGCTTGTGTGGAGGCTCGGGTGAGCCCTTGATAGCGCTGGCAGTGATCATCCGCACAAACATCAAAATTGGTGTGATCCTCACGATCATACCACTTTATTAGCTCCTCTTCCGTTTCGGTACATGCGGAATACTCTTGATCAGAGGCAGTTATCTCTTTGTTCTTTACTATCTGTGCAAGTGTCCATGAGCGGGATATTACAGCATGGGCCTTAAGCAGCTGCTTGGAGGAGGTAGCACTCATTTCGGAGGAGATTACGCTGATTAGGTAGTCTTCTATGCCAATGAGATTGATAGCGGTAACCTTGCCTTTTTCTACAATGAGTTTGAGGCTGCCGGCGAAGACCTGATCTTCTTTTCTTTCCCAGTGGAAATTGACACCTATAGTTACATCCTTGAGTATGAAGCCGGCATTCTCCTCGTTTGAGGTGAAAATGATTTGGTTGTGGAGCTCGCCATCAAAAAGCACTTTGCCATCTTGGACTGAAGCCCTGTAATCACCCTTAAATATCTTGCCGCCGGCACTGTAGGGTACATTGAAACTGAATTCTATCTTTTCTTCGGAAAAAATGCCTACAGCGAGCTCTGCCTGAGTTCTTTTGAGTTTCTGTTCCATAATATGTGATGATATTTTGTCCAATGATACTTCTTCTATGATGCTTATTAGTTTGTCAGCGGTCAGCATATTAAAACTTTCTCGTGATGATACGATGGCCACTCCACCCATTTCTACGGAAGCCGGACTGATTAGGATACGTTCTTTGGGGTCTTCCGCTGAAAAACAAGCGGGTCTGGATTCCCTGCGGAAAAAGACTAAAGTGGAATAAGTATCAGCCTCCCACCAGGAAAGTATGTTTACACGCGGTTCCCATTCACCGCTGTCAAAGGAGGGTGCGTTGTTCATCAGATGTGTGAAAAGAGTATCTATGCCCTCCTTACTATTGCTGCGGAGCAGATAGCTGCCGTTGGACCAAACAGTAAAGCGGCTAATACTGCCGGAGATACAGCTGTAAATCGGTTCCAGATGCTCTCCTTTACGCGCAATAACCTCTGAAGGCATATTGCCGGCCGGAACGGCCTGGAAATGGAGATGATCGGGCGCAGAGGCACCACACATAGGACCGTTATAAAAGATAGTATAATCCGGCAATTCACGGGCAATGGCAGCCATATCGGCGAAATGTCCCTCTATCTGCTGCCTCTTGTGGTATGACAGGGAGATGGTAAAATGGAGGTCGAAGATTGGGAAGGGATTTACCCTGAAAATGTATTCTTCCTGAGTTGCAGGGCTGCGCCACAAAGTGCCGAGCTGCTCCGGCGAGAGTCCTTCTTCGCAGAGAAAACATTGTCGGTTGCGTATAGTCTCCTCACTGATATCAGCCATCACTGAAGCTTCCCTAGCTGGATTATAGAGGAGTCTGGCAGGATAACCGTCAATGTCAAATTCTCTGACTTCCATCCCCGAAAGAGCCTGATGATTGATAAATGCTCTCCCATGGAGCGATAGCTCACGAGAGAACATTGATTCTATACTCTCTTGTAGGGAGAAGGCCATAGATCTACTTACGATTCATTGCAACACGGGCCTTAAGCTCCCAGGTGCGAAGACGGTCCTTATAGTTATTATTTGCATTCACCTTTTCAATAGCGAGAGAGGCATCAGAGTTATCTTCCCACCTGCGGCATAAATAAACTACTTCGTAAATGCGCCCGATCTGATACTCGCGGCTAACTCGCAGACCCACTGCATAGTCCTCGCCATATTTGGTGGTAGGGAAATTGATGGTGCGAAGCATAGGAGTGTAGAAACCTCTAGGTGCCCCCAGGCCGTTGATGCGAAGCGCATTGTTGCGGCCATTGTCGGGAGTCCACTCTTTGTGATCGATGATTCCGGGAGGAATTGTCTCCATCTGGAAGTTGGTCATACGGTATGTGCCGACAACCATGGCACAGTTTTGTTCGTAAAATGCATCAACCATCTTCTGAAGGGAACTCTCATCTGAATAGACGTCGTCGGAGTCGAGTTGGATGGCAAATTTACCACATTTGGGATGGTGGATTGCTACATTCCAGTTTCCGCCTATGGCATGATAAGATTTATCCTGAGCTATGTAGATGAGTTTTTCATTGTCTTTGAACGATTTGATGATATCAACTGTGCCATCATCCGAGTTATCATCTACAACAATCACATTGTATTTGAAATTGGTTTTCTGACTGAGTGCTGAAGTAATGGCGTCCTTAATCGTGCGCACCCTGTTTTTGCAGGGAATAATAACGGAAGCCTCATATTCGAACTTGTCTTTAGCAAATTCAACATCTTTGAATTTGGGTTTGAGGTAGCCGCCTATTACCTTGAGATGTTCTGTGCAGGCTTGTTCCATTTCTATCTGTACAGCTCTGTTCTTGGGATCAACATAGTCAAACAACTTTTCGCCTGATTTACGAGTATCTGTTTCGACATCGTAATAAAGATATTCATTGATATGCTCAAGGTCGCCCTTCTGTGAAACTTTCAGACGCAGGTCATACATTGCAGCGAACTTATAGTCAATATTCATTCTGGAAACTGCCTCTTTTATTGCATCGCTCCTGTAGAACAGCACTGAACCGAAGTCGAAATCATCTCTCAACGAACCGAACTGGTAGTCGATTACAGGATAGTTGGAACGTGAGTCACCCACTTGTTTGAAGTGATCTGCGTAGACCATCGCGGCACCTGTATCCTCAATGATGTTGACCATTCTCTCAAGTGAAAATAGCACAAAACTCAGAGAGGTGTATTTGGTGTAGATTAGAGAATATTTGTTATCTGACTTAGTTGCAATGGCCTTTACTGCTACAGTACTGTTGATGGAAGGGACATTTATAACCTCACATCCCAACACATCGGCAGACTTGTATGCAGTCTCACCCGCATGGAGGAGATAAATTTTGTCAATCAGTTGTTGGGATTTGAGATTGTCAACTGTCGACTTAACCTGTGTTTCATCCTGGAAAGGAATAAAGCAATTGATTTTCTTCATTTTTTTGAATTGATATTTTTAAAAATTTTACTTTGATTTCAGAGCATTGTCATAAGGCGCGTAAAGATAGTAATAATTATGAAATCAGCCATGTGCTCACCGATCACCCTTTAATGGGCAGTGGCAAGTCACTATGGGTGCAAAAAAGGCTAAACGACTCTTCTACAATTAAACTATATTACTGCATCAGATGCTTTTTGGAATTGTTACGCCACCCCGCATCTGATTTATATTTGGAATAATAAATGATAAGGTCAGCATCCGACTTGTACTTGACAAAATAGATTTTCTTTTTGGCGTCTGACTTGTAGTTGACAAAGTACCAGATACCTTTATTGTCCGTAGCGTCAGATTTGTAATCTGTCTTGTAAACAACTAAATCTGCGTCCGACTTATACTCAGTTACATAAATCTTGACGTCTGCATCTGACTTGTAATCAACAGAGTAAACGGTTTGCGCTCCGGCTTGAAGTCCGACCGGCAGCAAGATTGCTGCAATAAGGATAATGCGTAAAAAATGTTTCATGCCCTAAAAATACTATTTTATAGTGCAAAAATGCAAAAATACGGCCATTTATGGAACTCTTTTTGTGGCATAATTGACAAAACGCATATAAGATATGAAATTCAAAGTAAGCAAAAGAATTGTCAGGGAAGGAGATATTGTTGAAGTAACATGGGAATGCCCCGAAGCAGAATCTGCACGGATTACCATTGACAATGGATACAGGTCGGCAAGTGCGGTTGTACCTTCCAGCGGCTCAAAAAAATACAAACTCAACCGTTCCAAAGGCAGGACGCGTATAACACTTTTTGCCAATTGCCATGATACTTCGGTACATCGCGAAATATTCATAATAGTCAGAAAGTCCAGGTCGTCAAGAGCAAAGAGTGAAGATAATGTTTATGACAGTTACACCCGTATGGACAAGCCCAATGTTAAACAACGTTTCAGGATATTCCGTGAACGTCTTTCTTACGCGTGGCAATATGTACCCGCACAGAAAAAACTGGCTTACACGCTTTTATTGCTCTTATCCTTAGTTATGCTTCTTAGTGCATTCATTCCAAAGGTAACCTACTTTGGCCTTTTTGCCCTTGCGGCATATCTGCTATGGTATATATACAAAAAATAGTATTCATTACATGATATAGACCAAAAACAACGGGATGGCCAAATGGTCATCCCGTTGTTTCTAAATGTCATGCGCTTGGGGTTACACCTCTTCGCCTTCAACTTCAACTTTAACGGTAGCTTTGATGTCACGATAGCATTTTACTATGGCTTCATATGTGCCTACCTCTTTGATGGTGTCAGTACCTGTAATGGTGATGTTCTTACGGTCAACATCATGGCCGAGAGCAACGAGAGCTTCAGCAATCTGGATATTGCTTACACTACCGAATACTTTACCCTTAGTGCTTACCTTTGTGGTAACCTTTACGGTAAGTCCTTCGAGTGCATTTGCAAGAAGGGTAGCATCTTCACGAATCTTAGCTTCTTTGTGAGCGCGCTGACGAAGTTTCTCAGCGAGAACTTTCTTGGCGGAAGGTGTAGCCATCATAGCCATTCCTCTTGGAATGAGGTAATTGGCAGCGTATCCGTTTTTTACTGTAACGATATCGTCTTTGTGTCCGAGGTTAGGGACATCTTGCTTCAAAATAATTTCCATAATCTCCTCCTATTTCAATAAATCGGTTACATATGGGAGCAGCGCAATATGCCTTGCTCTCTTTATTGCTTGTGCTACTTTCTTCTGATATTTCAGAGAGGTTCCGGTTATGCGGCGGGGAAGGATCTTGCCCTGCTCATTGAGGAATTTCTTCAAGAACTCAGCATCCTTGTAGTCGATATATTTTATGCCGGCCTTTTTAAAACGGCAATATTTTTTCTTTTTGATATCTACTGTAGGTGGATTGAGATAGCGAATGTTATCTTGTTGTGCCATGGTGTTTCCTCCTTATTCTTTAACTGTGGTTTCTGCCTCTTCAACATCTGCCTTGGTCTCTGCTTTGGGCTCGGCCTTACGCTCTACCTTATGCTCTGCCTTGGGAGCTGCTGTTTCGCTGATTTTATTGCGACGACGCTCTGCATATGCAATAGCGTGTTTGTCCATAGAGACGGTATGGAAACGGATAATACGCTCATCACGTTTGTACTGAGTCTCTAAATTGCCGATAAACTCGGGATCTGCCTTGAATTCAATCAGATGATAGAATCCTGTAGTCTTTTTCTGGATAGGGTAAGCCAATTTTCTAAGGCCCCAATCCTCTTGGTGCACAATCTCTCCACCATTGTCCTTGATGAAGGTCACGTACTTGGCAACCGCTTCCTTCATCTGGGCATCAGATAAAACGGGAGTTGCAATGAAAACGGTTTCGTACTGTTTTAACATTTTAA
>JAPXOZ010000026.1:0-20471 GCA_033811195.1 Bacteroidales bacterium | reverse complement strand
GAGAAGTTAAGCTCACCAACGCCGATGGTACTGCTACACCAAGTGGGAGAGTAGGTAGCCGCCAACTTTTAGAAAGCCCCGACAGCATCAGTTGTCGGGGCTTTTGTTATTCTATTTAATATGACCATCTCATCTCAGAGACATTTAGGGATGTCCATTCTAGCGCTTAGCGATTTGTCGGGAACATGTTGTTTTTCGAGCCTGGTATGATTATTCCAAGTCATTTCAAACGAACCGATATGACCTTTTGTTAATTTAATCTTGTAAAGTGCTTTGTAACTTCCCTCTTCGGTTAATATAAGTCGGTTGCTACCGATCAGTCTTACGACAAGCTTTTCTTCATCAAATCCGTTAAGCATGGAGATACTCGTATACACGGTACATTCTTTACAATCTTTGGAAAATATTGCGGTTTTTAAGAGATATTCGGTTTTGGAGTTTTTTTGAAATTCAGTGACTCCGTACCATTCACCATAAAGCTGGTATTCATCCACAATTTCTTCGAGAGAAACGCAAGATGCGAGCATAAGCGACATTATTACCAGAGAAAGCAGCCTTTTCATAATTGTACAAATTAATCCCTTTATTATTATATATACGCACTAACTTACTAAATGCTGCCGGATTTATTGTTATTTGAACTATGGTTTGTTTGAAAATAATTCTCATTTCTCTTTGAGTTTTTGAGGCTGTTGCCTATCTTTGCCGGTCAAACACACAAACTAATAGTTATGAAGAATCAGAAGAGAATTTTCCTGAGTGAAAAAGATATTCCCACGCAGTGGTACAATATTGTGGCGGATATGCCTGAAAAGCCTCTGCCGATCCTCAATCCTAAAACCAAGGAACCGGTCACTGTCGATGACCTTGCAGTTATTTTCAACAGAGCTTGTTCAGAGCAGGAACTCAACCAGACCGATGCATTCATAGAGATCCCCGAAGAGGTTAGGGAACTCTATAAATACTACAGACCCACTCCTCTTGTGAGGGCCTACGGACTGGAAAAGGCACTCGATACACCGGCGCACATCTATTTCAAAAATGAGAGTGTGAGTCCCATAGGTTCGCACAAACTCAACACAGCTCTTGCGCAGGCCTATTATTGCAAGCAAGAGGGAATAACCAATGTCACTACCGAGACCGGAGCCGGTCAATGGGGTGCAGCGCTTTCCTACGCCGCAAGGGCATTCGGTCTTGAATTGGCGGTCTATATGGTTAAATTGAGTTATCATCAGAAGCCCTACAGACGTTCGCTTATGCAGACTTATGGTGCACAGGTGATCGCATCTCCAAGTATGAGTACACGTGCGGGCAAAGATATCATTACGGCACATCCCAACCACCAGGGAAGTCTTGGTACGGCAGTATCGGAGGCAATCGAACTGGCATTGATGACTCCCAATTGCAAATATTCGCTTGGTAGCGTGCTCAATCATGTCGCTCTCCACCAAACTGTTATAGGGCTTGAGGCTGAGAAGCAAATGGAGATTGCCGGAGAATACCCCGATATTGTGATCGGTTGCTTCGGTGGAGGATCCAATTTCAGCGGTATAGCTTTCCCTTTCTTACGTCACAATTTAAAGAATGGGCGTAAGACTCGTTTCATTGCCGCAGAGCCGGCCTCCTGTCCGAAGCTTACTAAAGGTGTTTTCAAATATGATTTCGCCGATGAAGCGGGATACTCTCCATTGCTTCCCATGTATACACTGGGTCATAACTTCACACCGGCCAATATCCATGCCGGCGGTCTACGTTATCACGGTGCAGGTACGATTGTGAGTAAGTTCCTGCAGGACGGTATAGTGGAGGGAATGGATATCAAGCAGCTTGAGACATTTGAGGCTGCAACTCTTTTTGCCAGAGTGGAAGGTATTATTCCTGCCCCTGAGTCCTCACATGCTATTGCGGCCGCTATTAAGGAGGCCAACAAGGCAAAAGAAGAGGGTGTCTCCAAGACAATTCTCTTCAACCTTTCCGGTCATGGTCTCATGGATATGTCTGCCTACGACCTTTATATCGCGGGCGACTTGGTAGATTATGAACTCTCAGCGGAGGAGGTCCGTAAATCTATGGGAGAATAAAGTCTGCTACTCTATCAGGCAAACATCGGTTTTACCACTCCGAAGAGTACATAGGCTATCACAAAGGTGACAATGATGTTGAATCCTTGTGCGCAGAGAAATGACCACAGGATTCTGCGGTTTTCCCTGGAGATGATCTCTTTCAGCCGTGTGCCAAGCCCTATGCAGACAAAAGCAAGCGAGAAGAAGAGATTTGCGAAGTTTTTTGCAACTCCCGGTTCGAGAAGTTTCCCTTTGCTATCGGGAGTGAAGAGGCCGTTGGCTTGAATGATACTGAAGATCAGTGAAGCCAGCACAAAACCTATTATAAATTTGGGAAATTTTTCCCAAACAATACCAATGGAGGGGCGCTGCGATGTGCCCTTTTCGCCTCTTGCGGAGAGATAAAGGGCTATGAAAAAAGCAACTACACCGATAAGTACATTCTGCGCAGCCTTGATGATCATCGCACTCTGATTGGCCACTTCGCTGTGGATGGCGCTGGAAGCTGCAACTCCGGAAGTAGTATCCACAGTGCTTCCGATCCAGGCTCCGGCTACTTCCTGCATCAGATGAGTATCTTCAATCAGCAGTGGCAGTATCATATTGGCCAGCCAGGGCATCAGGTAGATCATAGCAACCACTACAATCAGCACCACCGACACTATATAGGAGAGCTTCTTATCTTCGCCTCCGGCAACTCTCGCGGCCGTGATACAAGCGGAAACACCGCAAATGGAGACACCGCTGGAGAGGATCATTCCACTCTTCTCGTCGACTCCGAACTTTTTGGAAATCCAGAAGGCGAAAAACCAGACACTGGCCACCACAAGCACCGCCTGGATGAGACCAAATATGCCGGACTTCATCACTTCACTGAAGAGTATTGTGGCCCCGAGGCACACGACGCCTATTTTGATGAAAAACTCACCTTGGATTGCGGGTTTCATCCATTCGGGAATCTTAAATAGATTGCGGATCAAAAGACCCAATATCACTGAAAAGAAAACGGACTCCAGTCCATAGTACTTGATTGTCGGTATCTTGGCAATAACTTGGGCAATAAGAGAAAGGGCGAAGATCACAATCAGCGAGGGAAGCATCCCTTTTAACTTGCGTCCCATAATTGCCTGCCCTACATAGAGTACCACAAATACGATTACGAAAAGAATACCAATCTGGCCCCAGGCGGTCCATGTAGTGAGGGTGGAGGGTACGCTCGGAATATATTTAGGGATAAGTAATGCTATCAGAAGCAGCGGAATACTCATCCATACGGTTACCCAATCTTCCGTTCTAAGCTTTTCTTTTACTTTACTCATTATTCAGCTTTTAGAACATGGCGGTTGCCATAAAATTGAATAGGCTGCTATATGATTTGTCAGCCGGAGATGCGAACTCTTGTAGAGTATAGTTAAGCTGGAGACGAAGATTTTTCCAGGGTGTGTATATAAATCCCAGCGTGTAGAACATTTCCCTATCTTTTAAATCTCTCTGTAGTTTGAAGTAGTCCGCTCGTCCCAATGCCATAAATTTATCGGTAATCCAATATCCGGATGTCAGGTAGACTCCCTCCGATAGGAATTTTCCGGTCTGACCGCCTATATATTCGCTGCGAACCATTATTTTATTGTTATCATAGTATACGCCTCCGCCATATCTGGTAACAATACTTCCCTCAATGTGGTTCGCTTTTACGCTGCCGTTCTGGTAATATCCGGCGATTGTGAGATACCTTATAGGTGAGACTTTGATGCGGGCAATGATATCCTTACGACCGTCATTATCTCTTCTATTGGTGCCGTTGCCGTTAAAGACTCCTATATCATAACTTACTATGCTGTGATGTTCTTGGTGAAACAGACTTCCGAATACCTTGAAACCTATATCACGGCCTGAAGTATTTATGCCGGTAATGTCCCTGCCACTCCTGACCAGTTTCTCTACCGGTAATGAATACTCGATCATTTCTATTGTTGTAGGACTACGATCGGTATTTTCAATGCTCAGAGGTATCTTGAACTGGCCTAGTTGCATGCCAAATTCCCGAATAGGAGAGTATCTCACCCACATCTCCAAAATATTGGGAGAGCCTGCCATATTTACCATAAGTTGATAATCGAACTTCGATTCATTTTTTTTGTAGACATCTCCTGAAAGAGTTAGTACTGCTCTTTTCAGGTAGAACGTATTTTCTCCTTCATCATCAACATTAAAGCCTCCTTGGAGATAGCCTTTCAGCTTGAAATAGTCTTTATTTAGGCTATCCTGTGCGTGAATTGCACAAGGAGCGGCCAGTAGAGCGGCCACGAAAATAATTCGAAATAGTTTCATTTCTTTCATCTTTTAAGTTTCAAGATGCTAAGATATCAATAATTGCTCAATGAATGCTCCTTTTTTCGAGATTATCTGTTAATAACCATGAGATTTATGCTTGTTTCATCATTATAAATGCCTCTTTAAAGGCAACGTAAGCCTCTTATTGATAATAAACTGAAGGATTGTTGCAGATTTATTTAAAATAATTCAAAATAATTTCAAAAAAATTTGGATTATGAACAAAGGTTCATTATCTTTGTAAAAAATTAGAAAGAATTCATTGATTATTAAAAATTTTTAAACCTATTATTATGGATACAATTCAAGACATTAACGTAATGCCGCGCATCGGTGATAAGGCGCCTGCATTCAAGGCCGTTACTACTCAGGGTAACATAAATTTTCCTGCTGATTTTGAGGGGAAATGGACTATTCTATTTAGCCACCCCGCTGACTTTACTCCCGTATGTACGTCGGAGTTCATGACATTCGCGACCATGCAAAAAGAATTTGACGATCTTAATTGTCAGTTGATCGGTTTGTCAATTGACGGTCTGTACAGCCACATTGCCTGGTTGCGTACCATTAAGGAAAAGATCGAGTACAAGGGAATGAAGAACGTGGAAGTAACTTTCCCGCTCATCGAAGATATTACGATGGAAATTGCCCAAAAATATGGCATGGTTCAGCCGGGTGAAAGTACTACCAAGGCAGTTCGTGCGGTATTTTTCATCGACCCTAAGGGAATAATCCGCACCATCATCTATTATCCTTTGTCGTTGGGACGCAATTTCAGGGAATTGAAACGTGTACTTATCGGTCTCCAGACAGCTGACAAGTTTGGCGTTGCTTTGCCTGCCGATTGGCATCCCGGAGACGATGTTATCGTACCTACAGCCGGTTCTTGCGGAAAGGCAAAAGAGCGAATGGAAGGTAAAGATGGCGAAATGACCTGCTACGACTGGTTCTTCTGCACCAAGAAACTTCCTAAGGAAGAGATTGAAAAGAAACTTTATAAGAAGTAGTTTATTTAATTGAAGCATAACCCGCGCTCCCGTGCGGGTTATGATTAATAAATAGATTGAAATATGCCGAGACCAAAGAAATGCCGAAGAATACAAAGTTTACCGGAAGTGATGTGTTTCAAGCCGGTTGGAGTTCCGTTGAGAGAACTGGAGAGAGTGATTATCGAACATGACGAGTATGAGGCATTCAAATTAGCTGCTTACGACAAATTGTTGCAGGAAGAGGGTGCGGAAAGAATGGAAATATCGCGCCCCACTTTTACGCGGATCTATAATTGTGCCGTTCAGAAAATAGCGCAAGCCATCGTAGAGGGTAAAATTATTGACATCAATTGTTGTGAAGAAGTTATAACCAGAATTAAAGAAAATGAGAGAATCGGCCCGGGAAGGCATGGAAGGGGGATGGGTAGACACCATCACAGGCCCGATGTTGCCGGAGAGGGCAAACGAATGAGATATAATCTAAATAAAAACGAATAAATATGAAAATAGCAATTACATCCGAAGGAAATAGTTTGGAATCCAAAATAGATAGTCGTTTTGGACGTTGTGCTTATTTTGCCATTCACGACACCGATACCAAGACCACCGACTTCTTTGCCAATCCTGCCAGGGATGCTTCAGATGGAGCCGGACCCAAAGCGGTAGAGTTTATCGCTTCAAAGGGGGTTACCAAGGTTGTCGCAAGTGAATTTGGTGGCAAAGCCAAAGCTATACTGGATAGACTTCACATAGAGATGCAACAGGAAAATGATAAATCTGTTGCGGAAATTATCAAACAATTTTAAATACTTATAAACGCTAATAAACGCTTAACAGGCGTTATTTGATTATTAATATTTCAAAAAAAGGAGGATATTATGCCAAGATTTAATAGAACAGGACCACGAGGCGAAGGGCCGATGACCGGTCGTCAAATGGGAAAATGCACCGATTTTGGTGCCGACAGAAAAGGGTTTGAAGAAACATCTGTTGAGAATATGAATGTCAATGAAGGACGCGTTAGGGGCAGAGGCTTGGGCCTCGGTTTGGGCAGACGCGGATGCGGCACGGGCCGTGGAATGGGACGAGGCTTTGGACGTGCATGTGGCTCCGGATTAAGAGCAGGAGCAGGATTCGGTCGCGGACCGGGTCGCGGATTTGGACGCGGACGTGGACAAGGTCAGGAATAATTCACGGGAAAATTAACAACTTATAAAAGTAAACATATGGCAAAAAAAATAGCTATCCCGATGGAAAACGGGAAAGTAAGTTCTCATTTTGGCCACTGCGCCTATTTTGCAATTGCAACCGTCAAAGAGAATAAGATCGTGGAGATAACGGAACAGACACCTCCCAAACATGAGCCCGGAGTATATCCCAAATGGGTTGCTTCCCTGGGAGTTACCGACGTCATAGCCGCAGGGATGGGACAGAGAGCCATCAATTTATTCCATGAGCAAAAGATCAATGTATTTGTAGGAGCCCCTTTGGAAGGAGCGAGAGAAATTGTAGAAAAGTTTTTGGCAGGGGAGCTTGAGCTCAGTGCCAATTGCTGCGATCATTGATGACGAATCCCATGAAAATAGCGATTGCCAGCGGTAAGGGCGGCACCGGTAAAACCTTCATTTCAACCAATCTTTTCAATCTTTTACAGAAACGAGGGTTGAATGTGGCTTTGGTGGATTGTGATGCGGAAGAGCCCAATTGCAGGCTATTCCTTACGGAAGGAAAATTGGAAGCCACCCATGAGGTGAATCAAAAAATACCGGAACTTGATCTATCCAGATGTGCCTATTGCGGAAAATGTGCGGAGTATTGCAACTACAATGCGATCTTTTTTCTGAAAGAGGCTAAGGTGATCAATGTGCTTGAAGAGCTGTGTCACGGCTGTGGAGCCTGTTCAGTGGCCTGTGGCTATGGTGCTATCTCTGAAAAAGATGACCTCTTGGGCCATGTCAGCAAGTTTGCAATTTCACCAAAAAGTGCTCTTATTGAGTCCAGAACCAAAGTAGGCGTTTACTCTTCTGTAAATGTCATTAAAACCGCCATTAAAGAGGCTTCCGGCTTTGATTTGGTCCTGTTTGATGCACCTCCGGGTATCGGGTGCCCATTCATCCAGACGGTAGCACAGGCCGATTATGTAGTGTTGGTGACGGAGCCGACGCCCTACGGGTTGAGTGATTTGAAGCAATCTATAGAGACTCTCAAAGGGATGCATAAATCCTATGGCGTGATTATTAACAAAGCAGGTTTGGGAAATGAAGAGATATACGATTATCTTCAACAGGAGAATATTCCCTTGTTGATGAGTGTGCCTTTCAATAAAAATATCGCCGTGAGTTATTCTAAAGGCAAATTGCTCACAAACCGGGATTCCGGATGGGAGGAAAAATTCAGCGAACTATTTAACACAATAAAAGAGGAATATGGAAATAGCAATAATTAGCGGAAAAGGAGGAACGGGGAAGAGCAGTATCAGTGCTGCATTTGCCACTCTGCAGAAAGAAGTGGTATTAGCCGATTGCGATGTAGATGCAGCCAACCTCTATTTGTTGTTCAAACCTGTTTGCGATGAAGAACATACTATAATTACCGGCCAAAAAGCCGTCATCAATCAGGACAAATGTATAGCTTGCGGGTTGTGTATAGATTATTGTCGGTTTGACGCCATCGTAGAAGAGGAAAACAGAGTTAATATTGTCGAGACTTTTTGTGACGGATGCCTGTTGTGCTCACGTGTTTGTCCTCAGGAAGCAATTGATATTATAGACGAAGATAAAAGCCGTATGTATGCCGGACGCTTTAAAAATGGCAGAATGGTTTATGGAAGGCTTGCCCCGGGAGAGGAAAATACGGGTAAACTGGTCAGCAAGGTGCGGGATAAAGCGAAACAAATCGCTAAGGAGTATGGGATTAAAGATATCATAATCGATGGACCTCCGGGGATAGGATGTTCTGCCATCAGTTCCATTACCGGTGTGGATGCTGTCGTGGTTGTAACAGAACCGACTCTTTCGGGACTTCACGATTTAAAACGTACCCTGGAGATTACTGCAGGTTTCAATTTAAAAACGAGTGTCATTATCAACAAATATGATATCAATGAGGAAATGTCCTCGAAAATCGAGGAATATTGTGCTCAAAACAATATAGAGGTTGTTGGAAAATATCCATTTGATCCGCTGGTTGTTCGGGCAATGGTGAACTGTCAATCGATTACCGATTTTGCTCCCGATGCGGAAATCAGCAAACTCATCAAAAAAACTTACCGACAATTATCATAATTCGGTTGTAAATCAGATACAAATTTGTTATCTTTGTGCCCAGTCTTGTTATGGCCGGGCGATATTGTATAATGCAATTACAATACATATGAAAGGTTTTATTGCAATAACGGTATTAATGCCTTTACAAAAAGAGAGTTATAACTAGCATAATATAGCAACGACAATATGAAAATTCAACATAGACTTGAAGATAGCCGAAGGGGCTCTTTCTTCATTATGGAAGGAGAGAGGCAGATTGCCGAACTCGATTATGACTTGCAAAATGGCATTCTGAATGCCTATCATACCGGAGTCCGTCGTGAGTTGGAAGGTCAAGGAATTGCCGGAAAACTTTTTGACGAACTGGTAAAATATGCACGTGAAAACAACTATAAGGTAATCCCTACTTGTTCTTATATATTGGTGAAATTCAGACGGCATCCCGATCAATATTGCGATATCTGGTTTCGTACGGAAGATGAACCGGTAGGTGCCGCTTGTGGGGTCAGGCCCAAATAACTTCAAAGTGTAATTTAATTACAAATCATTAACACATATTTAACTATTTTTTTTATGAAGAAAAAAAGGATTATTGTTATCGGTGGTTCTGCTGCCGGTCCCAAAGCTGCTTCAAGAGCACGTCGTCTGGATGAAAATGCAGAGATTACCATTATTCAAAAAGCACCGGAACTCTCAATGGCTTCATGCGGATATCCCTATTATGTGGCAGGCGTATTTGATGATCGCAATCAACTATTGGCCACTCCGGCGGGGCTGGTGCGCGATTCAAATTTCTTTTGGGATGCAAAGAGAATCAAAGCTCTCGTCAATACGGAAGTGACCAAAATTGACCGCGATAACAAGAGAGTAGAATACAAGAATTTACTTACCGGAGAGACATCTTCGTTGCCATACGACAAACTGGTAATTGCAACAGGTGCGACACCTTTTAAACCCCCTGTGCCGGGTATTGATTTAAAGGGAGTTACTACTTTACAGTCCATGGCAGATTCGGATTTTTTGAGAAAAATAGGAGATGAGGGTGAAGTTAAAAACGCAGTAGTAATTGGTGGGGGTCTCATCGGTATTGAGACCTGTGAGGCTTTGGTACTATCAGACATTGAAGTGACGCTTGTGGAGCTATTACCGCAACTTTTGCCATTCCTTGACAAAGATATGTCACTACATGTAGAGAAATATCTCAAGACAAAGGCTAATGTAATTCTCAACAATGCGGTTGCTGAATTTATCGGTGAGAATGGGAAATTAAAAGCCGTAAAGCTTCAGGACGGAACGATAATACCATGCGAGATAGCTGTGGTAGCTACCGGAGTCAGACCTAATATAAACTTGGCGAAAGAAGCCGGATTGAAGATAGGTGAGTGCAGAGCGATTGAAGTAAATTCCTACATGCAGACTTCCGACCCCGATATTTATGCCATCGGTGACTGTATTGAGATCCCTCACCTTATTTCGGGTAAAAAAGTCCATGCACCCCTTGGTGATCTGGCAAACCTGCAAGGTAGAGTGGCGGGTGATAATGTGATAAAAGGGAATGTCTCACAATTCCACGGAACTATCCAAAGTGGTATCTGTAAAGTGTTTGACTATGGAGTAGGTGCTGCAGGACTTTCAGAACAAGGTGCTGCCAGACATGGATTTGACAATATAGAGACGGTTATAAACGTGAGTCCTGACAAGCCCGGCTTTATGGGAGCCAATATTCTGATTACCAAAGTGGTTGTGGATAAAAATACCAACCGTATCCTCGGTGCACAAGTTCTTGGCCCCGGTGATGTCAGCAAACAAGTGACCACCTGGGCGATGGCTATTCAGGCCAAGATGACTGTTGAGGATATGCTCAATCTCGATTTGCCTTATGCTCCTCCTTATTCTCTTGCAATCGACCACAGTATTGCTACAGCACACATCATGCAGAATAAGTTGGATGGTCTCTTCGTGGGAATCACTCCTACAGAGCTGAAAGCGAAGTTGGAGAGAAAGGATCCGATGTTCTTGATGGACCTCCGTAATCCCGGTGAATTTGAAGTGATGAAGATAGGAATAGGGGAAAAATTAATTCCTCAATGGGAATTCAGAGATCGTTGGGATGAATTACCAAAAGATAAGAATGCTGAGATAATTGCCTGGTGTAAAATATCCCTGCGCGGATATGAGGCAGTCAGAGCACTTATGGAATATGGATATACAAATGTAAAACTGCTGGAAGGCGGCGTTCTGGGCTGGCCCTGGTAAAGTTTTATATTGTTCTTGTTAAAATAAAACCGGCGGTAGAATCTTCTGCCGCCGGTTTCTTATTGTTATGAATAGTTTTGGAGTTTAAATAAAACCTAATTTTGATAGATCAAGGTGTGATTATTTAATATCCAATTTCCTGTTTATGTAGCTTCCGTAATCTTTCCGAATGGGTTTATAATTAGTATCCATCAGCATGGAACTTATCATAAAGTCGGCTGTAGAACGATTTACTGCCGTAGGGATATTGTAGAGTGTGGCAAGTCTCAGCAGAGCCTTGACATCGACGTCATGAGGCTGTGGTGTCATTGGATCCCACAAAAATATCAACATATCCACCTTACCCTCGGAAATTAAAGCGCCCAATTGTTGATCACCGCCCAAAGGACCCGATTTAAGACGTTTCATCGAAATGGTTTCGTCTTGTTCGTCTCCCATCTTTTTCAAAAGAGTTTCATTCACCAGTTTTCCGGTAGTTCCAGTACAAATCAGATCGTATTTTATCAGCTTTTTCCAATTCCACTCCACCCATTCCACCATATCGGCCTTACGGTTGTCGTGGGCTACAAGGGCAATTCTTTTAATTTTAGTCATTGTGATAGTGTTTTAATTTTAATGCAAAATTAGGAACATATTCCAATTATTCCTATCAATTGCGGCAGTCAAAAAACTTTTATGGCTTTGCAGCAATTATTTACTACCTTCACGAAAAGAAATATCAATTTTATACTATTCCAAAACCTGTAAATACTAAGAAACAAATGGACTATACCTGGCATTATGATTCCCCGCTCGGCGGGATGACGCTTGCAAGCGATGGAAAAGCCCTCGTGGGGCTCTGGTTCGATGATCAGGACTATTTTGCGGAGACGCTGGAAGGCGAAGGAGTCGAGAAGAAGCTGCCCATTTTCGAAGAGACAATGCGTTGGCTCGGGATATACTTCAGCGGCAAAGCGCCGGACTTCACTCCACCCCTCAATCTGCGTGCAACTCAATTTCGCAAGGAGGTGTGGGAGTTTTTACTCTCCATCCCTTACGGCAGCACGATGACCTACGGTGAGATAGCGCAGGGTATGGCCAAACAGAAAGGTGTCGATCGTCTCTGTCCGCGGGCGGTGGGCGGTGCGGTAGGGCGCAATCCTATCTCACTCATAATTCCCTGCCATCGGGTGGTCGGCGCAGGCCGCTCGCTTTCGGGTTATGCAGGTGGAGTTGACAGGAAAATAGCCCTGCTCGAGTTCGAGAAAGTAGATATGGAGAAATTTTCCATTCCCAAACGTAGTTGATTGATTACCTTTAATTTATTATCTTTGCAGGCCAAAATGATTTTTATAAAGATGGACGAAGATAGTTACCAATTATTTAAAAAATCTTACTAACCCTTTCCTCTGAAGGAACCGATCTCCTTTTGTGGAAAGCTAAAAGGAGATTATTATGCTGAATTTTGATGTTAAAACTCTTTTTCGGTATATCCGAAAAAAGAGTTGGAAGGAGTTGAGAGCTGCAATGCAGGAGCTCGACCATTTGCAGTTGGCAGAGGCAATTGATCGCGGAAGCGAATTTGAGTCGATTGTGCTCTTTCGTTTTCTATCGCGCGCACAGGCGAAAGAGGTATTTCAGGAGCTTTCGCATGACAAACAGGAAGACATTGTGCAGGGATTGGCCGAGCAAGCCTCACAGGTGGCCGATCTGCTCAACGATATGGAGCCGGACGACCGTACCGCTTTCCTCGAGGAACTTCCCGGGGAGGTTGCGCAGCGCCTTATGCAGTTGCTCACGCCCGACAACAGGGCGGTAGCTACCACTTTGCTTGGTTATCCCGAGGATAGTATCGGTCGATTGATGACCCCTGAATATGTGGCTGTGAGACCCCATTTTACCGTGGAGGAGACTCTGGCGCATATTCGCCAATATGGGCACGACTCCGAAACATTGAATGTAATCTATGTGGTGGATGACAAATGGCGATTGCTCGATACTCTCCGTATCCGTGAGGTGATTCTCGCTTCTCCTGAGCAACGGATCAGCGACCTTATGGATTATAAATTCGCTGCGCTAAATGCTTTCGATGACCAGGAGACGGCGGTAAGCGCTTTTAAAAAGTACGATAGGGTAGTGCTCCCCGTGGTGGATACGAAAGGAATATTGTTGGGAATCGTGACGGTCGATGATATTCTGGACATTGCAGAAGAAGAAGGGACGGAGGACTTCCAGAAGTTTGGTGCAGTTCAGGATGCCATTATCAGCCCTCTGCAGGCCACTGTTTCGTTTTTATATAGGAAGAGGGTCCTTTGGCTGCTCGCGTTGGTCTTTGTCAATGTCTTTTCGGGAGCCGTGATTCAGAACTTTGAAAATGTACTTGCAAGCACTCTGTCGCTTGTATTTTTCCTGCCGTTGCTGATAGATAGCGGTGGAAATGCCGGCTCCCAATCTGCAACCCTGATGATTAGAGCCCTCGCCATGGGCGATGTCCAGCTCCGTGACTGGACAAAACTACTGGGTAAGGAGTTGATAGTATCTTTGCTACTGGGCCTCACAATGGCCCTCGGAGTGAGTCTGGTATCGGCATTCCGCGCCCCCGAAATCATGCTCGTCCTCGGCATCACCATGACCGCCATAGTGATGGTCGGCAGCCTCCTCGGCATGCTGCTCCCATTCATCTTCACCAAACTCAAAATGGACCCCGCCACCGCCTCCGCCCCCCTGATTACTTCATTGGCGGATATACTGGGAGTGTTGATTTATTTCACTGTAGCGAGTAAGTTGTTGGGGTAGGGGGAACACTGGTGATTTGCAATGGCTGGACATCTTTAAACGAAAACAGTGGCAGGATGGACTCTGTCGCTGGGTTTTACAGATATTAAAAAATAAATTATTTGTTAGGGAAGTTTTGATAAACTTTTCCTTTTAGTAGTTTTCCATTAAGAGACTTACTCCTTTTAATGCCATCACTTCCCCACGTGCCCCATTGTTTAAAAAAGAAAGTTGCGTCTTGTGCTTCAGACTGTTCTTTAATAGATAGCACCCAACTTTCATGCATGGGTCTTGCATTAGAACCACTTTCTCCACCAACTATAACCCAATCTATATTAGTTAAATCTAATTCTTCTAAATCCTCTAATAATGGCTCGCATGACAGAAATAAAACAGAAGCCTGTAGTGTCCTAAGGAAATCTATTCTTTCTTTAGATTTTTTGTTTTCAACAGTAACACCTAACCAAACATTTTTAGGTATAGGTCGTGACTGGAAGTATATATTCATTCTTTCAGCTCTTTTTGTTAAAAGTTGGTACTGGTGATGTGGGGTTTGTTCAATTGTTTTAAAAACCTTATCGATGAATTCAAAAGGGACTTTGTCATGGAACAAATCACTCATCGAGCACACAAAAATAGTATGGGGTTTCTTCCATTTGCAAGGTTCTATTAATACATTTTCGTGTAAGGTTAACTTAAACTCATTCTTATATTTTTTTTGTCCCATTGCTTTTAATCGACGAGACATAACTGCTGCATAACAGTTCAAACACCCATCGGATATTTTAGTGCATCCTGTAATAGGATTCCAAGTTTTTTCTGTCCACTCAATTTTTGTTGTTCTCATAAAACAGAAATATAATATATTTTTGCTTTGTGAATACTCGTTGCTTGACGATTAAATTCGCCATCAATTGATATTTTTTCTAACTCAAGTAAATTGTCAATAACATCAACAAATAACTTAGGTTTGCAACCTTCGCTTAATGCATATTTTAACCCCGTAAGATTATCTCTGATAGTCCCTTCCAGAATTCTTTCTTTAATTTTGTTTTTAACAGTTTGTATTTTAACAGTCACGCTTGGATCATAAAAAAGGGTACCCTTTTCAAAGTCATTTTCAATGTTACAGTTAGACTCTCCCGCTAATGGATCTATTTTCCAACAAACATTTAAGAATTTTTCCATGCCATAAGAATGGTTAGATCCAAAAATAAGACCATAATAATTAGCACCTTTTTTAATTGTGAAATGATGGACGTAATATTCTTTCTCTCTGGGAATCAGAGTTTTGAAATAATGCGCTATTTCACGATGACACTCTTTTGGCTTATTTGGATCAAATTTGATGCTTTCTTGTTTAAAATAAGCTCTAACAGATGGTTGGTATTGAAATCTTCTAATAAATGAACTAGAAATAAAGAAAATAAAATCTGTAATTGGCGACTCAATTAATTTTAAAAAAACATCATCGGTTATTTCTTTAAAACCATATTGATCCAATAATATAAATTTTCCAAATTTTTTATTTTGCAATATGTAAAGAAATTTTCAAGAATTAATTAATTCTTGAAAATCTTTATTGTCAATAATATAATTTCCACTCAATATGCAAACTCCGAGTGGACATTTTTTTTCACAATTTATAAATTCGTATTTTACATTTTCTTTTAATGAGATAAATTTATTTTTCTCTCTCTCATTAAAACCAAACCATATTTCAGGTCTATTATTTTTGGAGAGCTGCTTACAGTATTTACAATTATCTCCCTTCGTTTCTTGTAAAAGTATTAGTGGCGACCCACTTGTTCCTTCAACATCTTTGCCACTTCCCGCAAAAAGGTCGAAAATGAAGATCTTATCAATATAGGAGTTGTTTAAAAATACAGGCAACCATTCTTTATAGCAATCCCTAAAAATTGAAAGTTTAAGTTTAGTTTCTTCCGAGAAAGCTCCACTATTTATATCTTTTGCCATTAGCTTATTATTATATATATCTTACTCAAACTCCACATCTAGTAGTGCTTGCACGATTTCTACGGGCGTAGGCGATCATATGCTTTTTAAATGATCCCAACAGAATATTCTGGTTCTTCAAGTTCATATTGTGTCCTTAGTTTCACTGCATTTTCTCCCTCTTCCATTTGTTGAAACAGAAGATGTGCAAGCTGAAGAAAATAATCTGCACCTCTAACACTAGCTGCCGCAATAACGTTTGCAAATGTCCAGACTTTTTAAATTATGGATTGGGGAGAGGTGTTACTTTTCATTTTCACTAATCAAGTCTTTTTTTTCTTCAATCCATGTTTGAATATTAGACTTTATACTGGTCCATTCATTTGATCTTGAAAGGAGATTTACTAATTTATACAATCCTACTTTTCTATCCCAGTCAAATCTTTCTATCAAAAGATCAAAAAAATCATGGGAATTACCTGTATATATAATTTCTTTAGCTGCTGAATGAATTTCTTTTTCTTCGTCTGTTAAATCCCCAGTATTTATAGCACAAATTAATTCATGAAAATAACTTTCAGGTGATTTGTTCTTGGGAATTATTAACTGTGAAATTTTAGATAGAGCACGTTCTCTCTTTTCATCATCGATTGGGAGGTTGCCCGTTAAAACTTTTTTAATTCTTGTTTTCTTTTCATTATCATCTGTATATCTGTCTCCATCTAAAACTATTAACATATTGTCCTTATTGTTATCCCCTTGTATAACAATTGCGCTAGCCAGTGTGAAAGAGTTTTCAATAGAACCATATTCTTTTATTGAGACATACTTTGACATCTTGTTTTCAGAGCAAATTTTTCTAATGATTGTACTAGCCAAATCATCTTCCACAAAAAACTCAATAGGACTCGTCTGCTTCCCCGTTAATCTATATAAAGTATCAGGAGTTGTTTTACTAAAACAAAGTGTATTATCTGAAGTTTGATGGATGTGTCTAAATGCTATGAAATCCAACTCTAATATTGAGTGTGCATGTGTTGTGAAAATTATTTGTAACTTCTTCTGTAAAGCTCTTTCATAAATTTTTTCAAGTAAACGGAAAAGAGCATCTTGATGTAATAACAAGTCTATCTCATCAATGAGAATCAATCCATGATTAGGTGCTTTAAGTACTTCAGAAATAACGTAAAAAATACGTTGTTCACCTGCTCCCATACTTAAAGAAGAATAGTTTATTCCAGCTGTTTTAACTCCCATATAATGCTTGTTATTGCTAGTTTTATGTTCGTTATATTCATCATAATTCCTATTCATAACGTATCCAGCGATATCCCTCACCTGTTGCGATATAATATCTGTAAGAGGTGTTGTTGTATTAAATCTTATTCTTCCCAGCTGTGTTTCTTTTTCAATTCTAGGAACACATGTCTTAATACCAATGAATGAAACATACCGCTCAATCCTCGAGTCATATCGAGGATACCATCTATGTTTTTGTTTTCTAAAATGTGTTTCATAATCGTCTTTTATTGATGGTCCGTCTCTAAAGCTTTGATATATCCGGAAACTACTGCCTAGCCAGGTTGAGTGACTAGTTGGCGTAAAAAAATAACTTAGTTTATGATTAATTGTTTTATAAGGAGTATCAACAGGATTATAAACACAAGCTATCGCATGAAGTATAGTAGATTTTCCTGCACCATTAGGTCCCATAATAGCAACTAAAGGTTTTTCTGTAAAATCTATTTCTAAATTTCTTAATCCTTTTAGTTGTTCAAAATATATTCTTTTTAAAATTTGCTCAGATTTTGCCATTGTCGCAATTATCATAAATAGTTTTGTCAAGCCACCTTCACATTCATTCGCTTATGCTTACTAATATTTTTTAACGTCTTACTCAAGACGAAGCTTTGAATCAATTGAGTAAACATGGTCAGATTATCTTCTATCAGCTCTTCATTGGTGGATGTTTTAAGTTCTACATGAAAGCTTTCCGTGTCAGCAAGAATTTGTATGAGACCTTTTTTCGTAAGCATAAAATGAGTTTTCACAAAAATACAGAATTCTATCAAACTTAACCACAAATCATTTCTCATTTATTGAGAAGAAGAAGGCGGTAACTGAGTTAGAGTAGGTGTGGTTGATTTTTTATGATTAAAACTTAAATCATTTTTCAGAATAATCCTCATGCGGACTCTCTAGTGTATTGAAGTTTAAGCGGCTCTTATTATATATTGTGGGCTGATGGTATGAACTAGGATAGGGCTTTTCAGTTTCTTCTGGATACACTTTTGTTTCAATTAACTTTATTTGGAGTGCACCTTCAATCTTACAAATAGTTTCAAGAGTGAGGTTCTCCTTTCCTTGAAGGATCCTATTGATATATTGCTTTGAGACTCCAATCTTTCTGGCCAATTCAGCCTGATTGAGCTTGTACGCATCCTTGTATTTTAGCAATGTCAACGCAATGTCAAAGGCCTTATCTTGCCACAATTTATTGCGAAGTCTTTCCTCAACATCTTTGTGCCAACCGGATTCCTGATTGCTTACATGGGCTTCGAATTTTTCAACATTGGGTTTCATAATCTTTGGAATAAAGATAATAAATCAAAGTGCAAATATAATAATTTTTCTAATTATGTCAACTTATAGGTTGACTATGTTTTTACAACATAATTACAACTACTCTCAATAATTTTGTATTTTTGTAAAACAACCACCACCTCCGCCATATCCATGAAAAAACTCCCACTACTTCTTATTGCTTCCTTATTACTTATAACCTTTCCACTTTTCGCTCTCCCTGCCCAAGATGCACTCAAAATCACCGCTTCCACAGTGATCCAGGACAATAATTTCTCCGGTAGAGGTAATGACAACGAGGAGATTTTGCGGTTGGAATTGCAGACGGAAGGAAGTGGGGAAGTGGCGTTTGGGAGTTTGGTGATGAATCTGAATGGGACGACCGATATTAATGATATTGAAGAGATAAAGATTTATTCGACCGGATCCTCCTTGAAATTCGATCCGCGGAATCCGCTTGCGCAAGGTGCTCAACTCCTCGCTACAGCCGCTCCAAAAGAGGGTGAAATAACCATTCCTCTGAAGGGAGAGACCAACCCGGGGATCAATAATATCTGGATAACTTTCAAAGTAAAAGAAACTGCTAAGGAGGGGAATAAACTGGATGCGGAGGTGATTTCTATTTCAACTGAAACAAAAACTCATAGGTTTGAAAATGGGAATCCCGAGGGGAGTCGCGAGATTCTGCTTAGGAGGACGCTGGTCTATGGTCCGGGGGATTATGGTTCGGCGAATTACCGTATTCCGGCTATAACGACCGCTGCCGATGGTTCGCTGGTGATTTTGACGGACAGGAGGAAATATAATTCAATCGACCTGCCGGAAGATATTGATATTGTAGCCAATCGAAGTACAGATGGCGGGAAAACCTGGTCGGAGCCCTTTTTAGTGGCTGAGGGTCAGGGATATGGCAAAGGTTTTGGTGATGCAGTTATTATTAGATCAAATACCGGAAAGCTGGTTGCGCTATTTGTGGGTGGTCCCGGACTTTGGGGGTCTACTGCTGAAAATCCGCAGCGTACCTATATTTCGACAAGCGATGACCACGGCCAAACCTGGACTCCGCCAAGGGATATTACGGCCCAAATTTATGGTGCAGAGTGTCCGGATCCCGTTCGTGCACAGTGGCAAAGCTTATTCTTCGGGTCTGGTCACGCTTTATGTACTCGCACCGGCAGATTGATGGCTGTAATGGCTGTACGTGAGACTCTAGTGAACAGACGACTTCATAATTATGCGGTTTATTCGGATGATGATGGGAAGTCGTGGCATGTGTCGGAAAGAGCGATTTCGGATGGGGATGAGGCTAAAGTGGTTGAACTGAATAATGGCGATATTCTAATGAGTAGCCGTACGAAAGGAAATCGACTTTGGGCAAAATCATCCGATGGAGGCATTACCTGGGGCCCGAAAAATATTTGGGAAGAAATATGGGGCAATGCTTGTGATGCCGATATTATCCGCTACACATCCACCAAAGATGGTTATGATAAAGATAGAATTCTGCACACTTTACCAAACCATAGCACCCGTAAAAATGTAACAATGTGGCTAAGCTATGACGAAGGCACCACCTGGCCGGTCAAGAAAACCATTGCCCGCAACGAATCCGCCTACTCCTCCATAACCATTTTACCCGACGGCACAATCGGCGTTTACATAGAAGAAGACGAAACCGCCCCCTACAAAATGTATTTCCTGAACTTTTCACTTGAGTGGTTGACAGACGGAGCGGACAGGTTTAGAGCTGCGGAATAACAATCTTTATTGAAGAATTTCGTATATTTATTTCGTAAATTATAAATTGGTGACAACCGTAAAGAAACATCAACAAGCAAGAAAAACAGAAAATGATGAAAATATTCATAAGTCATAGTTACCAAGACAGGAAGTTTGTAAGTCAATTAACTACAAGACTTCGTGAAGATGGCATTCATGTGTGGACTGATGAAAAAGAAATAGCAGTTGGGGAAAATATTCAAGAAAAAATTTCGGGTGCAATCAGCAAAACAGACTATTTTATTGTTGTTCTTTCTAAAAATCTTTATGGCGCTAAATGGTATATACAAGCACATTGCTTTTTTCGATGCATTATCGATATTGCTTTCTAAGTTGCGACTCACTTGAAAAATATTTTCTTCGGAGGTCATTATATCGAGGAGCTGGCTCTCTTTTGAGGCTGATATTTCTATTATAGGAAGCACAAGGCCAAGGTTCATAAAACGAGCAAGCCATCCAGAACCTGGTTTTTTCTCAAAATCGCTCATTAT
>JAPXOZ010000025.1:0-21663 GCA_033811195.1 Bacteroidales bacterium | reverse complement strand
CAGTTTCTTCATTTTTTTTAATTTTTGGCAAAGATAATAAATATAGTTTGCTATTTTTGTTAATTAATTGCATAAATCGAACCAAACTAACATAATCTTATACAACAATGAAGAGAATCATCTATCTGCTTCTAGCAACCCTATTTGTTGTTACCTCCTGCAACAAATACTCTTATGAGTCGGTACCAGGTGACCCACTCGAGGCACGAATCTACACACTTGACAACGGACTCAAGGTCTATATGGTTGTCAACAAGGATGAACCCCGCGTAAATGCCCATGTGGCCATACGTGTAGGCAGCAAGAACGATCCCGTTGAGACCACAGGTCTAGCCCACTACTTTGAGCACCTGATGTTCAAGGGCACGGAGAAGTTCGGTACTCAGAATTACGAAGAGGAAAAGGTACTCCTCGACCGTATAGAAGAACTCTTCGAGATTTATCGTGTAACCACAGATGAAGAGCAGCGCACAGCCATCTATAAAGAGATCGACTCCATCTCCTACGAAGCTTCGAAGATTGCTATTCCCAATGAATATGACAAACTCATGGCAAGCATTGGAGCCCGCGGAACAAACGCTTACACAGGCAACGATGTTACCTGCTACGTGGAGAACATTCCTTCAAACCAGATTGACAACTGGGCAAGGATTCAAGCCGACAGGTTTGCCAACTGTGTTATCCGCGGATTCCACACCGAGTTGGAGACCATTTACGAAGAGTACAATATGTACGCATCGATGGATAGCGAAAAGCAGTACGAAGCAATGTTTGCCGAATTGTTCAAAAAACATACTTATGGTACTCCGGTTATTGGGTGGGCTAACCATCTTAAGAACCCCTCCATTACAAATGTTAAGAATTATAAAGCAGAGTGGTATGTTCCCAATAATATGGCAGTCTGCCTTGCCGGTGATTTCGACCCCGATAAGGCTATAAAAATCATTGACAAACATTTCTCCGCTCTCAAACCTAACCCCAATCTTCCTAAACTGGAATTCGAGCCTGAAGATGCCATTACCGAACCTCGCAAAATTGAAGTTCTCGGAGTAGAGTCTCCCAGCACAATAATTGCCTGGAGATTCCCCGGTGCTGCATCTCCCGAAGCTCTTATGCTCGATCTTCTGCGTTCAGTCCTCTACAACGGATCGGCAGGTCTTTTTGACCTCAATGTCAACCAACAGCAAAAGACTCTCGGTATTGGTGCGGGCAACTACTCTCTCGCAGACTACTCGGTATTTATAATCCAGGGTGAGCCCAAAAAGGGACAGACTCTCGACGAAGTGGCTGCGATTGCATTCGAAGAGCTTGAAAAAATCAAATCCGGCAACTTTGATGATGACCTGCTCCCCTCCATCATAAACAACATGAAACGCCAGAAGATGCAGCAGAACCAAAATGCATCCTATATTGTTCGTTCTCTGGTTAACTGCTTTATCGATGGGATCGCCTGGGCTGATTACATCAGCGAAGTTGACAGACTCTCCAAGATTACTAAAGAGGAACTGGTGGCATTCGTAAATGAGCATTTCGCAGACAACTACGTCCGCGTGGACAAGATCGAAAAGAAAGATCCCACCGACACCAGAATTGCAAAACCGGCAATTACCCCGATATTTACCAACAGGGACACGTCCAGTGCATTCTTGCGTGAGATTCAAGCTTCACAGGTGGCGCCCATTGAACCCGTATTTGTAGACTTTGAAAAGGATATGGATACCTTTACTGCAAAGAACGGCATTCAAGTGCTCTACAAGCAAAACACTATCAATGACCTCTTTACCCTAACTTATCTCTTCGATACAGGCAGCTATGCCGACAAGGTGCTTCCCATAGCAGCCGACTTTTTCAGTTATTTGGGCACGAGCAAAATGAGTAAGGAGGAGATCCAGAAAGCATTATACAAAATTGCCTGCTCGGTGAACGTAGTTTGCAGCGGTGAACGCACCCATGTAACCATTTCGGGCCTTGGCGAAAATATGGAAGAGGCCGTTAAGATAATGGAAGAGCTGATAGCTGACGCAAAACCCGACGAAGAAGTGCTCACTCTGCTCAAGGGAAATATGCTCCAGGAGCGTGCCAATGCCAAACTCGGACAGAGAGACATCTTCTCGCGTCTCCAGATGTTTGCTGTTTACGGACCTGAAAACCCCCACACGAACGTCCTCTCAGATAAAGAACTCAAGAATCTCAAGAGTAGCGAGCTTATCGATAAGATCCACAACATTTTCTCTATGGAGCATAAAGTCCTCTACTATGGACCCGCTGCAGGAGAAAAAATAGTGAATCTGATAGCAGAGACCCACAATGTGCCGGAAACTTTCACGCCGGTTGTATCAGGTAACCCCTTCCCAACTCGTAAGACAGAAGGCACAAAAGTCTTCCTTGCACCATTTGATGCCAACCAGCTTTTCTACATAGCGGTATCCAATGTAGGACAGAAATTTGATCCTGCCCTCGCTCCTATTGTACGCCTATACAACTCCTATTTCGGTTCAGGAATGAACTCGATAGTATTCCAGGAGATGCGTGAGGCACGCGGTCTTGCCTATTCTGCAAACGCCGGATATAATCTCCCTGATGATTTGGAGCACGAAGCATTTTTCAATAGTTTCATTGCAACACAAAATGACAAGCTCATCGATGCAATGACAGCTTTTGATGAAATCATCAACAATATGCCGGTTTCACAAAATGCTTTTGACATTGCCCAGGAATCAATTATCACCAATCTCCGCACTGCCAGAACAGTCAGGGATAATATTTTCTGGAAATATCTTGCCGCTCAGAAACTCGGTCTCGATTATGACATCAACCGTGATATATTCGAAAAGGTACAGACTCTTACTCTCGACGATGTAGTGAAGTTCCAGCAGGATAATATCAAAGATCGAAACTACGCGATTTGTATTCTCGGACGCTATGAAGATTTTGATATGAAGAGACTCTTAGAGTATGGTCCAATCCAGAAACTCGAACTCAAGGAGATTTTCGGATATTGATTCAAATAATTTGATTTATCCGATAAAAAGGTGTTATCTTTGCGGACAATATTGAAATTTAAAACTATCAAATAACTAAAACAATTAAACATGGCTTACAAAATTACTGAAAACTGTGCAGCGTGCGGTGCTTGTATAGACGAGTGCCCCGTAGGAGCTATCTCTGAGGGCGACATTTACAAGATTGACCCTAACTCCTGCATTGACTGCGGTGCTTGTGCAGATACTTGTCCCATGGGCGCTATAGAACAAGCATAATTCATAGCACCAACAATACAACAAGAGGGAGGCATATCGATATGTCTCCCTCTTGTTGTATTATATGTGCGAAAATAAGGTGAGATATTGGTATTTTATTAGTAAATTTGCAGGATAAATCTTGAAAAGGATATGGGAATTTCATCTATAATAAGAAAGCTGTTCGGAACTAAATCAGACAGAGACCTGAAACAGCTTAAACCGATACTTAACAACATACATCGAGAATACGAACGCATCGATGCTCTATCCGACGATGATCTCAGGAGTGAATCGGCTGCCATAAGGGCCAAAGTTTTGGACTATGTAGCAGAAGATGAAGCCAAAGTAGTCTCCATCAGAGAGAAGCTTGAAGATGTGGAAATTGCCGTTTCGGAAAAAGAGAAGCTTGCGACTGAGCTTGACGTAATAATTAAAGAGATAGACACTAAGCTTGAGGAGGTACTAAACCAGGTGCTCCCCGAGACTTTCGCAATAGTTAAATCCACAGCAAGACGATTTAAGGAAAATCCTGTCATTAGAGTAAAGGCGACGCAGTTTGACCGTGATTTGAGTGCCACGCATGATTTTGTTACCATCAAGGGTGAAATTGCAGAATGGAAAAATTCCTGGATGGCAGGCGGCAATATGATTACCTGGGATATGGTACACTATGACGTACAGTTATATGGCGGTGCTGTGCTCCACTCAGGTAAGATTGCCGAAATGGCGACCGGTGAGGGAAAAACCCTCGTAGCAACACTTCCTGTCTTTCTAAATGCCCTAACCGGAAAAGGTGTTCATGTTGTGACGGTTAACGATTACCTCTCCAAACGTGACTCGGAATGGATGGGGCCCCTCTATATGTTCCACGGGTTGAGTGTGGATTGCATTGACAAGCACCAACCCAATTCCGATGCCAGAAAACGAGCCTATAGCGCTGACATAACATTCGGTACCAACAACGAGTTCGGTTTTGACTACCTCAGGGACAATATGGCTCTCAATCCCGAGGATCTTGTGCAGCGCAAACACCATTTTGCGATCGTCGACGAGGTGGACTCCGTTCTTATCGATGATGCTCGTACCCCGCTCATTATTTCAGGTCCGGTGCAGCGAAGCGGTGACCAGACCTTTATAGAATACAGACCCTATGTGCAACGTCTCTATAATGAACAACGTACATTGGTCAACCAAACTCTGAACGAAGCAAAGAGACTCATTGCTGCAGGTAAAATCAAGGACGAGGGCGAAATACTGCTTCTCAGAGCACACAAAGGACTACCCAAATATGCACCTCTTATCAAATATCTTAGCGAACCCGGCATCAAACAGATTTTACAGGATGTGCAGAGCAAAATTATCAAAGCAGCTTTCACAGAGAAGGATATCGAACAGAGGATAATCACCAACGAGCTATTTTTCGTCATCGACGAACATCAGCGGAGCGTTGAACTTACTGATAAGGGCAATGAAGTTCTCGCCAAAGCTGTAGGTGACGCTGATTTCTTCCTGATGCCCAGACTGGGTGACGAGGTCTCGAAGATAGACCATCTGGAGCTCTCTCCTGAGGAGAAGAGACAGAAAAAAGATGAGCTCTACTCTAATTATTCCCTCAAAGCCGAGAGGATGCACACAGTTGACCAGCTCTTGAAAGCCTATTCGATGTTTGAGAAGGATGTGGACTATGTGGTAATCGACAACAAGGTAAAGATTGTAGATGAAAGTACAGGCCGTATAATGGAAGGACGACGCTGGAGTGACGGACTCCATCAAGCAGTAGAGGCTAAGGAGAATGTAAAAGTAGAGGCTGCCACACAGACTTTTGCTACCATCACCCTTCAGAACTACTTCAGGATGTACCACAAACTCTCCGGAATGACCGGTACTGCTGAGACGGAGGCAGGCGAATTCTGGAGCATTTACAAGCTCGACGTGGTAGTTATACCCACCAACCGTCCAATCATAAGAGACGACCAAGACGACTTGATCTACAAGACAAAGAAAGCAAAATATAATGCAGTTATAGCCCATATCGGTCAACTGGTGAAAGAAAAACGCCCTGTCCTGGTAGGTACCACCTCAGTGGAAATCTCCGAGTATTTGAGCCGTCTACTTAAGTTGCACGGTATTGATCATCAGGTACTAAATGCCAAGCAACATGCACGTGAGGCTGAGGTTGTGCTCCATGCGGGCAAGCCCGGCACAGTCACCATTGCAACTAATATGGCGGGACGTGGTACCGACATTAAGATCTCCGATGAGGTAAAGGCTGCAGGAGGTCTTGCAATCATAGGCACGGAGCGTCACGACAGCCGCCGCGTAGACCGTCAGCTTAGAGGACGTGCCGGACGTCAGGGAGACCCCGGAAGTTCCATTTTCTATGTCTCACTTGAAGATGACCTGATGCGTATCTTCGGATCCGACAGGATCTCCAAAGTAGTCGATTCGATGGGTATGCAGGAAGAAGAGGCTCTCCAGGCTTCAATGCTTTCCAATGCCATTGAGAGGGCCCAAAAGAAGGTAGAAGAAAACAATTTCGGCACACGAAAGAGACTCGTGGACTATGATGATGTTATGAACTCTCAGAGGGAGGTTGTTTATACCAAGAGGCGCAGTGCTCTTACCGGAGAGCGTATTGATGTGGATGTGCTCAATATGATCACGGACTATTGCGAAATGTTTGTAGATTCAAACCGCCATCTCACTTATGATCTCTTCTGTGAAGAGTTAATGAAGGTGCTGTCTATCGTTCCAAATTTTGATGAAGACTCCTATGAGCGTTTCAATAAGGCACAACTTACAGAACAACTCCAACAGAGTGTCTTCAATGTGATGCAGCGCAGGTTTGACACCCTTATTGAGCAAACATGGCCGGTAATAAGCCACGTATATGACACTAAGAGAATGTTTTACCAGAATATACAGATTCCCGTTTCCGACGGCAAGATGGTATACGGTATCCTTGTGGATCTGAGGAGGGCTTATGATAGCAAAGGCAAGGAATTGATTCGTGCCGTGCAAAAGACCATCACTCTCCGGGTTATTGACGAGTACTGGAAAAACCATCTCCGAGATATGGATGACCTAAAGCAGGCGGTACAGCATGCTGCCTATGAACAAAAGGACCCCATACTCGTCTACAAGGGAGAAAGTTTCGAGCTATTTATCAAGGTACTTGAGGGCATTAGTAGGGATGTTCTTGCCTTCCTTCTCCGCTCATTCCTCTTCTTGAGGACTGACCAACAGCCACAGGAGGTCGCCACAGAGGGTCACACTAGGAAAACCGATATGAGCGGTATGAGAGAAAGTCGTCCGGATCTGCTCACTAGCAGTTCGGAGCCCAAATCCAATGCTCCTGCCAGGGCAGAGAAAAAGGTTGGCCGCAACGACCCTTGCCCTTGCGGCAGCGGCAAAAAATACAAGAATTGTCACGGAAGAAATTAGTTGGAAATATATAACAACACAAATATGGAAAAATTTGATATCATAGTAATCGGTTCAGGACCGGGAGGATATGTTACTGCAATCCGAGCTTCGCAACTAGGATTCAACACTGCAGTGGTAGAAATGAATGAACTGGGCGGAGTGTGCCTTAACTGGGGCTGTATTCCCACAAAAGCCCTTCTAAAGAGTGTGCAGGCTTATGGTTATGCGCAAAATTGTACAGAATATGGTTTTTCAGCGTCCGACGTCACTGCTGACTTAGAAGCAATCGTTTCCAGGAGCAGAAAGATATCGGAGACGATGAACAAAGGTATTGCTTATCTCTTTAAGAAAAATAAGATAACTCTGATTCAAGGAATTGGCACTCTCCTTCCCGACAAACAGGTGAAGGTAACTGCAGATGATGACAGTACCACCGTTTATAAGGCAGACCACATCATAATTGCTACCGGCGCCAGAGCTGCTTCCCTACCCTTTGCTCCTATCGACGGGGATAAGATAATTTCCTACCGACAGGCACTTTTGCCCAACAAGTTGCCCAAGAGTTTGGCAATCATAGGATCAGGTGCCATCGGCAGTGAATTTGCATTCTTTTACAGATCTCTCGGAGTAGAGGTGACTCTCATTGAGTACCTCGATAGAGTGCTCCCCATTGAGGATGATGAGGTGAGTGCACAGATAAGCCGCTCATTCCGCAAAATGGGTATGAAAGTTATGGTATCCTCGGAGGTAAGGAGTGTTGACACTACAGGAGAACTATCCCGCCTCACCGTCCTTACTAAGAAAGGTGAAGAAATTGTGGAGGCCGAACTGGTGCTGTCCGCCGTAGGAGTAGTTCCCAACACTGAAATATTGGGACTCGAGGCTTTGGGCATTGAAACCGTCAAGGGTAAAATCACAGTTGATCACTACTATAGGACTGCAGTCGAAGGGATTTATGCCATCGGAGATGTAATCCCCACACAGGCACTTGCGCACGTTGCCTCAGCTGAGGGCGTCTGCTGCGTGGAGGCCATAGCAGGACTCGAACCCCGGCCTATTGACTACTCACTTATCCCCGGCTGTACCTATATTACACCTGAGGTAGCCTCAGTGGGTATGACAGAGAAGGCGGCCAAAGAGAAAGGTATCGTATACAAAGTGGGTAAGTTTCCCTTTACCGCTTCAGGCAAAGCAACTGCTGCAGGCGAGAGGGATGGATTTGTCAAACTGGTAGTAGATGAGCAGACTGACCGTGTACTCGGAGTCCACATCGTTGGAGCTAATGCATCTGAGATGATCGGTGGGATGGTACTTGCCTGTAGACTTGGCGCAACTGCATCCTCAGTTATGAAGACGATTTTCCCTCATCCTACAATGAGCGAAGCCATTATGGAAGCTGCTGCAGCAGCGCACTCCGAGGCAGTACATATATAAATTCTCTAACCTTAAATTTCGGATTATGGCAGAAAAGAACACTTCCCAGCAGGCACATGCCCACGAAATAACCCGAATACCCGTAGGTACTGAAATCCGTGCAGCAACTCTGTTTTCAGAAAAGGATGTAAGGATTGACGGCTCATTTATAGGAGATATTTACACTTCGGGCAAATTGATTATTGGTGAAACAGGACATCTATGCGGTAATATTTGTTGCAAAAATGCCGATATCTACGGCCGTATTGATGGGGATGTAATGATTGGTGACACTCTTATGTTACAGAGCACCTGTGTGTTCAAAGGGCTTCTTCAAACTCATAAGTTGAGTGTTGAGAGCGGTGCGCGCTTCAACGGTACCTGTAAAATCATTACACAAGAGGAGTACCAGAAAATGGAGGAAGAATTCAAAGGCTCTTCTCCTGAAAAAGAGACTCCAAAAGATCCGAAAAAGTAGATTATTATTAGATTTCCTTGCGGATATTGTATTTGTTCCTCTCCTGGCTATTTCTTGTAATAAGCTCGCCAAGGAATCCGGTGAGGAAAAGTATCACTCCTATCAAGGCCATCAGCAGTGCCAGATAAAATAGAGGCTGATCTGTAACAGGACGGAATATACTACCATGCGACTGTGCAATGAGTTTGGCCACAATCAGCCAAATTGCGATTACAATACCAATAACAAAAGTAAGTATACCGATACTCCCAAAAAAGTGCATCGGTTTTTTGCCGAACACCTGGAGAAACCAAACGGAAAGTAGGTCGAGAAAACCATTTATAAAACGGTTTAAGCCAAACTTGCTCTTGCCATATTTACGGGCCTGGTGCTGTACTACTTTCTCGCCGATTTTGGCAAAACCTGCCTGCTTGGCTAGGTATGGAATAAAACGGTGCATCTCTCCATAGACCTCAATATTCTTGACAACTGTTTTGCGATAGGCTTTGAGACCGCAATTCATGTCATGGAGTTTAATTCCTGTGACCTTTCTGGCAGTGGCATTGTATAGCTTAGATGGGATATTTTTTGTAAATGTACCGTCATAGCGTTTTTTCTTCCAACCGGAAACAAGGTCATAACCCTCTTCCTTGATCATCCTCATCATTTCGGGGATTTCCTCAGGGCTGTCCTGGAGATCGGCATCCATAGTTACCACGATATCACCTCTAGCGATTTCAAAGCCCTTATAAAGAGCTGCAGATTTACCATAGTTGCGACGGAACGAAATACCTCTAATCTCGGGATAACTTTTTTTAAGATCCTCAATAACCTGCCAGGAATTGTCGGTACTGCCATCATCAACCATTATGATTTCATATTCCAATTGCTCGGGAGCAAGTGCTCTGCCAATCCACGACACCAATTCCGGAAGGGATTCGGCTTCATTAAAAAGTGATATTACAATAGAAAGGTCCATGTCTCAAATTGTATTGTTGTCGTCGGTAAAAATGGTCTTGCGAGTAATTGAACGTGCAATTATAGCAGAAATTATTACACCTAATATGAAATTCCAAATAAAAGTGGATATGCAGGAGTATTTTGCAAAATTGTCCTCAATCTTAAGCAACATATCTGTCACGTTGGATGAAAGCGATGCAAATTCGGGTGCGGAGTAAAAGGCCTCAAACATTTCCGATACCATTTCCGGAAAAAGAAAAGTATACATAAAAAAGATATATACCGCACAGATAAGTGAAGAAAAAAGACAGATTCTTACTCCCTGTTTGAAAACGGAACTATCCGGCTCTACCTTTCTAAATTTTCTCATAAAAAAATAGAGCAGCCATACAGAACCGACAAATTTCACCAGCCAGAAAAGAAACTTAAGAGCAGCATTCTCAACGAGAGCGTTGAACGAAATTAAAACCACCGTAACCAGAGCAAGGAAGAGGCCGTCACGAGCCGCTTCGCTCCAGTTTGAAATACCTGTTGTTTTGTGTGCCATGTATCTGTTTTTCAGTATCAATTATTGCTATTAAGGTTGCAAAGATACGAAATAAAATCTTACCTTTGCGAGTCGAAACAGAAAAATGAACAATAACATATATCATGATTAAAATAACATTTCCTGACGGCAGTGTCAAAGAATATCCTAAAGGTGCAACTCCGTACCGGATAGCTGAGAGCATAAGTCCCAGACTTGCCGCCGACATCTTGGTTGCAACAGTCAACGGTTCGATACACGACCTTGAAAGACCTATTGTCGAAGATGCAACCCTCAAACTCCACAAATGGGAGGACGATGAGGCGAAAAGCACATTCTGGCACTCTTCAAGCCATCTTATGGCTGAGGCTCTCGAAATTCTCTATCCCGGTGTAAAGTTCGGCATAGGCCCCTCTATCGAGAATGGCTTCTATTATGACGTAGACCTGGGCGAGAAACAAATAGTGGAGGCTGACCTGGCGAAAATAGAGAAAAAGATGATCGAACTTGCCCAGCAGAAGGAGCGCTTCACCAGAATTGATGTCTCCAAAGAGGAGGCAATGGCAAAATATAGCGCTAAAGGCGATGAGTATAAATGTGAACTCATAGATGATCTCGATGACGGCACTATCACTTTTTATACCAACGGTGTCTTTACTGACCTCTGCCGTGGACCCCACCTCAGGGATACATCCGTAATCAAAGCGGTGAAGCTCACCACCATTGCGGGTGCATACTGGAGAGGTAACGAGAAGAATAAGATGCTCACTCGCATCTACGGCATAACCTTTCCCAAAAAATCACTCCTCGACGAATATCTTAAAATGCTCGAAGAGGCTAAAAAGAGAGACCACCGCAAACTTGGAAGAGAGCTTGAACTCTTTGCATTTTCTCAAAAAGTTGGACAGGGTCTGCCATTGTGGCTCCCCCGTGGTGCAGCTCTGAGGGAACAACTTGAGACCTTCCTTAAAAAGGTACAGAAGGAACACGGCTACCAGCCGGTGATTACCCCCCATATCGGACAGAAGGAGCTCTATGTTACATCCGGGCACTATGCTAAGTATGGACAGGACTCATTCCGACCCATAAGCACACCTCAGGAAGGTGAAGAGTTCCTGCTAAAACCAATGAATTGTCCCCACCATTGCGAGATATACAAGACCAAACCTCGTTCGTACAAAGATCTACCCCTGCGCCTTGCAGAGTTCGGCACAGTTTACCGCTATGAACAGAGCGGTGAACTCCATGGATTGACACGTGTACGTGGCTTCACCCAGGATGATGCACATATATTCTGTCGCGAAGACCAACTAAAGGAGGAGTTCTGCAAAGTGATTGATATTGTACTCTATATTTTCAAAACTTTAGATTTCAAGGACTTCACCGTCCAGATTTCTCTCCGAGACCCCAACAATCACGAGAAATACATTGGAACCGACGAGAATTGGGAGAGGGCAGAAAGCGCCATAATTGAGGCTACTAAAGAGAGGGGACTCGATACTACTGTAGAGCTTGGCGAAGCAGCTTTTTATGGACCAAAGCTTGACTTTATGGTTAAGGATGCGATCGGCCGCAAGTGGCAGCTAGGCACTATACAGGTGGACTACAACCTACCTGAACGCTTCGAGCTCGAGTATGTGGGCAGCGATGACAAGAAATACCGCCCCATAATGATCCACCGTGCTCCTTTCGGCTCCATGGAAAGATTTGTTGCGGTACTCATTGAGCACACCGGTGGAAAGTTTCCTCTATGGCTCGCTCCTGATCAGGTTATCGTGTTGCCTATCAGCGAAAAATACAACGATTTTGCAGAAAAAGTTTGTGAATTGCTTAATAATTCCGATATTCGCAGCTCCATAGACGATCGTAACGAGACTATTGGCAAGAGGATACGCGAAAATGAGATCAAGCGTATTCCCTATTTGCTGGTAGTGGGAGAGAAAGAAGAGTCAACCAATTCCGTCTCCGTAAGGAAGCAAGGAGAGGGTGACAAAGGCACAATGACAATTGAGGAATTCGTTACTTTCATAAGAAAAGAAATCGAGCAACAGCTCAGTTAACTATATTATTAACTAAATAAAGGAGGATAACACTATAGCGACAAACTACAAACCGCAGAAACCCAAACCACCTTACAAAGGTCCGAGACAGCCTGATCGAAGATTACCTCGAGATCGCAGGGAAGAGGGTTTAAGGATCAACGAAGCCATCACCGCACAACGCGTAAGAGTTGTCGGGGATAATATTCCGGAGCAGGGCATATATCCGCTTTCACAGGCTTTGGAAATGGCTCAATCACAAGAGCTCGATCTGGTTGAGATTTCGCCTAATGCCGATCCTCCCGTATGCAAGATACTGGATTACCAAAAATATCTGTATCAGCAGAAGAAAAGAGCGAAAGAACAGAAGGCCAATGCGGCTAAAATCGTGATCAAAGAGATTCGGTTCGGTCCAAATACTGATGAGCACGATTTTCAGTTTAAGCTCAACCACGCAAAGAATTTCCTCTCTGAGGGATCAAAGGTCAAGGCCTATGTCTTTTTCAGAGGACGTTCAATTCTCTTCTCCGACCAAGGTGAGAAACTCCTTTTAAGGTTTGCACTTGAGCTTGAAGAGTATGGTAAGGCGGAACAGATGCCAAAATTAGAGGGTAAGAGAATGATAATGATGATTGCCCCCATAAAAAAGAAATAATTTATTAACCAATCATATTAAAACAAGTTAAAACATTTAACTATGCCAAAAATCAAGACCAACTCCGGTACAAAGAAGCGTTTTACGCTCACCGGTTCTGGAAAAATTAAAAGAAAACATGCTTACAAAAGTCACATTCTGACAAAGAAGACCAAGAAGCAAAAAAGGAGACTCACCCAGTTCGGTTTGGTTGACAAAGCTGATGAAAAGAGAGTGAAACTCCTGTTAGTGAAGTAATTTTTTATTGATGTTTAACCCGGATGTCCAGCTTTAACAAGTCTCATAATGAGCGCTGGCTTCCAAAACCAAAATTTCATTTATGCCAAGATCGGTTAACTCGGTAGCTTCAAGAGCTCGCCGTAAGAAAATTTTAAAGCAAACTCGCGGTAACTTTCTCGCAAGAAAGAATGTTTGGACCGTAGCCAAAAATACCTACGAAAAAGGTTTGACCTACGCATATCGTGACCGCAAAACCAAGAAACGCAACTTCCGTTCACTTTGGATTGTACGTATCAATGCTGCTGCACGTCAGCATGGCATGAGCTATTCCCAGTTTATGGGCAAACTTGCAAAGCAGAATGTTGGCCTCAACCGCAAGGTTCTCGCCGACCTCGCCATGAATAATCCAAAGGCATTCGAAGCTATTGTAAATTCCGTAAAATAGTTCTCCTTGACCTTTAAGGAAATATATGGGAACAAATGGGTACGGTTCGGATTTTGGGCCGTACTCTATCTATTGTGGGTAATATGGATCCGCAACTGGTGGTGGATATTCGGACTAATCGTAATTTTCGACATCTTTATTACCAGGAAGGTAAAGTGGGCCTTCTGGAAAAAGAAATACAAGGAGGGAGAGAAACGTAATGTACTGCTCGATTGGCTTGATGCCCTCATTTTTGCAGTGATAGTGGTAACTTTCATCAACATCTTCTTTTTCCAGGCCTTCAAGATTCCCTCCTCCTCAATGGAGAGTTCCCTTATGACAGGAGATTATCTGTTTGTAAGCAAGGTGGCCTACGGCCCCAAAATGCCACAGACACCGGTATCGGTGCCCTTTATTCACAATGTATTCCCGGGAACGCTTAAGAAGAGCTACTCCACAATTCTACAGTTTGACCATAAACGTATTGCAGGATTCGGCAATGTCAAGCGTGACGATTATGTGGTCTTCTGTTTCCCTCATGGTGACACGGTGCTGACTAAAGCTCCTGTCGAGGATTATTACACACATGTGAGGATGAATGGTCGCGATTACACGGTAAAGACCTTTGGGCCTCTGATTTCACGCCCCATAGACAAGAAAGACCATTATGTTAAAAGATGCGTCGCCATTGCCGGTGACACTCTCGAAGTGAGAGATGGACGTCTTTTTGTCAACGGAACACCACAGACGAAATATCCCGGTATCCAGAACAGCTATACGGTTGTTACCAACGGTACTGCTATAAATCCGGTGCACCTTAGAGATATTGGCGTCAACTCATCCGAAGTGTGGTACGACTCTGCCCTTCCGGGTTATCCCCAATTGCCACTTACAAGTGAAATGCTATCAAAAATAGAGTCACTGGGCAATGTTGTTTCCGTAACCCCAAATGTGGATATTTATCCTCCAGACTATCCCGATTCCTACAAAATGCTCTTCCCCTTTGTAGAGAAAGGCTGGACTAAGGACAACTACGGACCTATTTGGATTCCCTACAAGGGAGCTACGGTAGAGCTGGATGCAAGCAATATCGACCTCTATTATAGAATCATTGAGGTCTATGAGGAGAATGATTTTGAAGAGAAGGATGGCAAATATTTCATTAACGGTGAAGAAACAGCCACCTACACATTCAAACAGGACTACTACTTCATGATGGGCGATAACCGTCATAACTCACTCGATTCACGCTACTGGGGATTTGTTCCCGAGGATCATATTGTGGGCCGTCCGGCTGTAATCTGGTTCTCAAAGGATATAAACAAGTCTTTCCCAAAGAGTATCAGATGGAAAAGAATTTTGAAGTTTCTCTAATAAAGGCGGTTAATTTTGGATTTTAGAAGAAAAATCAATACATTTGCAGCCCCCAAAAAGATAATAATATTAAAAATAGATAACAATGGCACGAGTTTGTCAAGTAACAGGAAAGAAAAGGATGATTGGAAACAATGTTTCCCATTCAAAGAGACGCACGAAACGCGAATTCGCTCCCAATCTGAAGACCAAAAAATTCTGGTCTGAGGAAGAGCAGAGATTCATCACCCTCAAGGTCTCTTGCAAGGGTATGAAGACCATCTACAAGAACGGTCTATCCGCTACCATCAAGAAATCACAGGAAAAAGGTTTGATTAAAGTAGTTTAATATTTACGACTATGTCAAAAAAAGCAAAAGGAAATAGAGTACAGGTCATTATGGAGTGTACTGAGCAAAGAGAGAGCGGTGTACCGGGCATCTCCAGGTATATCACAACAAAAAATAAAAAGAATACTACTCAGAGATTGGAGCGCAAGAAATATAACCCCTATCTCAAAAAGGTAACTCTTCATCGCGAAATCAAATAACACACTTATCTTTATATAAATGGCAAAGAAAGCAGTGGCTACATTTGGTAGTAGCCGTCCACAAACCAAAAACTATGTAAAGTGTATCCGTATGGTCAAATCTGAGCGTACCGGAGCATACGCTTTCCAGGAAGAGCTGTTACCTACTGACCAAGCTAAAGATTTCTTTGAGAAGAAATAAAGTTAAGTAGCGTAAACAGCTAAAAAATGCGACCCTTTTAGGTCGCATTTTTTGTTGTATCTTCTCTTCTAGAAGGGCAGATCGTCAGGGCCGTCAGAAAGAAGATCATCGGAAGAAACCAACTGCTCAGATGGTGAAGAAGGTTGCGTGGCAGGCTGTGACGCCGATCTCTTTGCAGATGTCTGTGGCTCGGTCTCTCTTGGACTACCTGCTGATTCATCCCACGCGCCCTCTCTGGGCAATGAGTCATCCCTGCGACCTAAAAGCTGGATTGAGTCGGCCAAAATCTCTGTAATATAGCGTTTCTGTCCGTTAGCATCGTCCCATGAACGGCTTCGGATACGTCCTTCAACATAGATCTGACTTCCTTTTTTGATAAACCTGCTGGCCAAATCCGCCAACTGTCTCCAGGCGACTATATTGTGCCACTCAGTAATTTCTCTGGTCTCCCCGCTACGGTCTTTATACCTTTCCGTGGTTGCGAGGGAAAATGAGGCAACGGATGCGCCTCCCTCGAGATGCCTGACTTCAGGATCTCTTCCTACGTTGCCGATAAGTAAAACTTTATTTAGTGCCATATTTAAAATTTTTTCTAAATATAACCCTTTTTGCCGAGACTGGAAAAAATATTTGAATATACAAGGGCTTTTTGACTACGGAGTATTGCCACTTTGCCTTCCAGAAATTCCATTAGATTAAGCCCTTCTTCCATTTTAAGTCGTGTCCTGAGACGCTCACGCTTATTATAGATGCTCATCTCGTTAGTAAGACGGAATATTGTAGCTATGGCATGTGTGGGAAATCCCATTGCAATCAGACTGCAGAGCATCACATCATCCTTTGTAAGTGAGGGATACTCCTCTCTCAGTCGGGTCATAAGGCCGCATTGACATTTGTCGACAAGATAGTCTATATCGTAAAAAATATTGCTCTTATCTCTGACTGTCGTCAGAAAATAAGACCTGACTTTCGAATGAAGCAAATTAGCATTTTCAGGACTAAGAGAGATACAATCCATAAGTCCTATAACCATCTGCATAATTTTGTTTAGGATTTTGGCCATTTTTTCATCATCAGCCCCTTTGTTTCTAAGCTGTTGTGATATCTTCTCCCTTAATCGCCTTTCCTTGCGTTTTACACGGAAAAGCATAACTGAAAGAATGATTGTTGTTACAACAAAAAAAAGCAGTAAGGTATAGACAACCCACTGCCCTGCCGCTGCGTATGCGGCGGTAAGAATTGAGGTTTTCATTTGTGTTAGTTTTTATGGGTTAAGTGATTCTCTTTCGCTGTCTCATAACCTCAAAGCAGATAACGGCTACTGAGACGGAGACATTGAGAGAATCGCAAATTCCAGCCATTGGGATGCGGATCTTTGCAATTGAGCGCTCTTTCCAGAAATCTGAAAGACCTTTATCTTCCCTGCCGAATACGATTGCTACAGCTCCTCTCATTTCTATGTCAAAATAGAGTGAGGAGTCTTGCAATTGTGTAGTTATAATGGAGATATTATGCGCTTTTAGCCACTGAAAGGCCTCTTCTGATGTGCAACTTGCGCATTTTACGCTGAAACATGCACCGGTGCTCGCTCTTATTACATTTGGATTGAAAACATCTGCCAGAGGATCGCATACCAGTACGCAATCAGCACCGCAGGCATCCGCCGTCCTAAGTATAGCTCCGAGGTTGCCTGGTTTTTCGAGTGACTCTACCACTATCACCAGCGGATTTTCACCGAGAGTAATGTGCTCCGGCACAAGCGGCTCCATCCGCATCAAGGCAATTACTCCCTCGGTGCCGCCGCGATAAGCGATTCTGTCATAAATGGCCGCAGAGACTTCGAAAACCTCTGTTCCCCCCACAACCTCCGGCAAGTCGACCCTCTCCATATATACTGGACAATAGAAGATGGAGTGAGGCACAAAGCCTGCTTCGATAGCTCTGCTGAGTTCTCTTACTCCTTCAACCACGAAAAGAGCTCTTTCTCTGCGCTCCCGAGATTTGCTCTGGAGCAGAATGAGCTCTTTTATGCGAGGATTATGCGCGGAAGTTATCTTCTCTGCCGCCATAAGTTATTCGGTTTTCTTATGACTTGCCTCCGGCCTCATCTGAGGGAAGAAAATCACATCCTGAATGGAAGTTGAGTTAGTCATAAGCATTGCAAGGCGGTCGATGCCCATACCAAGACCCGATGTGGGCGGCATGCCATACTCTAGAGCGCGAACGAAATCCAAATCGATAAACATAGCTTCGTCGTCACCCTTCTCCTGCAGTTTTATCTGATCATGGAACCTGTCAAGCTGATCAATGGGATCATTGAGTTCGCTGTACGCATTTGCCACCTCCTTACCGTTCACAAATAGTTCGAATCTCTCAGTGAGTGCAGGATCCTCCCGATGACGCTTGGTAAGTGGAGACATTGCAACAGGATAATCTATAATAAAGGTGGGCTGTATAAGATGCTTTTCACAATATTCGCTGAAGATGGCGTCAATAAGTTTGCCAACACCCATGGATGGAGATGTAGGAATATTAAGATCATCGCATGTTTTGCGCAGCTGTGCCTCATTCATGCCGGTAATATCCACACCGGCGTACTCCTTGATAGCATCAATCATCGGAAGACGCCTGTAGGGCTTCTTAAACTCGATCTCATTGCCCCAAACATCAAATTTGGTCTTGCCGTTAAGAGCAATCGCCAGTCTCTCAACCAGCTGCTCGACAAACTCCATCATCCATACATAATCCTTGTATGCAACATAAATTTCCATACAGGTGAATTCCGGATTGTGAGTTCTGTCCATACCTTCATTGCGGAAATTTTTTGCAAACTCGTATACACCGGTGAAGCCACCGACAATAAGCCTCTTAAGGTAGAGTTCGTTTGCAATTCTAAGGTAGAGAGGAATATCAAGTGCATTATGATGAGTGACGAAGGGTCTTGCAGCAGCTCCGCCTGGAATTGGTTGAAGGATAGGTGTCTCAACCTCGAGATATCCATGCTCGTTGAAATAATCTCTCATTGTGGAGACGATTTTAGTCCTCTTGACAAATGTATCCCTCACATGGGGATTGACGATAAGATCAACATATCTCATCCGGTAACGAAGCTCCGGATCTGAGAATGCATCATAGAGTTCTCCCTCTTTCTCTTTTACTATGGGAAGCACACGGAGAGACTTACTGAGCAATTTTAGAGATTTCGCATGGACTGAGAGTTGCCCTGTCTGCGTAATGAATGCAAAACCTTTTATTCCTATAATGTCACCAATATCCAAAAGTTTTTTAAAAACCGTATTGTAAAGAGTTTTATCCTCGCCTTCACAGATTTCGTCACGTTTTATATAAACCTGGATCTTGCCATGCTCGTCCTGGAGCTCCACAAATGAAGCAGCACCCATAATACGGCGGCTCATTATCCTCCCGGCAATGGAGATATCATTGAAATTGCCTTGTTGTGCATCATAACCCTCCTTAATCTCTTTTGAAGTGGCATTAACGAGGAATTTCTCTGCAGGGTACGGGTCTATTCCCAAATCCTTCAATTGTTGCAAAGCAGCTCGGCGATTCAATTCCTGTTCATTGAGATCTGTTAATTCCATAGCTTAAATCTGTCAGTTAAGTATTCCTTATGTTATGTCCGACAAAAATAAGAATATTTATGGATAAAGGCATAAAAATTGCGTATCTTTGTAAAATCGCAGAAATCAATATGAGTATTGAGAAAAAGTGGATAGTAAGGGAGCCGGGCAACCCGGCTCTTGTACGCCAACTCACACAGGAGCTGGGTATTGATTCTGTATTAGCTAACCTACTGGTCCAAAGAGGTATCGATACTTTTGCAAAGGCCAGAGAGTTTTTCCGTCCTGATCTTTCAAAACTCCACGATCCCTTTTTAATGAAGGATATGGATAAAGCTGTTGAACGTCTTCACAAAGCTGTAGTAAAGAGAGAAACCATCCTTATCTACGGAGATTATGATGTGGACGGTACCACAGCAGTAGCTCTGGTTTATTCATTTATAAAAAATCTCACTAACCGTGTGGAATATTATATTCCCGACAGATATGATGAGGGCTACGGCATTTCCTACAAGGGTATTGACACCGCAAGAGACCACAACTGTACCCTGATCATAGCGCTGGACTGCGGCATAAAAGCGATTGAAAAAGTGAACTACGCCAAAAGTCTGGGTATAGATATGATTATCTGTGACCATCACTTACCGGATGACACGCTCCCGGATGCTGTGGCCGTACTCGATCCCAAGCGACAAGACTGCAACTATCCTTTCGATGACCTCTCTGGTTGCGGGGTAGGCTTTAAACTGGTCCAGGGCTACGCCCAGAAACATGATATTCCCTTTGACAACATTGTCTCGTTACTCGACCTTCTCGTGGTCAGCATCGCTTCCGACCTGGTCTCCGTTACCGGAGAAAATCGCGTGTTGGCATACTATGGACTAAAGCAGCTCAACGAAAATCCCCGTGAGGGTTTACAGACAATCATCAAACTCTCGGGACTCGAAAAACACCGTATCACCATCGACGAAATAGTCTTCAAAATAGGCCCCCGTCTTAATGCAGCAGGCAGAATGGAGTCGGGCAAAACTGCAGTGGATATGCTTACCTCCAGGGACGAGGACGAATCAAAGGAGATTGGAGCAGCTATCAATGCCCACAACAACGATCGCAAAAAGGTTGACCGCGAGATTACTGAAGAGGCACTAAAGATGGTAAAGAGCATCCCCGGCTTCGAAAACAAGAAATCTACAGTAGTATACAACCCTTCCTGGCACAAGGGAGTCGTCGGTATTGTGGCATCCCGCCTGGTGGAGGCCTACTATCGTCCTACCATCGTGCTCACCCAGTCGAATGGATTAATAACAGGCTCTGCACGATCTATCCAGGGCTTTGACCTCTATGAAGCAATCGAATCCTGTTCCGACCTTCTGGAGAACTTCGGAGGACATATGTACGCTGCAGGACTCACCCTCAAGGAGGAAAATCTTCCTAAATTCACTGAATGTTTTGAAAACTTTGTGGCCTCTAAAATCGACGATGTAATCCTGACTCCAATTATCAATATTGACTCTTATCTGGACTTCAAGCAGATCACACCAAAGTTCTTCAGACTGCTCAAGCAATTTCAGCCCTTCGGCCCTGGCAACCTCTCTCCTGTTTTCATTACCGAAGATGTCTACGACAATGGAAACGGGCGCAGAGTGGGCTCTGCTGAGGCTGGTATGAAACACCTCAAACTTGAACTTATTCAAGAGGACGAACCCTACAGATACATTTCGGCTATCGCCTTTAACCTTTCTGAAAATTTTGAACACATACAGGGTGGTAACCCCGTTGATATTTGCTATTCCATCGCCGAAAATTACTATCGAGGTATAGCTAATATCCAGCTTCGTGTAAAAGACATCAAAGAAAAAGAGTTGTTCTAATCTTGTTAATACTGCTATGGATAGGTATTAAATGAGATTACCATAATCCTATGCAACATCTTTCTCTCGGCCTTTGGCGCTTACAATCCTACCCGACAAGACAAAATTCACGGCAGTATTTAGTGAGTTTCTGCGTATATGTAATAAAGAGATCAATCCGTACAATTATGAAAAGACTACTTTTTCTACTTATAATGTCGCTGATGCTGACATCTTGCTTTATTGAAGAATTCGGCAGTCATCTTGAAATAATCAAGCAAGAATACGAACTCCCTAATAGTTTCTGGGATGGTCAACTCTGGTATAAAGTATATTCTAAAAATGATTTTATAGAAAAAGGCATACAGTTTTCAGAAGACGGCACAGAGTGTACTGTATACACCAGCATCTCATTCGTGAATCCATTTACATTCGATGAAGAGAAACTAATTGTAAGGTCAGACGGACCTAATCGGCTCATTCTCACCGAAGAGGGCCGTTACAGAGCTATCTACGAGATATACTTTACGAAGGAGAGAAAAGATTCGTTTGAAATGACCTGGAAAAATCATACCAGACTCGAAAAAAAATATATACCTGACAAATCACTTTCCGTCAAGATGAAACGTGTCCTCATTTACTTTGAACCTTTTTAATGTTCCAAATAGATGCAGGGATTCAATAACAAAAGCCCCGACAACTGATGCTGTCGGGGCTTTCTAAAAGTTGGCGGCTACCTACTCTCCCACTTGGTGTAGCAGTACCATCGGCGTTGGTGAGCTTAACTT
>JAPXOZ010000024.1:0-22253 GCA_033811195.1 Bacteroidales bacterium | reverse complement strand
GCTGTAGGATGTGTGGATCAGTTGCCGGGTGATTTAGCTTCACTGCAGGTTTCAAGTTCCTATATTTCTATTCCCCCTGCAGGTGGCAGCCAGACCATTACGGTCAAGGCCACCGAGGCATGGGCATTTAATTCGGTGCCTGACTGGCTCAAAATTACCCCTTTAACAGGTGGAGCAGGTGAGGTGGCAGTCACATTCAGTGCAGGCGAATCTCTTGATACACGTGCAGCCGAGCTTTCCATTAAGGTCGGTGCCAATGAACAATTCATCAATGTGACTCAGCAGGTGGGCTCAGGCGAACTTACTCCTTCTACATGCGCTGAGATCATTGCCGGTCCCATCGGCAAGACTTATCAGGCAGAAGGCGTATGTACATCAATCGCTAACACCACCTATGGTAACTGGTATCTCCAGGACGATACTGGTACTATCTATATCTACGGTACAGTAGACAAAACCGGTAGCTATAACTGGAAGAGCTTTGGTATCGAAGTTGGTGACAGAGTTCTTGTCGAGGGTCCGAAAGTTGTTTACAACAATATTATCGAACTTGTTGACGTAAAAGTACTTAAAGTAACAAAATCCCTAATAAAAGTGGAGTCTGATCCCGTTGAGGTAAGTAAGGAAGGTGAGGCTTTTGAGGTAGAACTTACCTGTAAAGGTGATGGCCTGTCGATCTCAATCCCCGATAACGCCAAGTCCTGGCTCACAGTTGAGGCCATTATACTCAATGGTACTAAGGCGGTTGTTAAATTTAACGCGGCTCCTAATGCGGGCGGTGCAAGAAAGACTACTCTTGTATTCACCACTACCTCCAAAGGGCAGGTAAATACGGCAGAGACAACGGTAACACAGGAAGGCTCGATCCTCGAGATGTCCATAAGCGACTTCCTCGCACAGCCTGAATCCGAAACCGCACTCTATCGTCTAACAGGAAAGGTTACTAATCTTGCTGCCAGTGCATACGGTAACTTTGACCTTGTAGATGCAACAGGTAAAGTATACGTTTATGGTTTGACAGCAACCCAGGTTGCCAAGAATGACAAATCATTCCCTACGCTTGGTATCCAGGAAGGCGATGTTGTAACCCTTATTGGAACAAGAGCTGCATACAAGGGAACTCCCCAGGTCGGAGGTCCGGCTTATCATGTTAGTCATACGACCCATACCGATGTAGCATCGATTGCAGACTTCCTCTCCAAGGAGGTTGCTTCCAAAGCACTTGAGTCTCCTTACTACAAGATCACAGGCACCATTACTGAGATTTTAAACGAGACTTACGGCAACTTCTACCTTCAGGATGAGACCGGTACCGTGTATGTATATGGTCTTACCGTAAGCGGTGTAGCAAGGAATGACAAATCATTCGCTTCACTCGGTCTTAAGGTTGGTGATGTTCTGACCATGATAGGACAGCGTGGCCAATATGCTAATGCAAAAGTTCCGGAGCAGAAGGAACAGGTGTCAAATGGTTATTATATCTCTCATACTGAAGGTAGCGAAGGAGGGGAGGAAGAAAGCAATGTTCTCACCTTGACAGTTGATGGTCTCCCTACAGCTTATCCGACCGGAGCTACCGAAGTTACCCTTTCAGGTCAAAGATTTGAGATTGTAAATGTGGCAAACTATGGTAGTGGCATTCAGTTTAGCAGTGCCAAGGATAGAGAGGGCGGTTATATCGCCAACCTCGTAGGTACAAAGAAGATTAAGACAATCAAGGTTACCTGTGCCTCAGGTAAATCCTGGTATCCGACCAATCTTGTGCTTTATGCAGGAACGGCAGTAAAACCCGGTGATACTACAATTGCAGCCACTTCGGATGAGAACTCTTCAACTTATGACCTTTCAGGTGGAGACTACAAGTTCTTTACTTTAAAGAACTCCTCCCAATATGCAGTATATCTCGAAAAAATCGAGATTACCTTTGCTGAATAAAGGGTCTGAAACATCTCCACTTTAGAAGAACTAAGGGGTGATCGTGATTTACGGTCACCCTTTTGCTTTATTTGTATGGCTATGCCTGATTGTCCGAATAAATTGCTACATTTGTATATTATGAACGGGAGGATGACGCAGGGAAGGTTGGCCGAGGATTTAGCCCTCGAGTGGCTTCAAAAACAGGGGATGGAGCTCAGAGAGCGAAATTGGAGGTCGGAACATAAAGAGATAGACCTGATAATGGAGAGCAATGATTTTCTCCACATCGTGGAGGTCAAATCGTTGAAATCTCCCTCTTCTATTGCTCCGTTCCAACAGGTAGACTGGCTCAAACAGCGTTTTCTTGTAAGGGCAGCGAGGAGATATATCAGGTTGAGGCACATCAAAAAAGAGGTGCGTTTTGACATCGTGTCAATAATGTTTCACAAGGATGGTACGACCGATTTGGATTTTATTCCGGCAGCATTCTTTCCGCTCTATTATTAGAATTTTCTTTCGATATGAATAAAAATCACTATTGCATTATTATGGCCGGCGGCGCGGGAAGCCGTTTTTGGCCGATGAGCAGAAATGCCAGACCCAAACAGTTTCTTGACATCCTCGGACTTGGCCGTACATTCATACAGATGACTTACGACCGATTCTCTAAAATTATTCCCGTTGAAAATATTCTCATAGTCACTTCAGAGCAGTACGCCGATCTGGTCAAAGAGCAACTTCCAGATATTATTCCGGAAAATATTCTCCTTGAGCCCTACAAGCGTAATACTGCACCCTGCATTGCTTATGCGACCTATAAGCTCTATGACAAGAATCCCGATGCCACCGTGGTAGTTGCACCCTCAGACCATTTTATCACCGGTGAGGATAATTTCTGCAACACTATAAATTGCGCTCTTGAGCATGCTTCGGGCAGCAAAGATCTATTTACCATAGGGATCAAACCCACTCGTCCCGACACCAATTACGGATATATCCAGATCAACCGTCAAACCAACCGCATTATATGCGGCCACTCCTCCTATGCAGTAAAGACATTTACCGAAAAGCCCAATGAGGAGCTTGCAAAAGTATTCATTGAGACGGGAGAATTCTTCTGGAATTCGGGCATTTTTATCTGGAATCTTCGCGCCATTAAGGAGGAACTGGAGAATCATCTCCCCGAGGTGGCCACCTTATTTGCCAAAGGTGAAGGACTCTATAATACTCCTGCCGAGAAAAATTTCATAGCGAAAGTCTATGACAACAGCCCCTCTATATCTATAGATTACGGTGTAATGGAGAAAACCTCCAGAGCCTGGATATTCCTCTCCAACTTCGGTTGGTCGGATGTGGGCACCTGGAACTCTCTCTATGATCGCTCGGTCAATAAGACCCCCGAAGGGAATTTCATCAAAGGATCCAACATCCTTCTGCGTGGAGTCACTAACTCCATAATTTGGGAGAAGGATCCCGAAAAACTCTTGGTCGTTCGCGGCCTGGACGATTTTATGGTGATAGATGAAAAAGATGTGCTCCTGATCTGCCCCAACGACGAGAAGGTACTCAAGGACATATTGGCTGAACTCGCTATCGAAGAGCAATCACAATATCTTTAATCTGAAGCGAACTGATGAAAATCAACGTACAATCTGAGATAGGAGTTCTTGAGGCGGTACTTCTTCATACTCCCGGAGCCGAAGTGGAGAATATGACACCCAGAATGGCTCAACGTGCACTCTATAGTGACATCCTTAACCTTTCAATTGCCCTTCGCGAGTACGAGCAATTAGAGGGAGTACTCTCAAAAGTAGCAAAGATCTACCAGGTGAAGGATCTTTTGCTCAAGGTACTTGAGGACAAGGAGCGCAAAGAGGCGCTTGTGGCCAGAATCTGTGTCACCGAGCAAGTGACCGACTACTTTGACCAGTTGATGGAGTTACCCCCTAAGGAGCTGACAAAAGTATTGATTGAAGGTCGCCCGGCTCGCAAGAATACCCTTACTTCATTTCTCAGCGATGAATTTTATGCACTTTATCCGCTCTATAACTTCTATTTCACACGCGATTCCTCAGTCACAATCGGCGATCAAGTGCTTATCTGCAGGATGGCCAACAAGGTGCGTATGCGCGAGTCTTTGATAATGGAGGCAATCTACAGTGGCAGCGGAGCTTTTGACTGCGATATAATCAATGCTCACGATTTTCAGCCCACAAATCCCGATATCTATATGGAGGGTGGTGATATCCTTATTGCACGCGATGATATACTTGTAATAGGCAGTGGTATGCGTAGCAGTACGCGTGGCATCGATTTCCTGATATCGCGCCTCTGCCAGTCCGGTCCTAAGGGTCGTAAGCATATCATAGTGCAACAACTCCCCTCTGAACCGGAGTCCTTTATCCATCTGGATATGGTCTTCACAATTCTTGATAGGGACAAGTGTCTGGTGTTTGAGCCTCTGATTATCGGCGGTCATCACTACCAGACGGTACATATTATCATTGACAACGGCAAAGTGATAAAAATCCACAATGTGAATGGCATTTTACCGGTACTCCGCAGACTTGGAATGGATCTCGAGCCCATCCATTGCGGTGGTAACGACGAGTGGGACCAAGAGCGCGAACAGTGGCACAGCGGTTCCAATGTATTTGCATTTGCCCCGGGTAAAGTTCTCTGTTATGCGCGAAATGAGATGACGATAGCCGAAATGAATCGCCATGGATTTGAGGTGTTGACAGCCTGGGAGGTGATCCAGGGGAAGCGCAAGCCTGCCGATTATGCCCGCTGTTGTGTTACAATTGAAGGATCCGAACTCCCTCGTGGCGGAGGTGGTGCCAGATGTATGACGATGCCTTTGAGCAGAAAACCGGTTGACTGGTAAAAATTATTTGTAACTTTGCGGGCTGAATTTTAAAAACAAGATGAATCAGAAAATTGAAGAAATACTGGCGGCAATATCGGAATTGAGAGCCAATACCGAAAAGGAAATAGAGGAATTGAGAATCAAATACCTTGGCAAGAAAGGTGAGGTTACGGCTCTTTTTGAGGAATTCCGCAATGTGCTTCCTGAGCAAAAGCGTGAATTCGGACAGAAGCTCAATGTACTCAAGAATGCCGTTCAGTCCAAAATAGAGTCCCTCAAGGAGAATATTGCCGAGTCAGGGGCAATCAAGAGTTCTTGCGACCTTACCAAGCCTGGTGATAGGATCGAACTCGGTACTCGCCACCCTATTTCCATTACCCGCGAGGAGATTATATCAATATTTCACAAGTTTGGTTATACTGTAGCAGAAGGTCCGGAGATTGAAGATGACTGGCACGTTTTCGGAGCCCTCAATTTCCCTCCGGAGCATCCGGCGCGTGATATGCAGGATACCTTCTTTATACATGCCAACGAGAACAATCCGGTGCTGTTGCGTACCCATACTTCTTCAGTGCAGGTTCGTGCTATGGAAAAGATGGATCTTCCCATCAGGGTACTTTGTCCGGGACGGGTATTCCGCAACGAAGCCATCTCGGCCCGTGCACACTGCATTTTCCATCAGGTAGAGGGTCTCTACATTGACAAGGGTGTCTCTTTTGCCGACCTTAAACAGGCGGTCCTGCTCTTTGCCCGCGAGATGTTTGGCGAAGAGACTGAAATCCGTCTCCGTCCCTCTTATTTTCCATTCACTGAGCCTTCGGCTGAGGTAGATGTGAGTTGTAATATTTGTAAAGGGAAGGGTTGCAATATCTGCAAGGGGACCGGCTGGCTCGAGATTATGGGCTGCGGTATGGTGGACCCCAATGTTCTGGAGGCTTCAGGTATCGATTCGAAGATTTATAGCGGATTCGCTTTCGGAATGGGTATCGAGCGTATTGCAATGCTCAAGTGGCAGGTTAAGGACTTGCGCCACTACTTTGAAAATGATGTCCGTTTCCTACGTCAATTCGAGACAGTGATCTGATTTATTTGATTCAAACGAGCGATTTTTTTTGAAGAATGTAAAAAAGTCTCTATATTTGTCGTCCCAATTAAGAAACAGTTGCGGAAATAGCTCAGTTGGTAGAGCACAACCTTGCCAAGGTTGGGGTCGCGAGTTCGAGTCTCGTTTTCCGCTCCAGAGAAAAAGCAGCCGTCAGGTTGCTTTTTTTGTTGTTCAGGTTTAGGATTTGGTTTTCTTCTTTCTGAGTCCAAAATAGATCAGCACCAGACCTATGGCAAATAAAATGATTGAGCCCCACACATAACCTTTGCCATATTGCATCAAAGTGTTATACTCAAAAATATATCTGAAGACTTGAAAAAGGCCGACCAGTGACAAAATGATGCCAAGTATCAGAGAAACTTTCTTCATCTCTTAAATAAAATAAGTCAGGGCTATGTCTCCATAACCCTGACTATCGTAAAGCTATTTTGTTACTGTTACCGTGGTTGGACTATAAATACCACCGGTTATACCAGCCAATAGGCCATCAACAAATGTGTGGGTTATGGTTACGTCGTAATTAGCTGCACCACCAGCCATTTGTGCCGGATCAGCAACTGAAAGTGGCACCAAGCCACCAATCAGATAATGGTTTTTGGCTTTAATTTCCTGGCCGGTTCTGGCACCTCTACCCACTGAAAAAGTGATTGTGTAGCAAGAGGTCATAATAACAGAAATAGCAAGCAACATTACTACTTTTAAGAATCTTTTCTTCATAGTTGTTTGATTTAATTATCCCTACTCATAAGGCTTTTCGGATTACGCCCCGTTTGTTTAAGTGAAGTCAAGTCTCCACTATTGATTATCAATAATATTAATTTATTCTTTTAAAATTTGCGTATCACGCTTCACGTTGGCAACAAATATACAAAAAATCTCATTATAACCTTAATCCTTGTCGGACTTTATTATAAATCAATTTTTGAAAGCCTAGTAATTATTTTAAATGAGATAAAAAACCTGACAAGACAGGGGGATCTATTTGTCTATTTGGTTTTTTCCTATTCTCTTATAGCACTTATCTGCGCAATGGTGTATATATGCGCTGTTAAGCGTTCGTACTATTTATTCATATACAATTTTCAATAATTTACGGGCAAGATGTGGTCTATAATGAGAACTTTCGTAGTAATTCATATAGTCGTTTGTATGTTCATTAATTCCGGAAAAATCAAACACATTATTATTTCCAAAAATAGATTTCAAGTAAATCAGGTCGTTTTCATTTAATTTCATCTGATCGTACAAAGGACTGATGATTACTTTTGCTTTTGTATTATGTTTTTTTAAAATAGATTGGATATTATTGAATAATTCCTTTTGCCTTTTCAAAATTGCCGGTCGTGAATAATTTTGAACCAGAGTGTCTCTATCATAAAAGAGAGATAATCTTGCCGATGTATAATATTTGTCTTCTTCAGTTTCAATCAAATTTTCAAAATTTTCGTACCTAATTTCATTAGTCGTGATATCATAGTGATATGGTATGTCATTTAATATCGCCATTTTTTTTATGTGAGGTCTCACTTCCCCGGAGACTTTAAAGTCTATGTAGGCGTACAAAAATTTAGGATTTAAAAAAGCAAAATAAAATTTTTTATGAAAAGCAAATAAATTGGAATTATCAACCAATGGAGGAGAGATGGTGGACAAATGCCCTTCTCTCTGTTTATCCTGGATAATTGTGGGATAATCCAGGACAAGTAAAACATTATCGAGATTTACCCCGCATTTATCTATAAATTCAATTTTCTTACTGATTGCCCACAAAGACTCATTTGAAGCATCAAAATGATAACATTTTGCATTAGGCTCCAAATACTTTTTCCAATCATCAACTTGATAAAAAATTGAACGGGAATTTCCGAATATAAATGAATCGTAGTTAATCGTTTCGCTATTCTTTATAAAGGTAGTTGTACTTACGAAATCCCTATTTAAAGCCACCCAACCGTTTGCATTTGTATCATAATATGAATCATAGGATTTGATAACTTTAAAGGGATCCAGTTTTATATATAAAAACAACAGAGCCACAAATAGAATAATAAGAAAAATTGAAAAGGTTAATAGCCTTTTGATAAATTGTTTCATAGTGTTTTAAAACTGGAAATAAATAAACTGTTGTTCTTCTCCGCCAAACCAAATAATTGCAAGGATCATGGCATAGTACATTGCGTATCGTAGCGGACGTTTCCATTTAAGCCCTAATTTTTGAATGGCAAATTGATCCTCCCTCCCCAACCATTCTATTACCATAAAAACCACTAATAGGATAGCAGTTAAAGTAGCTTTTCCCGGAGTATCTTGTGGCATTGAAAAAAGAGAAGGAGAAAAAATTCCGGAAATATAACTGAATGCGTGCCCCATATTTTCAGCTCTGAAGAATATCCAGGCGAATACAGTCAATCCGAAAGTAAAAAGTATAGAACAGCACTCCTTAAAACTCGGAAGCAATCTTCCTTGAGCTACGGTTCCCAGATGATTCCTATTTTTGTTGCTCAATAAAAGCGGTAAAAAATAGATGGCATTTAATGCTCCCCAAGCAATAAATGTCCAGTTTGCGCCATGCCAAAATCCGCTGACAATAAAAATGATGAAAGTATTTCTGATTTTCATCCATGTCCCACCCCGACTTCCACCTAATGGAATATAGAGGTAATCCCTAAACCAAGTTGAAAGTGAAATATGCCAACGTCTCCAAAATTCCGCAATATCTCTTGAAAAATATGGGTAATTAAAGTTCCGCATCAAGTCGAACCCGAAGAGTCTGGCAGTACCAATTGCGATATCCGAATAGCCTGAAAAGTCTCCATAAATTTGAAAGGTAAAAAACAATACGCCTAAAACCAGAGTGCTTCCGTGCATATCGGCAGAGTTATTAAAGATATAATTTGCAAGCACGGCACAATTGTCCGCAATCACAATCTTTTTAAACAACCCCCAGAGCATTTGCCGCAATCCGTCAACTGCTTTTGAATAATCAAAAGTGCGTTTTTTATAAAATTGAGGAAGTAAGTTTGTGGCTCTTTCGATAGGTCCGGCAACTAATTGAGGAAAAAAGCTTACAAATGCGGCAAATGCGATAAAGTCCTTTGTCGGTTCAAGTCTCCTTTTGTAAACGTCAATGGTGTAACTTAGGGCTTGGAAAGTGTAAAAACTGATCCCAACAGGCAAAATTATATTTAAACTTTGGGCTTTGATATCCATTCCAAAAAAGGAGAAGGCCGCAACGAAGTTATCTACAAAGAAATTATAATATTTGAAAAAGCCTAAAAATCCTAGGTTAACTATGATGCTGACCCATAGTAAAGCTTTTCGTTTGCGTTGCTTCTCCTCTTTCCCAAGCAGGATCCCTATGAAATAATCCACAACAATGCTGAATGTAATCAAAGACAGGAATCTCCAGTCCCACCATCCATAAAACACATAGCTTGCAACTACAATGAAAGTGTTTTGCAGTTTCAAATTTTTGTTTGTTACAAACCAATAGATTATAAAAACTATCGGTAGGAATATCGCAAAATCAATCGAGTTGAAAAGCATAAATTCAGGCTAAGGTTCAGATGTTAATATTGTCGGCAAATATACAACTTTCCCCGTAATAATTTTTTATCTTTGTTTGGCTTTGGGCTGAATCAATTCTGCAATTTATAACTATTGATAAACCATTTAAAAACCATTTAAACCCATACACCATGAAATTACCCAATTGGATTCTTCTTTTTGCATTGTTGCTATTTGTCCAATGCACTCCTTCGACGAGTACTCAAACTGATAAGATGCGTGTGGGGGTGTTTGAGGGGCACGGGGGTTCGCAGACCTGCATTTGGGAGGCGGTGGCAGCGATAAAGCTGGATGGAGAGATGACGGTTTGCACCATTACTACCGCCGATATTGCCAACAATGTACTCGATGAGCTTGACGCTATTATTATTCCCGGAGGTGGCGGAAGCCGGCAGTACCTCAACCTCGGTGCAGAGAATCAACAGCGCATCAAAGAGTTCATCAGGCGAGGTGGGGGAGTTGTGGGAATTTGCGCGGGCGCCTACCTTTTCTCCAACACTCCCGAATATTCCTGTATGCAGCTTAACGGTGCGCAGGCGATAGATATTGAGCATGACAACCGCGGACACGGAATAGCCAAATTCACTCTTACAGAGGCAGGGAAGGAGCTTTTCCCTGAAGTTGCGGAGCTTGATACTCTCTATGTGATGTATTATGAAGGTCCGGTTTTCATTCCCGCCGAAGGCGATAGCATCCAATATGAAACGCTCGCTATTATGGAGAGCGATGTGCATGAGGAGGGTAACGCTCCGGCCAATATGACCAACAACAAACCTTTTTTCACCACCAACCAATATGGGGAAGGGCGCGTTTTTAGCTGTATAGCGCATCCTGAGGCGACTCCGGGCATGATGTGGATGATTCCGCGGATGGTGCGCTGGACGCTGAATAAGCCGATTGACGGCTACGCCGAAAATGTGATAGATCCCACTATTTTCAATCAAGAGATCCTGATGTCCATACCCGATCTCAGGCAGGAGAGCCGCTACTTTCGAACCTTCTTGTACGGGACTCCCGAAGAGAAGATTGCGGCGCTCGATTGGCTGCAGAGCAAACATTCGTGGGATGCAAAACGCTGGCTCCAGGGATTGCTCTTTGACGGCGATGTTCAGGTCAGGGTTAGAGCAGCACAATATATAGCCGACATACACTATATTCATTATTTACCTGATATGCGCGCTGCCTATCAGACGGAAAAAGATGAGGTTGCCAAAGCTCAAATCAAGGAGCATCTGGATCGACTGGAATCGCTATTGCCGAAATAGGCACTAAAACGGGTTATATAAATAAAAACAGTAGTAATAATTTACTTTTCTCATAATTTTTCATTATCTTTGATAATCTGAAAATCTGGGGATTAAGAGCCTGTTTTCAGTTTTAACAGAAATAATAACAATCAAATATATATCACTATCAGTATGAAAAAGAACATTTTAATTTTAATTACCGTAGCATTTCTGATTGCCGGATGTGGCAATCCGCAAACCGGAACATCAGAGGTTGATCTCGTTGCAGCAACCGAACAAATAGAGTTAATTGATCATGGTGCACAACCCATCGCTTTCGATATTGAGGATGCAACGAGCAGAAATGAAAACTTCCGTACCGCTATTTGGACGGGTAATTTCTTGCAAATGACTCTTATGACTCTGCAGCCGGGTGAAGATATTGGTCTGGAGCTTCACACTCAGACCGACCAGTTTATTCGCGTGGAAGAGGGAGAAGGGATTGTATATATGGGAGACACTGAGGATAATCTTGATTTTGTGCGTGATGTAAAAGCGGATTTCGTCTTCTTTATCCCTGCCGGGAAATGGCACAATCTGGTAAATACAGGTGATGAGCCTTTGAAGCTTTATTCGATTTATGCACCTGCCGAGCATCCGTTTGGGACAGTACATGCAACTCGGGAAGAGGGAATTGAGCATGACTACGATCACGAGTAGTAAATAATTAAGACTATTTACTCAGGTTTAAGAGCAAGATTGACTTCTATATCACTCTTGCTCTTTTTTGTTGATGGTTTTCCACAATCTTCATTTTAGTCATAAAATGATTATATTTGATAAATTTACTCTATGTTGAAGCGATCAGAATTATGAAAAGAATAATAGATACCGAAAGAATACCAATTAAGCTTTGGCTGGATGAAATTGATGATAATACTCTCTTTCAGGTGAAGAACCTGGCCAATTTGCCTTTTGCTTTCAAGCATATAGCTTTGATGCCGGATGCACATACCGGATATGGAATGCCTATAGGTGGGGTAATGGCTGCGGATGATGTGGTCGTGCCCAATGCAGTAGGCGTGGATATCGGATGCGGCATCTGTGCGGTAAAGACCGATTTGAAACTAAACCCCGACATTCAGCGAAGGCTGAAGGAGATTGTAAGGAATATTGAGGAGAGGGTGCCGGTGGGGTTTAAGCACCACAAGAGGGCGCAAGATGAGGCTCTGATGCCCAAAGGCTATAAGGTTGGGAGTATGGAGGTGGTCAGATCCGAGTATAACTCCGCCCTACGCCAGCTTGGAACTCTTGGAGGAGGCAATCACTTTATCGAGATTCAGAAGGATAAGGATAATTTTATTTGGATAATGATTCACTCTGGGAGTAGAAATATTGGCAAACAGGTGGCTGATCATTATAATAAGCTCGCAAAGAGGTTAAATAAGCAGTGGAACTCTCCGGTGCCCCCGAAGGCGGACCTCGCCTATCTTCCATTTACCACGGAAGAAGCGCACAGGTATTTTGAGGAGATGAATTATTGCGTAGATTTTGCTCTGGCCAATCGCAAATTGATGCTTACAAGGGTGCAAGAAGTGATGGTGGATTATTTTCCCAAAATAAAGTTCGGTGAGATCATAAATATTGCTCACAACTATGCTAAATGGGAGAAACATTTCGACAAAGATGTGGTGGTTCATCGCAAAGGTGCTACTTCGGCGCACAAGGGTGAGCTTGGTATTATCCCCGGTTCGCAGGGGACAAAATCCTATATTGTAGAGGGTCTGGGCAATCCTGAGAGCTTTTCCAGTTGCTCGCATGGAGCAGGTCGGGTGATGGGGCGCAATGAGGCCATCCGAAGATTGAGTTTTGAAGAAGAGGTGCGAAAGCTCAACAAAAGGGGGATCCTACACTCTATCAGGACCCACAGGGATCTAGATGAGGCCCCTTCCGCCTATAAAAATATCCAGCAAGTGATGCTGGATCAGGAAGATTTAGTGAAAATAGTAACAGAAGTCTCCCCTCTCGCTGTGATTAAAGGGTAATTTTTTAAATTTGTCAAGAAATAGCCAGGACTCAAAAAGTAATGACAGCAAAAACCCATAAAACAAAATCCGGTGATATCCGGTATTGGGTAAATATCATCGATGCAGAAGGTGTGACCCTGGTATTCCTTCCGGGGCTGACAGCGGATCACAGGTTGTTCGAAAAACAGATTGAGTATTTTAAGGATAAGTACAATGTTTTTGTTTGGGATGCACCTGCACATGCCTCTTCATGGCCATTTAAGTTTGATTACACTCTGTTTGATAAGGCGAAATGGCTTAATGAGATTTTCGAAGAGGAGAAAATCACGCGACCTGTAATTATAGGTCAATCCATGGGTGGCTATTTGGGGCAGGTTTATGCCGAACTCCATCCTGAAAAATTAAAGGGCTTTATCTCCATTGATTCTGCTCCTCTGCAAAGAAAATATTTGGGAGGCTTTTATTTGTGGATGTTGAAAAGGATGGAGCCGTTTTATCGGGGGTTTTCCTGGAAATTATTGGTGAAAGCGGGAGCAAAGGGAACAGCAGAGAGTGAATATGGGAGAAAACTGATATCTGAGATTATGATGCACTATGATGGGGATAAAAAACGATACGCCAAACTTGCCGGTTATGGCTATAAAATCCTGGCAGAAGCCTATGAAAAAGAGTTGCCCTACGAGATTAAATGTCCTGCTTTGTTGATCTGTGGAGAGAAAGACAGGGTGGGTTTTTGTATCAAATTTAATAAAGCCTGGCATAAAAACACCGGCATTCCCCTCGAATGGGTAAAAGATGCCGGCCACAACTCCAATACCGACGCACCGGAGATAGTCAATAAGTTGATAGAGGGGTTTGTTGAAAATCGAGTTGAACTATAGACGCTTTCAGTCATTAAAGGAGAGTCGTTTAGAATCTGGAAAAATGGATACAATTAAAAAAATAATGACAGCAAAAACCCATAAAACAAAATCCGGTGATATTCATTATTGGGTAAATATCATCGATGCAGAAGGTGTTACCTTGGTTTTTCTTCCGGGGTTGACATTGGATCACAGACTTTTTGAAAAACAGATTGAGTATTTTAAGGATAAGTATAATCTGCTTGTCTGGGATGCTCCTACTCATGCCGCTTCGTGGCCTTTTAATTTCGATTTTACTCTGTTTGACAACGCAAAATGGCTCAATGAGATACTTGAGCAAGAGAACATCACACGACCAGTGGTTGTGGGTCAATCCATAGGTGGGGCGACAGGTCAAATTTTCGCCAAACTATATCCTGAGAAGACAAAAGGTTATGTCGGTATTGATGGTGCTCCGCTTCAAAGGGCAGTTTTAACGTGCAGAGAATTTCGGTTGATGAAAAGGCTTGAACCTATAGTTAAGTTGGTACCGTGGCGTTCTCTATTAAAATTTTTCCCTAAAGGATCTGCCGAATCAACTTACAGCAGGAAGCTCGTTTATGAAATGATGCTGCCCTATGAGGGAGATAAAAAGAGGTTTGCAAAGCTCTTAGGTCATGGATCTAAAATTCTTGCCGAAGCAATTGAGAAAGATATGCCCTACGAAATACCTTGTACGGCTTTATTGATTTGTGGCGAAAAAGATCGGTTAAAAATATGCCTGGAATACAATAAATTTTTGCATAAAGAGACAGGTATCCCTCTCGAATTGATAAAAGATGTCGGCCATAACGCCAATACCGACGCACCGGAGATAGTAAACCGGTTGATAGAGGAGTTTGTTAGAAAGAGAGTTGTCTAAACAGTTGTTGTAAGTCTCTAAAATGTTTATCAATTGTGATCAAATTATAGCCAAAATGAATGAAGCGGGAAGGTCAAAGGTCCCGTTTCTGTTTGCTATAAACTTTGAGATGAGCGAAGGGTTTTTTATTGAAAATCCTTTACAGCAAACCCGCCTCCTTTTCGACATAAATGGGGTCACTAATGCCCATAACTCTTCAGATGTGTCGGCGGAATATATGTTTAAACGTTTCCCCGAGAGTTTTGAAATATATGAAAAACGATTCCGTTGTGCGATGGAGGCAATGAGTAAAGGAGAAACTTCTTTGCTCAATCTCACTATTAAAACACCTATCGAAACATCGCTGTCACTTCAACAAATTTTTAAATTCAGTAAAGCGAGATACCGTTTATATATTCCGGATAAGTTTGTTTGCTTTTCTCCGGAACGATTTGTGGCGATAAGGGATGGAAAAATCTTTTCACATCCGATGAAGGGTACCATTGACGCCACTTTGCCAAATGCCGATGAAAAATTATTGAACAATTGTAAGGAGCTTGCCGAACATGAGACGATGGCTGAGCTTACTTGTGCTGATTTAGGCCGGGTAGCAAGCCAGGTCAAGTTAAATCGCTTTCGCTATATAGATAAGCTAAAAACGACTAACGGCGAGATCTTGCAGACAAGTTCCGAAATTGAGGGTACTCTTCCTGCCGATTACTTGCAAAACTTAGGAACCTTGTTTTTTAAGTTGCTTCCTGCCGGATCTATTGCGGGTGCACCTCGTGAGGCAGCTTTGCGTGTTATACGTGAATGCGAAAAGCAAGAGCGCGGTTTCTATAGCGGTGTTGTAGGCTATTTTGATGGAGAAAATCTCGATTCAGGTGTTTTAATTCGTTTCATTGAACAAGACAACGGTAAAATGTATTTCCGGAGCGGTGGCGGTATTACTGCTAATAGTCAATGCGAAAGTGAATATAATGAAGCCCTGCAAAAAGTATATTTACCCTTTTAAGTAAAAGCTATGTTCCTCGAAACCATATGTATAAAAAACGACATCGTGCAAAATATCGAAGCACACCGGGAGCGAATGCGCCAAACAGCACTTCATTTCGGATTTTCCGCACCGGAATTACCCGATTTGTCGGCCCGGATTCCACCAGAGTTGGCAGAGAGCAACAAGATAAAGTGTAGCGTTGTCTATCACAAAGAGATCATTTCCGTCAAATATTTCGATTACCGACTAAAAACTATTCATTCTCTAAAACTCGTTGAGGCTGACTTAGATTATTCATTTAAATATTCCGACAGGACACAACTCAACGCATTGCTGCAAGAAAAAGGAGATTGCGACGAAATATTGATTGTTAAAAATAATTGCATTACCGACACCTCATTCAGCAATGTGGTGTTCAGAAAAGAGAACGTTTTTTTTACCCCCGATACCTATCTGCTAAACGGCATAAAACGTAAAAAACTCCTTTTGGAAAAAAGAATCCGCGAGAGACCCATAACGGTGAATGATTTACACCATTTCGACAAAATCTATCTTATCAACGCCATGCTGGGCATTGAAGATGGAGTGGGATTGAGTGTGGAGAAGATAATCAAGAGTTAGCAAAGAGCTACGGGGCAAGTAAGTAAGTTTATCGGGTTTATTTGTGTAAAAATTAACACAAATGTATTAGGTCTGACTTCCTATTTTTAAGATTCTCCATTAATTTTGTGGAATATCGGTTATTTATACTCTCGATAGATAGACCACACTTAATACAGTATGAATTTTAAAAAAACTTTATCATGGACTTTTAGGATAATCTTATTGGTTATCCTCTATTTTCCCATTTGGATAATAGGAGCAATGGCTGTCGGCGACTTGATACCGCAGGGTCAATCGGAGCTAGGGTTACTCAGCCAAGAGGTTGGTACGCTCGTTTTGGCCATAATCAATACCCTTTTAATAGTTGCATTGATCGTTACTTCGCGATGGCGCGGTTGGCGGCTGGCATTGGCCCTCGCTTTTGCTTACTACGGGTCATTTACATTTATTACTCAGATTGAAACTTGGTATTTTCTTTCAGAAATCACTGTTTCGCCCGAACTGCTTCCCCACCTCTTTATTATGGGTTTATCCATTCCGCTTATTTTTATTCCGCTTGCCGTCTTGATATGCAAAAAATGGAAGAAAAGAGATGTGGGCGTAAGTAAGCCAACATGGAAAATGCCAATTATGCAGCTTCTTTTAAAACTTGCAGTTATTGCTGTTTCATATCTGATAATTTACTGGGTAGCAGGATACTATATCGCATGGCAGAATCCCGAACTCAGAGCATTTTATGGTAGTCCGGGAGAGATAGAGCCTTTCTTTGCTCACACTTTGGGGACAATCCGCAACAATCCGGAACTGATTTTACTCCAATTGGTTCGGGGAGTGCTCTTTGCGCTGATAGTATTGCCAATAATTGCCGGATCCAATGTTAAACCCTGGATAACGGCATTGTTGGTGGGGTTTCTTCTGGCTGCACCTCATTTAGGACACATTTTGCCCAATCCCTTGCTGCCTGTAGCCAGCGTAAGACTCAGTCATATGATAGAGACATTTACCTCCACCTTCTTCTTTGGCTTGATCATCGTCTGGCTCCTGCATCGTAAGCATAGCAGTTTCAGAGATTTATTCTGTAAAAGGAAGATATAATTCTTACTTTTGTGTGGAATTAATACAACTGAGACTATGAAATCAAAATTTTATTTAGTCCTTGCCGCATTAGCCGGTTATGTAACCTATTTGTTGATTCTATGGCTTATAAGGTGGTTAATGGGTAGCCTCCCTGTTTACAGAGATCATGATTTCATCTTAGCATTCGTAGTGATAGGTTTTATTATCTTAGCGCAGGTATGGCGGAAACGAAAAGAGAAAAAAAATGAATAAGTATTTGAGTGATAAGTTAAGAGTCATTTCATTTATTTCAATGATAATGGTTGTATTTGTTCACTCTTATCATTTAAAATTGCAATTGGGTGAGGTAGCATTTCGTCTTGATGCCGGATTCAATATTTTTATTCAACAATTTATCAGCCAGGGTATTGCAAGAGTAGCTGTGCCGATATTTTTCATTATTTCAGGATATTTGTTTTTTCTGAATTTTCAAGGAACAAAAAGTGAATTTATCCTAAAGTATAAGAAAAGAGCGAAGTCGCTATTAGTGCCATTTTTATTTTGGTCGATATTGGGGCTGATTATTCACATTACTCTACGACTTTCTCCATTATCTAAGAACCTTGTATCAGATGTAGATTATTCATTTATCAGGGTTTTGGATTTAATATTTATTAATCCTATCCCGGCTCAATTATGGTTTTTGAGGGATTTGATTGTTCTGGTTGCTTTTTCCCCACTGATCTACCGGTTGATCAAACATTTGCGATTTATACCGATTATCCTGTTTTTCATTATTTGGTTAGTGGCTTTTCGTTTCAGGCTTGTGTTGTATACCAGTGAATCTGTTTTGTTCTTTTCCCTGGGAGCCTATTTGGCACTCTACAAAAGCGAATATCTCACCAAACAATTCACCCAAAAATATAATCTGATATTTCTATTCCTGTGGGTCTTAATAGTCATTGTTAAAACTATACTTTTGTGTCAAAACTATAGTGCAACAGGTCCATTATTAATACTACACCGCCTTGGTATCGTAGTTGGCATATTGGCTGTTTGGAGTCTTTATGATGTTATAATGAAAAATAAGGAGAGTGTAAATAAAACCCTTCTTACTCTTTCTTCTTTTTCATTTTTCGTTTTCCTTTTTCACATGCCACTCTTAAAATATGCACAGAAGGCTCTCTTTTATATTGCCGGAAAAAATGAAATTGTATCCATTGTCAGCTATTTTATTCTTCCTATAATAATAATTGCAATAGGCATTCTGTTGGGTAGTGTGCTCAGAAGATATACTCCTAAATTTTACGGATTGATTACGGGAGGAAGATAAATATGAGGGTTGTTGTTTTATCGGATAACAGGGCAACTGAGGCCGGTTTTGAGACCGAGCACGGCCTATCTGTTTATCTTGAAACTGAGAGTTATAAATGCCTGCTCGATGTTGGTGCTTCGGATCTGTTTGCACGCAACGCGAGGCGTTTGAATATTGAGTTGAGTGATGTGGATTATCTTTTTGTTTCGCACGGACATTCCGACCATATGGGCGGATTGCCGGAATTTTTGAAGATTAACCAAAAAGCCAAAATAGTCCTCTCTTCACAGATATTTAATCGTGAGTTTTACTCTTCGAGAAATAGTTTGAGAAAAATAAGTGTCGATTTTGATTTCGAAAGACTTAAAGAGCGGTTGATCGTTGTCGACGATAGAGCGTCGCTTGGCGAGGATATCCTTGTTTTAAGGCCCAAAATCAGAAAACATCCGTTTCCTAAAGCCAATCGAACGCTTTTTAAAAGCATAGGAGTTGAACTTATAAATGATGACTTCGACCACGAGATGATTGTTATAGTTGGGAAGGAACAAAGATGTGTTTTTACAGGTTGCGGACACAGCGGCTTGCTAAATATATTGGAAAGTGTAACAGTAGAAGGAGGTGGTCAAATAGCTTGCGTGATGGGTGGATTTCATCTGTTGGATAGCCAAAACAATACGGAATTTGAAACCGGGGAAGAGATAGTGAAGTTAGGACAAGAGCTCAAAAGTCGTTTCCCTTCTACCAGTTTCGTGACAGGCCATTGCACTGGCGATGGTGCCTATAATCAGTTGAAAAACATTTTAGGCGAGCAGCTCACACAGTTTTATGTCGGTTATGAGCTGTCAATTTAATTGGTTTTGATTTACTCTTGCTGCTTTTTATCAAATCTTTCATTTGGTAAACCAAATAAACTTCTTAGCAGTCCATGAATAAGTGCAATGGGAAAACTCACAAATCCCATTATGATCATTACCAACTCATAAAAAAGTGAGCTGTTTTTGTAGGGTTTCCCTTGAAGTCTGGCAAGAAATGCACTGAAGGGGATCCCAAATATGTTCCCAGCTAATATGCCTTGACATATTGCAAGAATGACACGCGCTTTTGGCGCACCATATTCCTTTACAATCTCATTGTAAGAATTCTTTTGAGGGTATCCTCTCGAATCTGTAAAGTGTTTGGTAAAAATTATTGCATTTGCCTCCTCAGGCTTAATAAAATCGGTGCCTCCATTCAAAAAACTATCTATTTCTTCCTTGCTCATTCCCTTTTTCAGAGAAATTTTTGTGTGCAGAGAAGCACATGCAGCAGAACCATTCACTCCGGTTGCAGTTAACAGCAAGCGCTCTTTAAAATGATCGTCAACTAATTTACTTTTTCGATTTCCCATCACTTTTGCAATCACGCTTGGGACAAAAACGAAAGAACGATAAAGCTCCGATACACTAAATGTTCGTTTATGTCTATCCTGTTGGACCGCATATTTGAACATATTTATATTTTTAGTCATGGGTTTCTGTGTTAGTTCTACTTTGGCATCTTAAGTCCTAAATATTCACAAATTTAGGTCAACTCTCACTCACTTTTCTCTTGCTTTCGATCAAATCTTGCATTTGGTAAACCAAACATAATTCTAAGCAATCCATGAATATGTGCAATGGGTAATAATAAGCCTCCTACTATAATCATCCCCAATTCATAAAAAAGTGAGCTGTTTTCGTATGGTTTCCCGTGAAGTCTCGCAAGAAATGCGCTGAAAGGGATTCCGAATATGTTTCCTGATAATATGACCTGGCATGCCGCAAGAATAATGCGTGCTTCTTTTTTGCCATATTCTTCTACAATCGCATCGTAAGTTTCTATTTTAGGAAATCCTCTTGAATCGGCAAAGTGTTGGGCAAACATTATTGCTTTTGCCTCTTCTGGCTTGATGAAATCAGTGCCTCCGCTCAACAAACTGGCTATTTCTTCACCGCTCATGCCCTGTTGCAAAGCCATTTTGGTGTGCTGATAAGAACATACCGCGCAGCCATTTACTTCGGTAACGGCCAGTTGTAAACGCTCTATCAATTGGTCGTCAATTAATTTCTTTTTTCGATTTCCAATAAGTATTGATATCGCTTTCGGGGCAAAAACGAAAGAACGATAAAGTTCCCGCAAACTGAACTTTCGTTTAATCGCGCCTTTTTGGATTACTACTTCAGATAAACTTTTATTTTTGGTCATACGTTTATTGTTTTAGTCTCTACTTGACTATTGTTAGCCTGACTATACCTTCTTATACACCTCTTCAAACGGTACCCTAAATCGTTCTCCCCAAATTCCAAGTGTCCCCTTTCGGATTCCGCAAGGAATAACCATATTGATTTCGGCACTGCAAGGAAGTTTGAGTAGCCTTTTTACTCTACGGCTGTCAAAACCCTCCAGAGGGCAGGTATCATACCCGATTTCTGCCATAGCAATCATAAAAGTCTGTGCTGCCAAACCGCAGGTTTTATGCACGACCACACGCATATCACTTTCTGATATTGTTGTTACCATTGGACGGAATAGGGATATGGATGTGGCGAGTATCTTCCTAAAAAAACCGTGTAGCCAAAAGAACCTACTGTATATAAACGGCATAAGACGGTTATAGTACATTAGACGATCTTTCCATCGTTTTTCTTGTCGCTCAGGTGGACTATAACGGGCAATATTCCCCTTTTCAAATTCCAAAATAGCCCTAGAACGTTTACGGTGTAAATCACGGCGAGTAACGAAAACTACGATCTGCTTCGCCGTTTTTGTTGCTTTTTGGTCCAGACAAGCGTGAGATATTTTTTTCATCATCTCGGGGTCGGTTATGTGATAAAATTCCCACAGTTGCATATTGGAACTGTTTGGTGCAAGCGTTGCGAGTTCTATACATCGTCTTACCTTGTTAGTATCCAGCTCTTTCGCTTCGTCGAAATATCTGACGGAACGGCGGTATTCCAGTATTTCTTGTAATGACATGCTATTGAATTAAATGGTCAATAAATTATTGTTTTCACATTTTCTCTGTCACCTACAAATATACACTTTCAATTTTATTCCTATTCGAAAATCACGTTTTATTTTTTCTTGCTTATAGAGAAGTTAAGCCTATATGTAATCATTGGGGAAAAGCCCTGTAACAACATCTCATTATAGGTGCCCGTTTCAATATCATAAAAGAGGCCATAAAGATTTTTTCTATTTGTCAGGTTTTGGAAGTCGATAAATAATTCTTCGGTAACCCTTTTCCAATTTTTCCTGTAACCTATTCGCAAGTCGATTCTGAAATAATCACGTACTTGCAATTCATTAATACGAGTATTATCGATAACTATTCTGTGCTCAATTCTACTTTGATTCTCCAAAACGGGAGTGTAACGAGTACCGCCGGCCAAAGACCCCTTTAAATCGGCAAAGAGCGTCCATCCTTTTTTAAGTGGCAGCTCGTAGCCTGAAGCAAGATTAAAGAGATATCTTCCGTCGAAAATGGTACTCCACTCTTTTTTGTTGAATCCGTTTGTGAAGGTTGATCTGTAAATGGTGGAATTAAACAGGAGATAGTAATTTTTACTCATAAACTTCTCAATGGTAAATTCCGCCCCATAATTTTTCCCCGTGCCTTTATTTACCAGATTTCCCTCTCGCATAATTACATTGTCACCCGCGCCACCTATCTGTAACATGGTATAAGTTTCGTCAGGATCATTTTTTACAGGTATATTATAAAGCCATTGATAATAAGTTTCCACTTTTAAGTGCCAATCGGGAGCAAAAGCCCAATCGTACGAAAAGTCGCCATGTGCACTCTTCATA
>JAPXOZ010000023.1:0-22847 GCA_033811195.1 Bacteroidales bacterium | reverse complement strand
AGTCGGGAAGAGGTGACTCGAACACCCGACCTCTGCGTCCCGAACGCAGCGCGCTGCCAACTGCGCCACTTCCCGAATAATAGGTTGCAAAGATAAGGGATTTTTTTGCAAACTAAAAAATATTAGTTACCTTTGCGCACTCTAAAAACGAGAACACATTTTTTAAAAACAATTAATTTTTTGCATTTATGTCCGATTATTTATCAGCCGACAAAAAGCAAGAGATCTTCAGCAAATACGGGAAGTCTAATGTTGACACCGGCTCACCTGAGAGTCAAGTTGCTTTGTTTTCCTACCGTATCGCTCACCTTACCGAACACCTGAAGAGGAACCGCAAGGATCACAACACCCAACGTTCGCTCCTCAGACTTGTAGGTAAGAGACGTCAGTTACTCGACTACCTAAGGGATACCGACATTGAGAGATACCGTGAAATTTTGAAGGCCCTCAACCTTCGCAGATAATACAAATAGGAAAAAAATGGAGACCGCCGTGTTTTTAAAGCGGTCTCTTTTTTTATTAAAAAAACAATTTATACAGCGGAAACAATATAATTTTAGCGGAAATAATGAATGTTATTAAGAAAACCATCCAATTGTCCGACGGAAGGACAATAGAAATTGAGACCGGTAAACTGGCCAAGCAGGCCGACGGCTCGGTAGTAGTAAAAATGGGCAAGACCATGTTGTTGGCTGCCGTTACATGTGCAAAAGAGGCCAAAGAAGATGTTGATTTTATGCCTCTTCAAGTTGAATATAAAGAAAAATATGCCGCAGCGGGCCGTTATCCGGGTGGTTTTATGAAAAGAGAGGGTAGACCTTCAGATTATGAGATACTTGTAGCACGCCTTATTGACAGGGCGCTTCGTCCTCTATTCCCGGAAAAATTCCATGCAGAGGTATTTGTGACAGTTAACCTGATCTCAGCTGACGGAGTTGATATGCCTGACGCGCTTGCAGGACTTGCAGCTTCAGCCGCTCTCGCAGTGAGTGACATACCCTTCGATGGCCCCATCTCCGAGGTGCGCGTCGCACGTATAGATGGCAAATTCTGTATCAACCCCACCTTCGAGCAGCTGGAAAAGGCTGATATGGATATCATGGTGGCCGCCACTTACGAAAACATAATGATGGTGGAAGGTGAAATGAAAGAGGTTAGCGAGGCAGATATGCTCGAAGCTATCAAATTTGCTCATACAGAGATTAAAAAGCACTGCTTGGTGCAGAAAGAACTAGAGAAAGAGGTGGGCAAAGAGATAAAACGCGAATTTTGCCATGAGACAGATGATGAAGCAGTCGAAAAGGCTGCCTGGGAATATTGCTATGACAGATGTTATGCAATCGCAAAGAGCGGCAGTGACAAACATACTCGTACCGATCAGTTTGAGGCGCTCCACCAGGAGTTTCTCGAGACTCTCCCCGAAGAAGAGAGAGAAGAGAAAGCCATCATGGTTGCAAGATACTTCACTGCCATTGAGAAAAAGGCTATGCGCCGTATGATTCTCGACGAGGGAATTCGTCTCGATGGTCGTAAGAGCGATGAGGTCCGTCCCATTTGGTGTGAGGTAGATTACCTTCCCGGCGCTCATGGTTCAGCCATTTTCACCAGAGGAGAGACCCAGTCGCTTACTACGGTAACTCTCGGCACTAAGGACGATATGAAGGAGAGAGACGAAGTACTTACTCAGGGCACCGACCAGTTTGTACTTCATTATAATTTCCCTCCCTTCTCTACCGGCGAAGCTAAAGCATCCCGTGGTGTTAGCCGCAGAGAGGTAGGTCATGGAAATCTCGCATTTAGGGCACTCAAGGAGGTTGTGCCGGTAGGTGAAGATAATCCCTATGCAGTACGTGTAGTGTCAGATATACTCGAATCCAACGGTTCCTCTTCGATGGCTACCGTATGTGCGAGTTCTCTTGCGCTTATGGATTGCGGTGTGAAAATTTCCAAGCCTGTTTCAGGCATCGCTATGGGTCTGATTTCAGATACTGAATCCGGTAAATATGCTATCCTTTCAGACATTCTCGGTGACGAGGACCACCTCGGAGATATGGACTTCAAGGTGGCCGGAACCAAAGATGGTATCACGGCCACTCAAATGGACATCAAAGTTGATGGTCTCTCTTATGAGGTGTTGGAAAAGGCACTTGAGCAGGCACGTCAGGGCCGTACCCATATTTTGAATGAAATGCTCAAAACTATCTCTGAGCCCCGTGCAGAGTACAAACCCCATGTGCCGCGCATTATTCAGATTGTGGTTCCCGGTGAATTTATAGGTGCAATTATCGGCAAGGGTGGCGAGGTTATTCAGGATATTCAGAAGCAAACCGATACCAGTATTACCATTACCGAGTCCAAGGATGATAAGGGAGAACCTATTGGTCTGGTGGACATTTTCGGAGTTGATAAGGAGAAGATGGATGCTGCATTGGATCGCATAAAAGCCATAATAGCAGTTCCCGAAGTGGGTGAAATTTACAAAGGTAAAGTGGTATCAATTGTTGAGTTCGGTGCGTTTGTGGAAATTCTCCCCGGAAAAGATGGTTTGCTGCACATTTCAGAGATGGATTGGGGCAAGACAGAGAAGGTGGAAGATCTCTTCAAGCTCGGTGACGAGGTTGAGGTCAAACTTATTGAGATTGATCCCAAAACCAACAAACTCCGTCTTTCCCGTAGGGCCCTTTTGGAGAAGCCCGAAGGTTATGTGGAGCCTGTACGCAGGCCTCGTCCTTCAGGTCCCCGTCCTCACGGCGGTCACAACGGCGGTGGCGATCGCGGCGATCGTAAAGGTGGATTCCGTAAAGATTTCAACAAAGGAAGAAAGTAGTAAAAAACGGCCCACGGGCCGTTTTTTAGTTTTAAGTATGTAGTGTGTAGTTTTGAATAAGTCTTTAGTTCTGAGTTCTGAGTATGTAGTGAGGAGCAAATTTTTAGTTCCGAGTTCCGAGTGTGTAGTAAGGAGCAAGTTTTTAGTTTGTAGTTGGTAGTGTGGGTGTGTGGTGCCTAAATCTAGTAGATAACGGCTAACAGAATAGCAATTGCCAAAATTTGACATAACATCCGGCAGCAAAATATATTACTCACCCACTCTTTTACTACATACTACATACTACATACTACTCACTCCATACTCCATACTAATTACTTTTTATCTATCTTTGTTCGGTGAAAGCTTATGAAGAGGTTATTGCTAATATTATTGCTTGTTATGACGAATTTATTTGGTACTGCCGCAAATGACAGGGGCGCTTTGAACTATTTTTATTATGGTGTTATCGGTGGGATGAGACAGTTTTCAGGTTTTTCATACCAGGTTTCCCGTATGGATGATGGCAAGATTGAAATTCTCATAAACGAGGATTTTCCCGACCAAAAAAGGATCATAACTTCAGACTCTACCGTGTTTAGCGAACTCCAGGCCATTATCGATGAGCATAATATGACCTCATACAAAGGGAGGTATGAACCTCGTATCAGGGTTTTGGATGCAGATTCGTGGTATTTTAATCTCAAATATGAATATGGATTCACTGTTCGTGCCCGTGGTACTTTAAGATATCCACGTGGAGGCGCAGCTGCGTTTGATGCTTTGAAAAACTACTTTGAGAAGTGGGAAAAGATGTCGGGCGAAGTGGATAGTATTCTCTCCTTTGACTCCAGTTGCGGTACAGGAGAGGAGGAGTGGATACTCGTTGCCGGCAAAATGACGAGGTTTAGGTTTGACTGGCAACCCGATTACTATGGCCGTGTCTGCTATTATGTGGATGCTACAACGGAGGCCCCAACAATATATTTTAATAAAGGCAGTGGGTATGACAATTCTTCCCCTATACCTCTTGATGTTGAGGATCTGGAGAGACTGAGACAGTTTGTTGCCGCTATGAAAGTGGATAACACTTATGAGGATCTCACTCCGCCGGAGGGGGCGGGTAACTGGTATCTAACCATCAATTTTGATTCGGGCAACATTCTCGGGATTAATGGTAGGATTACCAATCCACGCACTGAAGATGAAATGAGGATCTGTGATCCGATCCACGATTTTTTCAAACCTATAGTTGAGCGACTCGAGAAGAAGATGGAGGAGAGGGAACCTCTCCAGAGAGAAGTCGCTCTGAAAGATGATGACCGGAATGATTCGGGTCGGCAACAGGAGCTAAATTCAAAGTCTGTTGCTCGCAAATGGTGGCAATTCTGGAAATAATTCTTATCCTAAATTGATTTTCGTAACCACCCGATCTATCCTTGTGGTTATAAAAACGACAACGGGGCTGACAATATCAACCCCGTTGTCGTTTGACAAGCTCCATGGAGAACTTTCCGGTAAGAAAGCCTACTTTGCAAGAGCCGATAGTTCCTCACAGAGGCCGTCCAGACCTTTGATCAGATCATGACTTACTGCTTTATAATGTGCTTTTATTGCCTTTTTACTGCTCTTGTCAGGATGATTGACTCTGTAAAAGAGGCCGTCAGCGAGATCACTGGCCTTTTCTATTAGGTTTTCCACACCTTTAAGATCTTTGTCAGGATGCAGCATCGCAAAAAGCAGACAATCTTCAACAAAATCTCCGATAAGAAACTCGATGTCTTTCTTGATAACTCTCAGATTCATATCTATATTCCTTTTTAATTTGGGCGCAAAGGTAATATTAAAAATGATTTTTACAAAGATATGATGCCGGGCTTCTTGGTAAGACCAAGACCGGGCTTATCCTCCAGGGTGATGCGTCCATCCACCAGTTTCATTCCATCGAAGCAGTCATTTGCAATGAGATAGTTGCCATCAAGATCGGCCCATTCAACCTTCGGTGCAATCTGGGCCGCCGCTGAAATGGCTACGGAGGTCTCAGTCATACATCCTACCATAATTTTCATATGGAGAGCGTTTGCAAGTGAGACCATTTCTCTTGCTTCGCGCATTCCTGTGCACTTCATCAGTTTGATATTGATGCCGTGGTATACGCCCTTAAGTTTGGGGATATCAGTCAAGCGCTGGCAAGCTTCGTCTGCGATAATGGGCAGAGGGCTGCGCTCTGTCAACCAGGCTGTCTCTTCAATCAATAGTTTGGGCATCGGTTGTTCGATCATATTGACATTTCTCTCCGCAAGCCAGTTGACCATGTCCAGTGCGTAGTGTTTGTCTTTCCAGCCCTGATTGGCGTCAATACAGATGACGGTGTCAGTCTTGGCCCTGATAAGGTTGATCATTCTCTTGTCCTCTTTTTCCGTCATTCCGAGCTTGACTTTCAGTATTTTTGTCCAGGAAGCCTCCTCTATTTTCTCATTTACTACATCGTCACTGGCATCGTAACCGATGGTATAACAAGTGTGGGGAGCGTCATCGGGATTGAATCCCCAGATCTTCCACCAGGGTTGACCTATAATGTTACCCACAAGGTCGTGTAGGGCAATATCCACTGCAGCTTTGGCTGCGGTGTTGTTGGTAGCCAGTTTGTCCACTTCCACCATTATATCTTCGATGAGGAAGGGGTTGTCAAACTTAGGCAGTACATTTTCAGCCACTTTTTTGAGAAATTCATGTACTGAGGCCTGTGTCTCGCCCAGGTAAGGGGGCATTGCTGCCTCACCGTAACCGGTGTATTCATTCCAGGTGATACGGCTTATCACTATGGGTGTTGTTGTCCTTGATGATCCTGAAATGGTGAAAGTGTATTTCATTTTGCCCATGAAGTTCTCCCACTGGAGATCGAGCTTATTGTCAGCAACCTTCCTCTTTTTTGCTGCGTTAGCAGCGAAAAGATCTCTCGGATGCCAGAATGCAGCTGCTGCGGTCATCAGGCCGGCAGCCTTCAAAAATTGTCTTCTGTCGCTCATTGTTGTATCTTTTTCGTTGTTATATTCTTTAGAAATACCAGGGGTGTTTAGCTATTGACACCAGGCCGGTAACCTCGTCTGCCTTATTTATGATGCGTCTTGCACGTACCAGAGTGCCATCATAGAAATCTTCTGCATCTGGTATAAGGGAGTTGGTGTGGACATTGGTTGCTGCATGGATGAATCTGCCCTCCCCGAGGTATATTCCAACGTGGGTTATCCGTTCACTCCTCTCTTCAGTGGCTTTACGACCAAAGAAAAGCAAGTCACCTGGCTGCAGGTCACCGGGGAATTCCTCGACATTTACATCATCACCCACTTTTGCCTGCTGACTGGCATCCCTTCGGGTAATCACTCCGTTGAGGAATAGAACAGTCTTGACAAAACCGCTGCAGTCCATAGCCTTTATGGAGGTGCCGGCCCAAAGGTAAGGGAATCCCATGAAGGCCTTACCTGTTGCAATAATGTTTTCTGCCGTGGGTCTGCGTGAGGCAATCCAGCTGTTAAAGGGTGCTGCATCCTTTTTTGGAACAAATGCAATCTTACCGTTGGGAATCTTTACCTTGAAATAGCTCCCTTGTTCTCCGACCTTCTCCACTATATTGCCCCATACACCGTCACTTACAACCGGTGATGAGGAATCTGCCTTTTCGTGGAAGAGAGTATAATACGTGGTAATGATCAGGCGGTCTGATCTCTTCCAGTCGTTGAGCTCCTGCTCGTCCATCCTCTGCACACTACCGACAGTTACCCAGGCGTGATAACCTTCGGGAGTGACGATTCTGTACCAGTAACTGCGTTTCTCAAGCAATTGTACCGGTGTACCCATCAGTAGCTGAGTGGCCATTTCCGAAGAGTAGTTAGCCTCATATCTGACATTTGCTACAGAGTGAGATATCACTGCCCATATCTTTTCTCCAAATTCAGGATCGGGGAGTACTATCATACTGTCAAGTACATTGAGACCCTTCTCCGATAGAGCGGCCAGCAGTGCATCCTTTGCCTCCTGTACTGTAGTGGAGCCATAGAGGACCTTCTGTCCATCAACATCTTTTAGTATTGGTTCGTAACACTTATCCCTGCGGTCAGGAGCATACTGTTCTTTAATTTCATTGGAGATGGAATCAAACTGCTCTTTGAAAGAGTCTGCGGGGGATCCACAGGATTGGATCATCATCAAGGCTGCGATAGCCGGAATAAGGAGTCGTTTCATTCTGTTTAAATATATTTGGTTTAAATTTCAAAAGTAGTCTTTTTCTTATCTTTGTGCAAGAATAGGTAGCAAAAATGAAGAAAAGATACAACTCCTTCGTCGGATATTACAGGAGTAAATATGGCAGTAGGCTGCAGAAAATAGTAATAGATGCAGGCTTTACCTGTCCCAACCGCGACGGCTCTCTTTCCGTCGGAGGGTGCACTTATTGTGATAACAATGCTTTCCATCCCTCATACAGCACACCTGATAAGAGCATTACGCAGCAGATGGAAGAGGGTATGGAGTTTCATCGTCGCAGATATCGTACGGCTAACAGTTATATTGCCTACTTTCAGCCTTACTCCAATACATACGCTCCTATTGAACACCTCAAAGAGCTATATACAGAGGCTCTTTCGCATCCTGATGTAGTGGGAATAGCGGTAGGAACCCGTCCGGACTGCATAGATGAGGAGAAACTCGATTATCTCGCAGAACTCTCACGAGAATACATAGTTATGGTGGAGTACGGTATTGAATCTTGTTTTGATGCTACTCTGGAGCGTATTAATCGTGGCCATACATTTGAACAGGCTGCTCGTGCCGTCAGAATGAGTGCGGAACGCGGACTCGATGTCTGTGCACATTTTATACTTGGACTTCCCGGCGAGAGTCGCGAGATGATGCTCGAGAGTATATCAGCAATAAATTCGCTGCCACTGACCTCTCTAAAGTTTCATCAACTGCAGATTATCAAAGGGACCCGTATTGAACAGGAATTCGAGGCTCATCCGGAAGATTTCGTCACCTTTTCGCTAGAGGAATACCTGGATTTTTTTGTGGATATACTTGAGCGACTTCGCCCGGAAATCTGTATAGAACGATTTGTCGGAGAAGTGCCTCCTAGGTTTGTTAATGCTACCCCTTGGGGTCTCATTCGTAATGTAGAATTGATTCGATTGCTCGAAAAAAGATTGGAGGAGCGTGATAGTTGGCAGGGCAAATTGCTCTGACACGAACTTTTGCTATATTTGTAGTTTATAATTGAAAACAAATGCGATATGGAACATTTTTCCGACAAGATCATAATGGAGGGATTGGCATACGATGATGTATTGTTGATCCCCGCCGAGTCCGGTGTACTACCTAGGGAAGTTAATATCACCACTCGTTTTTCAAGGGAGATACCGCTACACATCCCTATAGTCTCCGCGGCAATGGATACGGTTACTGATGCAAATATGGCCATCGCCATAGCACGTGAAGGTGGTATTGGTGTTATTCACAAAAACATGTCTATTGAACAGCAGATGGAGCATGTGCGCAAGGTCAAACGTGCTGAGAACGCCATGATATACGATCCCATTACCATCAAATATGATGCTTTGGTGGGTGATGCACTCCAGCTGATGGCTGAAAACCGCATAGGTGGCATCCCGGTGGTAGATGATCAGAATTATCTTATAGGTATCGTTACCAACAGGGACCTCCGTTTCCAGGAGAACTACAAAACCCCCATCTCCGAGGTGATGACTTCTGAAAACTTAATTACAGCGGGTCCGGCAATTGATATTCCCCAGGCTACCGAGATGCTTAGCAAATACCGCATTGAAAAACTACCTGTGGTTGATGATAACAACCGACTGGTGGGCCTGATTACATATCGCGACATAATGAAGATAAAGAAAAATCCCACCGCCAGCAAAGATTCTCGCGGACGTTTGCTTGCAGTAGCTGCAGTGGGCATTAACAGCCACAGTCTGGAAGATGTGGAGAAGCTCGTATCTGTGGATATAGACGCGGTGGTGCTTGATACGGCACACGGACACTCTCTGTTCGTGCTGCAGACTATCAGGAAGATCCGTGAGGCCTTCCCGCACTTACAGATAGTTGCCGGCAACATTGCCACTGCTGAGGCTGCTCTGGCCCTTAAGGATTGTGGAGTTGATGGAGTCAAGGTGGGCATCGGTCCCGGTTCCATCTGCACCACCCGCATAATTGCCGGTATTGGAGTACCTCAGTTCACAGCAGTAATGAATACTGCGCAGGCTCTTAAAGGGAGTGGTATTCCCATCATCGCAGATGGTGGCATCCGCTATTCAGGTGATATAGTTAAGGCGCTTGCAGCCGGTGCCAGTACCATTATGGCAGGATCACTCTTTGCCGGAGTCGAGGAGTCTCCCGGAGAGGCCATCATCCTCAACGGCCGCAAGTTTAAATCCTACCGCGGTATGGGCTCGCTCGAGGCTATGCAAAAGGGTTCTAAGGATAGATACTTCCAGGATATGGAAGAAGATATCAAGAAGCTCGTACCCGAAGGAATTGTGGCTCAGGTACCTTATAAGGGTACTCTTGCTGAGGTCATTTTCCAGTTGATCGGAGGTTTAAGAGCAGGAATGGGCTACTGTGGTGCAGCAGATCTTGGAGCTCTGCGCAAGGCAAAATTTGTCAAGATCACACCTGCCGGAATGGTGGAAAGTCATCCCCACGATGTGACCATCACTCGTGAATCCCCAAATTACTCCAGATAGTCCGCTATGTATAGAATACTCCTGATAATACTTACAATGTTGATGCTATCCGGCTGTTCCTTTATCGAAAAGGGAGGCAGGGGACGTCAGGACCGTAGGGTAGCGAGGATAGGACAGGATGTGCTTTATGAAAGTGATATAGTACGTTTGATGCCGGATGGCGTCTCATCTGCGGACAGTGCAGCCATGGTCAGCCGCTACATCAATACCTGGGCTCTGGGGCGCTTGATGTTGCTTAAAGCTGAGGAGCAGCTTTCCAAGGCAGAACGTGATGTGACCGCAGAAGTAGAGGAGTTTCGCAGTACTTTACTAGGCTTTAGATTTGAGAAGCGATGGGTTGAAGAGAGGCTCGATACAACTGTAACTCTGGAAGAAGCGCGTTCATACTATGAAGAGCACCCCTCGAGCAGTATTTTTCCATATCCGCTGGTTAAAGCACGCGTTATAAGGATTTCTGCAAGCTCACCTTACTACGAAACGGTCAAGGGGGCATACACCGTAACTTCGGAGCAAGATGTGGCAGAACTCAGAGAGCTTTGTTACTCCTCTGCGGAGCGCTATACCGACTTTGGAGGCAAATGGGTGCCTCTTTCGCAACTTGCAAAAGAACTTGGCACAGATATCGAGACCTGCACCAGGGAAGTTCTTCCAAAAAGGAGTTGCGAGATGAAGTTTAATGACTCAAATTTTCTTATTTTTATAGAAGAAAAGGTAAATGCAGGAGAAGTTTCGCCCTTTGAGTACAATGTAATAAGAATACGCGAAACCATTCTCGGCAAAAGGAAGCAGGAACTTTTGACAAAATTGGAACAAGACTTGCTAGAAGATGCCCATATCAATGGAACGCTAAAAATTTATTGAAAAACATGAAACATACCTTTGTTGCCGCCGCACTCCTTATCATTATCTCCCTCTTCGGAACAGATATCTCCGCACAGCGGTATCAGGAAGGATTGGTCGACAAGACAATTGTGCTGATTGGTAATGATATGATAATGCTCTCGGATATTGAAAATGAAGTGCAAATGATGAGTGCCAGAGGCTTTATGGCTGATCGCAACGCCCGCTGCCAGATATTGGAGGAGATGCTTGTCTCCAAGCTTTTCCTCAATCAGGCGAGAATTGACTCTCTCGAGGTCAACGATGCGAATGTTGAAAATGCTCTTACCCAGCGCATCAACGAAGTGATGACACAGCTTGGAGGTGAAAAACAGATGGAGGATTACTTTCAAAAGCCCCTATATAAACTTCGTCAGGAATGGAAAGACATACTGACAGAACAGTCGCTAACGCAGGATATGCAGCGTAAGGTGGCAAGCAATATTCCTAATCTGACTCCTTCTGACATAGAGAAATACTGCAAAGAGACGCCTGAAGAGGATCTCCCTATCGTATCCACACAGTACCGTATCCGGCAGATAGTGCTCTACCCGGACAAAGAGGCTGCCGAACTTGAAGTAAAAGAGAGACTTCTAGGACTTAGAGAGAGAATTGTTGCCGGAGAAAAATTTTCCACACTTGCACGCATCTATTCGCAAGATCCTGGCAGTTATGCTAAGGGAGGTGAATTGGGAATGGCATCCAGATCTATCTTCTGGCCCGCTTTTTCCGATGCTGCTATGTCTCTCAAAGTGGGACAGGTATCTCAGATTGTGGAGACTCCGGATGGCTTCCATCTCATTGAGCTTATCGCCAGGGAAGGAGATATGTTCAATGCACGCCATATCTTGATTAAGCCACATTACACCACTGAGGATCGTATTAAGGCATTTGATCGTTTGGACACTATAAGGACCAGGATTCTTGGTGACTCGATTTCGTTTTTCAATGCGGCGAGATACTTCTCCGAAGACCGTAAAACCGCTACCAACGGTGGTCTTCTTGCAGACGAATATACAGGATCTTCATATTTTGAGAAGGACCAGCTAAAGCCCGCAGATTATAATGTTCTTAAGGATATGCAGGAAGGTGATATTTCAGAACCTTTCGAATCTCTTGATAATGAAGGTCGCAGCGGTCATACCGTCTATAAGATCATTATGCTCGAAAAGATTATTCCTTCACATGTGGCAGATTACAAGACAGATTTCAATGTCCTGCTTGAGGACGCAAATAGGAAGAATTCTAACGCAGCCATTGATCAATTCATTGCGGAAAAGCAGAAGAGCACCTATATAGTGATAGACCCTCTCTTCAAGGAGTGTAACTTCATGAGGGAAGGCTGGGTTAAGTAGTCTATGAAGTTTATCAGGAAAGCGCTCCATATTACAGTACTTGTGCTCTGTGTACTGCCTTTGGCGGCACAGGGTAATCTTTCAGAAGAGGACATTTTCCGTCTTGTGGATGCTGCTTCCGTGCAACAGGTTGAGATGTCCGGAATGAATTACCGAAAGGTACTAGGAAATCCGGCCCGTTTTCTTCACAATAATACCTTTTTACTGTGTGATTCGGCTGCTTGGAATGTCACTGCTAAATATGTCGAAGCTTTTGGAAATGTCAGGATAGTACAGGATGGCACAATGTTATCAAGTGAATCTGCAATGTACCTCATTGATCAGAATCTGGTGCGTTTCAACGGTCCGCTTGTAGAACTTGTCGATAAGGAGGGCAATACACTTCGTTCTGACCGAATGGCTTATAACACCAAAGATAGTGTAGCCACCTATGAGACAGGCGGTGCAATGAAAAACAAAGAGGGATCGGTTATTGAGAGTCGTAGGGGTATATACGATTCCAAGATTAAGACGTTTACATTTGACGTGGATGTAGAGCTCTACACTGACACCATCTTCATGAAATCCACAACGATGCGCTATTTGACGGATGAGAAGAAGATGTATTTTGGCCATGATACCTATACTTGGAGAGGTGACGGTTTTATAAAGTCCGATGCGGGCTGGTACGACAATGCAGGAGGTATAATTCATTTTGCATCGAATGTTTACATGAATAACGATGATTATGAGGCCTGGTGTGATGAAGTCTATTACCATAGGGAAACCGGTCGTACAGAGATGTACAATAATATACAGATTCTGAATGAAAAGGATTATATGACCCTTCTTGGCAATAAACTGATATATACCAGTGATACAGTTGCCACCGTTAGCGATCATCCTGCCATCGCCTATTATGGTGAGAATGAAAATCACGTTGTAGATAGTTTGTTCTTTGGGGCTGATACTCTTCATTTCTATACTGTCAAGCGTAATTATATTCCGGAGGAGACCATAGAAAAGGCAAAAGCGAGAAAAAAGAGCATTCTCTTTGATGCGTTGACAGAACTCCGCAATAAACAGGCTGCAGAACGCGCTAAGGCAGCGGAACAGAAAATGCGTGAAATGGGCAAACTTCCACCTAAGAGCTCCCAACAAGATTCCTCAGCTGCTTCTCCCAAACATGACTCACCTGGACAATCCGCCCAAGACTCCTCGGCACTTAAGATGGATAATATAGCTGCAACTCATATTAGGGATACGCTTTCCTCTCCAAGGTCACTTAATGATACTACTCAGGAGAACACGTCGGTTAATATGCCGGATTCACTCTCTGTACTCCCTGACAGCACTATGGCTCATTCATCGAAGCCACTCTCTGTACTCCCTGACAGCACTGCACTGAAACACATTGTTGCATATCGCAATGTAAGACTTTGGAGATCTGATCTGCAGATGCGATGCGACTCACTTTTCTTCTCGGAAATTGACTCTATAGCGCAATTATTCGGCAGACCGATACTTTGGAACAAGGTCAAAAACCAGCTTACTTCTGATGAAATGCAACTTATGCTTAAGGATGGCAACCTCTATAGGGGTAGTATGCTCAATAATGCGATGATTACCACACAGGAAGACACGCTCTACTACAACCAGATCAAAAGTACCGAGATGATGGGTTTCTTCAGAGAAAACCAGCTCTATAGGTATGATGCTCTTGGAAGTGTTTACGCCGTTTTCTATGTAGTGGAAGAGCAAACCATCACTACGGTTAACGTCAAGGAGGCAGACTCGATGACTGCGGTCATCAAGGATGGCAATGCCGAGCGTTTGATCTACCTTAAACAGATTAAGAGTGATGCCTACCCCGTTGGTGATCTTGAAATAACAAAGCAGCGCCTCAAGGGCTTTGAATGGAGAGGGGAGGAGCGGCCCGTAGATCGCTTCGATATCACCTCACAGCCTATATATAGGTCTCAAAGAGACAGATATGTGCATATAACCAGACCGGATTATACCTATTCCAACAGGTATTATGACTACCATATGAGTAAGGTTATCACAGATATAAATACTCGTGAAGAGCGAGAAAGACAGCGCGAACTTGACCTTGCCAGAGAAGAAGCCCGTAGGGAGCTTGACTCACTCAATACTGAGGCTTTGCTCCTTGATTCTTTGTTGCTTGATACTTTGCTACGTGACACGCTCCATCTTGAGCATTCCTTGCGTGATACTCTACTCAATACTCATAACTCAGAACTCAATACTCTTCAACCTGATACTGTCCTGATTGGTGAAATGTTTCAAGAGGTTACAGAAGTTGTAGCTCAGGTTGCAGACAGTGTTCAGATAGGTATTCCTGTCCAGAAGGAAGAAAATCTGCAAGTAGAGGTGGAGGAACCCTCCTCTCTATTACTTGATACTATATCACTCAATACTAGGAACTCAGACCTTGGAACTCAATACTCAGAAGATCCCACACCAGAACTCTCAGACAAGGCTGCAGCCCGTGCCGAACGTAAAGCCCTCCGCAAAGCTCGCTGGAAAGAATGCATTGAGCGGTGGAAGCTACGTCGTCAAGAACGTCGTGAAGCAGCCGAACTTCGCCGGGCTCTTCGTAAGGCCAAAGTGAAAAAATAAGATGGATAATTTTATAACAACAAGGGGTGACCAATAGGCCACCCCTTGTTAGTATAGAGCAACAAAAATTAATCTTTGTAGCCGGGGTTCTGCTGGAGCTCAGGGTAGAGTAATCTTTCGGTGTGTGATATGGGGAGAACTACTTTCTCGTAGTCCCAACTGAAGGATTGCTTGTAACCACTGCCTATTGCATACTCGTGGGGATCGTTGGGATCTCTGGTAATTGTACCACCACGACGCATAACATCAAAGAAACGGTGGCCTTCTCCAATGAACTCTTTCTGACGTTCTAGCTGGATCAGCTCAAGTGTTGCGGTAACGTTGGAGGCTGTAGGGTCAGCTCTCTTTCTTATCTTGTTGAGGTAGGTGTTCGCATCTGTCGCCTTATTTGTCTCCAAAGCGGCTTCAGCTGCGATTAGATAAGCCTCAGAGATACGCATCACACGGGGGTTGTTGCGACGGAATGTGTAAACTCTGTCCTTGTTGCCGATAAATTTCCTGAGCCAGTAATCACCGCTCTGACGTGCTCCCGTTACAGGGTCGTCGAAAGCAATCATTTGGCCACGCACGTCATTGGGAGTATCCTTGAAGAGATTTCTCCATTTGAGGGTAGGGATTACCGATCCACCGGCATTTTTGTCATCAAACCACATGTTGTGATAGATTGTGTAGAACCCACCGTCAGGGTCGATATCACTATCTACAGTCACGAGAAGTTCAAGTACGCTCTCATCATGGCCCTCCCTGCCCCAGTAATCGAGATACTCTTCGTAGGTGGCAAGCTTGTAAGGAGAACTATTGATAACTTCTGTAGCGCAGGTATATGCATTGGCATATTCACCTTTGTAGAGGTGTACCCTTGCCTGAAGGAGTCTTGCTGCCCAGTAATTGAAGTGACCTGTGTTTTTCTGTTTAGAAAGAAGACCGACTGCAGTTTCAAGATCCTTCTGTACAAGAGCGTAAGTCTCGGCAACTGTTTTTCTGGGAACCCTCGCCTCTGATGGGGATGCAACCGTTTCAAGGATAACTGCCCCCAGAGATGCACCATTGTCCTTAAGGTAGGGATATCCGTAGAGTCTGGCAAGGTCAAAGTAACAGAGAGCCCTTATCGCATGAGCCTGGCCGAGATAATCATTTCTCTGTGCCACCTGGGCTGCACCTGAAGCAGGGAGAGTTTCGATATTCTCAATGATGGAGTTGGCTCTCATAATCACATTGTAGTAGTTGTTCCAGAAACTGAAATAGGTGTTGGCTTCTGAATCATAATCGAGGCAGTAGAATATGTTGCCTGTGCCGCTAACCTGTCTGGGATAGAGGTTGTCAGCCCTCATGTCACCCATGTATGCCCACCAGGAGCCATACATGGTGTAGTATTTCAATGGTGTATAAAGACCGTTAACAACAACCCCTGCGTCATAGAGCGTTGCCATAGCAGTCTCAGATACGACGGAGTCGGTAGGCATTCTATCGAGGAAGCCTTCGCAAGAAGAGAGTCCGAATACCATACCGGCCGCAATTACTATGCTAAAAATAAATTTTTTCATTTGTACATATATTAATTTTGGGTTGATTTTCATAATCAGAAGCTTACTTCGAGACCAAATGAAACAGACCTCAGAGCAGGCATGCCATAGCGGTAACGACCATTCACGGTAACCTCAGGATCTATATCTGTATTGGCGAATGTAATCAGATTGGTTCCTGATACATATACGCGCGCATTTACCAAATGGATCTTGTTGAGGAGTGCACGGGGAATGTTGTAAGAGAGGGTCAGGTCTTTAAGCCTGAGGAAGTCCCCTTTACTGATATATCTGCTTGAGTAGTAGTAGCCACCCTGGTTGTTTCCAACGATACGGAGAGGTTGTGTTCCGTTAGGATTGGAAGGTGACCAAGTGTCAACCTGACTGGCAGCTATGTTCCTGTGGAATGTGTAGTAACCGTCGTTACTAATCTGCTCGACTGCCTCATTCCAAACATATGCCCCATATCTGTAAGCCCATGACATTGAGAGCGAGAGATCTTTCCATCTTACGTTTGCATTGAAGCCGCCGAATCCTTTTGGAATAGCAGTCATGCCGTCAAGAATCATAGAGCTTGCGTTATTTCGGTTGGTGGGGTAATAGTTGTAGCTGTCGTAAGGCATTGTACCACCTTTCTCGATCTTGGTTCCGTCCTTGAGAACTACTGTTTGATCAACAGTTGCACCTTTCTCATAGAAAGTACCCTCCGCATACATCGGGTAACCGGCTTTCAGGCGTGAGTTGCCCATATAATTGTCCTCCGGACATACTCCGAGATAGTTTCTGGTGTAGAACTGGTAGAAGTTATAACCCTCTTTCCAAATGTGAGGGGTAGTAACGATAGTCTCTCCCTCTTTAGAGAGTGAGAGTATCTCATTATGTAGATATGACCAGTTGGCACCTACTGATACGTCCCAATCCTGAGTTTTGAGAATGTCAACATTCAAGGAGAGCTCCCATCCTTTGTTTATCATGGAACCGATGTTGGTCAGAGTGCTTGAAAAACCGGTAGTTGTTGGCACTGAAGCATCAAGAAGGAGGTCGGTAGTAAGTTTACTATAATACTCTGCGGTAAAGGTATATCTGTCAAATATGGTTGCATCGAGACCGATATTCCAGTTGGTATTCTTTTCCCATGAGAGGTCGGAGTTAGCCAGATTTGCAGGGTAGCTTGCACCAAAGTCGCCGTAAGATGTATATGCATATACAGCCATATAGCCATAGTAGTTTGAAGGAAGCGTACCTGATGTTCCATAAGATGCACGCAGTTTAGCGTCATTCAACCAGTCTGCCCTGAGCCACTCTTCGTTGGAGAATCTCCATGACCCCGATATTGACCAAAAGTTACCCCAGCGGGTCTCCTTGGAAAGCCTTGAAGAACCGTCGCGGCGATATGTGCCTGTAAGGTAGTATTTGCCGTCATAATCATAGTTAACACTACTCAAAGCTGAAAGCAGAGCATCTGCCTGCGAATAAGAACGGCCGTTGTCAAACCCGGTGGCAAGAATGGACTCGGTAGCACCGAGGTGCGAAAAATCAATCTTTGCAAGGCCGAGGTAGAAGTAGGTCTCCTGTTCTGCTTCCCATCCTACCATTGCCCCTACGTGGTGCTTGCCCCAGGTTTTGTCAAAATTGACGGTAGTGGAGCTTACAAGGCGGCTGATATTACGGTTACGGTCAGAAATAAAGCCTCCGACCTTGGAATAGGCATAGAAGTTGGGGTGGCCATAGTACCATGCGAAGCGGTCTCTTTGGTTGATCCAGTCGTTGCTGATAATGGTTTTGGCTCTTAACCAATCGGTAAACTTTACTTCAGCGTATGCCTTGAGGAGAAGACGGTTCTGGTTGTAGTCGTTGTACTCTTTGCCCCAGGATCCCAAGGGGTTAACTGTGGTCATTGAAGGGTTCCAGCACTCAAGATAGAGTGAGCCGTCCTCTTTGTATGCATAAGGCCATCTTTCGCTGAGAGGAATCTTCCACATAAAAATGGGGTTGGCTTTAGTAACATAACCTTCCTGGTGACCCTGCTGATACTGCCATGAATACTGGAGGTTACCACCGATCTTAAGCCATTTGCTTATTTGGCTTTCAGCATTAATGGTAGTTGAAAGACGCTTGAGGTAAGAAACCACAACAACACCCTGCTGGTCGGTATATCCCACTGAAGCATAAATCCTGGATTTGTCTGAACCGCCGGAGATGCTATACTCGTAGTTCTGAATGATACCGGTACGGAAGATAACATCCTCCCAATTCTTATATATATACTTACTCTCATCTTTTGCAGGGTAATTCTCTGCAACCTTTGCATTCACATATGCATCAAGTGAACCATAACTTGCCCATCTGGCAGGGTTTGCATTTCCATAATTGGTCCATGCTTCCCTATGCAGTGTTTCGGTTTGCTCGTCGGTTGCGAGGGGCAGGTGGTTGTAAGCAAAATAAGAGAAACCGGCACTTGCTTTGAATGTCGAGGTGAGCTTGCCTGATTTACCCCTCTTTGTAGTGATGAGGATTACACCATTGGACGCACGTGATCCGTAAAGTGAAGCCGCAGCCGCATCCTTAAGAATGGTGAAAGACTCAATGTCGCTTGGGTTTAAGAAGTTCATAACGCTTGCAGATGCGTTGCCGGAAGACCAATTACCGCTTGTAGCCGGAACTCCGTCGATAACGTATAAAGGTGCGTTACCGGCGTTAAATGAACCATAGCCGCGGATACGAATCTGTGAATCGGCACCGGGCTGGCCTGACATCGATACGGCCTGAACTCCGGGAGCCTTACCGGCAAGGACTTGCTCGAAACTTACGATAGGAGCATCCTTTATTGTCTTCTGTTCGACAACCGTAGCGGAACCGGAATAGGATCCTTTCTTAACAGTACCGTATGCTACGACCATGACTTCCTCCAGAGCCTCTGCGTCCGGTGTAAGAATCGCATTGACCACGTTGCGTCCGTTGACGGGGATTTCCAGGTCATTAAAGCCGATGGATGAAAAGACAAGAGTCGCATTAGCCGGAACCCCGTCAAGCACGTATGTTCCGTCGTCAAGAGTAGCGATACCATGCATTGTGCCCTTCACGACAACACTCACGAACGGAACGGGTGAGCCATCTTGAGATGAGGTTACTTTTCCCGTAACCCTAATCTGCGCGAAAACCGCATTGCAAATCAGTGCGGTTAGCGCAATTAACATCAATCTCTTCATAGATTTTTAGTTTTGTGGTTGGTAAATAGATATTTAAGTAAGGTTATACTTTTATGCTTCGTGGGAGTTTGTACGATAGTTTTTCCACTATACAAAGATGACTAAAAAAATCTGAAAAGAAAAGCCCATTTTATACAATTTTTCAAACTGCCATAAAAGTCACATTCGGAGGCTGGAATTCACGACTTTCAGAGGCATGGAAATAAAAATATTTTGCCATTTTAAATATTAATCCTTAACTTTATGACTTAAATACAGGAAAAACTCAACGAACTTGAAAAAATAATAAACCCTAATTATTTAATTATTAATACACAAAAAAACTATCTATGAAGAAAATCTTACTTATTGCACTAGCGATATTGACAGTTAATGTCGCTTTTGCACAAACAAGAATTACCGGTAAGGTAACTTCTTCTCAGGATGGTGCGCCGATCCCTTTTGCAAGCGTTATTGTAAAAGGCACTATGAACGGTGTCGCCACTCTGGACAATGGAGAGTATATTTTGGACAATGTTCCTTCAAATGCCACTCTCGTTGTTTCTTCTATCGGTTTTGTGAATGCTGAAATCCCGGTGGGAGGCAGGACCAGGATCGATGTAGTCCTTAGTCCGGATGCCGAGGCCCTCGAAGAGGTGATGGTCGTTGCCTATGGTACGGCCAAAAAAGGCACCTATACGGGAGCCGCTTCTGTAGTGAGACAAGAGGCCATCAAGGATGTGCCCACGGTTTCATTTGAGCAGGCCCTCACCGGAAAGGTTGCAGGTATGCAGATTACAACTACTTCGGGACAGGCTGGTTCCGGTTCTGCCGTTCGTATTCGAGGTATAGGTTCTATGAATGCCTCCAACGCCCCTCTTTATGTAATTGATGGCGTACCTGTTGTTTCGGGTAGTACCGGTCAGATGGGTGACTACCTTTACACCTCTAATAACGTGATGTCAACACTCAACCAGAGTGATATCGAGTCCATCACAGTCCTTAAGGACGCTGCTGCATCGGCCCTTTATGGTTCGCGTGCTGCAAATGGTGTGATTCTCATTAACACTAAGAGGGGTAAGATAGGACGTCCCACAGTAAGTTTCAAAGCATCCGTGGGTATAACTCCCAGCTGGGCTACCGACAACTATGAGACTGCGTCTCCTCAGGATAACGTAGATATGCTCTACCAGATTTTCTGGGACTACCGCGTACAGGATGGCAGAACTCCGGCAGATGCGAGTGCATATTCGCTCCGTCAGCTTAATAACAAATGGAACAGGTTCGGTTATACGTTTAGCAAACCGGATACCGAGCGTTACGGCCACATTAAGATTGAGCCTCTCCTGGACGGACAGCTTAAGCGTGTTGACGATCAGGGTAACCTCATCTATTTTGACTGGGATGATGCCTATTTCCGCACAGCAGTATATCAGACTTATGATGTGAGTGTGAGCGGTGGTACCGAAAACAGTACATATTACACCTCATTCTCCTACACAAAGGATGAAGGACGAATTTATGTAAACGAGTTTGATCGTCTTAGTGGCCGTGTAAACCTTAATCAAAAGGTTGGTAAGCACTTCGAATTGGCCACCAATATTAGTGTTTCATATACAGATCAGAGTGGTTTTAACGACTCGAGAAGCCTTGGGTCCAACTACTTTATGCAGACCCGTAACCTTTTGTGGCCTGTCTATTGGCCCGACGACTATAAGACGGGTGGACCATGGACTTCACGTTACCAGTCACTTGCCCAGAACAACCTCTACTACAACGACTATTGGGACAACTCGACAAAGACTCTGAAACTTGCCATCAGTGAGACAGCCATAGTTAAGTTTACTGATTGGCTCAACTTCCGCACAGTATTCTCATATGATGACACCAGGGTAAGAGACCATATCTACTACAGTGCGGAGCACTTTAGCGGCTCTTCCGTGAATGGTACGGTCTCCGAGATGATGACGAACTACACCAAGCTTGTGTCATCCTCTACTCTCAACTTTGCAAAAGAGTTTGGTAAGCATAGTGTTAGTGCACTTTTGGGTTTTGAGGCAGAGCGCAACTGGACAGACTTTATGCGTTCTACCGGTAGTGATCTATCCACCAGCGCGCTTACTACTGTTTATACTGCAGGTACTAAGGATTCCAACGCATATGGCTGGGGTAACTCAATGATGTCCATCCTTTCGCGTGCCGAATACAACTACGATAACAGATACTATGCTTCTGCTTCATTCCGTCGCGACGGTTCCTCAAGACTCGGTGCTTCTGCACGTTGGGGAAACTTCTGGTCAGTTGCAGCTTCATGGCGCATCAGTAATGAGGCATTTATGCAGGATCAGGATGTGATAAGTAACCTACGTCTCAGGGCTTCATACGGTGTCAACGGTACACTTCCTTCAAGCAACTACGGCTGGCGTTCTCTCGCTGCTTATGGTTATCCCTATATGACCAAGCCCGGTGGAGCACTTGCAAATGCTGCTGACGCAAACCTCTCTTGGGAGACCAGTTACACTATGAACTTTGCATTGGAGTTCGGTCTGTTTGACAATAGATTGAATGGTACTGTAGAGTATTTCAACCGTGACTCCAAAGACCTGCTTCAGGATGTCCCTATTTCTCGTGTAACAGGTTTCTACTCAACACTAAAGAATGTTGGTTCCATTAACAACAACGGTTGGGAAGTGGAACTCAATGGTGATATCATTAAGAATTCAGACTTCAGATGGAGTGCAGGACTTAATGCCACATTCCTCAAATCAAAAGTAGTTGAGCTATATGATGGTGAAGATATTATCTGGAATGATCCAACCGGTAGTGATAACCGTGCAAGATTCATCTACCGTGAAGGCGAGTCCACTCTCGCATTCTGGGGACGCGAATGGGCAGGTGTTGAAAAAGCAACTGGTCTCAATATCTGGTATTCAAATAATGATAATGCCGATACGAAGCTTAATGGTCGTAATGTAGTATATGACTATTCCGATGCAGACGAGATAGTAATAGGTGATGCTATTCCTTTCGCCTATGGCGGTATCAATACCGACCTGGAATGGAAGGGTCTGACCTTTGGCTTGAATTTTATCTACAAATTGGGCGGACATCTTTATGACGGTGCTTGGAAAGATATGGCTGATGACGGTTACTATTGGAACCGTATCCGTGGCCAGCTCTATTTCGAAAACATGTGGACTGACTACAACACTGATGGTACGGAGCCTAAGATTCTGGGTACCGACCCTACAGACTCAATGGTAAAGAGTACCCGTCACCTGCATGATGCTACATTCCTCAGACTCAAGACCATAACTCTGGGCTACAGACTCCCTAACAAGTGGATCAGCAAGGTTGGCTTGAGCAGTGCACGCGTTTATTTCAACGGTGGCAACCTTCTTACCTTCTCCAAGTACAAGATTGCTGACCCCGAGGTCAACCATTACGGTACCAGAGGTTGGGAGACACCTATCGGAAAGACCTACACATTCGGTTTGGAAATCAGTTTCTAATGAAAATAATTGTTTAAGAATATGAAAAAGATTAATATCATACTTTCATTGATCTGCATCCTGGCGATTTCTTCCTGCGAGGGCTTTTTGGATGTGACCCCCACCAACCAGGCAGACTCCTCCACCAGCATAACCAGTGCTGCTGACGCTCAGGTAATGATCAACGGTCTAATGAACAAGATGACATCTTCCAGTTATTACGGCCGT
>JAPXOZ010000022.1:0-23425 GCA_033811195.1 Bacteroidales bacterium | reverse complement strand
ACTAATATTTTTTAGTTTGCAAAAAAATCCCTTATCTTTGCAACCTATTATTCGGGAAGTGGCGCAGTTGGCAGCGCGCTGCGTTCGGGACGCAGAGGTCGGGTGTTCGAGTCACCTCTTCCCGACTGAGGACAAAGGGCATCCAATTGGGTGCCCTTTGTCAGTTCTGAGTTAAGAGTATGTAGTTCCGAGTAAGTCTTTAGTTCTGAGTGTGTAGTTATGATTGGTGCGGGATGTTCCACCAATTATTTCCTTGGTTTTTCTTCTTCCGAGATCGCAACAAAGACTCTTCCGAAGGCATCTTCGATGCGTATCTCAAACTTTGATGGTTTGGTTGCGCCTTCTTTTGGCCATAATTTGAGACAATAATTCTCTATTCCACCCGGAACGTAGTAACCGAGCATAATGTCACCATAGCCGATCTCTGATACCGGCATTTCAATCTCCTTTCGATCTCTACAGCGATAAGTGATACTAAATAGATCATTCAGTGGTTCTCCTGCAGGGTGATTTTCATCATAATCCTCCATTGCGATTACATCAATTTTTGTAATCCTCCAGTCAATTGCCCAAAACATATACTCCCATTTGCTACTCAATTTATGACGACGTCCTTTGATAACCAAACTGGTGTCAGCAGCAATGTAAAACTGCCTGCTTTCAGCATCAAATGTCCAATCCTCAGTAACAGATGGAATTATTTTAATAAATGAGCGCTGATCTACACTAAGCCTTAGGCTATCTACTTTATAGATATGTTTTATTTCCTCCTCAAAATCCTCATACCAACAACTTGATAGGCTAAATACGCATAGTACTGCTAAAAGTATAAATTTGATTTTTCTCATGATTTTGATGTTAAGTGATTGCTCTATCTCCTACAGAGAGATATACAATCTATATTCCAACAAAATCAGTGCCTTTGTACAATAAACATGAACCCCGAGAGTTTTTTATCTAACTTTCGGGGTTAATGTCACTCTCGAGGCTCATCAATTATTGTGTATCCAGATAGCTGAGCGACTACTCTTTTGCTTTAACCACCGACGCGTCAAACACCTGATTGAAAGCCTTGTCGATAACCTTTACAAGATAATCATTGTGAGCACTCTCAAGAGGATCAGTGCTGTTTTTGACGGAAAGCTTATACCTGAGATTTTTCAACTGGTAGTACGCCATCGAGTTGATATCTGTGTGATCTTTTGTTGTATCTGTTGCCCTTATGGCAGTTTCTCCCGTAAAGAGACCGCAAAGCAGAGTCACATAGACCTTCTGTCCCATGCGTTTATATGATCTGGCAGTCGCAGATCTGGGCATGGGGCTATCCCACACATATTTATTGAGATCTGCGAAGAGGTCTGTCATGGTATATGCCATGCTGCCATACTGCAGCTCCGCCTCATAAAGGTTGAGCATTACCCTTTTGCTTAGTAAGTCTCCGAAAACTGCCTTATAAGCATTGTCCATTATGATCTCCGGCTTGGTTAAAATTTTATTGAGGACATCTCCGGGCACAAGCCATGACGGAGGATTAAAAATGTGCCTGTTGAGGAAGGCCATAGCCGCTTGTTGTTTGGATTTTTCCACCGGAGCATAAACATTACCCTCCATTTCTACACGTTTAGGGGTCTCATATACTCCTCCAACCCATTTGGCAACGTGCCTGATGTAGCGACGGTATTGTGTGAAAACCTGATTGTGCATATTGCGGAGGGCGTCGTATCCCTTGTTTGGTTCGGAAGTCCATTCAATAAGGTTATCCATTATGTACTTCAGATTGCGAATGCCGAGTTCGTTAGTTTCCATCTGATTGTTGCCCAGATCCTCACTCTGGTAGCGGGGGTCATTGGGGCTCGATTCGGTGCCGAAGAAGTATAGGGGATCCGCCGTTTTCTCTATAATCCATTTATTGAGCATAGGGAGCTCTTTCTTAGGATCATCATATTCGTAAAATCTCCTGTAGCCCCACTCAATTGCCCAGTTGTCATAAGTACTTATGCGAGGAAATAGCAGTTCACGAGGAATATCGTCTCCTGGCTGAGCTACGAAGTTGAAGCGAGAATAGTCCATTATGGAGGTGGTATGTCCATACTTCTTGAGGTACTCGGGATCACGCAGCTGTTTTGTGGTGGCGACAGCCGAGCCAAAAAAGTTGTGGCGCAATCCAAGGGTATGCCCCACCTCGTGGGAGGAGACAAATCTGATGAGCTGTCCCATCAGTTCGTCATCGAAGTTCATTGTGCGCGCCCCTTCATCTACCGGTGAGCATTGAATGAAATACCAGTTGTGCAGAAGTGACATCACATTGTGGTACCAGTTGATGTGGCTCTCTATAATTTCGCCCGAGCGGGGATCGTTGACATGAGGACCGCTGGCATTTGCTATATCGGAGGGTTTGTAAACGATTGCTGAGTATCTTGCGTCCTCAAGAGACCAAGTGGAGTCCTGTTCTGGAGTAGGCGCCATCTCTGCGCGAATTGCATTCTTGAATCCGGCATTTCGGAAAACCGGCTCCCAGTCATTTACGCCCTGTATCAGGTAAGGAACCCACTTAGCGGGAGTCGAAGGGTCTATATAATAGACAATCGGCTTTTCAGGCTCTACAAGCTCACCTCTTTTGTACTTCTCAAGATCTTCAGGTCGAGGTTCGAGTCTCCAGCGGGTAATCAGCTGTACTCTCTCCACACCGTGAGGATTCTTATCAAAGTCAGTATAGGATGTGGTAAAATAGCCTACTCTCTCGTCATAGTAACGGGGTGTCATCGGCACCTCGGGCAGCAGAACAAATGAGCAGTTTAACTCGTAGGTGGCATTGCCACCGGTAGTTCGAGCAAAGGTCTTCACCACTGTCACCTCGGTATTTATGGGATAGGTTCTGATACCGCTGATGTAGGATTTATCTTTGTCCTGAGCTCCGAGCTTGAACGAAGTTTTGGTGCTCTTCGAGAAATATAGCTCTTCCGAATCTGCATTGAAGAAATCGGTCACATCGATGATAGAAAGGCTCTTATCCTCATTCCAAGCCTTTATGGGGAATGAGCCGATAATCGGAGTGAGATTGGACTTGAGAATATTCTTACTCATAATTGAGTCTTGCGAACGCTCTCTAACCGATACTTTTCTTAGAAAAACCTTATTGTCCGGACCTTTTTCAAATCTGTAGAGGCCACTGCCTATGTGGTCGCCGGCATAGCCACTGAAACTACCCCTAATCTCAGCTGCAGATTGAGAGACTCTGGATACCATCAAAATATCCTTATCAATGAGACTATCCGGAATTGTGAGATAATACTTACCATCCTGCTTGTAAACAGTGGTCATACCCTCCATTTTAGAAGCCTCTTTTGTAATGAATTTTTCGATTAAAACAGGACATTGGGGGCTTTTCTTGGTTGAATCGCTCTTTGAATCAGCCTTTACTACAGGTATTCTGGAATCATTAGATTGCCTGTTGCGCTGGGCGAAGGAGGTTGCGGGGCCAAAAAGTAAAGCTCCCGCCATAATGATTGTCAATAATAATTTCATCGTATCTATTTTTAAAAAATCAAACCATTTTAGAAACCACGTCCCAAAGCACCACTCCTATCGAAACCGAGACATTCAGCGAATGCTTGGTGCCGTACTGAGGAATCTCCAGACAAATGTCGCTTAAGTTTATAACCTCCTGCTGCACTCCGCGCACTTCATTGCCGAAAATTAAAGCGTACCTGGCTCCCTCCTGGGGACGAAAATCCTGCAAAAGGGTGGAGTGTTCCGTCTGCTCTACACTCACTATCACATACCCCTCCTCCTTTAGACGACGCACAGCTTCTGCTGTATTTTCAAGATACTCCCATTCCATGCTAAACTCAGCACCGAGGGCAGACTTGTGTATTTCGGTGGTGGGAGGCACCGCACAGATGCCACATAGGAAAAGTTTCTCAACAAGGAATGCGTCGCAACTACGAAATGCGGAACCGATATTGTGTTGACTGCGGATATTGTCTAGGATTACGATTACAGGCATCTTTTTCCTCAATTTGAATTCTTCGGGAGTGATACGGTTAAGCTCACTGTTCAAAAGTTTTCGAAACATAGTTGGAAAAAGTCGTAAAAAAGTTATCTTTGTGATTTGAATCCGCTAAAGCAGAGACACAAAAGTACGAAAATAATTACACAAACAATATTACAATGAAACAAGACGTTCAAATATCCGAATTACTAAGGAAAGAAGAGGAGCGCCAGACTCAAGGTATTGAGCTGATAGCATCCGAAAATTTTGTAAGCAACCAGGTGCTTGCAGCATTGGGTTCAGTTTGCACAAATAAATACGCCGAAGGCTATCCCGGAGCAAGATACTATGGTGGTTGCGAGGTAATAGATCAGATCGAACAACTCGCAATCGACCGTCTCTGTCAGCTTTTCGATGCCGAATACGCCAATGTGCAGCCTCACTCCGGTGCGCAGGCCAATATGGCCGTTTTTATGGTTTGCCTGAAGCCCGGTGACACTTTTATGGGTCTTGACCTGGATCATGGCGGCCACTTAACACACGGTTCTCCCGTCAATATGTCAGGCATTCTCTATAATGCCATCGGCTACCAACTCAACCGTGAGACCGGTATGGTGGATTATGACCAAATGGAGCGCAAAGCTCTGAAGTATCGCCCCAAACTCCTCGTCGGAGGTGCTTCCGCCTACTCGAGAGAGTGGGACTGGGAGAGAATGCGCGCAATAGCTGACAAGATAGGTGCCCTATTTATGGTGGATATGGCGCACCCTGCCGGACTAATTGCAGCAGGTCTGCTCTCAAACCCTGTTAAGTATGCCCATATTGTTACCTCTACCACTCACAAGACCCTTAGAGGTCCCCGTGGAGGCATAATCCTCATTGGCAAAGACTTTGATAACCCCTGGGGAATTAAAACACGGAAAGGTGTGATCAGAAAAATGTCTTCGTTGATCAATTCAAGCGTATTCCCCGGTATTCAGGGTGGTCCACTCGAGCACTGTATCGCAGCCAAGGCTGTTTCCTTCTATGAAGCTCTCCAGCCGGAGTTCAAGACATATCAGGAGCAGGTACTCAAGAATGCTCATGCCATGGCCAAAGCATTTGTCGAGAAGGGTTATCACGTAGTATCAGGTGGTACAGACAATCACCTTATGCTTATAGACTTCCGCTCAAAATTCCCCGACCTAACGGGTAGAGTTGCTGAGGATGTACTCGGAAAGGCCGACATTACCGTAAATAAAAATATGGTACCCTTTGACAGCCGCTCAGCATTCCAGACCTCAGGTATGAGAGTAGGTACTCCTGCTATCACCTCACGCGGCTTGGTTGAAAAAGATATGGCCGGCATCGTCGATCTGGTTGACAAGGTACTCAGCAATCTCGATGACGACAATGTAATCGCACAGGTAAAAGAACAGGTAAGAATGAAGATGAGCGGTCTGCCGCTAAATAGGTGGTAGAAGCCTGATTCTTTTACGCTAATGACAAAACCCCTGAAAGTATAAAGACTTTCAGGGGTTTTTGCGCTAATTTGCGCTAAGGAGTGTTGCGGGGTACGGGTTACGGGGTGCGGGATAGTTCTGAGTTCCGAGTATTGAGTAAGGAGTGTTTGGAAATTCTGGGGAGTGCGCTAAATTGACATAAACCCTATAAGTAAAACAAAAACTATTTAATTTGTACAGCCAAAAGTTAAGTGTAACTCCACAACAGAAATCTAAGTGTAAAATTACGTTATCACGATGCGAACGCATCCACGTAGGTTTTGATGTCACGAGGGCGACTTAGGAACTCAACGGCTTCCCCTCACCCACGAACCCCGCATCAAGCAACGCGTAACGCGTAACTCGCACCCCGCATCAATCAAATTCTAATACTCACAACTATACACAAAAAGAGCCCGTTTAAGGACTCTTTTTGTAAACTCTGAACTCCTAACTCGGAACTCAAAACTAACATTACAGCTCCACCTTCACCGGTTTGGTCATATTGGCCGGGTCCATAATCTTGTCAAGCTGCTCTTTGGTAAGGTAACCCTTGTCAAGAACCAATTGGTATACACTGCCACCGGTTTTTTGGGCCTCTTGGGCAACCTCAGTAATTTTGGAATAGCCTAAATAAGGTTTGAGGGCTGTCACGATACCGATGCTGTATTCTACGAGTTCCCTGCAACGCTTCTTATTAGCTGTAATACCTTCAACACATTTTGTGCGGAGAGCGTCGCAAGCTTTCATGAGCCAAGTAGCAGACTCCACAAGGGATTGTACAAGTACGGGCTCCATTACGTTGAGTTCAAGCTGTGCTGCCTCAGAAGCCATTGTGATAGCAAAATCGTTTCCGATTACCTTGAAGCAAACCTGGTTTACCACCTCGGGGATAACAGGATTAACTTTACCCGGCATAATTGAGCTTCCCGGCTGCCTTGGAGGAAGATTAATTTCATTAAGACCTGTACGTGGACCCGAAGAGAGCAGACGAAGGTCATTGCAAATCTTTGAAATACGGATAGCAACATGCTTGAGAGCGGAAGAATAAACCACAAAAGCGGATGTATCATTGGTAGCCTCAACCAGATCTTCGGCTAGAGTAATCTTCCAACCGGAAATCTTTTTGATATACTTTGTGCAAGCCTCTGCATAACCGGGTTCGGAAGTAATACCGGTACCGATGGCAGTAGCACCCATATTAATTACAAGTAAGCCCTGTGCAGCCTCGTCAATACGTTTCATCTCATTCTCGATAGCGGAGGCATAAGCACCGAATGACTGTCCAAGGGTCATAGGCACCGCGTCCTGGAGCTGTGTACGGCCCATCTTGATAACATCCGCAAATTTTTTCTCTTTTGAACGGAATGAGCGAGCGAGGGCTTTGAGAGTCGTCATCAAATCTTTATGGATCATATACATTCCCAGCTGCATGGCAGTAGGATAGGCATCATTGGTGGACTGGGCCATATTTACATGGTCGTTGGGATGTATGTACTGATACTCACCCGGCTTGTGGCCTGCAATCTGGAGAGCTCTGTTTGCAATTACCTCATTCGCATTCATATTGGCTGAAGTGCCGGCCCCACCCTGAACCATGTCAATGGGGAAATGCTCACAATGTTTGCCTTCCATAAGTTCATCACAAGCTGCAACTATTGCATCCTTGATCTCATCAGAAACCAGACCGAGCTGGTGATTGGCGAGAATTGCACCCTTCTTTACGATGCCGAACGCCTTTATAAATTCGGGATGGTCACCGAGAAGATCGCGGCTGATGTCGAAATTTTCTATGCAGCGGAGAGTTTGTACACCGAACAGCGCCTCTACGGGCACTTCCTTGTCACCAAGAAGGTCGTGGTCTAACCTTGTTTTGCCTGAAGTTTTGAATTTGTATTGAATCATAATGAATTATTAGTTGATTATTATTAAATGCGCGCAAACTTAATAATAATTCTAATCTCAACATAAATTCAGGCAAAAAACTTTTCAAGTTTACTTAAAGCGGATGGAAGTGCAAATACGGCGACCCTGTCATGAGGTTTGATATGCGTTGTGCCTACCGCAATAAATGCCTCCTGTCCCCTTATGACACCGCCGATAACGGCATCCTTGGGAAAATTGAGATCTTTAATAGGGGCAGTTGTGATATGGCTGCCTACATTTACCACATATTCGATGGCTTCAGCATCAGAACTACCGAGACATTTTATGGTACGGATGTGATTGGAAAGAGTGACACGGAAAATACGGCTTGCAGCGATTAACTTTTTGTTTATTACCGAATCCACGCCTATTTCCTCAGCAAGACGTATGTATTCCAAATTTTCCACTTCGGCAATGGTCTTGGCAACGCCCATTCTTTTGGCTGCAACACAGGAGAGAATGTTGGTCTCCGAACTCGATGTTACAGCTACGAATGCATCGCAACTCTTGACATCCTCCTCATAGAGAAAGTCGGAATTACGCCCATCTCCGTTTATGACAAGCGTTTTGTCCAGACGCTCCGAAAGAACTTCACAACGCTCCTTATTGATCTCAATAATCTTTATGAAGTCAGCAGTAGGTTCTAGTCTTTGAGCGAGAATTTCGCCTATTTTTCCGCCTCCGAGGATAGTAATGCGGCGTATCTCTATCTCCTCCTTTCCTGAATAAGACATCACCTCGCTAACAGCTTCCTTGCGTGCGATAACATAGACCAGGTCGTTGACCTTGAATATGGTCTCCCGATGCGGGATGATGGTCTCATCGCCCCGGGCAATAGCTACAGTCCTAAAAGGAAGGTCTTCTGCAGGGTAATCAAAATCGGCAGGACATTTGCCCACAAGAGGAGCTCCTTCTTCTAGCCGTATAACGACTAACTGCAAACGTCCGTTGGCAAAGCCCACAAAGTCCGACAACTCCGATTTCTTGAGAAGATCCACAATCTCGTCCGCGGCGCTTTTCTCAGGATAAAAAAGCATGTCAATACCAAGTTCCTTAAATAGGAATTTGTTTTGATAATCGAGGTATTCATCATTATTGATCCGTGCCGTAACTCTTTTAGCTCCCATCCGTTTGGCCAAAAGTGCAGAAATGATATTGATGTTCTGATCCTTCGCAGGACTTACAGCTACAAAGAGGTCCGCATTCTCCACTCCTGCCTCAGCAAGAACACTAATGGAAGTAGGATTGCCCTGGACAATTAGAACGTCCATGTTTTCACTAATGTGAGCTAGATTTTCTTCGTTCTCATCAATAATTATAAGGTCGTGGTATTCGTCATTTAGCATCCTTGCAAGATGACTTCCAACCTCACCTGCCCCCGCTATTACTATTTTCATACTCTAAATTATTAATTATTCGTGCCCGCACCGCACAACTCGCACCCTGCACCCCAAACTAATGCAGTTTAGTGCCAATTATGTCAAAAAATTCGTTGCGCGTACGGCTGTCCTTAAGAAAAGCGCCGGTAAATGCGGATGTAGTGGTAACAGAGTTCTGTTTTTGGACTCCGCGTATCTGCATACACATATGGGATGCCTCTATTACTACTGCTACCCCCAGAGGATTCAGGTTATTCTGAATACAATCCCTGATCTGAACAGTAAGGCGTTCCTGCAACTGTAAACGACGGGCAAAAGTCTCTACCACACGTGCTATCTTGCTAAGACCTGTTATATAGCCATTAGGAACGTATGCAATATGAGCCTTGCCGTAGAAAGGAAGCATATGATGTTCGCACATGGAGTAGAGTTCAATATCTTTAACTACTACCATTTGTTGGTACTCTTCCCGAAACATCGCAGACTGTATGATCGCCGAACCATCCTCTTCATAACCTTTGGTAAGAAACTGCATCGAACGTGCAACCCTTTCGGGAGTTTTTATAAGTCCCTCTCTGGTAGGGTCTTCTCCCAGTAATCTCAAAATCTCCTTGTAGTGTAAAGCAAGCTGCTTTGTCACTTCTGCATCAAATTCTTCTATTTTATCGTATTCCATTTTCAAGTTTTATAACAAGCAATATTACAAATAATATTTGAATAAGTTCTAACTAATGACTATTTTAGTGCCCGCTATGAGGATATTATTTACAGCTGCGACTGCAGAGGAGCTGCATTGCGCAGAAATAGCTTACGAAAGAATCCCGCCTGCGGATGCCGCACTGCTAAAGGTGGAGTTTGCAGTGACGGGTATTGGGGTAGCAGCCACCTGCTACAACCTGACAAAAATCCTCGATTCGGCACTCCTTTCCGGAGGAGAGCCATACGATCTGGTGGTCAATATCGGTATCGCAGGTAGTTATTCAAAGGAATTCCCTATCGGAAGCGTGGCTTATATAACGGTGGAGCAATTCGGTGATATGGGCATTGAAACGCGTGGAGGATTCCAAACCCTCTTCGACTATGCGATGCTTGATGCCAATACCCTACCTTTTGTTGACGGCCTACTTAAGGTACGCGATCCTTATCCGGTTACAGGCCCTCTTGAGGGAGTCAAGGATGCGACCGGTATCACGTTTCAGACCTTAACCGGCATTCGAGAGCAGAATCTCCGCCGCCTGGAAGTTTTTGCACCCCATATTGAGAGTATGGAAGGAGCAGCCTTCTTTTATGTATGCCTGATGGAAAACGCACCCTTTATCGAGTTGCGTGCGGTCTCCAATGAGGTCGGCCAACGTGACAAGAGCCGCTGGGATATCCGGTCGGCATTCTCCGCACTTGAGAGCACTTGCATACAACTACTTGCAAAGGCTGCAAAAGCTGGCGGAGGGATGCGTTAATGAAGGTCTCTCTCGCATACTCCCCCTGCCCCAACGACACCTTTATGTTTCATGCTATGGTAAAGGGACTCGTCGATACCGAGGGACTCTCTTTTGATGTTACCCTATCTGATGTAGAGGATCTCAACCTGAGTGCTGTTTCCGGCACTTACGATATCTCCAAGATGAGTTACCATGGTTGGTTCAATGTTATGGAGCACTATCGAATGTTAGATAGCGGATCTGCGCTTGGATACGACTGCGGACCGTTGTGTGTTTGCAAAGCAGGTAATCAAGCCGCTGCATCACTAAAGAAGCCAAAAGTAGCCATTCCGGGAATATATACCACCGGCGCATTGCTCTATGATCTGGCTTTTGAAGGGCGCGGGATCAAAGTTCCGATGCTATTCTCAGATATCGGGGCAAGTGTTCTTTCTGGAGAATGTGATCTCGGGGTACTGATTCATGAGAGCCGTTTCACCTATGCTGAGCAGGGTTTGGAGCTGGTGTGCGACCTTGGCAGTTGGTGGCAAAAGAATAGCGGAGCCCCAATCCCCCTAGGTGGAATTGCCGTAAAACGAAATCTCGGGGAGGAATTTGCACAGAAGGTTGAAAGAGTGCTGCGTAAGAGCATCATCCACGCAATGGAGCATCCTGAGGCCTCAGCAAATTATGTAGCTGCGCACGCTCAGGAAATTTCAGAAAATGTACTTAAACAACATATAGGGATGTTCGTCAATAAATATTCCCTATCTTTGGGTGATGAAGGTCTCAGGGCCGTCAGGCTTTTGAAGGAATATTATTTTAAAAATAAAGGGCAGAGAGATGAGGAAAGAGATTATCAGGACGGAAGGAGTGAAAAAGCACTATCAAATGGGGAACCAGACCGTCAGGGCACTTGACGGGGTTGACTTGACTATCGGAAAAAATGAATTTGTGGCGATAATGGGGCCTTCAGGTTCAGGCAAGTCCACTTTGATGAATATACTCGGATGCCTCGATGTCCCTTCGGAGGGCATTTACAGTCTCAATGGACAGAGCATCAGCGGGATGAATGATGATGACCTGGCAGGTATAAGAAACCGCGAGATAGGATTTGTATTTCAATCATTCAACTTACTACCGAGGTACACCGCGCTTGAAAATGTGGCACTGCCGTTGGCTTATGCCGGAATTCCGCGCAAAGAACGGGAGCGAAGGGCGCGTGAGTCACTGGCAGCAGTAGGATTGGAAGATAGGATGGAGCACAAGCCAAACGAACTTTCGGGAGGCCAGAGACAGAGGGTTGCACTCGCCAGAGCGTTAGTCACACGCCCCTCAATTATTCTCGCAGACGAGCCGACGGGCAACCTTGACACCACAACTTCGGAGGATGTGATGCGGCTCTTCGGAGAAATCCACAGACAGGGCAATACCATTATCCTAGTGACTCACGAAGAGGATATAGCTCGTCATGCAAATCGCATAGTGCGGATGATAGATGGCAAGATAGGATCGGACATTCAAAATCCGCTTCGGAAAAAGAGGATAGTAAACAAACATAATAATACCTGAAATGAAACTCTACACAAAAAAAGGCGATGACGGTACTACCTCACTGGTTGGCGGAAAACGTGTCAGCAAGGCGCACCGGAGAGTGATGGCCTACGGCGATATGGACGAACTGATCTCCTGGCTCGGACTTCTGCGCTCAGAGGTAAGCGAGAATTTCCAGCTGAGACGCATACAAATATTCCTGATGCAGGCTTCCGCACACCTGGCTTCTGACCATAAGGTTGCAAAACTTAAACCGTTGGATGAAGCTGAAATCTCATTTCTTGAGTCGGAAATAGACAGAATGACCGATGCTATTCCCGCCCAGAAAGCATTTATCCTCCCCTCCTCTCCTGCACTCTCTTCAAAATGCCATATCGCCCGTACGGTATGTCGTAGAGCTGAAAGAATGGCCGTGCAGATTGAAGATAAAAGTGAACAGGATCTGGTTGCAATCAGATACGTCAATCGCCTTTCAGACTACCTTTTTACTCTGGCCCGTTACCTGTGTTATCACTCCGGACACGAGGATGATTACTGGATTCCTTAAAAATAGTTTTTTGTTATATATATTTTTATATATATTTGCAGCCCATTTTTAGAAACCATTAAAACTCAGGATAGATATGTATTGGACATTAGAGCTCGCATCGAAACTTGAAGATGCTCCCTGGCCGGCAACCAGAGAAGAATTGATTGATTATGCTACACGTTCGGGTGCACCTCTGGAGGTTATCGAAAATCTGCAGGAACTCGAAGATGACGGAGAGGCTTATGACTCCATCGAAGACATCTGGCCCGATTATCCCACAAAAGATGACTTTTTCTTCGACGAAGAAGAATATTAAAATAGTTACAAAAAATCCACCTCACGGTGGATTTTTTTTGAGTCGGGAATATTGAGTTCTGAGTAAGTTTATATTCTATAATCCCGATTAAAAGCATCTAGTTTTGAGTAATTTTCATAGTTCTTAATTATAAGTAATTGGTTCCGGATAAGTGTTTTTATAGTATTGAATTACTAACTCCATAAACACCCCGTACATCATACTCCGCCACTTGCACCTCGTGACTCAAAACTTTTTCGCAAAATATTTCATCATATTTAAAATAATCCTACCTTTATTCTCTGAAACTAAATCTTTTTTCGGGTACTATTTTCTATACTTTTGCCAAAACACAAACAGGTATGAAATTGAAACTATCTATCTACTCTAGTTGTGTACTGCTTGCACTATTAGCAGCGAGTTGCACACGCGAACCTCTTCCCGAACCTGCGAAGCAAGAGGGAAAGCTCGTTACAATTAGGGCCTCAATCCCACCGGAAACCCGCGTTGCATACACGGACTCTGACACCCCTGGCAGCGGTGGCACACTCTCGTGGCAAAACGGCGATACACTTCTGCTGGCCGGATATGATGGCACGACTTATAAAGGAAGCTCTAAATTTGGCTATACGGGAACCGATAACAAATTTTCGGGAACGGCGGTAGATGGAGCTACTACCTACAAAGCTTATTATCCAGGAAACATAATCACGCTGGATGACAACGGCAATATGCAACTTCCTGATAACTTCTGGCAACAAACACAGAGTGGACAAAGTCTGACGGGACATATCAGCAGCAAGCTGCTTCTAAAAGATACTGTTGCCAATGCAATCAATCAAACCTTTAACTTAACCTTACAGAGCAGCATCATAAAATTTGTAGTCACCCTACCGGCGACAGGCAGCCTCAAAAAACTGATTTGGACGGTGGAAACCGTACCGGGAGAGAAAACCCGATCAGCAATCCTCGATCTGGCTGGCTTCGACTTGGTTATACCAGGCTCACAAATGACCGTTTACCTCGCTTTTGACCCTACCGTGATGAAGATTGGTCCAAATGGAAAGGTGAAGATTACATTGATTGGTAACGCAGCGTCATTCGAGTGGAGCACCAACACGACCAAGACCGGCGGCATGACCTACGAAGCCGGAAAGCGCTACTACGCTACCATAACCGGAGGTTGGACAGATGCTAAAACTGAATTCCGCTTTACCATTAAAACCGATCAGGCAAGTCAGCTGTACGAGATATGGCAAAAGGAATCTTCCTCCACCAGCCCCGCCAATCTGACGATTAACTGGGGAGATGGGAAACCAAACACAACCATCCAGAAAGACTCTTTGCTTGCAAAAACCATTGCTTCGCATACATATGACAACGCCGGCAATTATACCATTACCATAGCCTCAAATGAAGTTGAACCCTCCGTTAAACAGATGCCGCAAATCATATTCTACAACGGGGACACCCAAGCTGGGGACAATTTATTGACTTCCATATTAGACCCATTCCCCAATATGGGAGCAACAGATTTCGGCGACTGCTTCTTTCATTGCAACGGATTAACTTCTATTCCCGAGGAACTGTTCAAGTACAATACACAAGCAGATAACTTTAAACGCTGTTTCACTATATGTAGAGGATTAACCTCTCTTCCGGCGGGGCTGTTCAGGTACAATAAACAAGCACGAAATTTCATGTTATGTTTCGGAGACTGCAACGGATTAACCTCTATTCCTGCAGATCTGTTCAGGTATAATACGCAAGCAGAAACCTTCTCAGACTGCTTCTTCAAATGTAGCGGATTAACCTCTATTCCGGCTGATTTGTTCAGGTACAACACACAGGTTACAAATTTCAGACACTGCTTTGGAGCCTGCGGAGGATTAACCTCTCTTCCGACGGATTTGTTCAGGTACAATACGCAGGTAACAAATTTCGATTTCTGCTTTACGAGTTGCATCGGATTAACTTCTCTTCCGGCAGACCTCTTCAAATATAATACGATAGCAACGAATTTTAGAGTGTGTTTTCAGGGATGCACAAAACTGCAATTAAGGGCGGATATTTTTCCGGACCCGGAGACAAACCCCGGCTTTTTTGAAGGTAGAGCGATGAACTTCGAAAGATGTTTTAAAAATGTAGGCACAGATTACATGACGCCAACCGGCACCGCTCCTAAATTATGGGGGTTTACCGGAGGTGGAGAGGGAACAACATGGACGATTACCGATTGTTTCACCGGTGCCAACGTGGTCAATAGAAGTTTCATTCCGATAAGTTGGGGAGGTGATGCTGCAGAAAGTGGAAAAGTAACTGATGTTGACGGTGAATATTGGTAACATGTGACCAAATCTATTCTAAAAGATCATGCACGTATAAAAGAACAGAGATATGAAAAATAAATACTTTATATGGATAGCAGCAGCACTCCTTTTAATTGCGGGGTGCGCTAAAAATGAGATTGCATACGAGCAACCCACACCTGAAGTGGAGGGGCGCAAACTCTTGATAACGGCATCCGTACCGAGTGAATCTCCAAAAACCCGTATCAGCCTTGGACATCAAGAAGGTGGACTGGACATTATAATTAAATGGGCGGTAAACGATCAGCTAAAATTCTTCTTTAAACAAGGGAATGTTATTAAAGAGGGAACTCCCGTAACATTAACCCAGGACGCCATTTCCGCTGACGGAAAAAGTGCCTGCTTTACCGTGAATATTCCGGAGGGAATTGATACTCAGAATGCATACACGCTTTACGCCCTTCACGATATACTTAGTAATAGTTATGCTGTCTTCGATGAAACTAACGGTAAAATAAATGTAGCAGTTTTTCCCAGACCGTTTTTAAACGTAGAGGGATTGCCCACACCCATAGCGGGCGAGGTGGAAATTGCTGCAGGAGCCTCAATCGGTAATATTAACTTCGAGCATTTGGGAACATTTCACTGCCTCACCATTAAGAATAGTTCAGAAGATTCCCTTACTTTTAACAGTCACACCTCTTTAAGAGCTGTTGGAGTAAATCAATGGTTTTACGACTACCTGGGCGAAAATCCACTTATGGCTCCTCTTTATGATCTGATTGGTAAGCAGGTCGCAAATGAGCAGGAAATGTTATTTCCAGATATAAATATAGGAATTTCTACCGGAAAAACGAGGCGAAGCGTGCAATGGGTAATGCCTAAAGATATTAATACCCCCGCGGTAAGGTTGAAAATGGCAACTAAGAATATGGGGGACATTTATTCCGATAACATTAAGCCTGCCCGTGCTTCCGCCTTGCAGAAAGGTAAGGCGTATCACCTATTTGCCGTGTGGGATGGCACTTCATTGTTCTTTACTGACCATACGTTTACACCTACGGCCAATCCGCTCAGTTATGTTGCCGAGTATAACATAAATCCTGCAGGTGATAATTTCGTGGGCGATTTGACCGCCTGTAATATAAGCGGATACTTTAACTATAACAATGCCGTGACTCAATTCGGCAATATTACAATAGGCGGGCAGCGTTACCACTTGCCCAGCTTTGAAGAGTGGTCCTCTATTGCGCCATCAACTGCTTGGGTTTATTACGGCGTCAATAATTCTTATGATAATCGATCTGAGACTGTAACTGTCGCGGGTAATATTTACACAATGACGAGTGATTTCCGAAATAATTCCGCTGATACAACCACCTATGCCCTACGTTACAAGGGCACTCACCTAATATCGGCCTGGAAGTATGAATATACCGGTAAGAACACCAACAACTGTCATTTAAAAATTACCAGCCGCAGCGTGTACGGACAAACTATTACCGTTGATCAAATCGCTGATGCATTATTCTGGAGCACCAACACGGAGAATGATATTGTTCGTTACTTCCCTGCAAGTGGAAATAGTGACGATCCCGGCGATGTGGGGATAGGCGGTGCTTTCTGGTCCTCGACATCCGGAAAAATCATGGGTTTCAGAGACACCTATGCAACTTCGAAGAGTGGAGATAATAATAAAGGGTTTTCCGTACGCCTGTTTACTTCAGGTAATTGAGGATGAGGTTGAATAACAGAACTAACTCTAGAACCATTTCTTCTTTTTAAAGTACCACAACATCACAAGCACGGCGACCAACATAACTCCCCACACGATAAAGTAGCCATTATGTGTGCGGAGTTCGGGCATATTGCTGAAGTTCATTCCATAAACGCCTACGATAAACGTAAGCGGAATGAAAATAACCGAAAAAATGGTGAGCAATTTCATTGTGTCGTTCAGTTTTGTGCTCATGGCAGAATGATACATGCTGAGTTCGTCATAAAGCACTTCACGATAATAGTCCAGTAAATCTACCGCCTGATTGATATTATCCTGCAATTCTTTATAATGCTTCTGGTTTTCTTCCTGTATCAGTTCCGTATCCAGCTTAACCAGGCTATTCACCATCTCTTTGGCCGGCTTTATGTTTATGCGCAGATCATTTAGTTCGTGCTTAAATGAATTGATGATTTTAAGGGTCTCTTTACTAATATTCAGAATAAGTTTCCCCTCTAATTCTTCCACCTTTTCGCCATAGGTCCCCAAAATATAGATGTAATTGTCGATTACCACATCCAGCAGTGCAAAAGCCAGATAGTCGGCTCCCGACGTACGGATCTTAGTCGTGTGTTTGCGAATTCTGTCGCGAACAGGATCAAACACATCACCTTCCTCTTCCTGAAATGTGATAAGAATTCTGTCCATCACAATTAAGCTCAGGTTATCCACCCCGATGGTATTCTTTTTATCATCGAATTCCAACATTTTTATCGAGACGAAAAAACCGTTGTCAAATGCCTCTGTTTGCGGACGCGACGATGGCTCCATCACATCGGAGAGGATATATGCAGGAATGGAAAAAATAGTGGAAATATCTCCAATGATTTGTTCGTTGTGCAATCCGTCCACATTGATCCAGGTAATTGAGTGAGAGTCGCGATATACGCAAAGTTCTTCCAAGGAGTGTATTTGAGTTTCGGTAACGTTTTCCGGTGTTATATCGAAAACCGTTATACGTACTTTATCGGCTCGTTTTCGTCCACGAAATTTAAGATCGTAAGGCGAAAGGCCTATGTTTTCTTTCTTTTTGGGTGAGAGGTAGGACATTTTAGGACGATGTTAGGCTATTCGTTTTTACCCTTTTTAAGTCGTTTTGACTTGCGGAGGGCTTCGGTGATAATATATTCCAGCTGGCCATTGACACTGCGGAATTCATCGGCCGCCCATTTTTCGAGGGCGGCCAATTTATCCTGATCTATCCTGAGGATAAATGGTTTTTTCTCTTTGGCCATAATAAGTTATTATTAGTAAAGTGAGCCTGCATTGACTATAGGAGTCGCAGCTCTATCCGAGGTAAGAACTACCATTAGGTTGCTCACCATTGCAGCCTTCTTCTCCTCATCCAGCTCAATAATTTCTTTATCGGAGAGTTGCTGGAGTGCCATCTGAACCATACTTACCGCACCTTCCACGATTTTGTGGCGTGCAGCAACTATAGCTGTTGCCTGCTGACGCTGAAGCATTGCGCTGGCAATTTCCGGAGCATACGCAAGATAGCTGATACGTGCCTCCATGACCTCAATGCCTGCAATGTTCAGGCGATCCTGGAGAGATTTCTCGAGCAAATCGTTAACTTCTTCGCCACCGCTGCGCAAAGTAATGGCAGCTTCTTCATCCTCGAGGTTATCATATGGATATGAGCCGGCAAGATTACGGATTGCAGCCTCACTCTGTACATCCACAAATTTTATATAATTGTCAACTTCGAAAGAGGCCTTAAATGTATCTTTAACCCTCCAAACGAGCACAATGCCGATCATGATCGGGTTACCCATCTTATCATTGACCTTTATGGGATCGGCGTTGAGATTGCGTGCCCTTAGGGAAACAGTGGTCTTTTTGGTGAAAGGATTGACGAAAAAGAATCCATTGTCCACGATTGTTCCGACATATTTACCGAAAAAGAGCACCACTTTGCTCTCGTTCGGATTAACAATGGTCAAACCCGATAGGAGGATAAAAAAGAATGTGGAAACAACGAAAAGTAATCCCCACCAATCACTTGCACCTTTGCTGAGGAATATAGCAGGCACCACTATGCAGACGGCAATGCCAATAATAGAGACGAACAACATCATCCAGCCATTTGAAGGAGTGATGAATTTTTCCTGAACTTGTTTCATTTCTTTAAAATATTAATATCATTTTGATATCACAAAGATATCTATTTTTTAATATTCCAACAAATAATCTCATAAGTTGAAATAAATAACAAAGAACTTTATTAGTAATAAAGTTGATACAAAGTGCCACAAATAAAAATGCCCAACGAACAGTCGGGCATTTTTCGTATCTATAAGTAAAATCAGACTACGCTGTAATCTTTTCGAGCCATTTGACCATACCTGCCATAACTGCCATCGAGACGAGACAGAATACAGCAAATACAGCCCAAGTCTCCCACTGACGAGGGAAAGTGTTAAGCATGGTAACACCGAGGGCAATAAAGAGATTGCCTACGGCCGTAGCGGAAAGCCACAGACCCTGGCAAATACCCTGGAGATGACGCGGAGCCACTTTTGTCACAAATGAGATTCCCAGAGGCGAGATAAAGAGCTCAGCCACCGTGAGGAAGAAATAGGTCACGATAAGTACCCACGGACTGGCCTTCATCGATGCCTTCACAGCCTCACTGAGAGCTGCGAACTCGTATCCAGAAGGATAGTGCTTATACATAGCAACAATCATCAGGAAGATATAGGAGCAAGCAGCGATGAACATACCGATTGCAATCTTCCTCGGTGTTGATACCGGCTTACCACGGCGTGCAAATGAAGCAAATAGCAACATTAAGATCGGAGTAAGGGTAATCACAAAGAATGGATTGATACACTGCCATATCTCGGGTGGAATAGCAGCCGTCGAGACAAAGTCACGTGCAAATACTGAGAGTGACTGACCGTTTTGGTGGAATGCGAACCAGAAGAAAACTGCAACACCAAGAACTGCAAAAAGTGCATAGAGACGCTGTCTGATCTCTTTTGCGTTGGCTGCTCTCTCTTCGGGAGTATAGTCCTGAACCTCTTTCTTGTCCTTTTTTACAGGTGTAGGAAGTTTCTTCTTTACTATTAAGAAGATAGTCAGGGAAAGAATCATTGCAAACACGGAAGCCAAGAATGAATAGTGTACACCTGTGTTGAAAATATTGAGGTACTGGTCACAGAATGCAGCGTCAACCACGCCTGTATGACCTACGCTCTCGGCAAGTGTGGCAATGTTTGCGCTGTCAATCTCTGACAGTGCACCGTTGGTGTCAAGAAACTTGTGGCAGAGACGCGGAAGGTCCGCATTGTAGGTGAAACCCTGGAGCTTTAACCAGGCACTACGCAGCAGCGGAGCAACAAAAGGGGCAACTACACCACCGATGTTGATAAACACATAGAAAATCTGGAAACCGCTGTCGCGTTTCGATTTGGCCAACGCAAGAGCTTCAGGGCCCTTCTTGGCGGCTTCTTCCTCAAAGTTGTCATACATCTGGCCCACGATAGCCTGAAGGTTTCCTTTGAAAAGTCCGTTACCGAATGCAATCAAAAGCAACGCAAAGCAAGTGAACACGAGGATGGCGTTGACACCTCTGGTCTCTCCGAAAATCGGAATGGAAAGGAGCAAGTAACCTACTGCCATAACCACAAGACCCGCGATAATAGTGCCTTTGTAGTTCTGTAACCTGTCCGCAATCCTACCGCCGGGAAGACTGAAGATGTAGATGATAAAATAGAACACGGCATAAATCCAGCCTGCTACGGAGTCATCTATTCCAAACTTGGAACAAAGGAAGAGCAGTAGTACCGCGTTCATAATGTAATAACCAAACCTTTCGCCCATATTACTCAACGCAGCAGCTATTAGACCCTTAGGGTGCTCTTTTTTAGCCTTGGCGAGGTAAAACAAGAGGAACGGAATGACAACAATAAGAATGGCTATGAGGATAACCATAGTGCGGTTATGAAGCCATAGATTTGTGAAGAATTGTCCCATAAATAGTTTTTTCGTTATTATTGGTTTGTATTAGTTTAATCAAACAATGCGGCAAAAATATAAAAAAAATCGTATATTTACTTTTTGTTAACTCGAAAAGTCAATTCTTATGAAGAAAATCGTGATTACCGCACTGGCGACCCTGTTATTCTGCAGCAGTCAGATGATGGCACAAGCACCTACAGGTGCGACTCCTGACGGATTAGTGATCTATTCTCTTCCGAGCACTTCAATTAATCTCGTGGTTGAGGCACAAAAGGAGACATTTATAGCAGGACCCTATGCGCAATACGCTCAAAAATATCTAGGTACAGCTGCAAGAACGGAAAACTCAGTTTCCTACAATATGAGTTCCATACAATTTCATCCATATATAGAGGCGGACGCTACCGGTCGCATTGCAATTAATTTATCAGGCAAAAACATTGCTGCAGCTAACTTTCTGCAGTTCTGTTCACAGGGGCTGATTATTGCCTCTGATAGCTATACCGGTAAGCCTGAGGCCTGGAGATTCCCTTCCATCGCTGCCAATGACAAATTTGCCGGAAAAGGCGTGGAGGGTAACCTTACAAGTGCAACTACTACTCTGTACAAGAGCGTGATGACTGAGAGCGGCTTCCAGAGAGTAGCCGTCGAACAAAGACAGGTAGTAGAAAAATCCATAGAAAAGAAGGCCGAAGAGGTAGCTAACAGTATATTTAACTTACGTCGTAAACGTGTGGAAATTATAACCGGTGACACTGACGCCATATTCAACGGAGAAGCCCTAGGAGCTGCAATCGAAGAGATAAACCGTCTTGAACAGGAGTACCTCACTCTTTTCTTCGGTATCACTGAGACCTCGATTCAGAAGATGAGTTTCGATGTGGTACCAAAGGCCGGTAATGACAAGCATATCTATGTGGCTTTCCGTATCTCTGAGACTCAAGGACTCATTCCCGCCTCCAATATGTCAGGAAGACCAATTATTCTTGAACTTATCCTTGACGAGGGGACAAAGAGTACCACCATCCAACAGGCCGCAGCCGCTGCTGCCGGCAGAAGTAGAAGTCAAATGATATACTACAGAATACCAGCGACAGTCACTGCGCGCATTCTCGATGGGCAACAAGTGCTACTCCAGACTAGAGTACCCATTTACCAGCTTGGCACAGTACACTCTTTCCCCATAGAGACTCTTATCAGCAAATAATCTATTCATTTATTTAATAATCAATTTAAAACAGTATGACTCTTTCTCATCTCAAACCCCAAAGAGTGTGGAAACACTTCTACTCTCTCACTCAAATTCCCCGACCTTCGAAACACGAAGGCAAAGCAGTTCAATTCCTAGAAAAATTTGGCAAGGACCTCGGTCTCGAGACTATCAAGGATGAAATTGGCAATGTAATAATTCGTAAGCCTGCTACTCCCGGTATGGAAAACAGGATGGGCATCATCCTGCAGGCACATATAGATATGGTGCCTCAGAAAAACAATGACACAGTACACGACTTTAAAAAGGATCCTATCCGGCCCCGTATCGTAAACAAAGAGGATGGTGATTGGCTTTATGCTACCGGTACTACCCTCGGAGCTGACAATGGACTCGGCTGCGCTTTAGCAATGGCAGTTATGGAGGCTGACGATCTTGTGCATGGACCCGTTGAAGCACTCTTCACAGTAGATGAAGAGACCGGAATGACCGGTGCCAGAGGACTCAAACCGGGTATATTGAAGGGCGATATTCTTATAAACCTCGATTCTGAGACCGAAGGCGAACTTTATGTGGGATGCGCCGGTGGACTCGATGCCACTGCAGTATTCAAATATAGAGAGAAACCTCTTCCCAAGGGACACGAAGTATTGGCAATCCATGTCAAAGGACTACGAGGAGGCCACTCCGGCATGGAAATTCACGAAGGCCGCGGCAATGCAAACAAAGTGATGATGCGAGTACTGCTTCCCGCATTGAGGGATCTGAAGGCCAAGCTCGTCTCAATAGAGGGCGGCAACCTACGCAATGCTATCCCACGCGAGGCAGTAGCAGTAGTAGCTCTACCTCCTTCAAAAGTCAAAGGACTTCAAGCCATAGTTGATTCGGTTTTAGCCAAGATTAAGAATGAGTACGCTAACATAGACCCCAATATTGAGATTTTTCTGGAAAAGAGTAAAGGAAAGAATATGATGTGCGGTCAAGTGGCTCTCAAGATGGCTAAAGCTGTCTATGCCTGCTCTAACGGAGTTGACAGAATGAGCCTCGATATGGCCGACCTTGTGGAAACTTCCAATAACCTTGCTATCGTCAAATCAGAAGATGGTCAAATAGTTGTAAAATGTCTGATGCGTGGCTCCATCGACAGCGCAAAAGAGGATCTGAGTGAGGCAATTCGCGCCACATTCGAACTGGCGGGAGCTGAGGTTACACTGTCGGGAGGTTATTCCGGCTGGCAACCCAACATGAAGTCTCCTATTCTGAAAACCATGAAGGATACCTATTTCAATCTCTTCGGCAAAGCAGCTGAAGTAACGGCTGTTCATGCAGGTCTGGAATGTGGCATCCTTGGAAGCAAATATCCAAACTGGGATATGATTTCCTGTGGCCCCACTATCCTATCTCCCCACTCTCCCGATGAGAGGGTATTCATCCCTTCTGTGGATAAATGGTGGAAATTCATGGTTGCGGCACTTGCTGACGCCCCCAAAAAGTAAGATTTGGGGCAAATTTTTGCCAATTCGATAATAATAACTATATTTGCAGCCCTTTCGGAAAATCCGGAAGGGCTTATTTATCTTAAATTCAATT
>JAPXOZ010000021.1:0-26370 GCA_033811195.1 Bacteroidales bacterium | reverse complement strand
GGGCTTTTTGGATGTGACCCCCACCAACCAGGCAGACTCCTCCACCAGCATAACCAGTGCTGCTGACGCTCAGGTAATGATCAACGGTCTAATGAACAAGATGACATCTTCCAGTTATTACGGCCGTGGCTTTGTACTTTATGGTGATACCAAGGGGGGTGACCTCACCATCTATACTGCCGGTTTTGATGATAATATGTACTATTTTGCCCACAGGGTGGAAAGCGGTGCACAGAGTGGTTTTTGGAACATGGGCTACGATTGCCTCCTCCAGGCCAACAATATTATTCAAAATATCGAGATTCTTCAAGAAGAGGGTACGACCGGCCTTGACAATATGCTTGGACAGGCTCTCACTCTCCGTGCTCTAATTCACTTTGACCTTGTTCGTCTCTATGGCAAACCTTACAACATGGATGGTGGTGCATCTTACGGTGTTCCCGTTGTAACTGCTCCGGTTGATGCCGGTGCAAAACCTCAGCGCAACACTGTGAAAGAGGTTTACGACCAGGTGGTAGCAGACCTCACTAAAGCAGCTCCTCTACTTTCAAAAAGCAAGTCAAACGGTTATGTCAATTACTACGGTAACCAGGCAATACTTGGCAAGGTCTATATGTATATGGATAACTTCTCATCTGCACTGACCTGTTTCAAGAATATCATTGACAGTAAGGCTTATACACTTTATACTCCTGAAAACTGGGTGGCTTCTTGGAAAACACAGTTCGGTAGCGAGTCCATCTTCGAATTTGCGATGTATCCAAATGAGGGTGACCTTGGTGTCAACTCCCTCGGCGTACGTTACAGTCGTAGGGAACACGCACACAATAGTGCTTATGGCTACTTCATGGCCAGCACATATTGGAAAAACATCATGGGTGAGAATGATATCCGTTGGGGTATCATGACTTATGACCACTTAAGGGGTCAAGAGGCGCGCAGTGACTGGGACGATTGCTGCTACAAGTATTTGGGTTCTCCCACTCTGGCCGGTGACGGTAAGAGTACATACACAGCAGTAAACATTAAGGTTATCCGTCTCTCGGAGGTATATCTTCTTGCTGCTGAATGTGCTCTCAAGAGCGACAAGGGTGCTGCTGCAAGCTATCTCAATGCTATTTCAAAGCGCGATCCCGATAGAGCTGAGTGGACCGCTTCAACCATTAATGAAGATGCGGTTTACAATGAGTACAGAAGAGAACTACTTACTGAGGGTAAACTCTTCTTCGAGCAGATGCGCCAGAATAGGAAGGTAACATTTGAGGATGATGCATGGGGCTTCGGTACTACTTCACAGTATCGTGAGAAGACCATTGACAGAACATTCTTCAGAGCTATTCTTCCCATAGCTATTGATGAGATAAACGCTAATCCCGATATTCAGCAGAATCCCGGTTATTAATAGCCGTACCTGATCAGGGATGATTCCTAAATTGAAAAAAGCCGGTTTTTTGCCGGCTTTTTTTTATGAACGGTAGATTATTCTGGAAAAAAATCTTAATATTGTAGTTTACGAATGGAAAACTAAAGCAAATAATATCATATATGCATACTTTTTATATAGATGAGAAAATCCATTGTCTCTCAGATGTAAAGACGCTATTGGAGCCGGACTGCAGAATTGAGTTGGGTCACGAGGCTATGGAACGCATAACAAGGTGTCGTGATTACCTTGACAATAGGATGGAAAATCAGGTTGAGCCGCTATATGGTATAACCACTGGTTTTGGATCCCTTTGCAATGTGGTAGTTGGAGCTGCAGACCTCTCAAAACTTCAGGAAAACCTTGTTATGTCGCATGCCTGCGGTACCGGTGATGAAGTGAAAGAAGACATTGTGCGCTTGATGCTCGCATTAAAGATTAAATCCCTTTCATATGGCTACTCTGGAGTCAGACTGGAAACTGTACAGCGTTTGGTGGACTTTTTCAATTATGGAGTGATACCGGTGGTTTATAGCCAGGGTTCTCTTGGAGCCTCCGGTGACCTTGCGCCATTGGCAAATATGTCTCTTCCCTTGCTTGGCATGGGAGATTTTGATTATCGTGGAGAGAGGTATTCCGGAGAAGAACTGGAAACAATTTTCGGCTGGAAGCCGCTGAAACTCTCATCTAAAGAGGGGTTGGCTCTGCTAAATGGCACCCAGTTTATGCTGGCTCACGCACTCTGGTCGCTCTTTCATGCAAAGAGACTCTCTTCGTTGGCCGACAAGATTGCGGCTCTCTCCATTGATGCTTATGACGGTAGAATTGAGCCTTTTACTCCGGGAGTGCACGAGATTAGACCCCACTCGGGACAAATCACAACCGCGGAGATGATAAATATCTATTTGGAAGGCAGTGAAATTATCGATCGTCCCAAAGAGCATGTTCAGGACCCCTATTCCTTCAGATGTGTGCCGCAGGTACATGGAGCCACTAAAGATGCGCTCTCGCATATCGAAGGAGTCTTTATCACCGAGCTTAACTCAGCCACCGACAACCCTACTATCCTTCCGGATGACGATTTGATCATCTCTGCTGGCAACTTTCATGGACAACCGCTTGCAATCAATCTCGACTTCCTTGCCATAGCTATGGCTGAACTGGGCAGCATCTCTGAGAGGAGAACCTACCAGCTGATCTCCGGCAAAAGAGGACTCCCCTCATTCCTTATAGCACACCCTGGTATCAACTCAGGATTTATGATACCTCATTATACAGCTGCATCCATCGTGAGTCAGAACAAACAGCTTTGTACTCCTGCATCCGTAGATACCATAGACTCCTCGCAGGGTCAGGAGGATCACGTGAGTATGGGAGCCAATGCCGCTACCAAATGTGTCAAGGTAATACAAAATGTTGAGTCTCTTTTGGCTATCGAATTAATGAATGCAGCTCAAGCATTGGAGTTCCGAAGGCCGCTTCGTACCTCGCCTATACTGGAGGAATTCGTTGCCGAATACCGCGATGCCGTGCCTTTTATTGACGAAGATGAGGTGATGTATCACCATATAAGACGCTCAATCCTATTCTTAAGAAACCAGAAATAAATTTTGGTCATGTCATCTTTGCTGATCATAAATATAGGAAAATTAGTGCAGGTAAGGGAGCAGACTCTCTCTCCACTCAGAGGTGCGAACATGGATATCCTGCCGGTAATTGATAATGCTTTTTTGCTTTCCGAGCAAGGAAAGATAGCTGCTTTCGGTTCTATGTTGGAGCTCCCTCAGAGCTTCCTTCGAAGTGCTGATAAAGTGATTGATGCTGCAGGTAGGATAGTGCTTCCGGCCTTTTGCGATTGTCATACACATCTGGTTTATGCCGGCAGCAGAGAAATTGAATTTATAGATAAGATCCGTGGCCTTTCTTACCAGGAGATTGCAGCTCGAGGTGGCGGAATTTTAAATTCTGCCCGTTTACTGCATGAGACTTCCGAAGAGGAACTTTTCCGCCAGGCAATGGTGCGAGTGGAGGAGGTTATGCACTTCGGTACAGGTGCTATTGAGATCAAGAGCGGTTACGGCCTCACTACAGAAGATGAGCTTAAGATGCTTCGCGTAGTACGGCGCATCGCCGAGGAATCTCCGCTTACGGTGAAAGCGACTTTTATGGGAGCGCATGCCTTCCCGGAGAGGTACCGTGATAATCATGAAGGATACGTAAGAGAGATAATTGAAGAGATGATACCTGCCGTAGCTGCTGAAAATCTTGCCGAATATATAGATGTCTTCTGTGAAGAGGGATTCTTCTCAAAAGAGGATAGTGACAGGATACTCGCTGCCGGTAGCAACTTTGGCCTCAAGGCTACTGTACATGCCAATCAGATGAGCGTTTCCGGAGGCGTGGAGGTTGGAGTAAAATATGATGCCGCTTCGGTTTCTCACCTGGAGTTTGCCGGTGATGTTCAGTTTGAGGTTCTGGAGAAGTCGGAGACCATAGCCAATCTCTTGCCTGGAGCTACTTTTTTCCTCGACATGGAGTATCCGGATGCCCGAAGAATGCTGAAGTATGATATTCCGCTGGCGCTTGCCACCAACTACAATCCGGGATCCTGTCCTTGTGGAGATATGAAGTTTATGATGGCTCTTGCATGTATGAAAATGAAGATGACTCCGGAAGAGGTAATCAATGCTGCGACACTCAACAGCGCATTTGCCATGGGGCTGGGAGAGACACACGGCAGCATTACTCTCGGCAAAGCGGCTTCACTTATAATCACGAGACCGATTCCTTCGTTGGAATTCATCCCCTATGCTTTTTCTACGCCGTTGGTGGAGAATCTGATACTTGACGGAAAAATTGTTATATAATTATAAATATAAAAAAATACCATTATGAAGAGCTACAACACACCATTGGGCGAGTTGAAGATTGAACTCTTCGGCCACGCCGCAGTACATTTCACCATTAATGGCAAGAATTGGTATCTTGATCCATATTGCGATGTCTGCTCATTTGAAGGCAGGGCTCCCGCAGACTTTATTCTAATCACACATGACCATTATGATCACTATGATGAGGAGGCCCTCGTACATATTGTGCAAGATCACACCATCTTGGTAGTGCCTCCGGTGGTACCTAGAAAACATTATAACTATGAGGTACTGAAGAATGGCGATAGCTGTACTCTGGATGGAGTTACAATCACCGCTGTCCCTGCCTATAATATCAACAATCTAAACGACCAGGATCAGCCTTTCCACCCTGAAGGAGTTGGTAACGGGTATATTCTCGATTTAGGAGGCTTTAAGGTCTATTTTGCGGGTGATACCGAGTTTATTCCCTTTATGAAAACTCTCAAGGATATCGACATTGCATTTCTTCCTAAAAATCTTCCCTACACAATGCCGGATGCCGAGTTTGTAAAGGCAGCTAATACGATAAAACCCGCCGTTCTCTATCCTTACCACTATTTTGAACTCAATCCCAAAGCACTTAGGGCAGAAATTGATCCTCAGATCAAGATGGTTATGAATGGATATGATTACTAACGAATAGATATTATTATTAAAAACTTATAATGACACGTAAAATCATCGAATGCGTCCCAAATTTCAGCGAAGGACGCGATATGCAGATTATTGGCCAGATTACGGCCGAAATTGAGAAAATAGAGGGAGTCAATCTTCTGAATGTGGATCCGGGCGCAGCTACCAACCGTACAGTGGTAACATTTGTAGGAACGCCTGAAGCAGTTGTTGAGGCGGCTTTTCAGGCTATCAAAAAGGCCGGAGAGGTTATAGATATGCGTCACCATCACGGTGAACATCCCCGTATGGGCGCCACAGATGTTTGCCCTCTTGTTCCGATTGCAAATATCACTATGGAAGAGTGTGCCCAGCTGTCACGAGATCTGGCAAAAAGAGTGGGTGAGGAGCTCGGAATTCCTGTATATTGTTACGAAAATGCGGCATTTCGTCCCGAAAGACGCAACCTTGCAAATTGCCGTGCCGGCGAATATGAGGGTATCGCTGACAAATTTAAGGATCCTAATTGGAAACCCGATTTTGGTCCCGCAGTATTCAATGATAGAGTAGCACACACCGGCTGTACGATGATTGGTGCGCGCAATATCCTTGTGGCAATCAACTACAATCTCAACACTACCTCTACACGTCGTGCAAATGCCATTGCCTTTGATGTACGTGAAAAAGGAAGAAAAAAACGTGAGGGCGACCCAATTACAGGCAAGGTAGTAAGAGATGAAAATGGCAAAGAAGTTTGGATCCCCGGTACTCTCAAAGGCTGTAAAGCGATCGGATGGTTTATCGAAGAGTATGGCATAGCACAGGTATCGATGAATGTGACCGATATTTCGCAGACACCGGTTCACGTGGCATTTGATGAAGTATGCAGGAGTGCACAAAGCCGAGGAATCCGTGTGACAGGCTCTGAAATAGTGGGTCTTATTCCCAAAAAGGTGCTTATCGATGCTGGTAAGTATTACCTTAAAAAACAGCAACGCAGCCTTGGTATCTCAGAGGATGAGATTATCAAGATTGCAGTAAAATCTATGGGTCTGGATGACCTTAAGCCCTTCAATCCTCGTGAAAAGGTAATAGAATACTTGATGGAAGATGCGGAAGCGGCAGGAGCCCCTCGTAAATTGGTGGATATGACATGCGCCGGTTTTGCATTTGAGACTGCGAGCGAATCTCCTGCGCCAGGCGGTGGTTCCGTTTCAGCCTATATGGGCGCTCTGGGTGCGGCACTAGGTACAATGGTGGCTAATCTCTCTTCCCATAAACCGGGTTGGGATGCCGATTGGGAGAAGTTTTCGGTATGGGCTGAGAAGGGAGAGCTGATTGTAGAGCAGATGCTCCACTTGGTGGATGAGGACACGAATTCTTTCAATTGCATAATGGAGGCGTTTAGCTTGCCCAAGGGTTCCGATGAGGAGAAAGCAGCTCGAGCTGCAGCTATTCAAGATGCCACACTTTATGCTACACGCGTGCCTCTGGAGACGATGAAAACAGCATTCTCTGCCTTTGATCTCTTGGAGGCTATGGCCTCTGAAGGCAACCCTAACTCCGTGTCAGACGCCGGCGTGGGAGCTCTTGCTGTTTGGTCGGCAGTACATGGTGCCTGGCTCAATGTCAAGATCAATGCTGCAGGATTAAAAGAGCGTGCTGCGGCTGATGCCCTTCTGGCAGAGGCGGCTTTGATTGCAACTGAAGCTGATGTGCGTCGTGAACGCGTAATAGCCATATGTAATGAAAAAATCTGATACCGCATTTTTTTAACTTAACCTTAATACTATAATAATGAACAGTTCCGACGCCTCATTTGATGAGAATGAACTCAGATATTTGAAACTGTTGTCGAAAAGTTTTCCGACAATAGCAGAAGCCTGTACGGAGATTATGAATCTCCAGGCAATACTCAATCTTCCTAAGGGCACAGAACACTTCCTGACTGATATTCACGGTGAATATGAGGCGTTTCGCCATGTGTTGAAGAATGCTTCAGGTTCCATAGAACGCAAGATTAACGATGAGTTCGGGGACACATTGCGAGAGAGCGTGAAACGGGACTTGTGCACCTTGATATGTTATCCGGAAGAAAGACTTGCGATTGTCAAATCCAGGGAGGACGATATTGACGAATGGTACTTGGTCACCCTTATACAACTGGTGAAAATGTGCCAGAGAGTCTCTGTCAAGTATACGCGTTCCAAGGTGCGCAAAGCGCTACCCCCAAAGTATTCCTATATCATAGAGGAGTTGATGCACGAATCTCTCTCAGACCCCAATAAGCAAGCTTACCTCAATAATATCCTTTCCAACATTATCGAACTTGATAGGGCCGACGATTTTATTATCACTCTCTGTGATGTGATTCAGCGTCTTGTAATAGATTCTCTTCATATAGTGGGCGATATATATGACAGGGGTCCGGGGGCTCATATTGTAATGGAAACTTTGATGAATTATCACGATGTGGATATACAGTGGGGCAATCACGACATCCTATGGATGGGTGCTGCGGTTGGTAACATCAGTTGCATAGCAAATGTAATACGTATCTGTTTGCGCTACGGCAATCTTAGAATACTTGAAGATGGATATGGTATAAATCTGGTGCCGTTGGCGACATTTGCAATGGAAGCTTATGGTAATGATCCTTGCGACGCTTTCCAGCCACGTCTCAAGTTTGCTGATGATAAACATAGCGATAAGAGTACGCATCTGATTTCTCAGATGATGAAGGCCATTTCCATTATCCAGTTCAAATTGGAAGCGGATATTATTAAGCGCCGACCCGAGTTCGAAATGGCTGATCGCAATCTTTTGCACCTGGTCAATTATGAGAAGGGTACAGTCATGGTATACGGGAAAGAGTATCCGATGCTTGACACCAATTTCCCTACTGTGGACCCGGCTGATCCTTATCGTCTTACCCCTGAAGAAGAAGAGCTTGTTGGCAAATTGCATCGCTCTTTTATAAATTGTGAGCGTCTTCGCAGACATATTGAATTTCTGTTAAGTGACGGTAGTCTCTATCTGGTTCGCAATGGTAATTTGATGTTCCATGCTTCTATGCCTCTCAATTCTGACGGCAGTTTCAAAAGTGTGAAGATAGATGGAGTAGCATATGAAGGGAAAGCTTTGATGGATAAAGTGGATAGTTTGATCAGAAAGGCTTATTTTGGAGAGCAGGGTACTCCGGAACATAGTTTTGCCGTCGATTACATGTGGTATATCTGGTGCGGTCCCGATTCGGTAGCATTTGACAAAGGAAAGATGACTACATTCGAACGCTGTTTTATTGCCGACAAAGAGCCTCACAAAGAACCTAAAGGCCATTATTATATCCTTCGCGAGCAAGAATCAATCTGCGATATGATTTTGGATGAATTTGGTGTTAAGGGTGTTAATCGTCATATAATTAACGGTCATGTGCCGGTTAAGACTATTAAGGGAGAATCTCCAATCCGTGCAGGTGGCAAGATGCTGATTATCGACGGTGGTTTTTCGCGCGCATATCAGGGGGAAACTGGTATTGCGGGCTATACGCTTATATTCAATTCACGGGGAATGCAACTGGTACAGCATGAGCCTTTCACGTCTACTCATCAGGCTATTGAACAAGGTGTTGAAATTAAGGGGACACGCCTTTTTGTGGATTTCAACAAAGAGAGAATGCTTGTCAATGATACTGATAATGGAGAAGAGATTCGAGGTCAAATTGCCGCCCTACTCCGTCTACTTGAAGCCTACCGCAATGGCCTCATCAAAGAAAGGTAGAGTAGTTAACTCTATATTGCAGGTTCCGGCAAGCAATTATATAAAATATAATATTTTGCAACAATTTTTACAGACATGCGTCTTATTTAGTAGTAGCAACTGTTTTTTGATCTATGAACCAGTTATTCCAAAAGACACTCTTTGCGACAGCTATGCTGTTGCTCTTTTTTGCCAACTTTGTAACCCAGGCACAGATTCAGAATTTACCACAGACAATTAAAGGCAGGGTGATTGACGAAAACAATCTCCCGCTGGCTTATGCCAATGTAGTGCTTATAAAAGCAGATTCCACTTATGTCAATGGTACTGTTACAGACACTTCCGGACTCTTTTCTCTTGATCTGACTGACGAATCGAACCTGCTCCGGATATCATTTGTCGGATATGATACAAAATGTGGCATTGTAGAGTTTGCCGATCTTGGCACTATACAGTTGCAACCCGGTTCGCAGATATTATGCGGAGCTTTAGCTAAGAATCAACTCCCCAAAACGGAGCTCCGCGATGATGCATTTGTCACTCCTATAAAGGGCTGTGTGCTTTCTAAAGCCGGTTCGGCAAACGATGTGCTCCAGAGACTCCCCGGAGTAATTCGCAAAAATGGCACTTTCGAGGTATTTGGCAAAGGTACTCCCTTGATCTACATAAACGGACGTCTGGTGCGTGATAATGCCGAACTGGAACATCTCAACTCGGAAGATATTCTCGAGGCGGAGGTGATTACCAATCCGGGTGCCCGTTATGAAGCCTCAGCAACGTCGGTAATCAGGATAAAAACCATCAAGAAACAGGGTGACGGATTAAGCTTTGACCTCCGTTCAAGTACCTATATCCATCACGGCAAGTTTGATTGGGTGGAGCAGATCAACCTCAACTATAGATATAGCAATCTGGACATCTTTGCCTCTCTGGGCTATATTAAAACAGCCCCTGACTCTTTTTCTGAGATAACTCAGAGTCTCCAGTCAGAAAATATGCTGGAATTACAAAAGAAGTTGACATATAGCAATAAAGTACGAACAATGACTCCCATCTTGGGATTCAACTATCAGTTCAATCCTAACCATTCCGTTGGATTCCGCTACTATCCCTTTGCGTTTTTGGGGGGCAGATCAACGCAAGATCTTCATATAAAAACCTACTTAGATGGGATCCTCGATGACAATGTTAAAATACCTGCGGATGGTAAAAGTTTCGCGGGTGTTACTCAGCGGGCAAACGTTTACTACAACGGTACTATTGGAGAACTCAATATTGACTTTAATGCCGATGTTCAAAGTGGAGGAGCGCTTGATAGCATAGTGTTTAAGGAGCGGAGTGAAATGAAAGAGAGCCGCGAAGTACATACCATCAACGGCTTTGCAAACCGTCTTATGGCCTCTAAACTCGTGCTCACATATCCGTTGTTCGGGGGGAATCTCTCTGCCGGAAGTGAGTATACTTGGACGGAATATGAGGAAGATTATCGCAACCCTGAAAATTATGTACCCAACGTAGATAATAAAGTACGTGAGCATAATGCCGCTGCTTTTGCGCAGTACAGCCGTTCGCTTCCCTTTGGTTCCTTTTCTGCAGGCGTACGCTATGAGCATGTGGATTTCAGTTTCTTTGAGAATGACAAGGAAGATGGAGAGAGAAGCCGTAAGTACAACCATTTCTTTCCCTATGCATCGCTGAGTGCAGTTGCAGGACCTGTTCAGTTACAGCTGAGTTATACTGCTAAGGCCCGTCGCCCCCTCTATCACCAATTTACCAGTATATCCACCTATTTAGGCAGGTACGGCATTTCCAGAGGAAATCCCACACTAAAGCCACAAATAAGCCAAGACCTCTCTTTATCTGCGGTTTGGAAATTTATGCAGCTATCAGTCAACTACCAGGTTTTCAAGGATGCCATTATAAATGCAGCTACGGCTCAACCGGATTTGCCTAATATTATTGTGCTTCGTCCTATTAACTACGGTAAAAATTTTCCCATGATTAACGCAAGAGTATCGGCTAACCCAACCATTGGTGTTTGGACGCCCCGTATTTCTCTTGGTGTTCATAAGCAGTGGCTCACGCTTAGCTATCTGGGAGAGGATGTCGAACTGACAAAACCGGTTTTACTTTTTGCTTTGGGTAATACTTTCACTTTCCCCAAAGGTTTTATGCTCAATGTAGATTACAATTTCCAGGGGAAGGGGCATATTTTAGCGTTTGAGATGATCAAACCAATGCACCAACTTGATATATCTCTGCGTAAATCTTTCTTCAATGATGCTCTGATAGTGGAACTAAGGGGTATAGATCTCTTTGCTCTCAGAGAGGAAAACACCCATCTCTATAGCGGAGTGTATCAGATACTTGAGAGCAAGCGCCTCGATGCCAATGAGTTGGTCATTACCATCCGCTACAACTTCAATAGCGTAAAGAGCAAATACAAAGGCACGGGTGCCGGTGAAAGAGAGAGGAACAGGTTATAAGGCTTGATTTCTCTACTTTTTTCTATCTTTGCCGCTGTTATTAAAACCTTATTATGATGAAAGCATATGTTTTTCCCGGGCAGGGAGCACAATACCCAGGAATGGGGAAGGAGCTCTATAATAGCTCCGCTCGCGCAAAGGCTCTTTTTGAGCAGGTAAATGAGATTCTGGGATTCAGAATTACCGATATAATGTTTGAGGGTGATGCCGATGCCCTAAGGGCTACGAAAGTGACTCAGCCTGCGGTTTTCCTCCACTCGGTGGTGGCAGCGCTTTGCAGCGACCTGCCGGCTCCTAATATGGTAGCAGGACACTCTCTAGGCGAATTTTCAGCGCTTGTGGTTTCAGGTGCTCTCAGTTTTGAGGATGGTTTGCGATTGGTTTCTCTTAGGGCACAGGCAATGCAGAAAGCATGTGACCTTAATCCTGGTTCTATGGCTGCCATTATAGCTGCCGATCCGGACCTTCTGGAGCGCATCTGTAGTGAAACTAAGGGTGTTGTAGTTCCTGCCAACTATAACAACGAGCAACAGACGGTGATTTCAGGTGAGACTTTCGCTGTGGAAAGTGCAGTTGCCGCACTTAAAGAGGCCGGTGTGCGCAAATGTGTGATGCTTCAGGTGGGTGGAGCTTTCCACTCTCCCCTTATGGAGCCTGCGCGTGTAGAGCTGGCAGGAGCAATAGATAAAACGCCTTTTTCTACACCTATCTGCCCGATTTACCAAAATGTGGATGCCCTGCCAAACACAGATCCTGACCGGATTAAATCCAATCTGCTGATGCAGCTTACCTCTCCTGTTAGATGGGTGGATATAATGCTTAATATGGTGGCTGATGGTGCGACTCAATTCACGGAAATTGGTCCGGGTAATGTGCTTCAAGGGCTCATAAAAAAAACAGCCCCGGATGTAGAGCTGTTTTCAATTTCTTAATTACAGTGGTAGCCTGACCTCTATTTGAGATACTCAAATAGGGCTCTCACATCATCCAAATTCTCAAAGTCCACTTTGTGTTCTTTGAGATAGGCTTCTATTTCAGCCTTCTTTGATGGGAAACACCTTATCATATACTTCTTAGTGGCGTAACTGAATTTGCCGTTCCGTCCCAGATAGGGAGTTACTCTGTAGGTGTAGGGGGTATTTACATGTTGTGCAAGCTCAAATCTTTGTCCTTCAGTTGAAATAGAACTTACCGTAGTTACGGATGTAGTTACCGCGGAGGATCCAAAAGCCCCTTTCTTTTCCGATTCTAGAAATTTGACTCTCTTTACGCATCCGAGAACCACGTCACCCGTCATGTCGAGCAACTCCACAAATCCTTGTGTGGTCTGAACAAACGAGTGCCCTTTGACTGATACACGGTCTATATTGTTCTGATTTACAACCTCCTGTATTTCGCCATCGGGGGAAATAAAGAGGAGTTTCTGTGAGATGGTACTGATATTTAGTGGGGCATTGGCGGTACGTCCATCTTTGAATACAACTATACCTGCCGTGAAATCAGGTAGGGCATATTTGATGCTGTCAAGCAAATACTGGGTCATGTCTTCACCTTTTTTATGCTGGATCACATCCTGGGCTTGGGTGCTCAGAGCGAAAAAGGCGGTAAGAATAATCATCAATGTACGTTTCATAATCTTAAAATTGATATTGAAATTTGTTCGAATAGTAAAAATAGACATTAAATTTTCTTATCCCAAATAAAATCCATATTTTTGAATTTTGTTATTAAAAAATAGGTCTAATAAGGTACAGTCCTTCACAAAGTTAAGATTTATAACAAAAACGGGACAAATCAATATAAAAACATTAAAATCAAATGGCAAAAGAGAAAAAATTCATCACCTGTGACGGCAATTATGCTGCCGCCCATGCTGCTTACCTTTTCAGTGAGCACGCCGCTATTTACCCTATCACTCCCTCTTCGACAATGGCAGAGTACATTGACGAGTGGGCAGCCTTCGGCAAAAAGAATATGTGGGGTGAAACAGTTAAAGTTACTGAAATGCAGAGTGAAGGTGGCGCAGCAGGAGCTGTTCACGGATCCCTTCAGGCAGGTAGCCTGACATCAACATTCACAGCCTCCCAGGGCCTTCTCCTGATGATTCCTAATATGTACAAGATCTCAGGCGAACTTCTACCAGCAGTATTTCATGTATCTGCCCGTGCGCTTGCTGCACAGGCCCTATCTATTTTCGGAGATCATTCCGACGTGATGAGCGCCAGACAGACGGGATTTGCACTCATTGCATCTGCCGGTGTGCAGGAGGCAATGGATATGGCAGCTGTAGCCCATCTTTCGGCCATCAAGTCAAGCATTCCGTTCTTACATTTCTTCGACGGTTTCAGGACCTCACACGAGATCCAGAAAGTAGAGTTGCTCGAAGCTGAAGACCTCAAACCGCTGGTTAGCGATAAATCTCTTGCAAAATTTAGAGAAAGGGCATTGAACCCTAACAAGCCCGTTACCAGAGGTACGGCACAAAACCCTGACGTTTACTTCCAGGCACGTGAAGCTGCGAATCCCTATTATGATGCAGTTCCTGACATTGTTGCAAGGTATATGGGCGAAATCACCGAACTGACAGGTCGCCACTATCTCCCCTTCGACTATTACGGTGCACCCGACGCCGAGAATGTGATTATTGCAATGGGTTCCGTATGTGAGACTATAATGGAGACCATAGATTATCTTGCCGAAACCAAGGGTGAGAAGCTTGGTCTGATTACAGTACGTCTCTACAGACCTTTCTCAGCTAAATATTTCCTAAGGGTTCTTCCTAAGAGCGTTAAGAGGATTGCTGTGCTTGACCGCACTAAAGAGCCCGGTTCACTCGGTGAGCCTCTCTACATGGATGTCAAAGCAATTACTGCCGATCTCGGTGAAAATGCTCCCCTAGTTGTTGGTGGCCGCTACGGTCTCTCATCAAAAGATACCAGCCCAGCACAGATTATCGCAGTATTCGACAACCTCAAGCTTAGGGAGCCTAAGAACGGCTTTACCATTGGCATAGTGGACGATGTGACCTTCAAGTCACTTCCTCTTAAAGAGGAGATTTCTCTTGCAAAGAAGGGCACATATGAGTGTAAATTCTATGGTCTTGGTTCTGACGGTACTGTTGGTGCCAACAAGAATACTATTAAAATTATCGGTGATAACACCTCTAAATATTGCCAGGGTTATTTCGACTATGACTCTAAAAAGTCAGGCGGATATACTTGTTCCCACCTAAGATTCGGCGATAGCCCTATCCGTGCTCCCTATCTCGTATCAACTCCCGATTTCGTAGCTTGCCACGTACCTTCATACTTATACAAATATGATGTACTTAAAGGCATTAAAAAGGGTGGTATACTCCTCCTCAATAGCCTATGGGATACCGAGGAGACCTTCAATAGGATTCCTGACTTTGTGAAGAAAGAGATTGTAGCCAAAAAACTCCGTCTCTTCCTGATCAATGCTACACAGATTGCCGCCGAAATCGGTCTAGGAGGAAGGACCAACACTATCCTTCAGTCCGCATTCTTTAAGATCACCGGCATCATTCCTTACGAGGAGGCAGTTGATCATATGAAGAGGGCAATTGACGAGTCATACGGCACCAAGGGTGAAAATATCGTCAAGATGAACTACGCCGCGGTCGACCGTGGAGGTGAATACATCGAAGTAGAAATCCCCAAGGAGTGGAACAATGCTACCGGCCGTTTCGTACATGCCAACTACAACCGCCTTGCTCCCGAATGGATCCGAAATGTAGCTGACATCGTCAATTCTCAGGATGGTAATTCACTTCCTGTGAGCACATTTGCCGGAGATATGGTGGATGGTACAATCCCCAGTGGTACTGCAGCCTTTGAAAAGCGCGGTATTGCCGTTACTGTTCCCGAGTGGCAACCTGATAACTGTATCCAGTGTAATCAATGTGCTTATGTTTGCCCTCACGCAGCCATCCGTCCTTTCCTTATGACTGAGGAAGAGGCTAAGGCCGCTCCCGCAGCTATAAAGAAAGTACAGGGCAATGCAGCTTTCAAGGAGTACAAATTCACAATACAGGTTTCTCCCGCTGACTGTACGGGTTGTGGCAATTGCGCCGATATCTGCCCTGCCAAGGAAAAAGCCCTGGTGATGAAGCTTTATGATACCCAGGAGGTTGAGCAGGCTAACTTCGATTATCTCCACCACAATGTGGGTTATAAGGATAATGTGGCTCCTAAGGCACAGAATGTTAAGAATTCGCAGTTCGCGCAGCCTCTCTTTGAGTTCTCCGGAGCTTGTGCAGGTTGTGGAGAGACTCCCTATATTAAAGTAATTACTCAGCTCTTTGGTGACCATATGATGGTTGCAAATGCTACCGGTTGTTCATCAATTTATGGAGCATCATTCCCTTCATCCCCCTACACTACTAACCCTCATGGACATGGTCCCGCTTGGGCAAACTCCCTCTTTGAGGACAATGCTGAGTTTGGCCTCGGTATGAGGTTAGGTAGCGAGCGGGTTCGCGATACTGTTGCTACCCTTATGACAGAAGGCTTAGGGTGTAACAGCTGCACTTCGGATATGAAAGCCCAGTTCGACAAGTGGCTAACAAATCGCGGTAATGCCGCAGTTACCCGTGAGGTACATGACGCTCTTGTGCCGATGATGAAAGAGTGCAATTGTGACCTTTGCAAGCAGCTCCTCGAGTTGAAGAACTTCATTCCCGCTCGTTCACAGTGGATTTTCGGTGGTGACGGCTGGGCATACGACATCGGTTACGGTGGACTTGACCACGTCCTGGCTTCAGGCGAGAATGTAAATGTTCTCGTGCTTGACACAGAACTCTATTCCAACACCGGTGGACAGTCATCCAAGGCAACTCCTGCAGGTGCGGTTGCCAAATTCGCAACTTCCGGTAAGAGGGTTCGCAAGAAAGATCTTGGAATGATGGCTATTAGTTATGGTTATGTGTATGTAGCACAAGTGGCAATGGGAGCCAGCCAGGTGCAGTTCCTCAATGCCATAAAGGAAGCTGAAGCTTATGATGGTCCCTCACTGATCATTGCCTATTCTCCTTGTATCAATCACGGTCTCAAGGCTGGTATGGGCTTGAGCCAGAGAGAGGAAAAGAGAGCAGTTGAGTGCGGTTACTGGCATCTGTATCGTTACAATCCTACTCTTGAGGCAGAAGGAAAGAATCCCTTCTCGCTTGATAGCAAAGAGCCGGATTGGAGCAAATTTCAGGATTTCCTCAAGGGTGAAGTACGCTTCTCTTCACTTATGACTACATTCCCTGAGAGTGCAAAAGAACTATTTGCCAAGACTGAGGAGTTTGCCAAGTGGCGTTATAACACCTACAAGAGACTCGCAGGCAATGAGTAATTCTCATTTGCAGATGAGAATGCTCCCGTAGTTTAATGGATAGAATGGAAGATTCCGGTTCTTCCGGTTGGGGTTCGATTCCCCACGGGAGTACCATACTGCAAAACAAAAAATCAGCTCGTAAGGGCTGATTTTTTGTAAACATTATGATTGATGATTGCAAATTTGATGGATTTTCTTAAATTTGAAAGATAAATATCGGAATCATCTTTGCTGACATGCAAATATTGATGCAACAATCTGTCAAGCACCATTAGTTATGAAAAAAAATAGAATTTTTCCGGTACTACTTTTAGTAGCTGTGTTTTTAACATCTTGTGAGTGGATGTGGTGGATAAATCCGGGTCCACCACAACGTGAAAATCTGTTTCTCACCGGAGAGTGTCTGGGGAGCACTGAACTGGTATATGTACCATATTATGCTTCCAGGGATGATCATTACTTAGAGGAATGGAAATGCTTCCCTTTTGAGTTCCATTTGGACACCGCTAACGTTCAGAGGTATAAAGACCGCCCTCTCTTTAAATCCGATCCGGCCTTCCATATCCCATCTAATGAGTTGTTCAAGTCATTTAGCAAAAAGTCATTTGTAAAGTCGGACTTCTTTGATTCATTTGACAAAATAAGAGAAGGCAGAAGTTATTTTGAAATCACAACCCTCTTATATAACGGCGATCTCTCTTTGACTGCAGATGTGGATTTTGCCGGACATCCGGCTGGTGAAGAACTTGCCCCTTTTATTGTAAGTCATCCCAGTGTCAATAATCCCTCTAACTGGACAGGGGTTTGCCGGACAATCGAGCCTCTGCTTTCAGCTCCGGATAATACGAAAGAGAAATTGAGGCCAATTCTTGACATTCCTTTGGATTATGAATGTCTTTTGGAGTCCGGAATTGACATTGGTCTTCCTGTAGGTGATTACACACGCGTAGTTGAAAGGGTTACATTCACTCTGAAGATCCCCGTTAGGGTTGTTTATTATTTACAATGGCTTGAGGATAAACACAGCAACCCCAACGCCCCGGTTCCCTACAAAGATGAAGTGCTAACCTGTAAATTTTATACAGACATTGGCTTTAGATAGGAGCAAAGCGATCCACCCAAAAGAGAAAAGCACCATTACGGTGCTTTTCTCTTTTGGGTGGAAGATGGGACTCGAACCCACGACCCTCGGAACCACAATCCGATGCTCTAACCAACTGAGCTACTACCACCATATTTCCTTACTGTAAGGAACTGCAAATATATACATTCTTTCGGATTTTTCAACAAATAATAGAAAAATGGCTCTTTCAATTGGCTTGTGCCCCCTCAAACCAGACGTAAGCGCTGTTACCGTTAGTGTCGGTCACTACTAGGCGATGATGCCCGGGCTCAGGGAGTATCAGCATCTTGTGTTGGTTGCTTGAAGTGGAGCCGATATAACGGTCGTCAATGTGCCAGTAGAGGGTAGCTGATGGGCTGGCATGTGCCGCTGAGAAAACTACCCCCTGACTTTTTCCGTCGAGGGAGAGAGGTGCTGCCAGAGTCATGCCATTCTGCGGATAGATAATTTCCACAATATTGCCGCGGGATGCGCTTCCACCGGATGCAAAATCGGGGTGGTGCGGTGGCAGTTTGCGGTACTCCGGATGTGTAGTCATATAGTACCATTCCTGCGAGGGAGGTAGTACAAACCACGATCGGGTCACCATTTTAGCGGTGCTATAACAGTCGCTGTTGACAATATATCTCTGGTCCTCACTCAGGTGGATCAGATGGTGGTAGGGGCAGATATCGGGTTTATGCTCATGCGGAGGCACCAAAAGCGTATCGGGAGTAAGACCGGTGCCAATACAGCAGATGTCGGATACCGGATGTCCGCTAAGGGGACAAACAGCAACCTCCTCAAGGTCAAGTATCGGAGGTTCAAACCATCTTGTGGGCGGTAGGATAGAGAGTATTTCAAACATAATCGGTGCTGCATATCCTATACCGGTAAGGTTGGGGCGTCCTTCTCCATTGCAGTTGCCTACCCAGACTCCCACAACATATTCAGGTGTAATACCGACGCTCCAGGCATCCCTATTACCATAACTGGTACCGGTTTTCCAAGCTACTGTTCTTGAGGAACTGAAGCTTTCCCAACTCCCTTCCTCTTCAGGTCTGCTGACTCCGGTAAGGACGTCGAAAGTGCACCATATCGCTCCAGGAGAGAGAGGGGAATTGCTTTCTGTAGACTCTACTAGAGTGGCCGCCATATCGCGGTAGGCTTGCACCAGATCAATGAGTCGTATCTCCGCACCTCCGAGAATTAGTGACAGGCCGTAGTCTTCGGCACTACGATTGATCGTAGTAAACCCCAACTCTTTGAGAAGCAGAAGGAACTTCTCCACTCCATACTCCTGCAACAGCCTTACTGAGGGTACGTTGAGCGAGCGCCTAATGATACTGTTCGCAGGTACTGCACCGTCAAAAGTATGGTTGTAGTTGCTTGGAGTAAAATCCTTATAGTGGGAGGGAATGTCCGGTACGAGCATAGTCGGGAGGATCTCCCCATCATCGAGCATCGCAGCGTAGAGGAAAGGCTTTAGTGTGCTGCCGCTGCTTCGCAATGCCTGTATCACATCCACTGCTCTGCCATGCACAGCACCGCTTACTTCGGGGCTTAGATTACCGCAGTAAGTGACGATACTTCCGGTGACTACATCCATCACTAGGGTTGCGATATTATAGACCTGATTGCTCTCGAAGAGTTCGATATGACGGCGAAGAATTTCCTCGGTGCGCTCCTGGAGCCCTTTGTCAATACAGCTGGTATACCGACGGTCACCTCCCTCTTTGCGAAGAGTTTCCAGGTAGTGGTATGCAATGTCGGGCATAGGATAGGGCTTGTCAGGCAATGGCTCCTCTTTGGAGAGCATACATTCGGTAGCATCTATTATGCCCTTGGAGGCCATTTTGTCAAGCAGATGATTCCTCTTTTCGAGGAGAATGGCACGGTTTTTCCCTGGATGGATAAGTGCGGGAGAATTGGGGAGCACTGCAAGCATGGCGCTTTCTGCCCAGGAGAGTTCTACGGCCGGCCGGCCGAAATAGCGCCAAGAGGCTGCTTCAAGCCCCACCACATTTCCCCCAAAGGGAGCATTGGATGCATACATCGCCAGAATTTTAGTTTTGGAATAGCGTAGTTCAAGTCTCACCGCCAGAAACATTTCGATAATTTTTTCTCCAATTGTTCGGGGGCGGTTTCCTCTGCTCAAGCGTATGGTTTGCATCGTGATGGTGCTAGCGCCACTGCGGATTTCACGTTCTCGAATATTCAGAACAACTGCTCTTCCGATGGCTAGGGGGTCAATGCCCAAGTGGTATCTGAACCGTTTATCTTCGTATGTGATGATAGCACGAGCAAATTTGTCGGGTACAGTGTCAATCTGTGGAAAGCGCCACTGTCCATCAGATGCTATTCTGGCTCCCAGTAACCTGCCGTCTGAGCTTTCGAGCAATGCACTTACCGGTTTGTGGAAAATTTGACGGGGGAAGTAGATAATAACAAGCGCCGCAAGGAGTGCGGCGCAGCAGAGTGCTATAGTTATTTTTTTCTTTTTGCTTTTGTCCATCAGAAAGCAGACTTATTTTCAGTATATTTGCAAATATAACAATTAACCGAAAAATTATGAAACGACTAACTGCTTTTATCTCATTCACGGCAATCCTTCTCCTTTCTGCAGTTTCCTGTGATCAGGGCAAAGGCGATTATGCATTGTCCGTCTCTTCCGAAATCAGAACTACGGATCCCGTTGTCATCACGGTACCTGATGCTTATGTTATCAATGTGGGCGATAATACGCCTGAAGAGCTGAAGAAACTGTTTCAGATTACTCCTAAACGGGACTTTAGTGTATCGTTGATTGATGAACGTACTGCAGCTCTGTTTTTTGCCGAGCCGCTGGAATTCAATTCAGAATACAAAATTCAGATTGATGGCGGTAAGCTTGTAGGCAAAAAATCCCGTAAGGTCAATTATTGTTTCAAGACATTGGCACCGGCAATACACTATGACCTGGGCAGGATTACCGTTTATCCTGACGTGGAGGACAAATATCATCTAGACATTGTCATAACCACTTCAGATCCCGTAGGCAATGATTATATAGAGAAAGGTATCAGCCTAAGTAGAGACTTTCCGGTTTCATGGCTGCATTCTGAAGATGGTCTTGTCCATAGGCTCTCCATCAACGATATAATTCCCGAAAAAAAGCAGTCAGTATTTACCATAAATAGAAAATATGAATTATTCAATGATATGGGTTCCTGGTCATTCAATATTCCCGCTGAAGGGGTGTTTGTGATCATCAGCGCAGAACCCTTACTCGATCCTTATCGCTATGAGATAGTATTTTCATCGGCTCTCGATAAAAAACAGGTTATGGCCAATCTGGTCAAACTCCCCAATGCGGGCAAGCTCAGATTTTTAGTAGATAGGAATAAACTTACCATATATCCTACTGTCGAGGATGTGCAACAACAGACAGTCAATATCAGTAAACTTGTTAAAAACGCGAAAGGTGAACAGCTCGGTTTCGACTGGGAGCAGACCTTTGATGTTCCCCAGAAAACACCTTTTGTGAAATTCTCGACCAAAGGTGTGGTGCTGCCCTCATCCAACGGCAACAAACTTTTCTTCCAGTCTCAAAACTATGCTAAAGTGCAGGTAAGAGTGCACCGCATTTATGAAAATAACATGCTCCAATATCTCCAGTCTGAGAGACTTGATGAAAAGAGCAATTATATTCTTGGTCGTGTGGCCAAAGTTGTGGTTGACACCGTGTTAGTGTTGGCTGACCCTTCATCACCCAAGCTCAAGGGGCCGGCAAACTACGGTCTCAATATTACTGACCTAATCAATGTCCAGAAAGGCGCTCTTTATCGTATCGGCATCAAGGGAGTGGCACCTCTTGTAGAGCAGGAGTCGGATTATTATGAAAGCGATTATTATTTCGGTTCTTACATTGATTACGATGAGAGGCACGTCAATATTCTCGCTTCCGACCTTGCCGTAATAGCAAAAGGGTCCGGAAAGGGCACATACACTTTCTTTGTGACAAATATTATTGATGCATCCCCAGTATCAGGAGCTAAAGTGAGAGTGTTCGATTATGTCAATCAAGTAATTGGTGAAGGCTCCACAAGTGGTGATGGTAAAGTTGAAATCAAGCTTTCCGACGAGCCCCATACGGCAGTTGTCACCAGCGGTAATGACAAGAATTATCTAAAACTCACATATGGCACAGCACTTTCGGTAAGTAATTTTGAGGTTGGCGGTACTTCTATTTCAGGCGGTCAGAAAGGTTACATTTTTGGAGAGAGAGGTGTCTGGAGACCAGGAGATGACATCTATATCACATTTGTTTCGATGCTGGACGATGGCGTGTTACCCTCGGATCACCCGGTTACAGCAGTTTTGAGAAATCCTCAAGGGCAGATTATTCGTTCGATTGTCAACAACAATGGCTTTAACGGTATGTATGCGTTCAGATTTCAGACGGCTGATACTGACCCTACAGGTCACTGGCAGGTGGATGTGACCGCCGGTGGTCAGACCTATTCAAAGAGTGTCAGGATTGAGACAGTAAAGCCTAACAAACTTCTTATAGATCTCCAACTTGATGAGAAGGAAATAGTTCCTATTGACTTAGTTAAAGGCGATGTTTCCGTAAAATGGCTCGTTGGCTCCGCAGCGGCAGACCTTGAGACAAGAATTGATATTGAATGTTTCCGTGGAGTTACGGAATTTGCCAAATATAAGAATTTCGTATTTGAAGATCGTTCAAGAAGTTTCAATCAGGCCACATTTAATCTTACTCCCGGCAGGACAGATCAGGATGGACGACTTTTTTTCAATTACCGTTTGGATGGAATTGGTGAGCAACCTGGTATGCTGAGGGCGGTTTTTACCACGAGGGTATTTGAGAAGAGTGGTGATTTTAGTATAGATTCCTATACGACTACAATTTCACCATATAAGACCTATTTAGGTATAAGTGTGCCCGAAACGGAAGATTACTGGGGTGATCCCTATCTTGACAAGAGTAAGACGCATACCATCAAACTTGCAGCAGTAGATTACAAAGGCAATCCCGCAAGAGGTCGTGTTGATGCGGAGGTTGAGGTGTACAGGATGGGCTGGAGTTGGTGGTGGGGTTCTTCCAGCAGTGAGCTGGCCTCCTATTCCAAGGATTCCTATAACAAGCCATATCGTACTTTCAAAGTTTCCATAGTAAATGGTGAAAGTTCGTTCCAATTGTCATTTACAGAGGCTTCAGGATACTATTTCATCAGGGTGAGAGATCCTCAAGGCGGTCACGCCACCTCTTATGTCACACAGGTCTATACAGGTGATGACAAGGTTACAGGTGCCGGCAGTGAATCGGCTACTCGGCTTGCCACTTCCCTGAATAAGGATAAATATACGGTAGGTGAAGATGCACAACTCACCATTCCTTCCGCACCAGGTGCAAGAGTTCTTGTCTCTATTGAGAAGGGAGAAAGTGTGCTAAAAACTTTCTGGTTAACATGCTCTGACACTAAGACTACTATCCGTATTCCGATTGAGAGCGGAATGACTCCCAACGTATATGCATCGGTTACCCTGATTCAACCTCATAACACCACAGTTAATGATGCTCCCATCCGTCTGTTCGGAATTCAAAGGATAATGGTAGAGGATGATGCTACCCATCTTAATCCCCGGATCGGCATAGACGACGAGATTCGTCCAGAAAGCAAAGTGGTATTTACTGTCAGTGAGCGTGATGGCCGTCCTATGAGCTATGTTGTAGCTTTAGTGGACGAGGGATTGCTCAGTCTTACCAGATTCAAAACTCCCAATCCATGGGATAGTTTTTATGCTATGGAAGCTCTTGGAGTCCGTAGTTGGGACCTTTACGATCTTGTGATCGGTGCTTATGGTGCAAGGATGGAGCAGATGTTTGCCATCGGTGGTGACGGAGAGGTTGAAGAGATTGCAGCCGCAAATAAGGCTGAAAGGTTCAAACCCGTATCTATTTTCCTAGGTCCTTATACAATAAAATCCAGAAGTAAACAGAGCCACGAAATCACTCTTCCCGCATATATAGGCAATCTCAGAGTAATGGTGGTTGCTACTGATGGGAAGGCACAGGGCTCTGCAGAAAAAAATGTTACCGTAACCAAACCGTTGATGGTGCAGAGTACTCTTCCTAGAGTTATTGGCACCGACGAGGAGGTAGAGATTCCAATAACAGTATTTGCCACAAAGAGCAACCTGGGCAAAGTAACCGTATCGCTCTCGACCAACGATTTACTTGATATTTCCGGCTCTTCGTCCCAGACACTCAACTTCTCCGCTGCGGGTGAACAGATGGTATTTTTTAAAGTGAAGGCATCATCTGCCGAAGGCATAGCAAAACTCACTGCAAAAGCTAAATGCTCTGCAGACAATGCAGAGGAGAAGATAGAAATCGACGTGAGGGATCCCAATCCTCTCACTACCAATGCTCAGACCATTCTGCTGGCTGGCGGTAAGAGCCAAAAGGTGAAATTCGCACTCGCGGGTAAACAGGGCACCAATACAGCATTCGTAGAGGCAAGCTCCATCCCGCCTGTAGATTTAGGTTATCGACTGGAGTATCTGGTGAGATATCCCCACGGATGCATTGAGCAGATTGTCTCTTCAGCTTTCCCTCAGCTCTATCTTGGAGCAGTTCAGACACTAACAGATGAACAAAAAAGTGAATGTGAGAACAATATCAAGGCGACTATCACAAAAATCCCCTCTTATGCTCTCAACAATGGAGGCATGACTTATTGGCCCAATACATCTTCTTATGCATCTGCAAGTACGTGGGGGACTATCTATGCTCTCCACTACCTGGTAGAAGCTGAGGCTAAGGGATATGCAGTCCCGGCTTGGCTAAAGCGCGGAATGATTTCTTTTGTCAAAGACATTGCTTCTTCTAAATCCCAGAGCTATCCTTATCGGACATATGCTGCCTATGTTCTTACACTTACAGGTGCTGCGCCAAGAGGTGATATGAATCGCATGCGCAACGACGTAGATAATATGAACCCTGAGTCCGGTTGGTTCCTTGCACTAGCCTATGCTGCCGATAAGAAGAGTGATATTGCAAAGAATATAATCTCAAAGGTATCCAACCGTCCGGCAGGTAAAATCGATAGATTCTCCTACTCATTCGAAAGTGAAGATCGATTCAAGGCCGTTTCAGCTATTGCATACCGCCTTACAGGCAATAAGCAGGAGGCGTTCAAGTCCATAGAGACTCTCTCCAAATCTTTAAACGACCGCAATCACTTCATGAGTACACAGAGTACTGCCTGGGCTCTGAACGCGGTGGCTGCTTATGCTGCACAATACTCTGAGGAGGGTGTCAATGTCACTGCAAAGGCTGGCAAAGAGAGTATAACTCTCAAGGACGATAAATGTATAGTACGCCATACCCTGGATGTTGCAAAAGGTGAAAGCATAGACTTTGAGTTTACAAACAAGACAGATGCTCCCACTTATATAGTAATGAGTTCCACAGGAGTTCCGGCAAAGGGGCAGGAAAGAGATTTTTCCAACGGACTTCGTCTTTCAGTCAGTTATACGTTGCCTAACGGCACTCCGGTAGATCCATTCTCTCTTGCTCAAGGTACTGACTTTCTCATTAAGGCGCGTGTTACCAACACTAGCGCTACTGAGAACTACACCAATCTCATACTTTCGCAGATATTCCCTTCCGGATGGGAGATTGCCAATGATCGCACAACTGATTTTTATCAGGATTACCGCGATGACAGGGTTTATTCCTATTTTAACCTTGAAAAATCGGCATCAAAGGAGATAACTATCAGGGCAACGGCCACCTACAAGGGTAAGTTCTATCTTCCTTCAACCATCTGCAAGGCGATGTACGATGAGACAGTAAATGCATCAGTCAAGGGTGGCTGGTGCGAAGTAAAATAATAAAAGCAATATCGGATAGATAAATGAAGTCATTCAAAAGTTTTTTTAATCCCAGCTATGGTTATTTGAGAGCTTTAGTTGGGGTTGTAGCAGGTCTTGTGCTACTTATTTGGCCCGATACGATGAAGGATATCATAGTGCGTATCATTGGAGGACTCTTCCTGTTGATAGGCTGTATTTCTATTATCGTCTATTTCGTCAGTAGCAGAAAGAGTGAAAGGTCACAAGGCTCCACTGATAAGGTTAAGAACCATTTCTTTATAGTGAATGCTGTATTAAGTATCATTTTCGGTGCCGTACTTATTATTATCCCCAATGTCTTTGTAGGATTTCTGTTAGTACTGCTTGGGATAATTCTGGTGATTTTCGGTGTCGGCGAAATTGTTACATTTATCTCTGCGCGTAAACAAGCTCCAATTCCCTGGTATATGTATGTACTGCCCTGTATAGTGGCTCTATGTGGTATATTCTTGGTATTCAACCCATACGAGTCTCAGATTTTGATGTTTCGTCTTCTGGGTGCAGGTTTTTTTGGTTATGGTCTATTTGAACTCTACGCGACAATCAGGATTCGCAAAGCGATAAAAGAAAAATTGTCAGAGAGCTATGTAAATCCATCCAGAGAACTTGTCGAGGATGTCGACTATGAAGAAATAAAAGAATAATCTTTTTTTGAGCATTTTTTTGTCCAATTAAAAAAATGTCTCTATCTTTGCAACCCGTTTCCTCAAAGGAGACGTCCGTTCATTGATATTATTGGAAGACAAAACGTACAAGCAAGTACCGAATTTGTAACAAATTCGAGCGAAACGTTAATTTTTTTGAAACCATTCA
>JAPXOZ010000020.1:0-27128 GCA_033811195.1 Bacteroidales bacterium | reverse complement strand
GCTGAAGGCAGCGCTTCTGCGATGCTTTGGTTCCCCAAGGGAACCATTAAAAGGAGGGGTAGAAAAGGAGCGAAGCGACTACACACAAAAAAATAAAGCGACCGAAGGTCACTTTAGTTTATAAAATTCAGCGAAGCTGAAGGCAGCGCTTCTGTGATGCTTTGGTTCCCCAAGGGAACCATTAAAAGGAGGGGTAGAAAAGGAGCGAAGCGACTACACACAAAAAAATAAAGCGACCGAAGGTCACTTTAGTTTTTTGTGGGAGCAATAGGATTCGAACCTATGGCCCTCTGCTTGTAAGGCAGATGCTCTAAACCAGCTGAGCTATGCTCCCTTTAGTTTTGGGATTGCAAATATAGAGACTTTTTTAAGACCACCAAAATAAAATGAAGAAAATTGCGATTATTTTAATTATGAGTACGCTTCTTTTTGCCTGTAATAGCCCTAAGGCAACTATTGAAGAACTAAATCAGATAGTCTCGGAGTTTTATCAGGATGTCAAATCAGCTAAGATTCCGGTGTTCCAATATTCTATTTTTGAAAAGGATGTTTCGATCGGGGGAGTAATTATCGCGGATAGCGTATACAACTATACCCAACCTGCCGACGAATCCAGTATCTTCCAGGCGGCTTCTCTCAGCAAGCCGATATTTGCATACATTGTAATGAAGATGGTGGATAGGGGAGAGATTGACCTCGATACGCCGATTTGCCAATATACGGACATGGAGCGGTTTGAAGATAAAGAGATGGCAGCTATTCTCACTCCGAGGATGGTACTCTCACATGTCACGGGACTGCCCAACTGGGCTGCAAGTCCCTCATCTGATGAATGGCCGACGAGTACTATACACTTCAAATATCCGGCAGATTCCTGTTTCTCTTATTCGGGTGAGGGATTTGCCTACTTGCAGCGCGCTGTGGAGGCAATTCGGGGCGCATCACTTGATGAAATTGCAGGGGAAGAGGTGTTCAAGCCGCTGAAAATGAATTCTACCTCATACGGCTGGTTGCCGCATTACGATAGCATAGCACTTGACGGTTTCAACCGTGCTGCTGAAAATCGCGGACAGGGACGTCACCCGCGTGAGAACAGTGCATACACACTGCGTACTAATGCTATCGAGTATGTGCTCTTTTTAAGAGCTCTAATGGAGGGGAAAGGTCTTAGTGCTGCTTCACATACTGAAATGCTCGCCCCGCAGGTACACGCCATCCGCTATGCGGACAATCACCGCGACTGCGACTCCACCATCTGGTGGGCTCTTGGTCTCGGAGCTATCTATTCTGATACAACTGCCGCTAAAAAAGGGGTGGATCCTCGCTACTATTACCATTGGGGTGATAACGGAAATTTCAAGGCACTCTTTGTCTTTCGTCCTGAAGATCGTCGCGGCATCGTCTATTTTACCAATAGCGCAAATGGTCACGACGTAGTTAATGCAGTTATAGAGTCCACCTTTGGGGAGTTGTTGCCTGTGCAGGATTGGATTCAGAAATAATAAGGTTTAAGCTCTTTTAAGGTCCTCAATGACATCGATATTCAATTTGAGTTTAGATGTATTTACACGCGTTTAAATGCCTTTATAAGCATTTACAAACTTGGCTATATGAAAATTATTCACTGCTACTTCTTACTGATTATTATTGTAATTGTCTCTTCTTGCAAAGGCAATACAAAATCAATAGATGTGCTTCAATTAATTCCAATGCCAAACAGCATTGAAGTTGGCCAGGATTCGCTTGATATTTCTTCAGGCTTGAAATTGAACTTTGCGGATGTTGCTCCGGAAATAGAAAACAATCTTATAAGTTATTTAGAATCAACTTCGTTAAATATTTCAGGGTCCGGAATTGCAACTCAGTTGTCATTTAACCATTCGTCAAGTTATTATTATTCGGACGAATCCTATAACTTGTCCCTCAATAAAGATGGGGTTAAAATAGGCGCAGCGAGTGAAGCAGGGCTATTTTATGCCATTCAAACGCTTATCCAACTTGCGGAGCAAAATCCTGATAAACTTCCCTTTATTGAGATAGCAGATAGTCCACGTTTTGCCTATCGCGGAATGCATCTTGATGTTTCACGCCATTTTTTTTCACTTGATTTTCTGAAAAAGCAAATCGATATGATGGCACATTATAAGCTCAATTTTTTTCATTGGCATCTCACCGATGGACCGGGGTGGCGAATTGAAATAAAACAATATCCTGAGCTGACAAATATTGCGGCCTGGCGCACACATTCGCTTTGGAAAGAGTGGTGGACATCAGGACGAAAATATACTATTGAGGGTTCCCCGAATGCTTATGGTGGCTATTATACTCAAGAAGAGGCGAAAGAGTTGGTTGAATATGCTGCAAAAAGACATATTACAATTATTCCTGAAATCGAGATGCCGGGGCATTCGGAGGAGGTTCTGGCTGTGTATCCACATTTATCTTGTACTGGAAATCCTTATACTAGCAGCGAGTTTTGTATAGGTAATGAAGAGACTTTTATTTTCCTGGAAAATGTATTGGATGAGATTATGGATATTTTCCCTTCGACATACATTCATATCGGTGGGGACGAAGCGAGTAAAGAGCATTGGAAAAAGTGTCCCAAATGTCAGGAGCGCATTAAAAATGAGAATTTAAAGGATGAAGCTGAGCTTCAAAGTTATTTGATTAGGAGAATAGAAAAATATCTGCAATCGAAAGGAAGAGAACTCATCGGATGGGATGAAATCCTGGAAGGCGGATTGGAGAAAAGCGCTATTGTGATGAATTGGCGTGATGAAAAGATTGGAATTGAGGCTACACAAAGCGGACATAAGGTTATTATGACACCGGGTAAATACACCTATTTCAACAGCTATCAAAGTTCACCCGAAAAAGAGCCCGAAGCTATGGGTGGCTTCTTGCCTTTGGAGAATGTTTATGCTTTCAATCCTGTGCCCGACACACTTTCTGCAAATGATATAAAGAGAATATGGGGCGTTCAGGGATGTCTGTGGACGGAATATATCCCTACCGAAGAGCATGCCGAATATATGCTCTATCCGCGTATGTTAGCTCTTGCTGAAGTAGCTTGGAGTAATCCTGAAGACAAGTCCTGGGAGTCATTTAAATATCGTGTCAATCAATCTATTCCAATTTTGCGGCAGAAAGGGTATAACTCTTTTACCTTGAGCAAAGAGCCGGAGATTATAATGGAAAATGATTCTCTTAATAAAGCAATCGCTATTACTTTAAATTCCGAGATATATCCGGTAGAGATAAGATATACAACAGACGGTTCAGCAGTTACGGGTGAGTCGCAGCTGTACGAGAGCCCGATTTTGGTAAAAGATTCTGTTATTCTCAAAACACAACTTTTTAGGGATGGACAACCTTTAGGTGAGGTGTTAGAAAAAAGGATTGATTACCACAAAGCGATTGGGAAAAAGATTGAATATATCAATCCCTACAATAGATATTACCCTGCTAAGGGGGATAATAGCCTAATTGACGGTTTATATGGCGGATTTTCGCATGGTGACGGCTTATGGCAAGGCTTTATAGGAGCCCCTTTTGATGTCATTATAGACTTAGGCGAAACGGATTCGCTTCGTCATCTCCGCATCCACTTTTTACAAAACGCAAACGCTGAAATTTGGTTCCCAAAAGAGATTACAATAGCACTCTCAAATGCAAGAGAGGGGGATTTTGAAACAGTTGCCACCTTCAAGAATAGTCTTATAAAAGATAAAGATGGCACATTCTCCAGATCATTTGAATGGAACGGCTCCCAACAAGCCCGCTTTATCCGCATTACAGCAACAATTAATCCAGCCGTTCGCGGATGGCTATTTGCGGATGAAATTGTTGTGTGGTAGGATGAGCTGTAAGCTATTCATTATCTACAATAATTTTACCATAGATGGCAGTATTTAATGAGTTACTGCGTATATATTGTATACGGGACTCATGATATTTGAAAATACTAATAGACTTTTATGAAAAGTGTCAAGATCATTTTGGTACTGCTTATTTCAACCCTCGTAGCTTTGTCGTGTGATAAGGAGAGAGACTGCAATTGGCCTCCTATACCTCCAATAGCAGTCAGCGTTTATGTGGAAGATAAATATGGGAGGGATTTGCTCGATCCTGATTCAAAATTCTTTTTTGCAGACTCAGTTGTACTTGAACATAGAGGTAGTGAATATTGGTTGTATAACTCGAAAGTAGATACCAGAAGCTCTGTATCTAGATATGTAGGCCTCTCATTAGCGAGCAAACACGGCAGATATTACCTTATGTTTGGGGCTTTTGACAATATAACCGATTATGAGACTGACTTTATTTTTCATTGGAAAAATAATACGACAGATACTATCCATTACATCAGATACCGCGATTACGACATTCATAAACTCTGTGAAAAGTGGCAACTCAACGGCAAGAAAACTTCTCACCCGATAGTTATTAGGAAGGCAATTGGCCGTTAGCCATTGGCAATTGGCCGTTAGCTGTTAGCTACCGCGCACCTCTTTATCTTCACCACGCAACTCGCACTACGCAATACTACATACTACACACTCGAAACTCGGAACTAAATCGAAACAGACATTTTGTCAGTTTCGGGTAATGGTACTCTTTTTGCCCATTCTTGGTTAAAACAAATGATAATTTATACAGTTTTAACATAAGATTATGGCAAAAGGAACAATTGGAGTAACTACCGAGAATATATTTCCGGTAATTAAAAAATTTCTTTATTCGGATCACGAAATATTTATACGTGAGCTAGTCGCAAACGCTGTGGATGCGACTCAGAAGCTCAATACGATCGCTAACAGTGGTGAATTCAAAGGTGAATTGGGCGATTTGACCATCAGGATCGACTTAGATCCTAAGGAGGGTACATTGAAAATCACCGATCGCGGTATTGGTATGACAGAGGAGGAGGTGGACAAATATATTAACCAGATCGCTTTCTCCAGTGCAGGCGAATTCCTCGAAAAATATAAGGATCAGGCGGCCGGCATCATCGGTTATTTTGGCCTCGGTTTCTATTCGGCCTTTATGGTCTCCAAAAAGGTTACCATCGACACTCTATCGTGGAAAGAGGGTTCCAAGGCTGTCAGATGGGAGTGTGAGGGAGATCCCGAGTATACAATGAGCGATTCAGACAAGCAGGATAGGGGAACTACAATCACTCTGTGCCTTGATGATGAGTCCAAAGAGTTTGCTCAAGAGCACAAAATCAGTGAACTGCTGCACAAATACTGCAAGTTTATGCCGGTTCCCATTGCTCTGGGTAAAAAGAAAGAGTGGAAGGATGGCAAATATGTCGATACCGAAGATGACAATATCATCAACAGCATCAAGCCCCTCTGGACAGTTATGCCGACCGAGCTCAAGGATGAGGATTATATGGAGTTTTATCGTGAACTCTATCCCATGCAAGATGATCCGCTCTTCTATATCCACCTCAATGTAGATTATCCATTCAATCTGACAGGTATTCTCTATTTCCCCAAGATCAAAAATCAGATAGACGTAGTTCGTAATAAAATCCAGCTCTTCTGCAACCAGATGTTTGTTACAGACTCTGTGGAAAACATAGTGCCTGAGTTTATGACACTTCTCCATGGCGTCATCGACTCTCCGGATATTCCTCTCAATGTTTCGAGGAGCTATCTACAGTCAGACGCCAATGTAAAGAAGATTTCAGGCTATATTACAAGAAAGGTAGCTGATCGTCTTGAGGAAATTTCCAAGAATAATAAGGAGGAATATGAGTCAAAATGGGACAATCTCAAGCTCTTTATCGAGTACGGAATGATTACTGACGAAAAATTCAACGAAAGGGCTCTTAACTTTGCGCTCTTTAAGAATACCGACGGTAAATATTTTAACTACGAAGATTACCGCAAGGCAATTGAGAGTGAGCAGACTAACAAGGATGGTAAAGTAGTTTATCTATATGCTACTGATGCCGAGGCACAATATCAGTACATTGAAACCGCCAAAAACAAAGGTTACGATGTGCTCCTGTTTGACTCCCCGCTGGATTCACACTTTGTTTCAATGCTGGAGCAAAAGCTTGAAAAATCTTCTTTCACTCGTGTTGACGCGGATTCTATTGATAAGCTCATAGCCAAATCAGAGGTTGAGAAATATGAGATCAGCGAAGAAGAGCAGAAACGTCTTGATTCCCTTTTCGAAGAAATGCTTCCCAAGGAGCACAAATACAGGGTGTCGGTTGAAAATCTAGGTGATACGGCCCAGCCGGTGCTCATTACCCAGACTGAGTTCCTAAGACGTTATCGCGATATGGCAGCACTCGGGGGCGGATTAAACTTTTATGGTGAGCTTCCGGAGTCCTATAACATTGTAATAAATGCCGAAAATTCCCTGATTAAACGCATTATGGGAGAGAAAGGTACCGAGGCATTCACTGCGGACAATGTTTTACTCAAACAGGTGACCGATCTCGCTCTGCTCGCCAACAACATGCTCAAAGGCAAAGAGTTGAGTGAATTTATCAAGCGCAGCGCAGAATTGATGTAAAGTTAGTTGCGGAACATTATTTGTCAAAATATACTCTTTTTAATTCATATCACTTCAAATAACATGGCTTCGAAAAAACAAAATTTTTCTTCGCCCATGTTATTTGAAGTCTATTAAACTTATTGTTACCAAACTTACACACTATATCAATACTCTGAACTCGATACTTGGAACTCAGAACTATTTTTCTTGTTTATCAAGAAAAACCATCAACTCCTTGATAAGCTTGTTTATCTGCTCCTGTGACTGAAGAGTCTCGATCGGAAATCCCAAAGCGACTACACGATAATCCCCCTCATAGGCCACTCCGGCCGAGATATTATTGTCGGAATACCTAAGAATAGTATAAGCATTTTTGTCTGCAGGGACAAGTCCGTCCGGACTTTCAACCTGATAACGATGAGGATTGGGCTTGTTGAAGAATGAATAGGAGGTGAGGGGTAATCCAAAAGGATTTTGCACCATCTTGAGATCGCATCCCACAGTAGCATTGTTGGTCATCCATTTGTATTTGAGTACGCCGGTGATAAAATCACGCATAGGATTAATAACGTCTGCCATCATTAAGGAGTCGATCTGGTAGTCATATATCTTATCCCAGGCATCTGTCGCAATATTGGCGCCTGAGATTAGCATATTTCCGCCGGAGGCGGCATATTCTCGCAGAGTCTCCTGCAAATCGGCAGGAAAGACGCTATAGCGCAATTTACTTGCACCATCTCTACCGGTGAGGGTGGTGATCTGTTTGCCGCAAATAAGGTCGAGTACCGGATATTTATCCAAATCCACAGCACCGGAGGTTAATGCCTCACGAGAGGTCGACACAAAGTCATAACCTGCACGCATAAGTGCCAGACCATGATAATAGGGATAATCGAAGGTATTTCCTGCGAAGGATTTTGTCTCATAATCGGAATAGGAGGCGCCAAATCCGGCAGCATCATCATCCATCCAGGGGATTGCGCGACGGAACTCATACTGCGAGCCGATGTGGGAAATATCATAGAGGTAGGGAACTCCACGGTCGATATGGTCCAGGAATCCTCCATAGGTGGAGTCACGGGTAGCGAAAGAGGAAGGGGCTGCAACCCTGTCAAAATTATTCACTACGAGTACAGTTTTACCTTTGGCAACTACTCTCGATGAGCGTGAGTCTGCAAGACCTACGGATAGTATCTCAGAGGGAAAACTCTCTCCACCCTCATTGACTGCGGTTACCTTGAAGCTATAGATCTTACCTGGTTCGATATTCAGACTAAAGGAATTGCCATTCACCGGCAGACCATTGTCAAATCCACTGTCGTCCACTCTGGTGTAGAGTATATAACTGCGAGTGGTGGCAGTACTTTCCAGACGGTCAACGCGAGGTTCCCATTTGAGTTGTGCCTGATATTTCCTGCCGGATTCGGTGATTTCTGCTGAAAAAGCACGTACAGGTAATGGCTGGACAATATAGGGAGTGCCTCTTAGCCAGGAGAGGTACTTGAGCATACCCTTGTAAATGGCTCTGGAGACCACAAATCTGAATGCAGGATCGAGTCCATAACGCATGTCGGCCAGGTTTTGGTGGGAGAGGAGCTCAAGCAGCATTGCCGGTACCTCCGGTGAGCGAGACTCCGAGTAGGCTTTATCCCACATACCTCGTCGTGACCATTCAGGTTCAAAGATGGCGCGGATATCGTCTACAATCTGTGTCTGTACTATGTCGTTGTAATCACGGGCAAGGGATCTCTTCACTCCATAGGGATATTCATCTTGGTCCATAGAGAGGCGTGTGTAGATTGCAAGCGTACCTATGATTGAATCGGTGAGTGTTGTACCTGCGTCGGTATGGAATGCGAATGAAATGTCTATTGGTATGTTGTATCCTACACGATCGGGCTTTAAATAGGAGCCATCGGTGAGGATATTTACCCACATTCCGCGTGACTGGTAGTCGTCGTTGTAGTCGGTAAAGTTACGGTTTACTGAATAAATGGTATCGTTAAATCCCGCCCACTGTAACCAATACCTTGAGCCCTCTGTATAACGCGGATAACCTGAGATTTCGGGCTCTACATTGAAGTCTGGTGTCACAGGATTGCCATCTTTATCGGTATCGGAGGGTTTACGTGCAATATTGCCCATTCCGCCCCCAAACTTCACTGCATCAGCGGTTATAACATCTTTGTTACTTGAAGAATTGTTATTTAGAAAGACTCCTTGAGAATTGTTTGTGCCTTTGGCGAAAGGAAATGTGCCCAGATAAACCCAGGTACCGCCACCCATACTCTGATTGACGGAAAAACGGGTGGAGCCACCTTTGTAGCGAACCTCGTACTGTGCTGCTTCGGTGCTGTTTTTGAGCGTATGATAGGAGACGTAGACCGCATAATCGCCATCTTCCGGTATTTCAGGTATCCACTTGGCTGTGCTGTAAGTCCCTCTGCGAGATCCAACTACTTTTGCATCTGTCACACGAGCGCTACCGAGTTTGAAAGGATTCTCCTTATAGACATAGTATGGTTTTATATGGGCAAAACCTGAATCGGGGGAGGATTTCCATTTGCCATCCTCGGAGTATCCGGAACCGGGAGTATCATTGTCTACTATCACCTCATGTAGCTGATGGTCACGTTCGCGTGGCAGCAGCACGTTGGCACCGGCATTCTCCAGCATAGGGACAAGGAAGGGGAGAACGTAACTCTGTGTATAGAGGTCCTCCACTGTCTCAAAAATCCTAGCTCTCTGCCACTCCCAACGTTTTAACGACTGTTCATAATAATAGCCGTGGCTCTGCCAAAGTGCGATATGGCTACCTTCAAGACCTTGGGACACCGTATAGCCTCTGGAGAGATTGGTTACCAGAGGGAGGGAGGGTCTTCTGTTATTATCGGAGACCTTACGGCGGTACTCCCTGAGCACCTCGCTGGAAGTTTCCCCGCTGAAATAGCCCGAAACCAGCTCTTCGAGAGGAAGTCCGATGGCACTAAGGGAGAATGAGGATTTATAGGCAGCGTATTTTGCCGGCATAAGAAGCTTTACGATGGCATAAATATCCTTAACATGCCGCTCTCTGAGAGGATACTCGCTAATTGAGGGTTTGAAGCGGATATTAAGCTTGTTTTTATTTATAATGGCCCTATCTACAGCGATAGGGCCTGAAATAGAGGCCTCTGATGATAAATAACTCTGGATTGAATCGGTCACATTTTGGAATAATTCAGCCGTGGAGCTGCGCTGCGCATGGCTTAATAAAGGGAAAAGCAGCGTACAAATAGTGATGGTGATTAGTTTTCTCATTTCATTGAATAATTGGGGCAAAAATAGTTATATTTGTCCAGACTTAAAATAACCTACAATGAGAAAATTATCACTTGCAAATCTCCCTACTAAAATTGAAAAGCTCGTACGCTGGAGCGCAGAAAAAGGGGTCAATATTTATATCAAACGCGACGACCAGACAGGAAGTGAATGGAACGGCAATAAAATACGCAAGCTCGAATTTGCTATTCACGAAGCCAGGGATCGAGGTTGTAATCTGCTGATCACCTGTGGGGGAATTCAGAGCAATCATTGCAGGGCCACAGTTGCAGCAGCCACAAGACTCGGTATGAAAGCCGCAGTGTTGTTGAGAATCGAAGCAGAACCTCCTGTGGAAGGCAATTATTTCCTGGATCGTCTGATGGGAGCCGATGTGCATTTCTGTACACGTCCCGAATATAGCAACAGCCGCACAGAGATAATGGAGGAAATGGCTCAGGAGTACCGTAAAAAAGGATTTAAGCCCTATGTGATTCCCGAAGGTGCCTCTTATCCGGTAGGAGCGCTGGGTTATTTCCACTGTATGAAAGAGATTGTAGAGCAGGAAGAGAAGATGGGTATTACTTTTGATACCATCGTTGTGGCTACCGGTTCAGGAGGCACCCATACCGGCCTTACACTGGCTAATATGCTTCTGGGCTTAGGGAAAAGGGTGGTAGGTATGGCTGTTTGTGATGATAATGCCTATTTTCAGAATGTGGCTATGCAAATGACCCCGGGAACTTTGGAGTATCTTATAGAGCAGGGAGAAATTACCCGCAAACAGGCCGAAGAGTTTGCATCAAAGGTAAAACCATCCGATTTCGAATATATTGACGACTATGTAGGCATCGGATATGCTAAGAGCCGTCCTGAAGAGTTGGAGCACATTAGGCGTATTGCCACTCTGGAAGGTGTTGTCTTCGACCCCGTTTACACCGGGAAAGCCACATACGGTCTTGATTGTGAGTTGCGCAAAGGCGGAGCATTTGAAAATTCCAAAAACATCCTCTTTATCCATACCGGGGGGATCTTCGGACTCTTCCCAGTCTCACGCTCTTTTTCGTTTTAGTAACAACAGGACTGCTGTTCCGATCAATATAGCGGTTACATTAGCTACCAGATCCCATATATCGGTCACACGCTCTGTCGTGAACATTCCTTGTGACAACTCGAGGAGGAAAGCGATAACGATTCCGCTCATTCCGACAAAAAAGAGCGTTCTCCAGTAATTCTTCCTTGTGGAAGCTAGATAGGCAAGAAAAGAATAGGGGAGGAACATTATAAAGTGGATACATTTGTCAATCGGTATCCCTAAGATGTTTGTACGTTCGATACCCAGATCTATGCCTGCAAAACTCGCAAGTGAAAAAAATAGCAAAGCCACTATATACAACAAGAAGAGTATTATTGAAAAGATTCTCATATAGGTATTATTATAACGACCTGTTGCGCATCTTGCGCTGCAGACGTGTGAAATCATCTTCCATTTTGACTTTATCTATGATGCTGGTCACTACAGTCCAAATCTCGCTCTCCTTTGAGTAATCTGCTTTGCAGATGAAGTTGACGCGTTCCTGGCGTAATAATTTCTGAGCCGTACGAAATTTTTCCTTGCGTGCCGGTTGGTAGACAGCTATGGAATTGCCACCAAACATCTTTACGATCTTCATACAGGGAATGTCTGTCTCGCCATCACCGAAGTAGATCATATTGTTGAAAGGGATAATCTTGGTTTCATCCTTCTGGCTCTCATTGACCTTAGTCTTATCGCTAATGTCCAGGATGCCTTTTGTGATTTTAAAGAGAAACTGGGTTTTGCCGGTAAAATCGACTGCTACAGCCGGCCATACTGCTACATTATTTTGGTCATACCAGAAGGAAGAGGCGAATATCTTCTTGAATTCCTTCGCGATCTCAGTTCCTTCAATCATCTCTGTCAATCCTGAGGAGTTGATGTAATGCTCAACGATCACTCCTTGTTTACGTCCGTATTCATTTATAAGTGAAAACCACTCCTTCACTCCCGGAAAAAGCTCTATTGATTTGCCAAAAGAGACGAAAGAGTCCCGCTTCAGGGAAATACCTGCACTCTTGGCCTCATCTATCATTAGTTTCATATAGGCCAGAATATGGCTCATTTCCTGGCCGGCAGAAACGGCATCACTATTTTGCCAAAACTCTTCGGGAGTCTTTCCAATGGCTTGTATAAAGCCGAATTCCTGCATATTGCCCGACGAAAGCGTACCGTCGAAATCATAAATGAGAGCTACAATAGGTTTTTTCTTTCTCATAATTGTTGGTATTTACCCCATATATCGTAAAATTGCCCCAAAGATCTTTGTTTCGCCACTTAGCTGCTAATTTAATCCCATTATTTTTAATTTGTAAAGGTACAAATATATCTTCGCAATGAAATAATTGAGAAATGGCGAGGGACAAAATTACACACTTTTTAACTTATTTTCAAAATAGTGCCGGATTATATTGGGACCGAGAAATTCTTACCAATATCGACGGTGTCTCATATACTTACGGCCAGATTTGCGACAACATTGCGAGGCTACATATTCTCTTCGAGGCGACAGGTCTTAAAAAGGGTGATAAAGTTGCAATTTGTGGTAAAAATTCCGCACAATGGTGTGTGGCGTTCCTTGCTTCTACCGCTTATGAGACGGTAACTGTGCCATTGCTCAACGATTTCCTTCCGGAGAGTATCTCTGCACTATTAAATCATTCTGAAACTAAACTACTTTTTACCAATACGGATATCTGGAATAAGCTCGACATCGAGAGCATGCCCCTTCTCCAGGTAGCCGTAAATTTGGAGGACTACACAATATTGTATAATACAATCGGAGCCGGATTAGAGGATTGTCTTGCTAATCTTGAGACTCTTTTTTCTACCAAGTTCCCCAATTTCTCAATCAAGGATGTACGTTATCCTACAGACAATTTGGAAGATCTGGCTCTGATTAATTATACATCAGGTACTACCAGCGACCCTAAAGGGGTGATGCTGACCTACGGTAACGTTAGCTCCAACACAACTTATGCCATTGATACGATTCCAAATTCTCCAAAGAACAATATTGTCTCAATGCTTCCGTTGGCCCACATGTATGGACTGGCATTTGAGTTCCTCTATCAAGTTGCAGATGGTTGTCATGTTCATTTCCTGGGCAAAGTACCTTCTCCAAAAGTGCTTCTCAACTCTTTTGCGAGAATACAGCCTTTTATGATCGTTACCGTACCTCTTGTGATCGAGAAAATTTTCCGCAATACTGTCTTTCCCACAATCCAGAAACCTATAATAAAAGCTTTGATGAAGGTTCCTTTCTTCTCACGTCTCATAAAGAATAGGATAAGGAGCAAGATATTGGATGCTTTCGGCGGCAAAATCGAACATATTATCATTGGTGGTGCCGCTATCAATAAAGAGGTGGAGGATTGTATGAAGGATATTCGTCTTCCCTACACAGTAGGCTATGGTATGACCGAATGCGCACCCATTCTAGCTTATGAAAATTGGAAAAAATTTGCCAAGCAGTCCTGCGGTAAAGTAGTGGATAGGATGGAACTCAGGATTGATTCTGAAGATCCGGAACATGTGGTTGGAGAGATCCAGGCACGTGGTGCAAATGTAATGCTTGGTTATTACAAAAATCCTGAAGCTACCGCAGCAGCCTTTACCGATGATGGATGGATGCGTACCGGCGACCTCGGATTAATCGACAAAAAAGGGAACGTCTTTATTAAAGGACGCAGTAAAAATATGATTCTCAGTGCCAACGGACAGAATATCTATCCTGAGGAGATTGAGGACCGTCTCAACAACCAGCCCTATGTGGTGGAATCGGTTGTCGTAGAAAGGGACAAAAGGATTGTGGCTCTGGTCTATCCTGATTATGACAGGGTATCTCAGGCCTCAATGGACGAAAATGATCTGGCCAAGCTAATGGAGGATAATCGTATCAAACTCAACCTAATGCTTCCTCTTTATAGCCGTATTGCCAGGATAGAACTTCGTAAAAGTGAATTTGAAAAGACACCGAAAAGGTCTATAAAAAGATTCTTATATAAATAATTTTAGTTGGGTTTCATAATGGTGGCAGAGGGTTCGGCTTGTTCCGGATCCTCTGTTTTTTTAACTCAAACTAATAATCATATTTTTTCCAGAGTAGCTGCAGACGTTTACGGATCTCATTTTCCCGGACATTATGCCCTGGCTCATAGAATTTGTGCCCTTTTAGGGAGTATGGAAGAAACTCCTGATCGACGAAATTGCCCTCGAAAGCGTGGGCGTACCTATAATCTTTGGCATAACCGAGCTCCTTCATCAATTCAGTGGGAGCATTCCGCAGGTGCAATGGTACAGGAGGTGCTTCACTGGTGCTCTTCACAAGCGCCATCGCCTCGTCTATTGCCATATAGGCACTATTACTCTTAGGTGAGGTAGCCAGATAGATACAGGTCTGAGCCAGTATAATACGACTTTCCGGCATTCCTATCTTATGAACTGCATCAAAGCAGCTCTGGGCAAGCAAAGCTGCGTTTGGATTGGCCAATCCCACATCTTCCGAGGCCAGAATGAGCATTCTTCTTGCGATAAAGAGGGGGTCTTCGCCTCCTGCAAGCATCCTTGCCATCCAGTATATAGCTGCGTTGGGGTCACTTCCACGGATACTTTTGATAAATGCGGAGACGATATCGTAGTGCTGCTCACCGTCCTTGTCGTATAGAGCAATATTTTCCTGAAGGCGATCGGTCACTATCTCGTTGTCAATGATTATTTCACCCTCTTCAGGGAAGGTGGAGATGATGATCTCGAGGATATTGTACAATTTACGGGCGTCACCGCCGGAAAAGCGGAAAAGGGCCTCGCTCTCTTTGACCTTTATCTTTCTGTGTTTTAGAATCTTATCCTCTTTTAGGGCTCTCTTGAGCAGTACTCTGAGGTGCTCCACATCGAGGGATTTGAGCACATATACCTGGCAACGGGAGAGGAGAGGGCTAATCACCTCGAAGGAGGGATTTTCAGTGGTAGCACCAATCAGAACGACTGTGCCGCTCTCGACTGCACCAAGCAATGCGTCCTGCTGTGCTTTATTAAATCGATGGATCTCATCGATAAAGAGGATCGGTGCACCTTTGGCAAACATTTTACCGCTTTCAGCGCGCTGAATCACCTCACGTACATCCTTTACCCCGGAACTTACGGCAGAAAGAGTGTAAAACTCGCGGTCGAGACTGCCCGCTATGATACGTGCGAGGGTGGTTTTACCCACTCCGGGAGGTCCCCAGAGGATAAATGAGCTTAATTGTTGACTCTGGAGCATATTGCGCAATACGGCCCCCGAAGCCACTAAGTGCTCTTGTCCCACAAAGTCTTCGATCTTGGAAGGCCTCATCCGTTCTGCCAGAGGTTGATTCATCATTTAATTGGTTTATTTTGCAAATATAAGGAAAGATTTTGGGAGTTGCTTGATACGATATTGATGAATTATTTCAGCCGTAATCCAGTGTGTTATTTCTGAATTATTGCTAACTTTATAAAATTATTAAAACAGAAAGAGAGCGGCATGAAAATATTGCACACGAGCGACTGGCATATAGGCCAGACTTTTTACGATTACGACAGGACGGAGGAGCACAAACATTTTTTTGAACAGCTCAAAAAGATAGTTAGAGAGGAAAAACCGGACCTGCTCCTTGTCAGCGGGGATCTGTTCCATACCTCTGCACCCTCAGTAGCCGCCCAGGAGCTTTACAATGAATCTTTACTCCAGTTGCGTGATGAGGCTCTCGCCTTCGGGGGGATGCATATAATTCTGATTGCCGGCAATCATGACAGCAGTTCCAAACTAGAGGTCGACGGGCTGTTGTGGAAATATTTCAACACGGATGTAGTGGGTGCGGTGCCCAGAGATAATGACGAATCACCTGCTAATTCCGCATTCTATGATTATATTTTCTCCAAACACATCATTCCTGTAAGGAAAACCAGAGAAAGCGAGGTTTTGGGCTATGTGGTGGCGGTTCCTCACTGCTACCCCCAGAATTTCCCCAATATCAATCCTGAGGATGGCAAGCAGGAGAGGATGAAACGATTCATCAGTCTACTGTTGGAAAAGTGTGCAGAACTCAATACTGAAGGGCTTCCTGTGATATTGACTGCACATACGCTGGTGACCGGAAGCAATATAAAGGGGCATGATGCGCTGATAATCGGAGGGCTGGATAACTCCGATATCGGCACCTTTGGCAGCGGCTGGGACTATCTGGCGCTGGGACATATTCATTACCCGCAGGAAATCAAAGGGAGCAACGGCAGAGCTCGATACTGCGGATCCCCCATTCCTATGAACTTCGAAGAGGACTATGAGCACTTTGTAAATATAGTTAAGATTGAAAAGAGAGGAGAGATGCCGCAAGTGAGGCAGATTCCAATTGAACCTCTCTTCAAGATGGTGACGCTCTCTGCAAAAGATCTCCCTGAAGGAAAACGAAGTTGCATGGATCTTCTTTCTGCTTTAGAGGCTTATCCTGCCCATAAGAAGGCCTATATCAGGCTCGAAGTGCTTGAGAGGGGTGAGCTGCCCACGGAATATATTCAGCGTGTTAAAATGGCTCTGACGGGCAAAAAGGCTCGATATTGTCTTGTAAAGCAGGAAATCCCCGACAAACCTTTAGAAGGCGAAGGCATTTACCTGACAGTGGCTCAAGTAGGTACACTATCACCACGTGAAATGGCAGAAATTATTGCACCTGATCTCTTTGAGGACTTAGAAGAGGGATACGCTGAGTTATTTGAGCAAGCAGTGGCAAATGTGAGTAAGCATATTGGGTAAAATGGGCTATAATAATAAAATAAAATTTCTGTAAGTTATATACTCATTCGTGTCCGATAAAATCCGGACGATTATTATAAAATATTAAATTAAATAGCTATGAAATTAAGTGATTTGTACATTGGGCAAGAAGAAAGAATGTCTGCCCAGTTTTCTATGGAAAAAGTAAAGGCTTTTGCTAGTCTTACAGAAGATTTTAATCCGGTACACCTTGATCCTGTCTATGCCGGTCAGACTATATTTAAGGGCACCATTGTACATGGTTTTTTAGTAGGATCACTTTTCAGTGCCATTCTCGGCACTAAGATGCCCGGAGAGGGATCTATCTATTTAAAACAGGATATGAAATTTGTAAAACCCGTTTATATTGATGATACAGTAACGGCTGTGGTTTCTATCACTGATATTAATTATGAAAAGCAACTGGTAACGCTCAATACTACATGTTATAATCAAGATGGTGTTGTAGTTATTGAAGGCAGTGCTTTGGTAAAAAAAATGGATGTATAATAGAAAAACAAGAGTTGTGACTTAAAGTATAGTATGAAACTTCTCAAACTAAAAATAAGAAACATTGCTTCAATATCTGAGGCAGAAATTGACTTTACGAAGGATATTTTTGCGACTGAATCCATCTTCCTAATCTATGGTGAAACGGGTTCGGGAAAAACAACGATACTGGATGCCATCTGCATTGCACTTTACGGCCGTACTCCGCGTCTGGACAACTCCAGAACCCAACAAACAGTGCCTACCTACACTCTCGGCGACCGTACTGTCAATATTATGGACACGAAGCAACTTCTCAAGGCAGATGCTCGGGAGGGGGAGGTTTCACTTTATTTTACTGCGGCAAATGGTAAAAATTATACGGCGTATTGGAAGGTAAATCGTATTAGGGGCAGTAGCGGAATCAACGATCCGGAATGGACATTGATAGATGGCACTCGCTCAATTGAAATCAGGCCAAATGCTCGTAGTGCTGCCCAAAGACGTGATCTTGATGACCTCACAGGCCTTTCTTATGACCAGTTCTGTAAAACAGCAATGCTGGCACAAGGGGAGTTTACGCAGTTTCTAAAGTCGAATGATGAGGAGAAATGTGAAATTCTGGAAAAGATTACCGGTAATAGTGCTTATCGTACTGTCGGAAGCGAGATCAACAGGCTTAAAAATAAGGCCGAATCTGACGTCAGGTTTGACAAAGCTCTATTAGAAAGGACAGTTATATGTGGTTTGAAGTACAATCCGGATGAAACTTCATTTGAGGATTATGCTGATCTTGTCGGTGCCCTAATTTTCAATATCGAAGAGGAGGCCCAAAACTTTGGGGAGAAAGTGGCTGCTGCCACGGAACTTATCACCACTAAGGAGGCAGTGCAAAATATTGAAAATGCAGATAAAGAATATGAGGAGCAACTCAAAGTTGAGTCCTCTTGTGTAAAAACAGCTGCTGCATTGATAATTCTTCAGGAAAAGCGTCAGAAAGAGTATGAGACCCACGAAGCCTCCTATAAAGAGATGCAGAGTCGTCTGGAATCAATTGCAGCGGATGTCCCGATGTATGATAAGTGGATTCTTATAGAAAACAGCTTAAAGCAAGTTCCTGTTTTAGAACAAAAAATCTCTCAGAATAAAGAGCAAACTAAAACTGCCAAATCGCAACTAACGGCGATAGAGGCTGAGAAGAAGGCAAAAGAGGATGAGCTTGATGCAATTATAAAGAAAATTGCCAGTTTAGAGGAAGAGTATACTCGAAAGGAGAAAGAACTTGCTAAACTGGAACCTGAGAAAAGGAAAGCTAACAAGCATCAACTTGAAGATTTGCGTGTTAAGCTAGGGGAGGCGGAGAGAGTGGTTAGTGTCCTGGCTGAAAAGGAAAAGGCTCTAAAAAGCCTACAAGAAGAGCTTTCAGGCAAGAAATCAGAGTTGGAAATAAGAACAAAAGAGCTCGATTCTTACCTTGAAAAATATAACATATCCATTACTCAGGAAAAGGCCGCCAGAGAACTCTATGAGAAAGCTGCCACTGTGCTGGAGCAATTTGTAAGACTGAATGAAAATGGTGCTGCACTCAGGGCATTGATCAAAGCTGAGGATAATTGTCCGGTTTGTGGTACAACAGTAACTAAGGAAATACTTGATTCTTTTGATGATAAGGTGGTTAAAGATACTCTTAAGCACCTGGAAGAATCGCGTGATAGGGAGAAAGCAAACTGGGATAAGAGTGTTGTGGCATTGAATGGCGCTAAAACGGCATACGAGACTGAATACCGGCTTCTGGATGCTGACAGCAAAGCTCTACAAAAATTAGAAAATGAGGTTCAAACCGAAATGAACGCTATTTCCCATTTTAAAGAGACAAACCGTAGAGTTCTTACTGATTGTCAGTTTGATTGGGATATGGGAGATCTTTCTGCTCATATAAGCAAACGCAAAGCCGAAACACTTGCTGAGTTAGAAAAGGCCTCAAAAACCCTCGAAAGCATAGAGTCTATGGAGAAGGAAATTTCCGCTATTCGTCGAAACATTGATGAGGTTAGGAAGAATGAGGAGAATCCCGTAATAGTACTCCTTCAAAAGGCAGATAAAGAAGTTAGTGAGGCCAAAACCCGTATAGCCGCTTTGGAAAGCACCATGAGCGGAATGGAAAAAGAGAGGGACAATTACATTGAGACGGCCGGGAGGTATATCACAATCGAGAATTGGAAAGAGAAATGGAATAGCAATAGGGAAGAATTCCTGGAACAATTATCAGAGAAAACAGGCGATTATAACAAGCTAAAAAAGGATTCTCAAGAACTAAAACTCAAAGTAGATCGTTTAGGCGATGACCTAGATAAAATCAAACTTAAAAGAGAGGAGTATTTTAATGATTACCCCGATATTCAAAAGAGAACTGAAGAGTTTGATGAGAATGAGTTTTCTTCTGACGATCTGCGAAGAGTCGCTGCTGAGCCGATTTTAAGCAGATGGGTAACCGTTATTTCCCGTACTGAAACCACTAGGGAACAGAAGAAGAGGATACAAAAGAAGAAAGAAGAGGCACAGGGGCGTTTTGATTCATTTAAAAAGAAATATCCTCGCATAGAAAACCCCGAATTCTATCTGAAAGGAGAGCCCCAACTCACTCTCCGGACTCCCAAAGAGGACCTCGAGACTCTTAAAAATAAATGGCTCGAATCAAAAGGCAAACTCACTCAGAGTGCCATATCAGAGCGTGAAGAACTGGAAAAAGCAGAGAAACTTGAGAGAGAGATTGGGAACAAGATCATGCTTGCTGCTCGTTGGAAGAGGCTTGATGCCGTATTTGGCGGTAAAGATGGCAAGAACTTCCGGGACGCTGCCATGCGGATGCTATTCAGGGAAATACTCGGTAGAGCTAATGAAAGTCTCAGGCACATTGCACCTCATTATCAACTCCACAACGAACCCGCCTCAATGGTTATACTTGTGCGGGATCTGGAGCAGGGAGGCTATACCAGAGCCACCAGCACGCTCTCGGGAGGAGAATCTTTTGTGGTCTCGCTGGCGCTCGCACTCGGCCTTTCCACCTTTGGCAAAGAGGGCCTTGCGGTCGATACCATCTTTATCGATGAGGGATTCGGTACCCTGAGCGAGGATATTCTAGAGAGAGTGATTATTACGCTGGAAGACCTCAAAAGATATGGCTGCAGGGTAGGCCTAATCAGCCACGTCCCTGCCTTGCGCAATAGGATCAGCGCAAAACTGGAGGTAAGGGACGGTAAGGTGAGGAAAGTCGTTTGATTTTCAGTTCCGAGTATTGAGTTTTGAGTTTTATACTGTTATTCAAATAGCACGGCTTCGAAATAACAAAAAATTTCTTCGCTCTACATCTAACATTCAAAGAACATGGCTCCGAAAAAGAAAAAACTTTCTTCGCTCATGTTCTTTTAATGTATCAAACGAAAATCTCCCAAGAGTACACTAAACTAACTCTAAATTCTACACATTTGAACCAGAACTAACACGCATCTCGCACAATTTCTAACTTTCACCACGCAACTGGCAACCTGTACCCCACAACACTGAGAACTCCGGACTAATTACTTACTCGAAACTCTATACTCAGAACTCAGAACTATAACTAGTTATTCCAAAACGGCGCATCCAACCCAAAATTAGATAGGCCAGAGGTGTTCCCATAATGGCTTCGATGCCAAGTTTTGCCACAAATTGAAAGGCAATCAATTTCAGAATGTCAATCCATGGCACTACACCTGCGAAGGCAATTAACACAAAAGGAACTGTGTCAAATAGATGGCCGGCAATAGAGCTGCCGATGGTACGCACCCAGAGCAAGCGGCCTTCTGTCCACTTTTTTATTCTCACCATTAGCCAGGCATTTGATAGTTCTCCGCAGAGAAAGCCGGCGATGGAGCCCAAAACGAGGCGGGGGACATAAGTGAAGACTCTATTATATGCCGAAGCAATGGCATCGTTGTAATCAGGTACGGGAAGAAATACACCTATCCAGGTACAGAGTACCAAAAGGATATTGCATGCTAAAGTAAGCAATATAACCCGTTTGGCAGTTTTATAGCCCCATATTTCGGTAAGCACATCACCGAGCATATAGGCGAAGGGGAATGTAATGGTGCCAGCGTCGAAATAGATCCATTTGCCGATACCTACGATTTTTACTGCCATAATGTTAGACACCAGATAGAGTGTCACGAAGACCGCAGAGACAATCACCAAGGGAATGGGATAGGGGATTGTGCGGTTTTTTGAAGGGTTTTCCGCTACCTTATTCATTTTGTTAAATATTTTGTGCAAATGTAATAATTTTGGTGAAATTAGAATCTAAGAGCACACAGTAATTACAATTGCAAATAGGGCAATATACATAAATCGCAAACAAGATAAAAAAGAAAAGCTCCCGAAAATCTCGGGAGCAAATCTTGTTTAGAGTGCAGGTGGATGCAACGGGGCATTCCAAATACACTATTTTGATGCAAATATATGCCTTATAAGTTATATGAGCAAATAATTAAAACAGATTATATGTTAACGCATATAAAAAGGGCAATTTAATTGAAATCATATGCTAATGCATATAACGCCAGCTAATGAATCTTTTTCATCCAAAACTTACGTTCTTCCGGATTCATTTTTTCGATGGCATATCTCAAAGTGGTGCGGGACATAGTGTCCGAGTGTTTAGCAAGAAACGAGCGCAGTAGGGCGAGATCCCTTTTGCCCATTTCACGGAGCATCCATCCTGTCGCTTTATGGATCAGATCGTGAGAATCCTTCAGCAACATCTCTGATATGGCTACGGTATCCTCAAATTGGCCGTTACGGATGAAAGTCAGAGTGCTTACAATGGCAATACGCCGTTCCCATAGAGATTCGCTCTTAGCAAGACGGTAGAGTAGGGAACGGTCACTTTTATCCAGAAAATAACCGCCCACAATCTGCGGAGCACTCAGATCCACCAAATCCCAATTATTGATCCTGTCGGTATTGCGGAGAAAAACTTCGAGCACCGCCTCTTCCTGCTTCTTGAACTTCTCAACCAACAGCAGCACAGCACACATTCTCACCTCGTGCCACTCGCTATGAAGCAGCTTTTCCAGCATATCCAGCGAAACATCTTTGTTACTCTTTACCACCTTGCGGATATTCGGCACCGTCACACCCATAAACCTATCGCCTTCACCATACTCGCCTTTCCCGGTCTTGAAAAAACGTGGTAATATTCGAGCCTTCTCCGGATCTATATAAGACTTTATTTCATTAATGATTCGTTGCATTTCCCATTCTTGATTGAAAAGTTTTTGGATGGTTTCAGGATATTTGAGGAGAGTTTGGAATTCTTTTAGTTTGGCTGCATTTGGAGATTCCGGGATCCATAGTTTCAAATAGCCACCTTCGGCATATTTATTGGCCATATGATCGAGAAATCTCTCGAAATGTCCCTCTTTATTGAGGGTAGGGTAGTGTTTGAGCCCGTATTGGATAGTGCGTCTGATGATGGTCGCACCGTCGATATCCCTGTCAGCTTCTGCAATGATTTTCCCATAAATTGAGCGGGGTTCATGTTCATTAGAGGCTCGGTGATCCTCCGCTGCCTCAGCCATAATCTCAATTTGTTCAAGTGAAAACCACTTCTGAAGCACTTTATCCTCGCGAATTATACGCGCAGACTCTATATGGTGGCTCTCCCGATCAACTTCCAGCCCCAGATCGTGATAGGCCGCAATCACATACACCATATCCGCATTCACATCATAATGCTTCGCTAACTCAGCACTCTCGGCTATTACTTTCAGCACATGATCCCTCTGATGCGCCGCATCAAAAAAGTCATATCGTGGAAGAATCGTTTCTTCGATGTATTGTTTTAGGGAGGAATTCATGAAGTAAAGGTAAGGAATTATTTGGCTTTGGTATCTATTTCCATTTCCCTGGGATTGTATAAGTTTTTATCCCGTTCGTCACGGAGTCCAACATGATTGCGTTGGCAAATTTGATTTCATTTTTCTCCAACCTCAATACTTTACTTTTATTTGCTTTCATATAGCTACTTATATCATTGCTATTGTTTGCGGGAGGAAAATATACTTTAACCTTTTTGTCGGCAAAATTTTTTAGTATGAAATCCAGGGGTGGAATCAAATCCGAGTCTGCACTTACAAGTACGATAACATCAGATTCATTGTTTAGGCAATCTCCGATCATCTTGACAGATAAATTAACATCAGTTTTCTTCTCCTCCGGACGATTGAACAATGCTTTGCAAAATGGGCATGAAATTGTTTTGTTAATATACTTTCCACGAACAATCACGAACCTTTTCGGGTTCAATAATACATTTGCATTAAGAAAAGCACTCTGCCTGCTGCTTTTGCCTGGATCATGCGGCGAGGCCGTAAAATAGACAACCTTAGATAGTTCTTGATTTGGACCGAGGAATTGTTCGAATAGTTTAACTACATTAATCCAATAGTACTTCTTCCACTTTAGGTCAACATGTTTCATTCTCCTCAGTCCATAATAAAAGTTGAAACCATCAACGTAGAATGTTACTCTTTTTTTGTCCATAATCTTAAAAAATAAAAAAGCCGCTACAGGAGCGGCTTGAACTATACAAGAAAGTATAGCGATGTTTTGTTTTACAAAGTTACACAAATTTCAATTAATACAAAATTTTATTTGATTATTACTCATTTTTTGTCTTTCTAAGCATAAAGGACTAATTTCTACTCATTAATTTCAAATAGTATTCAAAAATTACCAAATATTGGTAACTTTGCATTGTAAAAGGTATTCTTATGAAAACTACATCTGTTGCACTTGGCCCGTATTTCGAGGATTTTATAGCAAACACTATCCGTAATGGGCGCTACAACAACGCTAGCGAAGTCATTCGTGCCGGACTTCGTATGCTTGAAGCGGAGGAAATAAGAATTAAGGAACTATCCGCAGCAATCAGGGAGGGAGAGGAGAGTGGCAGGTACGATAACTTTGACCCTCAAGAGCATCTAAAACAACTCAAGGGGAAAAAAGTTAATGGCTAAATATTTTATTACAAAGAAAGCGGTAGAATATCTCAGCTTTATATGGAATCACCCCAACACCACATCCAACACCATCATTAGAGCAAAACCGATAGCGAAACCAATTGTACCGATATTGGAGTGTTCGCCTTTGGAGGCATCCGGTATCAATTCTTCCACCACCACATAAAGCATTGCACCGGCAGCGAAAGAGAGCATATAAGGCAGGATTCCCAGAATGTTGGAGGCCAACAAGAGGACTAGTGCTCCGCCAATCGGTTCTACAATTCCACTTGCAGCACCAATTAGAAAGGAGCGCCACTTGCTATTACCGGCAGCACGCAGAGGCATGGAGATGATAGCCCCCTCCGGGATGTTCTGGATCGCTATTCCGATCGAGAGGGCCAAAGCACCGGCAATGTTGAAATCTGAAACAGCCGCACCGGCGATTGCAACTCCCACCGCCATACCCTCAGGGAAGTTGTGGATAGTGACTGCCAACGCAAGCTTCGTAGTCTTCGAAAGTCCACTCTTAGGCCCCTCTGTACTACCACTCGCATGTATATGAGGGGTTATATAATCTATCAGCAGAAGGAATGCAAAGCCGAGCAGAAGGCCGACTACCGCAGGGACAATGGCCATCTTGCCGCTTCCCATCTCTATCGAAGGGATCAATAGCGACCAGACGGATGCTGCCACCATTACCCCCGAAGCGAAGCCGAGCAATGCCTTTTGCAGAAGATCCGGCATCTCCTTTCTCATCACGAACACGAATGCTGAGCCCAGGATTGTGCCCAGTAGGGGGATTAAAAGTGCAATAATTATAGATGTCATAATGATTGAGTGTGCTGATAGAATCGTGGCGTAAAGATAGTGATTAATTTGAGTTCTTTAATGAGAGTTTTTTTGTAATTTTGAGCCATTGTAATGAATCTTTTATGTATGACCATTGCAAGCAGGATCATTATTGCTCATGCTCATAGCAAATAATAAAGATTTTTAACTTTTTAACCTAATACAATTATGAAAACGTGTGATACTAACAAAAAAAAATGTCCCAGATGCGGTAAAGTTTTGGCTATTATATTGATCGTTATAGCCGTTATTGCAATTCTCTTTTTTGGTTTCTTCTTTTGGGCAAGATCCGGAAATGTTGAAAAATCGAAATACAACACTTTGTATCAATCTGAGGTGACACACGAAGTGGCAGATACGGATAGCACGATAGTTGTCGCTACCTACAATATCGGTTACCTGTCAGGGATGACTAACAATCTCCCTATATACGCTTCGCCTGAATTTATTGCCAACAACGAGGTGCGAGTGATAGAAGCTCTGAGGGAGTTGGATGCCCATATTATAGGGTTCCAGGAGATTGAATTCGGTAGCAGCCGCGTGTATGGGACCAACCAAGGCACAATGATATGCGACTCGCTCTATGCTTATGGAGCGTTTGCCATCAACTGGGATAAGCGTTATGTGCCCTTCCCTTACTGGCCTCCGAAGGTTCATTTTGGAAAAGTCATCTCCGGGCAGGCCGTTATGAGCAAATTCCCTATTCCCGAGCAGGATGTACACCAATTGGAGGGGGTTAAGGGCAGTTCCTATTTTTACAGAGAAATTTACGCCAATCGTTTGGCCCAGGTGGTAAGCATAGACCACCCTGTGAAGCCATTTCTAGTGATAAACCTTCACGCAGAGGCTTTTGAAAAGGAGACTCGCCTCAAGCAGCTCGATTATGTGTATGAACTCTTCTGGGAGCTGGAGAAGGATATTCCTGTAATTCTCCTGGGAGATTTCAACTCCAATCTACAAGAGGAAGATGCTAAAATATATCTCTTTCTGAACGATGAGAGGTTGGTTTCTTGTGCAGTATTTAAAGACGCCTTTACTTCATCACCCAATTCATTCCCATCTGATATTCCTGACAGACGTTTCGATTATATTTTCTTCAACCCGGAGGATTTTGAACTGATTGACGCACGAATCGCCACCGAATTCGGTGACATCTCCGACCACTTCCCTTGTGTAGCGACATTGAGGATTAAATAACCAACCGATCTCTAAATTATATTTATGCACATAAAGAAATATCCTAAAAAACTGATTCTCTCGCGGTCTCACTTAGGTGTTGCGCTTATCGGCGCTATAATCATTTTATTTTTCGGCGGTTGTAAGGAATCACAAAAACCAACTTATATTCCATCCGCACCCGATTATACTCAGGAAAGCATGTGGTATAATGTTCTTAACGACACAACCGGAGAGGGTGCGGATGTTTTCTATATTCCTTCTACCTGGGAGTTTGATTGGACCACTGAAGATGGCATAATCTCTCATTATGCCAATGTCTATAATCAGGCACATACCGATAATATGACGATCGAAATGAAAGGTGTTGCGGATTATATGGCCGAAGGGAATAATTTCTACTCACCTTTTTATCGTCATATAACCCTTGATTCGTGGGCGACTCTCAATCAAGATACAATAGCAAGGAGATATAACAGTGTCTCATGGGTGGATGTACAGAGTGCGTTTGATCATTTTATAGCGCATTTCAACAATGGGCGACCATTTATATTGGCGGGGTTCAGTCAAGGCGCAAAATCTGTTGTAGAATTGATGAAAGCCATGCCTGTTGATTTGAGAGATAGAATGATTGCAGCTTATGTGCTTGGTTATAAAGTTACTCCAGGTGATGTTTCTGCCGCCCCATGGATTGTGCCGGCAAAAGATTCTCTCGATACGGGAGTTACTATCTGTTTTAATTCCGTATCGGATGTAAGATATGTAAAGCCCATTATATGTGATTCCAATGTAATGTGCATAAATCCCGTTAATTGGAGAACCGATTCCACTCCCGCAATTTTACATGATACCATAACCGTTACGCTCAATCCGGAATATAAAGTATTGGTTCTGGAGG
>JAPXOZ010000019.1:0-31377 GCA_033811195.1 Bacteroidales bacterium | reverse complement strand
TAGCGGAGGGATTTACAGCAGGTGTGGGTGGAGGCAGTTTCCTTACCGTACCTGTAAATTGGCTCTTCGCCAGTATTCTCAGTAAACCGGAGAACTTCACTATCGCTTGGTGGGCCTACTCTATAGCACTGGGTACCTTTATGATGGTGCTGCCATTTACCAGATATATGCATATTCCTGCGGAGTTCCTACTGATTCCACTCAAAAATGCGGGCATCAGGGTACGCAGACCGCGAAAGGGCTACGCTCTGGCGGAACTCTACTCCTGCCCCAGTTGCGGAGTCTGTTTGGATGCCTGTCCTATGAGTGTAGATAAGGCCGGACTCAAGAATACTACCGTCTATTACATACGTCAGGTCAAAAGAAGAAACCAACCGCGTGCGCTGGCCATTGCTGACAAGTGCCTGATGTGCGGCAAATGCTCAGTCCTCTGCCCCATCAACATATCTGCCACTGACCTGCGCCTTGCACTTCGCAAGCAACAGCCTTATTATATTGAACACGACTTCAGCTATCTTGATAAAGTACCTAACGAAGCTCTGACATCTGCAATCTCTGTCGGTGGAGAGAAAGTGCTCTATTATGCCGGCTGTATGAGCTCACTGACTCCGACAGTGTCGCAATCAGTACAAAAAGTGCTCACAACGGCAGGAATAGATTTCACGCTAATGGATGCGCAAGGAACGGTATGTTGCGGAAGACCGCTGCTGCTTTCCGGCCGTACTGAAGAGGCAAAGGGACTTATCGAGAAGAATACTAAGATTATACAGGAGAGCGGTGCACCGATACTGTTGGTGTCTTGTGCTATCTGCTACAGAATATTCAAGGAGGATTACGAACTGCAGGGAGTAGAGGTGATGCATTATACTGAGTATTTCGAGCAACTGGCTGCCGAAGGAGTTATCAATTTGAGAAAACGGGAGCTAAAATATGTCTATCATGATCCCTGTGAGCTTGGACGCGGCTGTGGAATCTATGATGCTCCCCGCAAAGCTCTCGCTAGGGTTGCCGACCTGGTACCGGCTGCTAAAGAGCGCAAGGAGAGCATATGCTGCGGCGGTTCTCTTGGCAGTCTCACTCTTACGCATGAAGAGAGAGGACGTATCACGGACAATTCCATCCGCAACCTCACTGCCAACTCTCCTGATAGAATTGTGACCGCATGCCCTCTCTGTATGAAGACCTTCAGCAGGCAATCTGATGTTAAAGTAGTCGACTTTGCCCAAGTTATTGCTGAAAATATAGTGTGTAGTGAGTAGTGAGGAGTGTGGAGTAGTTACGGGGTGCGAGTTGCGGGGTGCGGGGAAGTTTTGAGTTTTGAGTTCTGAGTTCTGAGTATGGGGTGCGGGGAAGTTTTGAGTTCTGAGTTCTGAGTGTGGAGTGAGGAGTGAGGAGTATGTAGTGTGTAGTGGGTAGTGGGTAGTATGTAGTGGGTAGTATGTGAATCAAAGGAAAGGATGAAAAGATAAAGTAATGTGTAATAAAATAAGAGAGATATGAAAAATTTCAAACCCACAAAGTACGTACTTGAAAATTTGGCTACAGGCCGACGATTTGAAGATACAGGATGGCTCCTGGAAGACCCACAGGGTACGGTGCCCTCACTCATCAGGGCCATTTACGAAAAAAAACAGATAGATTTCAAAAGTCAGGAAGAGGGTATCTACCGTTTTGCCGACTGGCTCCCCATAAGCCGCACACTCAAAGGTTCTTCAGCAACACAGACCTACAAAAGTGAGGCTCTGTCCGTCGAACTCGGTATCCCCAATCTCTATATTGCTTTTTCCGGCTACTGGCCGGAAAGAAATGCTTACATGACCACAGGTTCTTTCAAGGAGACAGAGGCCTATTCAGTATGTGGCAGGCTCTCTCCTAATAAGAAAGGAATATTGGTAGTAGCATCGGCCGGTAACACGGCCAGAGCATTTGCAAAGGTTTGCTCCGAAAACAACATTCCACTGCTGTTGAGTGTGCCGAAGGACAATATTGATGCTTTGTGGTTTGATAAACCGATAAACGACTGCGTCAAACTTATCTGCTCACCCAAAGACAGTGACTATTATGACGCTATTGCGCTTGCCGACAAGGTTTGTACATCGGAGATGTTTTTTGCCGAAGGCGGTGCAAAGAATGTAGCCCGCAGAGATGGTATGGCTACAACTGTGCTTTCTGCAGCCGAGGTAATTGGTCGCATTCCCGATTGCTATTTCCAATCAATAGGTAGCGGTACAGGAGCTATTGCTGCGTGGGAAGCCAATCTCCGTCTTATAGAGGATGGCCGTTTCGGCAATCATAAAATGAAGCTTTTCCCTTCGCAAAACATTCCTTTTACTCCTATGTATGATGCGTGGAAAGCAGGCAGCAAAACTCTTCTGCCAATGGATGATGAAGAGGCACGAATTAAAGCGACCGCAATAGACGCCAAGGTGCTCTCAAACAGAAGACCCCCTTATGCAGTGCGTGGAGGCCTCTATGATGCAATGTGTGATGCCGGAGGAGATGTTGAGCTGGCGGATAACAACGATATCAAAGAGATGCAGGAACTCTTCCTGCGTACTGAAGGAATTGACATCCATCCCGCATCTGCAGTCGCTACTAAAGGTATGATCAATGCCTTCAAGGCAGGCAAAATGCCGAAAGATGCGATTACTATGCTCAATATTACTGGTGGAGGAGAGGAGCGTTTCAAACGCGACCACAAGGTTGTCTACCTCAAGCCCTCACTCATCGCTTTGGCTTCAGACGAAGGGGTAATAACCAGAGTTGAAAATCTATTCAAGTAATTCCCGAAGCGGCATATTACTCTTTGTGTTCGCTCAACATCACCATCTCGGTCGCTTTGGCCAAAGCCGGGATGATATGGGAGAACACATACTCATGGCCGATTTCATGAAGTAATCCGGACTTTTCTATCGAATCATATACATTCTCCTGGACTCCGGAGAGAATAACCTGGATGCCGGATTTTTTTGAACGTTTGTAGAGACCGCGAAGGTTGTTGATCCCAGTCGAATCGATGAAAGGCACCTTGCGCATACGTATGATACGTATTTTGATAATCTCTTTTTGAGTTTGGCGGTCAATCTCGTCCATCTTGCTGGCAAGCCCGAAAAAGAAAGGTCCGTCTATTTCAAATATCTCTACTCCCTTAGGAACATTCAGTTGTTCTATATTCTCAAGCACCGCCTTCTCTTCATTCTCAGTTGCAGCCAGATAATCGCTCTCAAGAACCGTGATAGATGAAGTCTCGGAAACACGCTTAACAAAGAGAATGATTGCCATCAGAAGACCCACCTCGATTGCAACTGTCAAGTCGACCAACACAGTCAGGAAAAAGGTAATCAGCAGCACTATAACATCGGCTCTGTCTCCTTTGAGCAGATACTTGAATGTCCTCCATTCACTCATATTATATGCCACCATTACAAGAATTGCCGCAAGGCAAGAGAGAGGAATATAGATGGCATAGGGCATTAGGAAGAGGAAAATCAGCAGCAGTACGAGTGAGTGGATAATACCTGCGACAGGAGTCTTTCCACCGTTGTTGATATTGGTCATTGTGCGTGCAAGGGCTCCGGTTGCCGGAATACCGCCGAAAAGAGGAGTTATAATGTTTGTTATACCTTGTCCTATGAGCTCGGTATTGGAGTTGTGACGTTTGCCGGTGGCACCATCTGCAACCATTGCAGCAAGAAGCGACTCAATTGCACAGAGAAAGGCAATGGTAAATGCAGGTTGAAAGAGTTTGACAGCAGAATCAAGAGTGATTTTTGGAGCTACAGGCTGGGGAATAGCTATTCCTCCCGCCAGTTCGGGAAATTTACTTCCAATTGTGGCAAATTCGAGTCCTGCAAAGCGGGAAAGCAGCAGCGAAATAAATGTTCCAACAATAATAGCAATAAGTGATCCTGGCACTTTTTTCGTCACTCGTGGCCAGAAAATAATTATTGCAAGGCAGAAGAGTGACATCAAGGTCTCTGCAATGGAAATCGAACCCAAATTGCTGAAATAGCAACCCCATTTAGCGAGAAAACTGGAAGGCACCTCAGCTATGGTCAACCCAAAGAAATCTTTAATCTGGGTGGAGAAGATAGTCACGGCGATACCTGATGTAAAACCTATCACAATGGGATAAGGAATAAACTTGATTAACGTCCCAAGCTTGAAAACACCCATCAGTACAAGCATAATTCCGGCCAAAATGGTGGATATTATCAAACCCTGAATTCCGAAGTCACCAACAATACCGGCTACAATTACGATGAATGCTCCGGTAGGACCCCCGATCAGAAAATTTGAACCTCCCAAAAGTGATGTGAGAAAGCCCGCAACGACGGCAGTAATCAGACCCTGCTGAGGGGTAACTCCCGAAGCAATACCAAAAGCAATTGCCAGCGGTAAAGCCACTATACCTACAATTACACCTGCAATAAAGTCCTGTATAAAGGTCTCTTTATTGTAATTACCTTTCTTAAAAAGTTCGAAAAATTTGGGTCTGAAGAGCTGTGACAGTCGGGTTTTCATCTGAAATGCTAAATAAGTCCGGTTATTTTTGAGAATTTGAGGACAAAAGTATCCAATTTAAACTAACTTTGAAAATTAATTATCAAAAGCCTGTATTATGTTCAGAAAAATGGTCAACGCCAGTGTGCGCTTAGTACAGAGATATTTGCCGGAGCCCTTCATTTTTGCTCTGTTACTGACTTTTATTTCATTTGCGGTGGCGATGCCCGTGTGCCGACAGACACCTTTGGAAGTATTGACCAATTGGGGCAATGGAGTATGGGGGTTGCTTGCTTTTTCGATGCAAATGGCACTTGTCCTGGTATGCGGTTCTACTTTGGCTGATGCACCGGCCATTAAAAAGGGACTTAACAAACTGGCTTCTATGCCCAAAAGACCTGTTGGGGCGATTGCTCTGGTTTCTTTGGTTGCGGCACTTGCCTGCTGGATCAACTGGGGTTTTGGTCTTATTATAGGGGTAGTATTTGCCAAGTCCATAGCACGCAAGATGCGTGGTGTAGATTATCGTCTGCTGATTGCCTCTGCATACAGCGGATTTGTGGTATGGCACGGAGGTATCTCCGGTTCCATTCCTCTGGCACTCGCTACGCCGGGTGCAGCATTGTCTACTGTCACTATGGGTGTGGTTACAGAGCCAATTGCGATCAGCAATACCATTCTTTCTCTCTACAACCTCGCAATTTCAGGACTTGTGATAATTTCGCTGGTAGTGGTCAATTCACTTATGCATCCGAAGGGCAAAGTGGTGGTAGAGGTTGACCCGAAACTCCTTGAGGAAGAAGAGGATGAGAGGTCATTCAAACCTTCAACCCCGGCCGAGAAGGCCGAAAACAGCATCGTTATCTCCCTAATCATATCTTTGATGGGACTTTCATTCCTCGTGATAAAATTTGTGAACGGGGGATCGCTGGATTTGAACTCCGTGATAATGATCTTCCTTTTCCTAGGAATATTGTTTCACAAAACGCCTATTGCCTTTGTCAAATCGCTCAACAAAGCGGCAGTGGGAAGTGCGGGTATACTACTCCAATTTCCATTTTATGCCGGTATTATGGGCATAATGACTGGCACTTCCGCCGAAGGTGTTTCCCTTGCGGGTGAGATCAGCAATCTTTGTGTCAACATCTCCAACGAACATACATTCCCCTTACTCACCTTCCTGAGTGCAGGACTGGTCAATATATTCGTGCCTTCGGGCGGAGGTCAATGGGCCGTTCAGGGACCCATAATGATGCCTGCAGGAGCTGCCTTGGGTGTTTCTCCAGCTATCACAGGAATGGCTATCGCCTGGGGTGATGCCTGGACCAATCTAATACAGCCTTTCTGGGCTATTCCTGCGCTCGCAATAGCCAAACTCGGAGCGAGGGATATCATGGGCTACTGCCTGATCAATCTATTGATCTCAGGCATAATTATCTGTTTGGGATTCTTACTTTGGGCTCTCTGACTCGAAACGCAGGACTCAGAACTCAGAACTCGAAACTCAGAACTCTTAACTCAGAACTACATACTCAGAACTACATACTCAGAACTCAGAACTCTTAACTCAGAACTACATACTCAGAACTCAGAACTATCATCTCTGCTCTGCAGCGTACCGCTCTACCTCTTCAAAGACACGGAGGAAATTGCCTCCCCATATTTTTATTATATCCTCATCGGAGAAACCCTCTTCGACAAGACGTTTCGTAAGGTTGTGGTACTCGCTCATATCCTTGCAGTCAACCAATCCACCACCTCCGTCAAAGTCACTGCCTACTCCCACATGATCTATTCCCACCAGATCGATGAGGTAATGGAGATGTTTCATAAAGTCATCTAACGAAGTGGCACTGTAATCGGGACCATAACGGAGCAACCAGGCATCCAGGGCTAGGTGTACCACACCACCCTTTTCTGCAATGGCGATTATCTCTTCATCGGTAAGATTGCGCGAGAGTTCACGAACGGCAAAAACACAGGAATGACTCGCTATAATTGGTGTTTTACTCACCTGTACGGCCTGAAGTGTAGCATCTCTCGAGGCATGTGAGAGATCAACCACGATACCAAGACGATTCATCTCGGCAATCGCCTCTTTTCCGAAATCGGAAAGGCCGCCATGCAATTTTATTTTGGTGGTACCGGCATCAGCTATGGCATTATTACCGTTGTGTGTAAGTCCTATCATCCTCACCCCTTGATCATAGTAATATTGAACGAGCGGTAGAGAATCTCCTATACAGCAAGCATTCTCTATTGAAAGAAAGAGTGAAACCTTACCTGCCTTCTTAAGTGCCTTCATCTCCTTTATAGAGGTTGCGATAGCACCGAGCTCACTGTGTTGCTCCGCATATTGCTTGAGTAAGAATATCAGTGTGTCCGCATATTCACGCGCAAAGCGGTGGAATTCCGGGTCAATGGGTCCCTGGTCCTGGTACGCTGCAAAAAAGGCAGCATTTAGACCTCCGTCATGCATCTGTTGAAATGAGACCTGCCCTCCCTTGACGCCGTAATCTCCATCCGGATTCTCAAGCCACATCGAAAAATCGTTGTGGGTATCTATCGTAAACATCTTTTTATGAAGACGCTCAACCCTTGCTTCAACCGTTTCCTCAGCACATCCTGAAGAAAAAAAAGCTACCAAAAGCAATAAAGCCACCGAATAAAATCTTCTCTTTTGCATTACTGTTTATTATATTAAATATTACTTACTAAAATCTATTTATTACTTACTATAATTACTTGTTATTTACTTTACTTACTCTAAACTTCCTCTCACCCCTTACCCACTCCCCAGCCAAAACTCCTTACTCCTCACTACACACTACACACTACATACTACATACTCAAAACTCAAAACTCCATACTACATACTCAAAACTCAGAACTACATACTACATACTCAAAACTCAAAACTCCATACTACATACTCAAAACTCAGAACTCCATACTACATACTCAAAACTCAGAACTACATACTACATACTACTTACTATCTCCAACACTTCCGCTACGACGAAATTGCTGCCGCAGATAAATATCAAATCCTCTTCGCCGGCCAGGGAATCAGCCATCTTCAGCGCCTCCTTAACGGAGGTGGTTATACGACCATTTATGCCATGATCTGAAAGTAGGTTTGCCAGTTTTGCCGCAGGCAAAGCCCTCTCCCCTACACTGTTAGTAAAAATGAAGTGTACATCTCTTGGAAGGCATGAAGCTATACTATCCACATCCTTATCCGCAACAACACCAAATATAAAAAATATATTATCATAATCACATGAAATCTTATCTATCTGTTCGCGAACCCAGCGCATGGCGTGGGCATTGTGAGCCGTATCACAGATAATAGGGGCCTTGCCCGGAATACCTCCGTTATTTGCAGCCTTTCTGAGAGTGTCCCATCTTCCGCGCAAACCGGTGAAGGCAGCTGCGTTTGATACTCCATTGGATAGCTTGTCGATATCACACTTGCAATCCAGCAATCCGTTAGTGAATATCAATGCCAAGATAGCGGAAACTGTCTTTAGGTTGTGCTGCTGACAATCTCCTTTAAGATCGATTTCATCCAGAGAAAGCGTCAGGAAAGGTAAGAATTCCTCCGCAAAGAAGAGATTCGAAGCTCCCACATCTGCGGCAACCTGTTCAAAGACAACACGTGTCTCCGGAGTGCTCTCCCCTACCAGTGCCGGGATTCCGTGTTTAATGATACCTGCCTTTTCACGTGCTATTTCTTCAATAGTATGACCAAGATATTCACGATGTTCCAGTCCTATATTGGTGATTACCGAGAGCACCGGAGTCACGACATTCGTAGAGTCAAAGCGACCTCCTAAACCACATTCGATAACTGCGATATCAATCCCTCTGCTATGGAACCAGTCAAATGCCATTGCGGTTGTTATTTCGAAAAATGAGGGGTTGTATTTGTCGAGAAAGTCTCGGCATCGCTCCATAAAAGCAAAGACCTCTTCTTCTGAAATCATCTCATAGAAACAGCCTGAATCACCCTGCGATATTACTTTCATCCTCTCTCTAAAATCCGTTAAGTGGGGCGATGTGTAGAGTCCAACTTTCAACCCACAGCATGCCAGAGCAGAAGCAGTCATATGTGAAACTGAACCTTTGCCGTTAGTACCAGCTACATGGATTACCTTATAGTGCGACTGGGGAGATTCCAACTGGGTTATGAATTTACGCATTGTATCGAGGCCCGGCTTGAAAGCCCTCTCTCCAACTCTCTGGTAAGAGGGAAATCGAGTAAAAAGCCACTCGAGCATCTCATCGTATGCGACGTCCGAATATTTCATTTGATATATTGTTTATATCCTTGTTACAAAATTGGGGAATAAAACTGATATATCTCTCAAAAAGCACTATTTTTGTACGATGTTTCTAAAATCTATAACGACATGATTTCATTCTTCAGATGTAGTACGGGCACTATTATAGCCGTTCAAAGCAATAATGCACTCAGCGATGAGGATATTCAGGCACTCCAATGGCTCTTTTCAGGAGCAGAGCCCATGGGTACAGGCAATGTAAAGGGTTATTTTGCAGGACCTAGAAGAGAAATGGTGACTCCCTGGAGTACCACTGCCACAGAGATTGCACACAATATGAATATCGAAGGCATCGTGAGAATGGAAGAGTATTTTCCGGTATCCGGATCTGAAGCCGATATAGACAAGATGCTTCAACGCCTCTACAATGGACTCGACCAGAATATTTTTACAACAGACAACACATTTGAACCTGTAAAACACATTACCGATTTAGAAACATACAACATAGAGGAAGGACTGGCGCTTTCAGATGAAGAAATTGGCTACCTACATGATCTGAGTGACCGTATCGGCAGACCTCTGACTGATTCCGAAGTATTCGGTTTTTCACAGGTCAATTCGGAGCATTGTCGTCACAAGATATTTAATGGCACATTCGTTATTGACGGAAAGGAGATGTCCTCATCCCTTTTCAACATGATCAAAAAGACTTCAAAACTCAATCCCAACAGGATTGTCTCCGCTTACAAGGACAACTGCGCATTTGTCGAAGGTCCCCTGGTGCATCTTTTCCATCCCGCATCGGGCGACAAGCCTGATTTCTTTGTAAAAAGCAAGAACGAGACTGTTATTTCGCTGAAAGCGGAAACACATAATTTTCCTACGACGGTGGAACCATTCAATGGGGCAGCCACAGGCACCGGAGGTGAGATAAGAGACCGCATAGCCGGTGGCAAGGGATCATTTCCCATAGCTGGAACTGCAGTCTATATGACCTCCTACCCTCGCTTCAAAGGTGAAACTCAGAGAGTATGGGAGTGCAGACCTCCACGAAAGTGGCTCTACCAGACACCGCTTGAGATTCTTCTAAAGGCATCCAACGGTGCATCCGATTTTGGTAACAAATTTGGACAGCCTCTAATCTGCGGCTCACTTTATACCTTTGAACACTCGGAAGAGGGACGTGATTATGGCTTTGACAAGGTGATAATGCTTGCCGGAGGTGTTGGCTTCGGTAAAAGAAAAGACGCTCTTAAAGAGTCCCCCGAAGCAGGTGACGAAATTATTCTCCTTGGAGGTGATAACTACCGTATAGGAATGGGTGGAGGCGCTGTATCATCTGTAGACACAGGTGAATTTGCCAGTGCAATTGAACTCAATGCCATTCAGCGCTCCAACCCCGAAATGCAGAAATGTGTCTACAATACAATCAGAGCCATTGCTGAGAAAGAACACAATACTATCATATCCGTTCATGACCACGGCGCCGGCGGACACCTTAACTGTCTCTCTGAGCTTGTAGAGGAGAGCGGTGGTACCATCGATATCAGCCGTCTCCCCATCGGCGATCCTACACTTTCAGCCAAAGAGATTATAGGTAACGAATCACAAGAGCGTATGGGTCTGGTTATGAAAAGTAAAGATGTGGATGAGCTCAGCAAGATAGCTGAAAGAGAGCGTGCTCCCATCTATAGAATTGGCAAGACTACAGGTGAGCAGAACTTCACACTTAAAAATTTTCAAACCGGCGAGGTACCTATTGACCTTAAAATTGAAGATATGCTGGGAACTACACCCGGAGTAGTATTGACAGACAACTCAGTCACCTATAAGTATAAGGGTGTACCTTCTACCAATAACTTTACCGCCGAGGAACTCCTATCCTCTATAGAAAAGGTACTCCAATTGGAGTCTGTAGCCTGCAAAGACTGGCTCGTCAATAAGGTTGATCGTTCGGTTACCGGATTGATTGCTTGCCAACAGTGCACTGGTGAAATCCAGCTTCCACTCAATAACCTCGGAGTGACAGCCATCGGTTATGACGACAATGAAGGTATAGCTACCTCTATCGGCCATGCACCCGCGGTAGCATTGATAGACTCCGAAGCCGGCTCCAGAATGGCGATTGCCGAGGCACTGACCAATATGGTGTGGACCCCTATTGAAGGTGGAATAAAGAGCGTTTCTTTGAGTGCCAATTGGATGTGGCCTTGTAAAAATGAGGGTGAGGATGGACGCCTCTACAACGCCGTACGTGCTGCATCTGATTTTGCAATAGCACTTGGGATCAACATTCCTACAGGAAAAGATTCCATGTCCATGACACAGAAGTATCCAGATGGCAGGCAGGTGCTATCCCCGGGCACTCTGATTATCTCCACCGTTGGTCCTGCAAAAGATATCCGCAAGACAATTCACCCCAACCTCGTTCAAAGAGGCAGCGATATTATCTGGATACCCTTTACACGTGCACAGGGGCACCCTCTTGGAGGTTCCGCTTATGCTCAAACGATGTGTTATCTTGGCAACGATACTCCGGATGTGGATGATGCCGGATATTTTGCAAAATGTTTCAATACTCTTCAGGAGCTGATAAGTGAAGGTCACATACTTTCCGGACATGACATTTCGGGTGGTGGTCTAATTACTACTCTGCTTGAATCCTGCTTCCCTAACACTACGGGAGGTCTCTATATAGACCTTAGTTTCACCTCTTCGGATGCTCTCTTCTGCGAAGCTCCCGGAGTCATCATACAGACAGCAGGTGGTCAGGTTGCGTCAAGGCTAAGCCGCAAAGGAATCAACTTTTACGAGATAGGTGAATGGCAAGAGGCACGCAAACTGACTCTCACACTCACCTCATATACTCTTGATATTGATATCGACAAGATGCGCGATGTCTGGTACAAGACCTCATATCTCTTCGATAAACTGCAATCAGGTGAAGCAAAAGCTGCCAAGAGATACTCTCTATACAAACTTCAGCCCCTCACCTACCGCTTCCCTAACGGATTCTCCGGTAAAAGGCCTGAAAGCCCATCAAAGCGTCCCGTAGCAGCGATTATTCGAGAAAAAGGCTCCAACGGAGAGAGGGAAATGGCCTGGGCACTCTATCTTGCAGGCTTCGACGTTAAGGATGTCCACACCACCGACCTGACTAGCGGAAGAGAGACGTTGGATGAGGTACAAATGGTAGTATTCGTTGGAGGATTCTCCAACGCTGACACTCTTGGATCAGCCAAGGGATGGGCAGGTACATTGATGTACAACAAAAAGGCGAAAGAAACTATAGAGCGCTTCTTCGCACGTGAGAATACACTCAGCCTCGGCGTTTGTAACGGATGCCAACTGATGGGAGAGCTTGGTTTCATCACCCTTTTCGACAGAGCCGCTGCACCTAAGCTTCGCCACAATGCCTCAAACAAGTTTGAGAGCGGATTTGTGGGAGTCACCATACCTGAGTCACCAGCCATCATGCTGAAGTCTTTACAGGGTTGCAAACTCGGAGTCTGGATAGCGCACGGGGAGGGTAAATTTGAGTTTCCCAGACCGATTTCAGAATACAATATCGCTCTCAGATATAGCTATGACGCATATCCTGCCAATCCTAACGGCTCTCCTGATGCTATAGCAGGAGTTTGCAGCAAGGATGGACGTCACCTGGCAATGATGCCCCATCCGGAGCGCTGCGTGCGTCCATGGAACTGGGCATACTACCCTTACGGACACCGTAAAGATGTAGTAACTCCCTGGATGGAAATGTTTGTGAATGCAAGAAACTGGTGTGAGAAGAGTGTGTAGTGTGTAGTATGCTATAAACTACTAATAAAAAAACACTCGGAACTCCTTACTCGGAACTCAACACTGAAAAAGCGGCTAAAAGCCGCTTTTTCCGTGACCCCAACAGGATTCAAACCTGTAACCTTTTGATCCGTAGTCAAATACTCTATTCAGTTGAGCTATGGGGCCTTATGAAAAAACTGTTATTATTCTTTCGGGGTCTGACGGGCAACTCTCTTCTCTTTGATACGTGCCTTCTTACCGGTGAGTTGTCTGAGGTAGAAAATACGTGCTCTACGTACTGCACCAACTTTATTTACCTCAATATCCTCGATGAGAGGTGATGAAAGCGGGAAAATTCTCTCTACACCTACACCATTTGAAATTTTACGTACTGTAAAAGTCTTCGTGGCGCCCTCACCACGTTTCTGGATCACAATACCACGAAACTTTTGAAAGCGTTCTTTGTTTTCTTCTCTAATCTTGTAAGTAACGGTAACGGTGTCACCGGCTTTGAAATCCGGCAACTGCTTTAGTTCCTGTGCACAGGCCTGCTGTGCGATCTTCATTAAATCCATTTCTATTAATGTATTAGCGCAACATTGCTGCTCCGGGATCCTCCGGGACTTATATCAAGAGGTTGCTTTTCGTTTTGGGACTGCAAAAGTACATATTTTTTCACAACGTACAAATTTTTGGGCACATTTTTCCGCAAAACAGCGTATAATCCAATTCCAAACTCCGATTTAAACCATCTTATGCCTTAGCTGATTTGATTCTTTTCGCCAGATACTCTATTCCGAACAGGAGAAGTACTCCGATAGCAAACCATATCACTGCCTGAAGCAATTGGGGATCTCCGCTAAAATCTCCCGGAAGCACCGGACGGTCTACACCGCTATCAAGGAGTCTTTTCCAAGGCCAGACTTTTACAAGAGAACCAATCATCAGACCCGATAGGAAAAACAATGTGCTGTTGTAGGCCTTTTTGAGTAGCCAGGAGAGAAATTTCGAAAAGAGGATAATACCAATAAGTGCACCTAAGGCAAAAACCACAAGAACAGGGATATTAAAATCGCTTACAGCACCAATTATGTAGGCATACTTCCCAAGAAGGAGCAACACAAAACTGCCGGAGATACCAGGAAGAATCATAGCGCAAATGCCGATAGCTCCGCACAGGAAAATAAACCAGAGTGCATCTGTGGTCTCGGTGGGTGAAATCAGGCAAATAAGCACTCCTACTGCCATTCCGACAATAGTGGGTATAAGATGAATAAGTTTCTTGCCTTCTATCTCTTTTATGATGTAGATAGGCGAAGCCAGAATGAGTCCTAAAAAGAAGGACCACAAAGATATCGGTTGATGCAGCAGCAGATACTGCATCAACTTGGCTAACGAAAAGATACTTATCAATATACCCAGCACAAGTGAAAAGAGAAAATTCCCATTTATTTTAAGCCAAAATTGGCGGAATTTTCCCGTGAAAAGAAATTTGAGTGCCTTAATGTCAATAGACTTTATAGAGTCGATGAGTTCACCATAGATACCGGTAAGAAAGGCGATTGTACCACCTGAAACTCCAGGAATTACGTCAGCGGCTCCCATACAGAGCCCTTTGACTGTGACGAGAAGGTAGTATCCTATTTTTGACATATCAATTGTCTGAGTTGTCAGATAAGGTTATAAGATGTATGTTTGTCACATACTCTTTTGAAAGTTCCAGGTCTCTTTCAGAAAATGATGGTCTGTATGTAAGGTCATACGGATTGTTTCTGGAGAAATATTTGCCCACTTTGAACGCCGCTTTGGAAAGTTTTGACAACCTATTCACAACAGTGTTAAAATGGTTTGAAACAGCAAATAAAAAATCAAACTCTGTATTGATGAATTTATCTGCAACCCCGGACTTAAGTTTACCCCTTATCGTAAAATCGCGCCTGTAGTTAATTACAGTCATCCTGGAGTCAAGGCACCACTGCGGTATGGGTTGCCTGTTGAGATTGACCAGAAGATAGTGGATCTCAATCCCGTGTCGGGCAGCTTCCTGATCGAGAAAAGCGACAGTATCAGGGCAATTGAAATTGCTGAGATTCAGAATTACACCAAGCGAACGGGCATCATTAAAGGGTTTTAGTACAGGTTGTCTCATATGTGCGCCAATAAAACAAAAAAGTGTTCCCGAACATAAATCGATGTTCGGGAACTCTTAAAAAAGTATCTTACTTTTCGTCTGCAATAACTGCCTGCGCAGCTGCGAGTCTTGCGATTGGCACGCGGAAAGGTGAGCAGGAAACATAGTCCATTCCAATCTTGTGGCAGAAATGAACTGAGTTCGGATCACCACCATGCTCGCCGCAAATACCAACCTTGAGTTTTGGACTTGTTGAGCGTCCTCCGTCAAGGCCAAGTTTAACGAGTTTTCCTACAGAGCTCAGATCCAGAGTCTGGAAGGGGTCAAAGTCGAGAATTCCGTGCTCCATATAGTCATTCATAAAAGCACCGATGTCATCCCTTGAGAAACCATAGGTCATCTGTGTGAGGTCATTGGTACCAAATGAGAAGAACTGTGCAGATTTAGCCATCTCGGGCGCGAGGATTGCAGCGCGGGGGATCTCGATCATTGTACCGTATTGGTATTTGATCTTAACACCGTAGGCAGCCTCAACCTCTGCCAAGGCCTTGTCGCAAATAGCCTTCTGGAAATCTAGTTCCTTGGCAGAAATAGTTACAGGAATCATAATCTCAGGGAGCGGGTTAAGACCCTCTTTCAGCAGCTGGGCTGTAGCTGTGAATATAGCCTTGAACTGCATATGACTCACCTCAGGATAGGTAACGCCAATACGTACTCCGCGGTGACCCATCATAGGGTTAACCTCGTGTAGGAGTTCTCCTCTCTCCTTAATCTCGTCTAGCGTTATACCAAGTTCATCCGCAAGTTCCTGCTGTTTTTCAACAGTCTGGGGTACAAACTCATGCAAGGGAGGATCAAGGAGGCGGAATGTCACAGGTCTGCCGTTCATTACGCGCATTGTCTCCCTTGTAGCATCCACAACATAAGGCTCAAGTTCTTTTAGTGCCTCGACTCTCTCTTCTAGATTTGTCGCATGGATCATTTTGCGAAGCTTGGAAAGGGGTGCCTCCGAGTCTTTGCCATAGAACATATGCTCTATACGGAAGAGACCGATACCTTCGGCACCAAACTCAATTGCTTTCTTAGCATCCTCGGGGGTATCAGCATTTGTGCGTACACCAAGCCTGCGGAATTTATCAACCATCGTCATGAACTCTACGAAACGGGGGTTCTCGGAAGCATCTACTGTGCTGACTGCTACATCATACACATGGCCCCTTGTGCCATTGAGGGAGAAAATATCACCTTCTCTGTAACACTTGTCGCCAATATTCATAACCCTCTGGCCATCAATAGTTGCAAACTTGATAGCATCACAACCTACAATACAGCACTTGCCCCAACCGCGCGCGACCAGTGCGGCATGAGAGGTCATGCCACCACGTGAGGTAAGCAATCCAACAGATACACGCATACCTTCAACATCTTCCGGGTTAGTCTCCTCGCGTATCAGAATTACTCTTTCTCCTCTTGACGCTGCCTCAATTGCAGCCTCTGAAGTGAAGACAATCTTACCCACTGCTCCACCGGGACCTGCTGGAAGACCTTTTGCAATTACATTAGCCTTCTTCTCGGACTCAGGATCGAGAATAGGGTGAAGTATCTCATCAAGCTGATGGGGAGCAACTCTCATCACTGCAGTCTTTTCATCAATCATACCCTCTTCAATCATATCCATCGCCATATTGAGCGCTGCAAAACCGGTTCTCTTGCCAACGCGGCACTGGAGCAACCAGAGTTTTCCATCCTGGATAGTAAACTCAATATCCTGCATATCAGCAAAGTGGTGCTCGAGATCATCCTGGATCTTATCCAACTCCTTATATACTTTCGGCATCGCTGTCTCGAGAGAGATCAGATGCTTGTTGTGATCGGTCTTGGTGGACTCATTGAGGGGATTGGGGGTACGGATACCTGCCACTACGTCTTCTCCCTGTGCATCAATGAGCCACTCTCCGTAGAATGTGTGCTCACCTGTAGCAGGGTTACGGGAGAATGCAACGCCGGTGGCGGAATTGGAACCCATATTTCCAAATACCATTGCCTGCACGTTAACTGCAGTGCCATATTCGTCGGGAATACCCTCTATACGGCGGTAAGCGATAGCTCTCTTACCATTCCATGATTTGAATACTGCACCGATACTGCCCCAGAGCTGTGCTTGCGCGTCATCGGGGAACTCTTGGCCGAGAACCTCTTTTACGCGAACCTTAAACTTTTCACAAAGAGCTTTCAGGTCCTCTTCTGTGAGGTCAGTGTCACTCTTATAGCCCTTCTTAGTCTTAAGATCCTGTAGCATATTATCGAGCTGTACACGAATACCCTTGCCATCCTCAGGCTCGATACCTTCAGCTTTCTCCATTACAACGTCCGAATACATCATGATCAGACGACGATATGCGTCATATACGAAACGGGGATTTTTTGTCTTTTCAATAATTCCGGGAATTGTCTTAGAGCAGAGACCGATATTGAGAACTGTTTCCATCATACCGGGCATTGACATTCTTGCACCTGAACGGCAGGATAGAAGAAGGGGGTCCTTGCTATCACCGAATTTCATTCCCATAGTCTCTTCAGTGGCCTTAAGAGCTGCTGCCACTTCTTCCTTGAGTCCCTCAGGATACTTTCCACCGAGTGCAAAATACTCAGTACAAGTATCAGTTGTGATTGTAAAACCTGCGGGAACAGGAATACCCATAGTACACATCTCTGCAAGATTAGCTCCTTTGCCACCGAGGAGATTTTTCATTGTGCCATCACCTTCGGCACTCTTTCCGCCAAAGCGGTAAACTCTTTTCGTCATAGATAATTTAATATTTTAATTTTTTGTGATTTGACAAATTGACAATATTCTATTTATAAACTGCAAAAATAGTAAAAATATAGCATAATAGCAACGCTATTGCCACTTTTTTTCTACCTTTGAAGTCATGAGAAAAATTATCTATTTTGCCATACTAATGTTTTGTCTCGGTTTTAGCGCCGGGTGCGGATCAAATAGAGGTAACACAGTAAATTCAGAGAATATGCCGATATTGAGAGTTAAAAAAGTGGTTTTCGAGTCTAAAAAACCATCCGTGACCGAAGTGGCCTCAATGTTTGATAGGGAGAAAATAGCATTTCATCCCATAGATGTAATAAACTGGGAGAACTATGACTACGAACCGGATGTAAAATTTCGTATAGCCCATTCGGAGGAAGAGATATATCTCCAGTATGTCGTGAAAGAGGAGGGTGTCAGAGCTACATTTGGGTATGATGCCGGATCTAAACCCTACACCGACTCTTGTGTAGAATTTTTCCTAATCCCATCCGACAAAGATTCCATATACTACAACCTCGAGATGAACTGTATTGGTCACGGGACATTTGCTGGGGGTACTGATCGTCAGCAGCGAACCCGTTTCGGCGACGATGTGATGAGGCAGATAAGAAGGCAATCGACTCTAGGTAGTGAACCCTTTGGTGATCGTCCCGGTATACAGGAATGGACTCTTACTATAGCGATTCCAAAATCCATTTACTCGCTTTCAGAGTTCCCCGATTTATCAGGGCGTACAGTTAGAGCGAATTTTTACAAATGTGGGGACAATATGCCTGTTCCACACTATCTGAGCTGGCATCCGATACCTATTCCCTCTCCAAATTTCCATACTCCGGAACATTTTGGACCTATTTTTTTTGAATAAAAAAGAACTTTTTATCCTTTTTTTATTATCTTCGTGTGTTACTAAAACCCAGATTATGAAAAAATTGACTCTCTTTTCGCTAGTTGCGACGGCTCTGATCTCCCTTTCCGGATGTCAGTTTCTCGTGGATTTAATGAGCGAAAAGTCTCTTCTTTACGGTCAGTGGGATGTGGCTAAAGTCTATGTAGAAGAGATTGAAATCAATTATGCAGAAGCACGTTATTCTTTTGTATTCGAAAAAGACGGCACATTTAAATTCCAGGTATGGGAAGGTATAGATAACGCTAATGTAGTTATCGCCAGTTACACCGGCTCCTACTCTTATGACACAGATCAATATATTCTCAATATCAGTTTCCCTATAGATGGGCTTCTCCAAGGCAAAAAAGATTTCAACACAAACATTGTTACTCAGTTCCAGGTCAAGGAACTGACTCTCAAACGTCTGCTTCTAGATGTCATTGAGGAAGACGAGCTTGCAATATTCAATCTCAACTCCACATGGGAAATGAATAAAAAATTCTGACCATGAAAAAACTATACACTTTTCTGCTACTTTCACTCGTTATGTTGACAAGCTGCAACCCTGAGAGAGAGCTCAAATCCCTCATCTCAGAACTTGAGGGCACGCTCCTCCCCCTTTATGTAGAATCTTCAAAAAGTTATTGGGCCGGCACCACTACTGGCAATCCTGAAGATTTTCAGAGATATGCCCAGGCTAGCATCAAAATAGCCGAAATCTATTCGGACAAAGTTATGTTTGACAAACTAAGCCGAATGAAGAAAGGTAGAAGAGTCAATAACCCTCTACTCAAGAGACAATTGGACATACTCTACCTCTCATTTCTCAAGGGACAGGCAGACACAACGCTTCAAAATCAAATTATAGAGAAAGAGAGTCTTCTCGAACAGAAATATGCCGGTTTTCGCGCTGAATTCCGTGGCGAAAAGGTCAACGACAATTATGTGGAAGAGCTACTCCGTACCTCTACAGACAACAAGGCCCTTGAAGAGATATGGAAGGCTCATAAGGCAATAGGATCTTACGTAGCTGAAGATGTGCTGGAAATTGTACGACTTCGTAATACATTGGCACAATCGCTGGGATTTGACAATTACCACACCATGTCACTGACCTTTTCGGAACAGGATCCGGAAGAGATTTCAGCACTCTTTGATGAACTTGACGAAATGACAAGTGATGGGTTTGCTACCCTCAAAGCCGATATGGATAAAATGTTCTCCGTTAGATTTAAAGTACCGGTAGAAAAATTGATGCCTTGGCATTATCAGGGAAGATTTTTCCAAGAAGCACCTGATCTTTACCCCGTGGATCTGGACAAATATTACAAAGGGCGAAATCTGGAAACTTTGACTACCGATTTCTATAACAGCATAGGTCTTGATGTGAGCACGATAATGATGAATAGTGACCTCTATCCCCGTGATGGCAAAAACCAGCACGCCTATTGTATAGATATTGACCGTAACGGAGATGTACGCGTCCTCTGCAACATTTCTGACACCGAGCAGTGGATGTCGACCATGCTCCACGAATTTGGACACGCTGTCTATGCGGTCGGCCACGATGCTGCAGGCAATCCCCTCTTCCTCCGTGAGGCAGCACATAGTTTCACTACCGAAGCTGTAGCAATGATGTTTGATAGGTTGTCTCGCAACACGGAATGGATGAAGGCTATGGTAAAGCTTCCCGAAGAAGAAGCAGCTGCCATCAATCAGGATTGCATCCGTTCTCTCCGTCTACAGCAACTGGTCTTTAGCCGCTGGACGCAGGTTATGTATCGCTTCGAAAAAGAGATGTATGCTGACCCTGAACAGGATCTCAATACTCTCTGGTGGGATCTTGTGGAAAAATATCAACTCCTCACCCGCCCCGAAGGGCGCAATCAACCTGACTGGGCATCCAAAATTCATATCGCTCTCTATCCCTGTTATTATCATAACTACCAGCTCGGAGCTCTTCTGGCATCACAACTGCACCACTATATTGCGGCCAATGTTACCAACAGCCAGAATATGGCAAACGAATGTTATATCGGCAATAAAGCAGTTGGCGAATGGCTTCAGGAATATGTATTCAATCCCGGAATGCGTTACGAATGGAATGAGATGATAGAAAAAGCCACCGGAGAAAAACTCACAGCGGCTTATTATAAGATGCAGTTTGTGGATTAGTGGTACGCGGTACGGGTTACGGGTTACGTGGTGATGGTTGTGGGGTGCGAGTTACGTGATGTGCGTTCTGTGACACCTCGCGCCGCATACACTTAAAAGTCTGATTTCCAATTTTTTATAATATAATCTATATATTTGTTTATTTTCGCCCCTAAAATGTTATATTTTGTTTCTAGGCAGCGATTCTTCTGTAAACTGAGGATAAAGGTGTTTAATTTTTGATATATGCAGAATAGTTTCATCTGTACTGGCGTGAGAAAAAACAAGAAAACGAATATCTTCTGCTTTGTATCGTCGTCTTCCATACCCCTCAACAATATTTGTTACAACTGAATCGGCAGAGCGTCTAATCTGTGAACCAAATTCGTATAGCTCATGTTTTGGAAGTTTTAAAGATAAAGGATGGACAACAAAAAGAAGTTCCAAAGCCAAACTATAAATATCGGATCTTTATAACTCATCCCTACAACCCCACAATATTCACAACTCCAAATTCATAATCATACCTCGTACCCCGCACCCCGCAACTCGTACCCCGTACGCTATCGCTTGCGATAGCGTATTGTATATCCGTCATCGTAGGATATGGTCATAACATTTGCTTTGACCGCTTCAACATATTCGATTACTGCAGGATATTCTACAGTTATCTTATTGCCATGCTCATCGGTACCATCCATAATCGCCAGAATACCGGTAGTGGCATTATAGCCATAAGGGAGCTTGAACTGGAATTTACTATTGTCATAGAAGGCTACATAACCATCCTGCGTAAAGAGATATCTTTCGAGTGTATAAGAAAAAGGCTGTTGTCCCTGTTTAAAGCACTCATAAGAAGACCATGCTCCTAACAAAAGTTCTGAGTCGGGATAAAGATCATTACAAGAATTTAATAGGGTTACGGCAAATAATAGCGACAATGCCAGAATGATTTTTTTCATATTCCTATTGTTTTGTTGTTTCAAGTTGCGAGTATTCATGCAAATATAACTAAAATTATTCCGATATGATAAATCTGACAAACAAGTTATGAACATTCCATAATTTCGGAAGAGTCTGTACGTGGCAGACAATTGAGAATGATATCCTCACCTACCCGGACACCAATCTCGGAGAGTGCACCGCTGACTGTTTGAAATGCCAGTTTTGGAGTGTTATTATTACGGCTCAGATGAGCCAGATGTATGCTTTTGAGTTCAGGATTGAAAGCTCTTCTGACAAGAGATGCCGTCTGGTCGTTTGACATATGGCCGGTATCCTCAAGAATCCGCATTTTCAAGCTTTGTGGATAGGGCCCGCGCAACAACATATCTATATCATAATTTGCCTCTACAATGAGGTGGTTTGCCATAGATGCATACTTTACCGCCGCCTCTGTAGGATATCCGATATCGGTCAAAAAAGTAAATCTTACTCCATCAAAATCTATGTGGTAACCCAAAGTCTGAGTAGCATCGTGGGGCACTGCAAAAGCTGTGATCTCAATCCCACCTGACTTATAACACACGTCTTCCTCCAGAATATTTACACATCCCGAAAGCGAGCCACGGGTACAAAAGTGAGTGCTTAGCGCTTTATGAAGGGTTTCCGTTGCAAAAACCGGCTTTTGGTGGCGCTGCGTGAAAGAACCCAGACTTCGGATATGATCTATATGGTCATGGGTTACCAGCACCATATCGATATTATTAAATGATATGTCATGTTCGGCAAGACGCTTCTTGAGAGTTCTAACACCAACACCGAGATCGATCAGCAATCCTCTCTTTGCGTTTCCGAGATAGTAACAATTTGCATTACTGCCGCTGGAGAGACTTAGGAATCTCACCATAGTCTATTTCGTATTATTCAGTTCATCCGGCTTAAAAATGCCTTTCTCTGTTACAATGCCGGTAATAAACTCTGCCTGAGTAATATCAAATGCGGGGTTGAACACTTTAGTGCCTTTTGGCGCAATCGGCTTGCTAAAATACATATCGGTCATCTCGTATGAAGGACGCTCCTCAATGACGATATCCCTGCCGGTAGGACACTCAAAATCTATTGTGCTGGAAGGACCGAATACGTAGAAGGGTACGCCGTAATGTTTTGCCAAAATGGCAAGACCACTGGTACCCACTTTATTCGCCACATCTCCATTTGCAGCCACGCGGTCACATCCCACAAAGATCGCGTCCACCCTTTTCTGGCTCATCACTATTGAGGCCATATTGTCACAGATCAGGGTAACATCAATACCGGCTCTCATCAGCTCGTAAGCAGTCAGGCGAGCCCCTTGTAACAACGGTCTGGTCTCATCTACATATACCATCGGAGAATAACCTTTCTGGTGGGCGAGGTAGATTGGACTCAAAGCAGTACCATAGCGGGAAACAGCCAGATGACCGGCATTGCAGTGAGTGAGAATACCGCAACCATGAGTAAGCAAAGAAACACCATGTTCCGCGATAGCTACCGACATCCTGGTCTCTTCTACCTTTATGGAACGTGCCTCAGCGATAAGGGCGTTTTTGATGATGTCTATTACGGTCTGGTCAGTATCGTCTATACTCTCTTTAACTCTGTAAAAGCAATCCTCCATACGGTCCAAAGCCCACATAAGATTGACGGCTGTAGGACGGGAAATATAGAGGTACCTCTTTGTACGAAGGAACTCTTTTTCGAAAACATCAAGTTCCCTACATTTGGACCTGTTGATTGTCATTGCCAAACCAAAAGCAGCAGCTATGCCTATGGCCGGAGCACCACGCACCTTCATCAGCGTGATAGCAAAAAAGACTTGCTCTGCAGTAGTCAGGTGAAGAAATTTCTCCTGATTGGGAAGTAACGACTGATCAAGTATTATCACTTCACGACCATTGGAGCTCAGCTCTACTGAGTCGTATGGAAAGACTGTTGTCAGCATTATAGTGATTCAATTAGTTTACTAAAAAGATGTGTCATAGTACCTGCAGCCGCATCTGCAGCCCTTACCACATCATCCCCATCATTCACAAAATCCTCGGCAAAATCGCCGTGTGCTTCATTGGTGATGACAGAAATACCGAATACCGGAATATCCGAGTGGCGAGCTATGATAACCTCAGGAATGGTGGACATTCCGATGGCATCCGCTCCAACCATACGGAAGAAACGATACTCTGCTGGAGTCTCGTATGAGGGGCCCGTACCAGCCAGATAGACTCCCTTAAAGAGTTTGATACCTTCCTGTTCTGCGATACTTTCAGCCTTGCGAATGAGATTAAGGTCATAAGGACGTGTCATATCCGGAAAACGGGGACCGAACTCATCCAGATTAGGCCCCACAAGGGGATTTGGAAGGCGATTTATATGGTCGGTGATAATCATAAGGTCACCCACTTTATAATCCAAATTGACTCCACCTGCTGCATTTGAGACAAAAAGATACTCTATTCCGAGCACCTTCATAACCCTTACAGGTAAAGTCACCTGTTCCATCGGATAACCCTCATAATAATGGAACCTGCCCTGCATTGCACAAACCGGCTTGCCGGCAATGGTGCCAAAAATCAAATTACCTTTGTGGCCTATCGCTGTGGAGCGCGAGAACCACGGTATTTCAGCATAAGGAATTATTATAGGATCCTTTATAGAGTCGGCTAACTTGCCAAGTCCACTACCAAGAATGATACCCACTTTAGGCACCAATCCGCCGGTACGCTTACGAAGGTAGTCGGCGGCTTCATAGATAGCTGTCAATCTCTTATCCATCATTTCATTTTGCGTTTATAAGTTTCCAAGCCATTTCATCAGCTTTTTCCAATATCTGCTCTTCTCCGGCCACTTTGCGACCTTCCATCAATATACTGCCGTTACAAATTACCGTGTCGATACAAGAACTGTTAGCAGAGAAAATGAAATTACTCTCAAAATTGATATTAGGGACAAATGCTTCCGAACGAGTATCTACAAGTACCAGATCAGCAAGAGCTCCCTCCTCTATCCTGCCTGTATCTATGCCTAAAGCGCGGGCTCCGTTGATCGTCGCTACATCCATCAGTTCATTCAAAGGGAGGGTTGTTGTGTCACCGGTCCAGGCTTTTTGCATCAGGGACATAGTCTTCATACTTTCACGCATGTCAAGATTGTTGGAAGAGGCTGCCCCATCTGTACCAAGACATACATTTACTCCCGCTGCCTTTAAGTCATTATATCGGAACCTATAACCAGAAGCAAGTTTGAGGTTGGAGTTGATATTGTGCACTGCGGTGACGCCGCGTTTTGCAAAAATTTCGATATCCTCATCATCAAGCCAAAGCGCATGAGCAGCAATGACATTTGAGTCCAGGATTCCGAGAGAGTCATAATAAGCCACAGGGCTTTTGCCATATTTTTCCTTGTCAGCCAGGACTTCCTTCTCAGTCTCTGAGATATGGGTATTGAGTATCAGACCATTCTCTTTGGCAAATCCTGAAGCCCATACCATCGTATGGGGAGAAACTGTGTAATCAGCATGAATGGAAACTCCGAATTTGCATCGTTTGTGCCACTGTTCAGAATGACCATGCAGACGAATACATTCTGATTTCTGTTTCTCTGCTTTCTCCGTATCCCAATGATCAAGGAAGACATACGTCAGAACAGCTCTTATCCCCATCTCCTCAACTGCCTGAGCCACTTGTGGCGACATCCAGTACATATCGAGAAAAGAGGTAGTGCCTGTTTTTATCATTTCGAGAATTGCTAGCTTTGCTCCCCAGTAGACCTCTTCCTTTTGGAGTTTTTTTTCGATAGTCCAAATCTTATCGAGCCACTCAGTCAGCGGAACATCTTCACTGACACCACGCATCAATGACATCGCTGAATGAGTATGCATGTTGACAAAGCCGGGAATGATACTTTTACTCGTACAGTCTATTTCTCTCTTCGCATTTACAGGGATTGATTCTGCTATGACTGCAATCCTATTGCCTTTTATGAGGATATCCTTTCGTTTACCCTTCAAGTCAACCTGTTTAAGCAAAATAGTACTCATATTGAATAATGTCTAAAATTGAACAAATTTAACAAAAAAGATCCATATTGTCACAATAATAATCGTATTATTTGCCATATATCACAAAAAATAGGGCTGAAAGTTACAATTTGTAATAAAAAAGATATTTTATTATTCTTTTTGATTTTTTATTGGTATTTTCGATAATAATTTATAATTTTGTGTGATAAACTTTGAAATTGATGATCACAAAACAGCTGATTTCACCTAAAAGCATTGTCGTTGTAGGCGGTAGTGAAGACATACACAAGCCCGGAGGAGCTATTCTGGAAAACCTCCTTTCTACAAGATTTCAAGGCGACATTTATGTAGTTAACCCTAAAGCCTCCGGGGAAATTCGTGGGTGCAGGACATTCCTCACAATCGATGGAATCCCTGAGGTAGACCTTGCCATCATCGCCATACCGGCAAAATTTTGTGTAGACACTGTAGAAACGCTTTGCTACAAGAAAAACTGCGGTGCCATCATTATCATTTCCGCAGGATTTGCTGAGGATAGTAAAGAAGGAGCGGAATACGAGCGAAGAATTGTTGAGATGGCCAATGACGTCGGTGCCTCACTCATAGGGCCCAACTGTGTTGGTGTAGTAACTCCCGCATATACCGGAGTCTTCACCAAACCCATCCCGAGTCTATCCCCCAAGGGAATTGATTTCGTCTCAGGTTCCGGAGCCACCATAGTATTCATACTTGAGCTTGCCATACAACTCGGACTGAAGTTTTCATCTATTTTTTCCATCGGCAATTCCGCTCAGATCGGAGTTGAAGATATGCTCGAATACTTCGACCAAGCCTATGTGCACGGAAAGAGTTCTCCGGTCAAGATGCTCTACATTGAGAGCATCAATAACCCCCAAAAATTCTTAAAACATGCATACTCGCTCTACTGCAAGGGTGCAAGAGTGGTAGCAATCAAATCAGGATACAGTGAAGCGGGATCCCGTGCAGCATCTTCACATACAGGTGCGATGGCTTCTCCCGATAAAGCAGTCAGTGCCCTTTTCCGTAAGGCCGGCGTCATCAGATGCTACAGTCGTGCAGAACTTGTGACTACTGCCGGCATACTGATGTTCAACAAAGTTCAAGGTCGCAAAATGGCAATCATCACTCATGCGGGTGGTCCTGCGGTAATGCTTACCGACGTACTCTCCTCCAACGATGTGGAAATTCCCAATTTTGAGGGAGAAAAGGCTAAGGCACTGCTTAGCGAGCTTTACCCGGGCTCTTCTGTTTCCAACCCTATTGACTTTCTTGCCACCGGTACAGCTAACCAACTCGGCAAGATTATAGATGCCTGTGAAAATGATTTCGATGTAGATAGCATGGCGGTAATATTCGGTAATCCCGGCCTTGTCTCCAGTCACGGTGCATATGATATGATACTTGAAAAGCAGAAGGTGTGCAAAAAGCCAATATTTCCTATATTGACCTCAATTGTCAATGCGGAGGATGAGATAGAGCAGTTTAGGAACAAAGGTGGAATAACATTCCCCGAAGAGGTATTATTTGGCTCCTGCTTCGCAAAAATATTAAATATCCCCGAGCCAATTCTTTCCTACGAGCACCCGCCCGTCGATAAGGAGAAAATCCGCAGTATCATCGAAAGTAGCGGCAATGGCTACCTCACACCGGAGAAAACACAGGAAATCCTGGATGCTGCAGGTATCAGCCGAGTTAAGGAACTGGTAGTCTCCACTTACCCTGAGGCGATTGAGGCAGCAAGGGAGATAGGCTGGCCACTAGTCATGAAAGTAGTTGGTCCCGTTCACAAGAGTGATGTAGGTGGAGTTGCACTCAATATCTGCGACGATCACACACTCGAAAGAGAGTACAAACGTATGATGCGCATTGACGGCTGTATCGGAGTGTTGCTCCAGCCAATGATCAGCGGTACGCAACTCTTTGTGGGTGCCAAGAGAGAAGATATGTTCGGACATCTGGTGATGTGCGGTCTTGGTGGTATCTATATTGAAGTATTAAAGGATATCTCTTACAACATCTCTCCCATCTCTGCGGTCGAAGCTGAGGAGATGATCCGCCATCTGCGCAGCTACAAGTTGATTGAGGGCGTACGCGGTCAGGAAGGGGTCAATGAGGCAATATTCAATGAGGCCATACGCCGAGTCTCCGCACTCTGCAGTTGTGCTCCGGAGATATTTGAAATGGACATCAATCCTCTTATGGGTAACCAAAAGAGCGTCACCGCCGTGGATGCCAGGATTAGGATAGAAAGATAAGTATTTATGTTTAAAAAAATTGGAAACTGGTACCGTGCCCAGACCGACACCACAAAGGCACTTATATGGATAGGCATAATTTGTCTGATCGGTATCGCATTTAGGTGGAATGCAATTATCCAGGGCGTAACCAAGGGATTCCATTTTTATTCAGGAAAATAACATTTAAAAACCAATAAAAACTAAAAGTATATGGCAATCAAAGGAGCTATCACGGTTGATACCGAGAAATGCAAAGGATGCGGAGTATGCATCCCTAATTGTCCAACCGGCACTATCGCCCTCTCAAAAGAGGTGAATAGTAAAGGTTATAACTATCTATACATGGCTAATCCGGAGAGTTGCACCGGCTGCACCAATTGTGCTACCGTATGCCCGGACGCCGTAATCACGGTTTATCGTGTCAAAATCTAAAATTACAGATATGGCAGAAAAGATCTTAATGAAAGGAAACGAAGCCATCGCATTCGCTGCAATTAATTGCGGTTGTGACGGCTATTTCGGCTATCCCATCACCCCACAGTCGGAGGTAATGGAGACGCTGATGCTAGAAAAACCCTGGGAGACTACAGGTATGGTCGTGCTCCAGGCTGAGAGTGAAACATCTTCGATCAATATGGTCTATGGCGGAGCCTGCTGTGGTAAAAAAGTGATGACTTCATCCAGCAGCCCCGGCATCAGCCTTATGTGCGAAGGTCTAAGTTACCTCGCGGGCTGCGAACTTCCCTGTCTCGTAGTCAATGTAATGCGCGGCGGACCGGGTCTGGGTACCATTCAACCCAGCCAGAGTGATTATTTCCAGGCCACAAAAGGTGGTGGCCATGGTGATTACAGAACCATTGTCCTAGCTCCCGCTTCCGTACAGGATATGTATGACTTTGTGGATCTATCATTCGAACTCGCATTTAAATACCGCAATCCCGTGATGATTCTCGGTGACGGTGTAGTAGGACAAATGATGGAAAAGGTGGAACTTCGCCCCGCGAAGCCACGTCGCACAGACGAAGAAATAAGAACCCTATGCGATTCCTGGGCTACTTTAGGCAAGCCGGCTTCCAGGCCCGGCAATATTGTAACATCACTTGCCCTCGATGCAGATGTGATGGAACGTCATAATATCCACCTCCAACACAAATATGCCACTATTGAGGCAAACGAGGCGAGATACGAGACTTATAAGACAGAGGATGCAGACCATCTGATCGTGGCATTCGGCTGTATGTCCCGCATCTGCGAGAATGTAGTGGAACTTGCACGCGAGGATGGCATCAAACTTGGCGTTTTACGCCCCATCACGCTCTACCCATACCCTGAAAAGGCACTCGACGCACTTGTGCCCCATATGAAGAGCATTATGTCCGTAGAGCTAAATTCCGGACAGATGGTGGAAGATGTGCGTAGGATAGCCAGCGGTAGAGTACCCGTACACTTCTACGGCCGACAGGGAGGTGCAATCCCCTCTCCTGAAGAGATTTATGAAGCATTTGTCAAAACTATCAAAAAATAGCGACTATGGATATCAATGAAATTATTAAACCCGAAAACAAGGTTTACGGTAAGAGTCCCGTACTGAAAGATGCAGTTATGCACTATTGTCCGGGCTGTTCCCATGGCACTGTCCACAAGATTATTGCAGAAGTTATAGAAGAGATGGGCATCCAGGACAAGACTATTGGCATTTCGCCTGTTGGCTGCTCCGTATTCGCTTATAACTATCTTGACATCGACTGGCAGCAAGCTGCTCACGGGCGCGCTCCTGCACTTGCTACCGCTACTAAACGGCTTATGCCGGACAAATATGTCTTTACATATCAGGGCGACGGTGACTTGGCGTCTATTGGTACAGCAGAGATTATGCATGCCTGCAACCGTGGAGAAAATATTGTTGTAATCTTTATCAACAATGCAATCTACGGAATGACCGGAGGACAGATGGCCCCTACAACCCTGATCGGACAGGTAACAGCCACTACTCCTTATGGTCGTGACGCTAAACTTAACGGTTACCCTCTAAAAATCACTGAGCTAATAGCCCAGCTGGAGGGCACATGCTATGTTACCAGACAATCGGTACAGAGTACGGCTGCAGTACGGAGGACTAAGAGAGCCATACGGAAAGCCTTTGAAAACTCAATGATGGATAAAGGCACATCTTTTATCGAGGTGGTAAGCACCTGCAACTCCGGATGGAAAACATCACCAGTAGCTGCAAACAAATGGATGGAAGAAAATATGTTCCCCTTCTATCCCCTTGGAGATATGAAGGACCGTTGAGACCATCTTGATTAATGTGAATAAAAAAAGAGATAATATGAAAGAAGAGATTATTATAGCCGGTTTCGGAGGACAGGGAGTCCTCTTCATGGGCAGGATTTTGGCCTACGGAGGCATTATGCAGGATCAGGAAGTTACCTGGATGCCTTCATACGGCCCCGAGATGAGAGGAGGCACCTGCAATGTCAGTGTAATTCTCAGCGATAACAAAATCAGCTCACCCATCCTCAGCAGATTTGATACTGCCATCATCCTCAATCAGCAATCATTGGACAAATTTGAAAGTAGGGTAAAGCCCGGTGGAGTACTTATCTATGACCCTAACGGCATAACACGCCATCCGGAAAGGAAAGACATTAAAGTTTGTCGCATAGATGCAGTCGAGGAAGCCACAAAACTTGGCAACGCAAAGGCCTACAATATGATTGTTCTCGGCGCTTACCTAAAGGTTAAGCCGGTGGTTTCCATGGAGAATGTTGTTAAAGGACTTAGGAAGTCACTTCCCGAACGTCATCATCATTTGATGGAAATGAATGAAAAGGCAATTAGTGTAGGCATGAATGCTGTTGAAATTTTGTAAAGGAATAGATACGAATAGTACAACAAAAATGGGGATCACATCAAAAAATGATCCCCATTTTTATAGTTTCGAGTAAGTAGTCAGTAGTTCTGAGTAAATTATTTAGTAGCAAGTTATGAGTCCGGAGATAGTTTTGGGTTTATGTTGAGGGTTCTATGAGACTCCAAATCCTGTAGGATTGTTATAATATTTTAAAATCACAAAACTATCTTCATTCCCACCCATATCCCCTCTACTACACACTACACACTATTTCATGCTTCTCCGCCAAACGCCATTGGAGGCACATTGGCAGGCTGTGGTTCTCGTATATTTATCTCGCCGAAATTCTTTTCATACTTACTTACATTATCCTCAAGTGCCTTCAAAAGACGCTTGGCATGTTCCGGGGCCATAATAATTCGGCTGTTGACATTAGGCTGAATCATTCCTGGCATCACTTGTATGAAATCAAGCACAAACTCCGAATTGGAGTGGTTGATAAATACAAGGTTAGAATAGACGCCGCGGGCCACCTCGGGAGTTATACTGATACCTTTATTCTTGTTCTCTTCCATAATGATTTATTTTGCAAATGCGACACTGCGTGTCTCGCGGATTACTGTAATCTTAATTTGACCGGGATAGACCATTTCTTCCTGGATTTTGCGGGCAATATCAGCTGAAAGTGCCTCACAC
>JAPXOZ010000018.1:0-34198 GCA_033811195.1 Bacteroidales bacterium | reverse complement strand
ACCGGTGAATCCGTCACTATCAAGCATGGAAATGATGGAATTGACGGAGCAGATGGTAGTGATGGAAAGGATGGTGCTGATGGAAAGGATGGAAATGACGGTGAGGATGGAAAGGATGGTTTAGATGGGATAACACCGGTTATCGGTGTTGCCCTAGGTGAAGATGGTATTTATTACTGGACAGTGGACGGAGCATTCCTTACAAACAACAACGGTGAAAAAATACCTGTTACCGGACCTCAGGGAGAGCCTGGTGAGGACGGTAAAGATGGTGTTGATGCCATTACCCCTCAGGTAAGAATCAACCGCACTACTAATATCTGGGAAATTTCTACCGATAATGGTCAGACCTGGATAGAGATGAAGGACTCTAATGGTGATTTTATTTATGCCACCGGAGAGCAAGGTCCAAAAGGTGATAAGGGTGATACAGGTGATAAGGGTGACAAAGGTGATAAAGGCGATAAAGGCGACAAAGGTGACAAAGGCGATAAAGGCGATAGGGGAGCTACCGGAGCAACGGGTGCAAAGGGTGAGAGAGGCGACTCCATGTTTAAAAGAATTGACTATACCAGCAACCCTGATGTAGTCTATTTCATTTTGACCGCAACAGATAGCACAGGAGCCAATATTGTTCTCGCAGTTCCACGTGTTCCAGCCATTTCCATTGCATTTGCAGATGGTGCCGATACCATTGATGTCTATTACGGTAGCGTATTGACGCTTAAGTTTACCGGCTTGACCTTAGACAACTACAATGCTCTGATTGCAGAAATAAAACCGGAAGGTGCAGGCTATTCTTCGGAAACTGATATTGTTACACGTTCAAATGACAAGATTACAATTGCAAAACCTGTATTCACCAACGGTAAATGCGATAGTACTACAATTACCCTAGCCACGCCTGTTGAGTTTGATGGCGATGAGGCTCTTTTGAGAGTAACTCTTCTCGACAATAAAGGTAAACAATATATAGCTTCCCGTATTTTGAGAGTATTCTATACTAAGCTTGAAGATGTAGCACGGAGAGGGGGGGCTTATTTTTTAGATGGAGATTTTACACTGAATAGGAAGCTTGTGATTACTGGTTGGTTCTTTGATCTTTATTTAAATGGGTACAAATTGACAGTTCCTGAAATCGAAATTATGGATGACCAATCCGGCTTCTCGTTCAACAATGGTGATTTAGAGATTGAAAAAGAGATAAAGATAAAGTGCTCCAATTCTACTATAACCTTTGACGGGGTTAATATTTTCAACACCAGCGGTACTGCAATCAGTTGTGGTCTCCAAACTGATACCACTTTTAGAGGGAATACCCTAAAGATCATCAACAACTCTACTATAAATTCGGCCGCTAGCGGTATTACACTGTTTACCGACAATATTTTAGAACTTGAAAATTCTAAAATCATCCACAAGGATTTTGGTATTTTGCAGCATTCTATTTTTCCTGTCTCCAAAATTAAATTGACTAACACGGATATTTTAGGCAAACGAGCCGGAATATTGATCAAAAATAAGACCGAAGGACAAGTTAATAAATTAGATGTTGATGGAGGAACAATTCATAGTAATGAGTATTCAGCAATTGAGGTAATGAAGACGGATATCTCTGTTAAGAATGCCACCTTATCCTCTGACCGTGCGACTCAGTATTTTGATGATTCTCAAGCAACCGGCTTCGGATATGGTATTGTGCTTGCTGGACATGTTATTGGTACTCCATTTGAAGGATCTATAACTTTCCACAACAACACCTTCATTCTTGCTGCACCGGATCCTAAAATCAATATAATACGATATAATGGTACTACAGGTGTGTCATATCCATAATGCACAATCAGAGGGAGTAACTTAGCAGTGGGTCACTTCCTATAACAATGTACACTATAGTGAGTAGTTCGATATGGGCTACTCACTATGTTGTTAACAAAATATAAACTAAGTTTTGATTATCCGAAAAAAATGCTTAACTTTGTTGCCCACTACACCGCGGAGTAGAGCAGTTGGTAGCTCGTCGGGCTCATAACCCGGAGGTCGGAGGTTCGAGTCCTCCCTCCGCTACTAAACAGAGAAAGCGCAACATAGCGCTTTCTTTTTTTATTTTTTTTCTTCATTATTGGGTGGAACGACTTCCTCCGAGACATCATTCCCGCCACCCTTGAGACTACTGGTAAGGCGTTGGACTATCTTAAAGTGGGAGAGAAATTCTCCGGCAAAAACCCTTATTACGGTGTATGCTGGGATTGCAACTAACATACCGATGACTCCACCTACATACCCTGCGATTAGTATCACAATGAAAATCTCAAGTGGGTGAGCCTTGACGCTGCTCGAGTAGATGAAGGGCTGGAAAAGATAGTTGTCAATAAGCTGGGTGGTGAGCATCACTCCGAATATCAACAATACAAAGGGTAATACAGGGCCTGCATCAGGTGTGCTGTAATGGGTGACAATTCCTGCCATCACCCCTAATAATTCTCCGGTGAGCGGGCCGACATAAGGGATTACGTTTAGTACTCCCGATGCAAATGCTATCATAACCGCCAGGTCGAAGTCAAATCCTACAATGAAATAGAGCCCGATGGTATTGAGAATTGTAATCAGAATTGACTCGATAAAGATACCGGCAAAATAGCGTCTAAGAAGGTTCTCTGCCGATGAAAGTGCCCGTTTCATATTAGCCTCATACTTATCTGGAACAATTGCATTCAACGTATTGCCCACAAGGTTGCGCTCCTGCAGAAAAAAGAAAGAGATGAAGACCACCGAAAAGATTCCTATTGCCAGATCTACAGTAAACGAGGCGATCGAGGAGAAAGCACGAGTAAAGAAGGTGATGCTGGTACTCTCCTTGATCTGTGCAAGAATATAGGCCTCCACACGGAAATCCTTTCCAAGCGAAGGGAAGAGGGTGGTTAACCGGTAATTAAACTTTGTAAAGGGTTCGGAAATATTGGCAAGCAATCTATCAAAGTCAAGCTGGCCGATATTGCTGACAATTCTTATGACAATAGGGGTGAGGAAGAATAATACGAGTCCTATCGCAGAGAAGATGGCAATCAGCGTAATGGTGGAAGCCAACCAGTTTGGAATGCGAAATTTTTTGATGGAAAAGGAGGTAAGTAGCGTAGCAAGTGGCTTACCAATAAGAAAAATAACAGCGGAAATCAGCAGATACCAGACTATCTCGCTAAAATACCATACGAGAAATCCGACCAGTGCTACAGTCACTGCTATGATTATATATTTTGCAAGTTTGTTCATGCTCTATTATTGAATTTCGAAAATATTTATCTCTAATTTAAAAAACAAGCCGGCACAAAGACCGGCTTATATATGTTTAGGTGGTAATAGACTACAATTCATCAAAACTCACATCAGTAAAAGAAGCGGGAGTGGTAGGCTCGTCTTTATCGGGTTCTTCACTTCGTTCAACGCGCTGTGTTTCAACAACAGGGCACTTCGTTTTGATAAAATCAACAACTTCCTGAAGCCCTTCGGAGAACTTGTCGAAGTCTTCCTTGTAGAGGAAAATCTTATGTTTGTCGTATACAAACCTTCCGTCTTTTTCTACCCTTCTTTTGCTTTCAGTGATAGTAAGATAGTAGTCATTACCTTTTGTGGTCTTGACGTCAAAGAAATATGTCCTTTTTCCGGCTCTCACAGGCTTGGAATAAACATCATCACCAGGGCGTCCCACCTGTTCTGCATTGTCAAAATCTTCGTAGTACATATCAATTTTTTTAAAATTCTTCCACAAAGATAAATTTTTATTTGATAGTAAAGGTTATATTTGCAAAATATTTAAGAAATATAAGAATGCTGACCAGAAGATTGCTCCGTGTAAAAGCGTTTAAAGTTCTTTTTTCAAATATGGCTCAGGAGTCTCCCTCTATCGACAATATGAAGAAGGAATTGCGGTTTTCCTGTGAAAAGACTCAGGAGCTATATTGGTTTTTACTCAGTATATGTAAGTCGCTTGTGAGTGTGGCAAGGGAGAGAATAGAAGTAGGTAAGAGAAAATATAAGGCTACACCTGAGGAGGCAAATCCCAATTACAGGTTTGTGAACAACTCATTTGTGGAGTTGCTCTCACAGAACGAAGATATGACCAAGTTCTGTCAGAAACGGGGTCTTATGTGGGTCGATTATGACTATGTTGTTAAAAGAATTTTCAGGTCCATTACTGCAAGCGATTATTATAAGGAATATATGGCGTCGACAGATAGCTCTTTTGAGCGCGACTGCGACCTTTTTATTGATATATTTTCCAATGAATTTGAAGATAACGAAGACTTGGCCGGGATTATAGAGGAACGCTCAATCTACTGGTTGGATGACATCACATTTGTACTTGACGAGATCATTCGCAATATTGGCATTATGCGATCCACCCGCAAAAATGTTTCCCCTACAAAGAAGGAAGATGATATCCAATATGCATTACAATTGCTTGAAGAGTCTTTTCTGCGCTATCAGGAATACTCCGCACTCATTGGCGAGAATATAGTTAACTGGGACGTCGACCGCCTGGTGTCTACTGACAGGGCTATCATTATTATGGGTATCACGGAGGCGGTGGTATTTGAGACTATTCCAGTAAAGGTGACTATCAACGAGTATGTGGAGATTTCCAAATATTTCGGTACTCCCAACAGTCGTCTCTTTGTCAATGGCATTCTTGACAGTATCATCCTCAAAAAACTAAATGATGGAGAGATAGTCAAGAAGGGCAGGGGGCTTCAGGATAGCAGTGAACAGAAGAAATAATTAATATTAATTAAATACTGATTTATATGAACATTTTGACAATTTTCCTTTTGCAGGCAAATGCCGCAGCTCCCAAGGCCGGAGGCGGTTATTCTATGCTGATAGTGCTCGCACTTATCTTCGTAGTTATGTGGCTCTTCATGATCCGTCCACAGAAGAAAAAACAGAAAGAACTCGACGAGTTTCGCAATAATCTCAAGAGAGGTGATAAAGTAATTACCGTTGGAGGTATTTATGGTACAGTTGACGAAGTTAAAGAAAACAAAATCCTCATTGAGATTGATAAGGATGTCAAAATCTTCGTTGACAAATCCTCCCTTGTAAAGGACCCTTCAGACAACAAGTAACTATCCGATTATGCCGGGTCGTGACAAAAAAGACTTTAAAAAGCGTAGGGGGAGAGATTGGGTATCGCTGATGCTCTCTCTCCTGCTGGCCTTTTTTATCTGGCTTGTACACAACCTTTCTAACGATTATTCTGCCTACCTGCGTTTTCAGGTAAAGGCAGTTACCAATATTGAGGGCCATCAGCCTGAAGCTGTGGCTGACGAGATTCTTCTTGTAAGAGGTCGAGCCACCGGTTTTTACATAATGCGCAACAATCGTCGCGGATCCGTACCTCAGGTAACATTGGAGATACCTCCCGAATTTTTTGCCCAGGTAGAAGGGTTCCGGGACAAGTTTGTTCTCACAGCGACTGATCTTAAGGATAAACTATCGGCAGCTCTTTCAGGAGAGATTGTCGTTGACTTTGTTGAGACCAATACTCTCTCATTTACATTTCCGGAACAGTCGCACCGGAAGGTGCCGGTCAATCCTCTTATATCGGTAGTTTACAAGAGACAATACATCAATGCGGAAGAGATTGTCATTTCTCCCGACTCGGTATTGATTTACGGCAACACGGAGGATATTGCCAATATCCGTTCGGTAAATACCCTTCCCGTCAATTTGACCAATGTGGATAAATCCATTCAAGGTGTTACAGGTCTGGAAACTATCCGTGATGTTCGCATAGATGGTGATAAAATCAGGTATTTCATCAAGGTGGACAGATATGTGGAAGTTTCCGATTATATGAGTGTCAAGGTCAATAATCTGCCGTCGGGATATTCTATAGTTCTGATTCCCTCAAGAGTGAAGTTTACCGCCAGAATACCCTTTACGGCGAAGAATGATGATATATTTGACGATATATCGCTTACTCTGGATTATAATAGTTTCATCCGTCAGAAAAGTTCAAAGGTGATTCCAACACTTGATAGGGCTGACGTGGAAATCTATTCCTATTCGCTCGATCCTCCTATGATTGAAGCTGTAATCACACATGAAAGATGAAAAATAGCAGCGTCATATTGTGTACCGGCGGTATAGGTAGTGGAAAATCTTATATCGTGAAGGTTTTCAATGCCCTGGGCATTCCCTCTTATGATGCTGATTCCAACACAAAACGCCTCTACGATACTGATAATGTGCTTCTGGAACGCATTAATGCCATAGCCGGAGGAGATGTTGTGAAGGATGGCGTACTCCAGCGTGCAGCGTTGGCAGCCAAGATTTTCTCAGATCCTCAGATGCTCGCCAAAGTGGAGGCTGTTGTACATCCTGCAGTAGCGACTGATTTTCTTCAATGGAAAGAGGAGCAACAGAGCGACATCGTACTGATGGAGTCGGCTATTTTACTGGAAAAACCTTTATTGCTCCCGATTATCGATCATGTTTTGGTCGTTCACGCTCCAGAGGAAATCAGGATTGAACGTGTAATGGCTCGTGACAATGTTTCTAGGGAACGGGTGTTGCAGCGTATTTCCAATCAGTGGAGTGATAGCCGTCGCCTCGAAATGGCTGATTTCTCCATTGAAACAAATGATCGCGATTCTATTATTGTAAAAGTCATGGACATTATCCAAATAATAAGAGATGGGAAGAGGTAAGTGGATAGGCGGCTTTCTCGGATGGGTGATTTTCGGACCCATCGGCGGACTGATCGGCTTTTTGATTGGTTCCATGGCTGATATGGGCTCCAAACTCCTTGAGTCGGACGTAAATAAAGGGCGTCCATATACCGGAACACATTACGATACCCGTCGTCCTTCCTCCGCTCAGGAGCGCAATATTGGCCAGCGCAACAGTTTTATCGTGAGTCTGCTGGTACTCTCCACAGCAGTGATAAAGGCTGACGGTAGATATCTAAAGAGCGAACTCGATTATGTAAGGAATTTTATCCGTAACAATTTTGGTGATAGAGCTGTGCCTGAGGCCATGGAGATCCTAAAAGGCCTCAAGGATAAACAAATCAATATCTATGAGGTAGGAGGACAAATCCGCCAGTATATGAATTACTCGCAGCGGATGCAGCTTTTTCATTATCTGGTCTCTCTGGCACAATGTGACGGAAATGTTTGTCAGGCCGAAATAGATGTTCTCAGGAGTATTGCATCAGCCATGGGCATTTCTTCGGCAAATGCCAATTCCATACTGGCCATGTTTGAAAAGAGCATAGAGTCCGCCTATACCGTACTTGAAATAGATAAAAACGCTACTGAAGAGGAGATCAAAAAGGCCTATAAACGTCTTGCCATGAAGCATCACCCCGACAAAGTGGCTACACTTGGTCCGGATATTCAGAAGAGTGCGGAAGAGAAGTTTAAGAAAGTTCAGGAGGCCTATGAGACCATCAAAAAAGAGCGTGGAATGAATTGATACGAAGAGATTTATTAATGATATGGAAAAGACAGATCTAAAAAAGATTTTATCGGTATCGGGACAGCGCGGATTGTTCCTTTATCTTTCACAGGCAAGAAATGGCGTGATAGTAGAGTCATTGGAGACTAAACAGAGGACCACCTTTGGATCATCTGCCAAAATCTCCTCTATGGCTGATATTTCGGTTTATACCACTACCGAAGATGTTTCCCTCAAGGAGATATTCACCGGCATGGCACAGAAACTAAAGAACGGCCCTGCGATGAGCTCCAAGGAGGATTCCAAAAAGATCAAAGCCTTTTTCAAAGAGGTGCTTCCAGACTATGACGAGGATCGCTTCTATGTTTCACACATGAAGAAAGTGCTTGAGTGGTACAATCTGCTCCAGAAGTTTGCCACTCTGGGTTTTGTTGAGGAGGAAGAAGAAGCAGAAACAGAAGAGACTCCTTCGGAGGAAACTTCCGCCGAACAGGCGTAATTGATGAAAAAACTCCAAATCATTTCGCTGGGTTGCTCCAAAAACAGGGTTGACTCGGAGCATTTGATGAAACAACTTTCCGCATCGGGTTATACCCTGGTGCCGGAAAATGCCGATCTTTCCGAAGAGCCGGTAGATTATATTCTGATCAATACCTGCGGATTTATCCAAGATGCGAAGGAGGAGTCCATTGAGACCATCTTTAGGGCTATAGAGGCGAAAAAACGCGGTCTTACCGGCAAACTCTTTGTCTTCGGCTGTCTCTCGCAGCGCTATATGGAGACTTTGGTGGAGATGATACCGGAAGTAGATGGTTTTTTTGGAGTTTCTGATTATGAAAATCTTCTCTCAACTCTAGGTTCAGAATACAATTCTGATCTTCTGCAGCATAGGATTTTGACCACACCTTCACATTTTGCTTACCTCAAAATTTCCGAGGGTTGCGACCGAAGGTGCTCTTATTGTGCAATTCCGATGATTCGCGGCCCTCATCGCTCGGTGCCGGAAAAAGAAGTGCTGGCAGAGGCGCGCAATCTGGCGCAAATGGGGGTTAAAGAGCTGATAGTGGTGGCTCAGGATACTACTTATTATGGGCTCGATCTCTACCGAAAGCGCACTTTAGCAACCCTCCTTGAGAAATTATCCCTTATTGAAGGCATTGAATGGATTCGGCTCCACTACTCTTACCCGGCAGGATTTCCGGAAGATGTGCTTCGGCTGATGGCAGAGAACCCCAAGATCTGCAAATATATCGATATTCCGCTCCAGCACTCTTCTGACAAGGTACTGAAAATGATGAGGCGCTCGATTGACGGTCGTCAGACCCGCGCTTTGATTGAAAAGATGCGTAAAATGGTACCTGGAGTGGTCCTGCGTACCACTATGCTTGTCGGCCACCCTGGCGAAGGTAAACGGGAGTTTGAGGAACTTCTCGACTTTGTGCGCGAGAGTCGCTTTGAGCGTCTCGGCGCATTCACCTATTCGGAGGAGGAGGGGACCTTCGGTGCGCAAAACTATAAAGATAGTGTCAGTCGCAAGATAAAACAGGAGCGCTACGAACGTCTGATGGAACTTCAATCCGAAATATCGCTAGCATACAACAGGTCACGTATTGGCTCGCAAGAGCAGGTGATTGTGGATTCTTTTACAGATGGAGTCTATGTGGGTCGCAGTATGAGCGAATCCCCTGAAGTGGATGGCGAAATTCTCATAGGAGCCTCCGGAATAAATGAGCTCTTTAAAGGAAAAAATCCCGTCGGCCAGTTTGTAACTGTAAAGATCTTAAATGCCGATGAATATGATTTGGTCGCAGTATGTAGTGGTTTTTGACTACTGCTCCTTAAATTCTTTATAAGTAATACCTATTTTCCTGTCAGTCATTAGTTTGAGCAAAACTAATAAACTTTCATAATTTTTTTAAAAAATATTTTTTTTATTGAAAATAAAATCTTATAATAAGGCGTTGAGTATTAATCGTTTGAAGTAGGGGACTTCATAACATGCTTGTGGTAAAACAGAATATAGCATTATCTCTGTTCGGGCAATCGTATATAGGTTCGATCTATCTTGCTGATATAGAGATGTTTGCTGCCATTCCTCATTCAAAAACAGGTAACTTTTCCAACCATCTTTCATCTCTTGTTGGCCCCGTCGGAGCCGACAGAAGGAATCTTTTGTGCGTTGCGATCGTGTTGCGAGTTGCGGGGTACGCGTTGCACGGTATGGGGTGCGGGTTTAGTTACAAGTGTGTAGTGTGTAGTAAAGTTAAGAGTGGAAGAAAATAAGAAGAATAGAGTAAAAATTGAATAACAAAAAGTCATCAGAAAATAAGACCAACCTTAAAATCAAATACTTATGAAAAACAAAGAGTTAAAACCAGCGGAACAATACACCGCGCCGAATATCGAGGTCATCGATATCGAACTTATTCAAAACATCCTTCAGGGAAGTCAAGTGCAGAGGGGGCTACCCGACTTTGGGGACGGAGGAGACGCCTGGTAGGTATGGTTTAGCTATTAGCCTTTAGCTATTAGCAATGTGTAATGAATAATTAGCCAATAATAAAATAAAACTCATAGTTATGAAACTAAAACTATATATTATTGCACTTCTCGCTCTATTTGTAGCGAGCTGCACCCGCGAATTTTTTCCGGAATCTAATAACGAGCAAGGAGAAAGGCTAGTTACTATTAGCGCAACGATCCCATCGGAGACAAAAGTGTCATACGATGACGGCACGGTCAAACTCGCATGGGAGACCGGCGACCAGCTAATGTTGGTCGGATATGACGAGAATGTTTATAAAGGACATAAGGTGTTTACCTACGTTGCAGGAAGCAACGATAATTTTACGGGAGAAACCGTATCAGGCGCTACCATATATAAGGCATACTATCCCGCAGATGCCGTCAAGCTGGATGAGAATTATGGTGCCTACTTTGATAAATTGTGGCAACAGACACAGAACGGAAACAATTCCACAGCACATCTCGGCGACAAGCTCTGTTTGTGCGACGAGTCGGGCCATGCCATCGATCAGCCATTTGACTTGAACTCCAAGAACAATATACTTAGGCTTAATCTCACCGGCATACCGGCGGACTTGGGAACCCTCCAAAGACTCATTTGGACCGTTGAATACGAAACGGGAAAAACCCGATCTACATCTCTTGATTTCACCAACTACACGCACACAGGTAGCGAACTGATCGCTTTCCTCACTTTTGATCCTATAGTGACGAAGATCGCTGCGGGCGGCAATGTGAAAATTACGCTAATCGGTGATAAATCGTACGAGTGGAAAACCCCTACCCCCGTTGCCAACGGTAAGACTTACACACAAGGAAATACTCGCTACTACGCCTCCGTAAGCCAAGATTGGTATGAGGTTGCTCCACTGATGTACACCATCAGAACCAATTACCCACAAACGGAACATGGGATCTATCAATCTTCTACTTCCTCCTCAAGCCCCGCCAATCTGACGATCTACTGGGGGGATGGAACTGAAAACACATTCCTAGCACTACACAGTTTATTCTCAGAAGAGAAACTTGCTTCTCATAACTACACCGGCACAGGTGATTATACCGTTACCATCATTTCCGACCAAGCAGATACCTTATTAAAACAGATGCCGCGCCTCACATTCGATAAACAAGAACTGCTAACCGCAGTACTTACCCCCTTCCCAAATATGGAGACAAACATGTTTCATCATACCTTCAGACAATGTATACAACTAACCACTATTCCGGCAGATCTGTTCAGATACAATATTAATGTAGTGTCTTTCTGGGGCACTTTCGACTATTGCACCTCCTTAATCACTATTCCGGCAGATCTGTTTAGATACAATATTAATGCAGAGCGTTTCAATGCTGCTTTCCTATCCTGCCACGCATTAGCTGAAATTCCTTCGACATTGTTTAGCAATAATGAACAAGCAAAATTTTTCAGCTTCTGCTTCGGGGATTGCACCGGATTAACTACTGTTCCTGCTGAATTGTTTAGCAATAATGAACAAGCAAAATATTTCGACAGCTGCTTCCATGGCTGCACCGGATTAACTACTGTTCCTGCTGGATTGTTTAGCAATAATGTACTAGCAGAATTTTTCAACTACTGCTTCTACAGCTGCACCCGATTAACCGACCTTCCTGCGGAATTGTTTAGATACAATACAAATGCAACAAATTTCTCCGGCTGCTTCCGAGGCTGCACCGGATTAACCGACCTTCCTGCGGAATTGTTTAGATACAATACAAATGCAACAGATTTCGGCTCCTGCTTCAGCCGGTGCACCGGATTAACTACTGTTCCTGCTGGATTGTTTAGCAATAATGTACTAGCAGAATCTTTCGGCTCCTGCTTCTGGGAGTGCACCGGATTAACTACTGTTCCTGCTGGATTGTTTAGCAATAATGTACTAGCAGAATCTTTCCACGGCTGCTTCTGGAACTGCACCGGATTAACCGACCTTCCTGCGAACTTGTTTGGATACAATACAAATGCAATAGAATTCAGCTACTGCTTCTTCGGCTGCACCGGATTAACCGACCTTCCTGCTGGATTGTTTAGCAATAATGAACAAGCAAAATTTTTCGACTACTGCTTCGAAGGCTGCACCGGATTAACTACTGTGCCTGCCGGATTGTTTAGCAATAATGTACTAGCAGAATCTTTCAAATGCTGCTTCTTCAGGTGCACCGGATTAACCAACCTTCCTGCGGACTTGTTTGGATACAATACCAATACAAATGCAAAAAGTTTCCACGGCTGCTTCTGGAACTGCACCGGGTTAACCGACCTTCCTGCGGAATTGTTTAGATACAATACAAATGCAACAGATTTCAGCAACTGCTTCTATGGCTGCACCGGATTAACCGACCTTCCTGCGGAATTGTTTAGATACAATACAAATGCAACAGATTTCGGCTCCTGCTTCAGCCGGTGCACCGGATTAACTACTGTTCCGGATGGGTTGTTTGTATCTAATTCGGCTGCAACGAATTTCAATTGGTGCTTTGCCCGCTGTAACAAATTGGTTCTAAAAAAGGAAATTTTCCCGCTTCCAACTGTAATCCCAGACTTTTTTGCCAATAGGACTATGAGTTTTGAATCATGTTTTTACTTTGTAGGTGTTGACTCACAAACTCCAGGCACCGCTCCTGAGTTATGGTTATTTACCGGAGGTGGACAAGGGACAGCATGGGCGATTACCGACTGTTTCAAATATACAAATGTAACTAACTACAACGATATTCCTGACAGTTGGAAGGGACTATAATACCCTCCTTGTGGTATAGGAATGCCTCTTACCGTCTGGTAAGAGGCATTTTTTAAGTTTTGAGTTGTGAGGAATAAAAAAATATGATGTAAAACGCCCGCATTAGTCATTAGATCTGCAAACCCCGTCTCCAGTTTAGAGTCAGACAAAAGCGGCATAAATAAAAGAAAAAGTGAAGACAATAATGTTTAACAAAATGTGTCATGTTTTTTAGGACGAAACATTAACCCGCAACCCGCAACTCAAAACTCAGAACTCAGAACTAATCGACGCCCATTTGGCATCCACAGCTGCTTTTGTTGCCTCAGAGGAGGTGACGATATCGGGCCATTCGCGGTCAAAGCCTTTCATTACCTTTTTGGAGGTGGCATCGAGATGTAGAACGCCATTTTTGATCGAAGAATCGCGCTCGGCATCGCAGTTGGCGCCGAGTAGCCACAATTTGCGATATTCGCTGCTCTCTTCTTCATCTTTGTCAAACTTAACTCTGATGATCTGATCCATATTTACCGGCTCCTTGCGGCTATATTCCTTTGTGGTTGCATCTATACAGAGCTTGCCGCCAAATCCCACTCTCGGGGCAGTATGGTCAAGAATATCGAGAGGCCCTTTGCTCACCAAAGTATCGGTTTGGGGAAAATAATGTTTGCAGATAGTCTTCTTGAGCGCATTGTGGTCGCGAATATCAATATCTTCATCCACCACAATAAGGAACTTATTGAACATCATCTGACCGGCACCCCACATTGCATTTGCCACCTTAAAGGCCTGGCCGTCGTAGCTCTTTTTTATTTTTACTACAGCAAAATTGTGACCCACACCCTCTTCAGGCAGGTATAGGTCCTCTATTTCCGGAGAAATAACAAATTTGATCGGAGTAAGAAATATCTTCTCGGTCGCCAAAGCCATATACTTATCCTCCTGCGGAGGAACCCCGACAATAGTCGCCGGATAGATCGCATCCTTGCGGTGAGAAATGCAGGTAACGTGGAACTGAGGATAATAATCCTCAAGCGAATAGAATCCCGTATGGTCACCAAAAGGCCCTTCAAAGACAAGTGGTTCGCTTTTCTGCACATATCCCTCAATCACAAAATCGCAATCAGCAGGCACCTTAATCTTTTGAGTGAAACACTCTACCATTTCTACAGGTTTATCACGTAAAAATCCGGCGAGCAGATATTCGTCTATCCCCTCCGGAAGAGGGGCAGTAGCACAATAGGTATAGACAGGATCTCCTCCAAGACAAACGGCTACGGGGAGCCTGTGACCCGACTCCGAAAGATGTTTTGCGCCTGTTTTATGTTTATGCCAATGCATTCCGGTGGTGTTGTCATTAAATACCTGCATTCTGTACATGCCGACATTGCGTTGTCCGGTGACAGGGCTAACAGTATGCACAAGTGGAAGAGTGATAAACCTACCTCCATCTTGCGGCCAGCATTTGAGTATCGGCAGGTCGCTCAGTTTTGCATTGTACTTGACCACCTCCTGACAGGGGGCTGCTCCCCTGTGGTTGACAGGAAGCCATCGTGAGACCTCTTTTAGCAGGGGGAGCATCTTGAGTTTATCCATTAGAGTATTCTTCTCTTTGAGTACCTGATTAATGATAGCTTCAAACCTTTGCTCTATCTCTTCAAATGAATCGGCTCCGAGAGTGTATAGAATACGCTTTTCTGAGCCCATCATATTGGTCAGAACCGGATACCTTGTGCCGGTGTTTTCAAAGAGGAGGGCTTTTCCTCCGCCGGGCATTTTGCTGACGCGGTCTGTCACTTCAGCAATCTCCAATACGGGATCCACGAACTCCTTGATGCGGATAAGTTCTCCTTTGGATTCCAAAAACTTCACATAATCCGAGAGACTGCTTAACATATTCTTCAATTTTTATTTGCTTGTATCTATTCCTGCCGCTTTTGCCGCAAGGTAAATAATCGATTTGAACTCTATACCGCTGTGGCGTGAAAGTCCGATTTCACAGGTGCGGCTGGTAGCATAGCCGTGATCGCACCCTTCGCTCTGTCTCTTGAGGTCCCTCAATCCGTGCTGATTAAGTTCCGGGAAGAAGAATCCTCTGTCGCCTGCAAAGCCGCAGCAATTGGAATCTACAATCACCACCTCACGTGCACATTTGCGTGCCACATTTTCCAAATGTGATTCCACTTGCATATTCTTTGCAGAACATACTGCAAAAATCGCCACTTTTTCATCCACGGGCTTCAATTCGAGACGATCAATGAGGAATTTGTCTATGAATTCCGCCGGTTCATAGAGCTTGAGTTCATCTTCCATATTGGTGCGCATTGTATAGAGACAGGGGCTCATATCACATAGAACGGGGTGTTTTCCATTTTCAGAAGCCTTTAGAAGGGCGGCTTTAAGCTCGTCTGAGGCCTTTTTGCCCGCTTCCACATAGCCTTTGCTTGAGAAGAGCATTCCACAGCAGAGTTTATCCATATTTTCAGGATAGATAATCTGGTAGCCGGCAGCGGTGAGCAGGGCTTCGGTCATACGGGTGATCTCTTTCTCCTTGCTATAACTCTTCGAAGTACCCATACTCCTGGTGATACAGGAGGGGAAGTAGACCACTTTGAGTTCTTTTTCGGGGAAAGTGCGTTTTTTGATCTTATTTGCTCCTGTGGGCATATGTTCATTCCACAACGGAATCAATTTAAATGAAACTGCTCTAATTCCTCTCGCAAGGGCTCCGAATAGTTTTTTGCCGAATAAAAGTCGCAGACCATGGAGTAACTTGAGTCCGCCGCGCATAAAGGCAGTGATGCCACCCATATATCCTGCAATCTTGAGGGCTCTCTTTTCACCTTTCGGTGAATGGCTTTCGTGTCGTATCTCTTTTATGAGTTTGCCGGTATCGGCTTTTACAGGGCAATTAAGGTGGCACAAAGAGTCGGTAGCACAGGTCTGTTCTCCTGCATATCGGAAAAGTTTCTGCATTTCAGCGGCACGATGAGGCTCCTCTCCGGTTTTCTTGAGATTTTCAATCTCGCGGAAGACGGCAACTCTCTGGCGTGGAGAGAGTGTGAGTCCCTCAGCAACACAGTGGCCTTCACAGAATCCACATTCCATACATTTGTCGACAACTTCTCTCGTAGAGGGGATGGGCTTGAGGTTGCTGATATGAGCTTTAGGATCGGTATTTATGATGACTCCGGGGTTTAGAATGCCTTTGGGGTCGAATATATCCTTGACCTCTTTCATCAGCCTGTAGGCTTCTCGTCCCCATTCCATCTCCAAAAATGGAGCCATATTGCGTCCGGTGCCATGTTCGGCTTTGAGCGATCCGTCATATTGTGAAACCACCATGTTGGTGATATCCTCCATAAAGATGCGATACTTTTCTACCTCCTTATCTTCGGAAAAATTCTGGTTGAACACAAAGTGTAGATTACCATCCATTGCATGGCCGAATATTACGGCATCGCCATAGCCGTCACGTTCGAAAATCTCTCTCAATTTCATTGTGGCCTCGGCCAGTTTGTCGATGGGGAAGCAGATATCCTCGATTATGGCAGTGGTGCCTGATTTCCTCAATCCGGCTACTGTAGGGAAGAGCTCTTTGCGGATTTTCCAAAGCATAGCCTGCTCTTTGGCATCTGTGGTAAAAGTGTAGGGAAGTTCGGTAGGAATGTGGCTGATGGAAGCGGTAACCGATTCCACATTGGCCTTGAGTTGCTCTGCAGATGCGGCTCTGGTCTCAACGAGTAGTACGCAGCTCTCTTCTCCTATGGTCTTGAGGTACTCCGGGATTCCGGGTGTCTGGTCGGCAGAACGCACACCGGTCCTGTCAATGAGTTCGACTGCAGATGCCTTCTGTTTCTTTAGTATCTGTGCTGCGGTGCATGCATCCTTTATTGAAGTGAATACCACCATCGCAAGTGCCTTGTGTGGGTGCTCAATTACCGTATTGTAGGTAATGGAGGAGATAAAGGCCAAAGTGCCTTCCGATCCTATTATTAGATGCTTTAGGATGTCAATACCATCGCTGTAATCAGTAAAGGCGTTCAGTGAATAACCGTTGGTGTTCTTTATCTTATATTTCTTAATGATGCGTTCTTTGAGTTCCTTATCAGCTGCTATATCAGCGGATATCTTTTCGAGTGACCTGAGCAGGTCTTTGTGACTCTCCTTGAAACTGCGTACTGAAGCTTCGTCAGCAGTATCGAGTAGAGTACCGTCAGGTAGTATTACGCGGATATCGGCTACAGTCTTATAAGAGTTGTCTGCCACACCGCAACACATTCCGCTGGCATTGTTAGCTACTATGCCGCCTATCATTGCTGCATCTATGGAGGCGGGATCGGGACCGATTTTTCTTCCGTAAGGTGCAAGGTAACGATTGGCGGCTGCCCCTCTGATACCGGGTTGTAGGAGTATTTTGAGTCCGTGGTCGAGGATCTTGTGCTCTTTCCATCCGTGAGTTGCTAAGACGAGGATCGAATCGCTGATAGCCTGCCCGGAGAGAGAGGTGCCTGCGGCCCTGAATGTCACTGGAAGTCCCATATTGTAGGCTGTAGTGAGAATAGCGACTATTTCCTCTTCGCTATGTGCCTTTATTACCAGTTTGGGAATGAGTCTGTAGAATGAGGCATCCGTGCCGAATGCCAGTGTGCTGAGGGGATCGTGGAGCATTCTCTTCTCAGGAATGATGCTCTTGAGTTTGTCATAAAACTCTTTGTACTTGCCTGCTATCATAATGTATTCAATAATTCGAAAAGATGTTCCGTGCCCAGCTCTCTGCCTATGACGCGTTTTTTTCTGTCAAGCAGGTAAATCTGCGGTACTGTGCGAACATCATAAAGTGTATCCAGGCCGGATTTTCCGGTTTTATCCCACAAATATACCCATTTTTTCGGGTTTCTTTTTAGAAATTCACGCCAGGCTTCCTCATTTTCACCGACATAAATGGATTTTACTCTGACTCCCTTTTTTCTGAGGTAATCTTCCTTTTCTGCCAGAGCAATCGCTTCTTTGTGACACTCCTCACAGGAAATCAGATAAAACCAAAGAATGGTGTATCGTGAGCAGCCTCTAAGCAATCTGCGCTCTCGTCCTTTACTATCTGTAAGCAAAAGATCGGAAGCCTTTTCTCCCGGGAGATTGGTGGAGGAGAGTTTGATATCGTAAGAAATAAAATCCAGGTACTCCTTTGACCAATATTTCTTTTTTCCGAGTATGTAAGTGCGTCCGACGTCCAGAGCTCCCTGCTGGAATGGTGCACCGGGGGTGTTTTTTAGGAAAGAATAGAGCTCGTGAAATGTTTCGCGGTAAAGTGTCGAATCCGAGGCTGTCCTTCGATAAAAAGTTTCAGCGACCTGGTCAATCACCTCTTTGTCAACCGGCTCCATTGAAGAGAAGATATTGGCGAAGAGTTTTCCGAACTCGTTACTTTCATTTAGTTTGATGTCCAGAAGACGGCATAGCGCTTCACAGTTGAGTTTACGGCCGGCTATGATGTTGAATCTGTCGATGAGAAACATGGACGGAGTTGTCAGTACGCCATATTTCATATGATACGAACTTGTGACTTCAGGATCCCAAAGATGAAATATGATGACATCCGGATTGGATATATCTCCAAAAATGCGCTTGACATACTCCTCCCATTCTTGGCGGTTGCCTTGGGTATAGATTGCGAAGATGGTGATTCGGGGACCGGAATACTCTTTGGCAAATTTGGCCAGTTGTGGGGTTTCTTCCTTGCAGGTACTACATTTGTCATCATAGAAATAGAGTATTCTCCACTGGTTGTCACCTTTTAGAATGTTGATCCTATATCCATCCATGCTTTCGAGGATGAGTTCAGGAGCATCGCAGCCGATCATAGATGATCTGTTGAACTCTGCAAAAGTATAGAGCAGATGCCAGCTTTCGGGATTGGCCCATTCGAGTTTTCCGTTGAGAAACCAGTTGTCCGCGATGTGGAGTGAAACCGCCTCCATTCCCATTACCGGAGAACTATAAAAGTAGTCAAATGCTGCTCCAGCGACGTTGGCCTGATCTTTTTTATCGGGAAGAGCTGTTATCAGGCGATCAATCCGAGAGGTGATGGTGTCAGTGGGATAATAGATAAGAGTATCGAAATATTCTTCGATGCCTTGGTGGATTTTGGCCGTGTTCTGGCCGAATGTGGAAAATATTCCTATGACCAGGACGAAAACCAAAGATGTTACCCTTTGTTTCATGCCTGTGACAGATACTATTTATGAATGTAATCGTCAATGTCAATGCCGGGTGGCAAAAAACATTTTGCGTCACCGCCATTCATGAGTACATCTCTAACTACAGTCGAGGAAATAAATGAATATTCGTGCCCTGCGGGGATGAATATGCTGGAGATGTCCGGAGCCATTTTGCGGTTGGCCTGGGCGATAACGCTTTCAAGTTCAAAGTCGGTGGTGGTTCTCAAGCCCCTTATGATGCATACCGCACCTATTTTTCTGCAGTAATCTACGGTGAGGCCGGTATATGAGTCTACTTCTACACGTTCCAGATCTCCAATGGCTTTTTTAATCATCTCAACTCTGGCTTCGGGGGAAAATAGTCCTCCTTTGGAGCTATTGTATCCCACTGCCACAACGACTTTGTCAAAAAGTTTAAGTGCGGATTTCAAAACATCCAGGTGGCCCATTGTAAAAGGATCGAAAGAGCCCGGAAAAAGTGCAAGTCTCATATTTTTCATATCAGATATTACACCGCGAAGGTATAGCTAAAAAACAAGAATTCAAAAAGTTATTATAAACTCCAGTCAATAGGGGAGAGTCCACGGCTTACAAGTGCCTCGTTGGTCATCGAGAAATGTCTGCACCCGAAAAATGCTCCCCTTGCCAGAGGCGAAGGATGCGCTGCTTCAAATACGAAATGTTTGGAGGTATCAATCAGCTCCTTTTTGCTTCTTGCAAAATTGCCCCAAAGCAGGAAAACGATATTTTCGCGCTTCTCGGAAAGGATCCGGATAACGGCATCGGTAAATTCCATCCATCCTATCGTACTGTGGGAAGTAGCTTCAGAGGCCCTTACGGTAAGCACTGCGTTGAGCAGGAATACCCCTTGGCGAGCCCATCCCTCGAGTGAACCATCTTTTTGTAGGGTGATGCCCAGATCATTCTCTATCTCCTTATATATATTGAGTAGGGAAGGGGGCGGCTGGACTCCATGTGGCACTGAAAAGGAGAGGCCGTGAGCCTGTCCGGGGCCATGATAGGGATCCTGGCCCAGAATTACCACCTTTACTTTATCAATGGGCGTGAGAGCGAAAGCATTGAAAATAAGCGGTCCGGGAGGGTATATGATTCGTCCCTGACGTTTCTCGGTGCGAAGTGTCTCTACAAGAGAGGCGAAGTAGGGTTTCTTGAATTCTTCGCTCAAAGCCTCTTTCCAACTGCTTTCGATCTTCACGTCCATAATTATTGCTCTGAAAAGACGTAGTTGATAACCTCGTCAATGGTTTTTACATATTTAAAGTCAAGGCCCTCGATGTAGATATCTTTGATCTCTTTGATATCCCTCTCATTTTCATAGGAGAGGAGAATTGTTTTGACTCCGGCCCTTTTGGCTGCAAGAATCTTCTCTTTGATGCCGCCAACCGGAAGCACCCTGCCTCTCAGAGTGATCTCTCCAGTCATTGCAATACCGCTGCGGATACTCTTATTGCGAAGTGCAGAAGCGATAGCAGTGACCATTGTGATACCTGCGGATGGTCCATCCTTAGGAATAGCCCCTTCCGGCACGTGAATGTGGAAATCCTTTTTATAAAAACTCTTTCCATCGACTCCGGAAAGCTCAGGATGAGCCTTTAGGTATTGTAGCGCTATGGTTGCCGACTCCTTCATCACATCTCCGAGATTACCGGTGGTGGAGAGTACTCCCTTGCCTTCGCTTAGGCTGCACTCCACAAATAGGATATCGCCACCCATCTCGGTCCAGGCCAGACCGGTAACTACACCCGGAGCCTCATTACCTTCCTGAATGTTGGGCTGGTTGGTGGGCAGTCCGAGATAATCTTTGATGTCTTCGCTGTCGAGCTCCGGCTTTAGTTCCTCTTCCAGGGCTATCTTCTTAGCCGTTATTCGTGCGATCTTAGCTATCTGCTTGTCCAGGCCTCTTACGCCTGATTCGCGAGTATACCAATCGATAATGGTGTCTATCGCCTCTTTGGATAGTTGCATATCCTCCTTCTTGAGACCGTGGGCCTCAATCTGCTTTGGTATAAGATATCCTTCCGCAATGGAGACCTTCTCCTGCGCAAGATAGCCGGAGACATTGATGAGTTCCATTCTATCGCGGAGAGCGGGATGTATGGTAGTTACATTATTCGCAGTGGTGATGAAAAGCACCCTCGAAAGGTCGTAATCAATATCGAGGTAGTTATCGTGGAATGCCGTGTTTTGTTCAGGGTCGAGAACCTCGAGCAGCGCTGATGCTGGATCGCCTCTGAAATTGTCGCCCACTTTGTCTATTTCATCCAGTACTATTACCGGATTGCAACTGCCGGCTCTTTTGATAGTCTGAATGATGCGACCCGGCATTGCGCCGATATATGTTCTCCTATGACCTCTAATTTCGGATTCATCGTGGAGTCCTCCAAGCGAGATTCTTCCATACTTTCTACCAAGGGCACGTGCCACAGACTTACCGAGTGAGGTTTTACCTACCCCGGGGGGCCCGTGGAGGCAGATAATGGGGGACTTCATATCACCCTTGAGCTTGAGTACGGCGAGGTATTCGATGATTCTCTCCTTGACCTTTTCAAGACCGTAATGATCCTCGTCGAGGATTTTCTGTGCATTTTTCATGTCCAGATTGTCCTCTGTGCCCTCATCCCAGGGGAGATCGGTTAAAAACTCCACATAAGAATACTGTATATTGAAGTCGGGTGAACTGGGATTGGTGTTTTCCAGTTTCTTAATCTCTTTTTCAAAAGTGTCTGCAGCATACTGAGGCCATTTTTTCTTTGCCGCCTTTTCCCTTAATTGTGAGAAATCCTGTTGATCCGAGCCGATGCCCAACTCTTCCTGGATGGTTTTGAGCTGGTTGCTCAGATAGTACTCTCTCTGCTGTTGATCAATCTCGCTTTTCACCTTCCTCTGGATATCATCTTTAATTTTGAGTATCTCAATCTGTCGGTTGAGCAGTTCGAGCAGTTTGAGAGCTCGCTCCTTGAGTGATGCAAGTCGGAGCAGCTCTACTTTGTCGACAATGTTGTCAATCTCTATGCTCGAAGCAATGAAATTGATTAGGAATTCATATCCCTCAAGGTTCTTAATGGCAAATCCTGCCTCCGAAGGGAGGTTGGGAGAGAGTCTTATGATATGAAGAGCGCTATCCTTGATGCTATCGGTGATGGCATCCATATCGCTGTCGTTCTTGTCGGGAATTATATCTTCAAGATAGGTCACCTGCGCCATAAGATAGGGTGCTGTGATATTGATCTGATCAACCTTGAATCTGCGTAGACCCTGCACAATTGCCGTAATGGTCTTGTCGGGCATTTCAATGATTTTTATGATTTTGCCCAGAGTTCCTATTTCGAAGAGCTCTTCCGGCTGTGGGTCTTCCACTTTCGCATCAATCTGGGTGACCACGCCTATCAAGCGGTTGGATTTGTAAGATTCGTTAATCAGACGAATGGATTTCTCCCTGCCTATAGTAACCGGTATGACAGTCTCAGGGAAGAGAATGGCATTCCTAAGTGTCAATATTGGCAAAACAGGGGGCATCTCACTATCTTTTAGGCTTTGTATGTTGTCTATATTCATAACCGGTATAATGTTTACTTCCGGTGCGTTTGCCGAGAAAATATTGTCAAATCTATCTTTCATGTGTCAAATTGTCAGTAATATAACTCAAATAAACCGTTTTCGCACAATTTCGTATGGTACACTTATATTGGTCAATCATTATGCCAAACCGAAAAATAGAGAAAAAACACATTAGTTTTTGAATATTAAAAAAATAACTTTATTTTTGCATCCCTAATTAAGAAATATGAACCATTAAATACTAAATTGTTATGACAAAAGCAGACATAGTTAACGAAGTTGCAAAGGCTACAGGTTTGGAAAAGATTGCAGTACAAAAAGTGATCGAGTGCTTTATGGACAGCGTTAAAAATTCACTAGAAAAAGGCGATAACGTATATCTTCGCGGTTTTGGAAGTTTCATCGTAAAAGAACGTGCAGAAAAAACTGCTCGCAACATTTCAAAAAACACTACTATCGTTATTCCCGCACACAAAATTCCTTCATTCAAGCCCGCGAAAGTTTTTGTCGATATGGTAAAAAACGCACAGTAATTTTATAAAATAATACTATTATGCCAAGCGGTAAGAAAAGAAAGAGACATAAAATGGCCACGCACAAACGCAAAAAACGTTTGCGCAAAAACAGACACAAGAAGAAATAATTTGCTGCTGATTTTGGCCTGACTATATAATCTGAAGTGGTTTCGCGAACGATCTGCGGCCCGCTTCGGATTATTGTCTTTTATAAAGGAACTGTTTTAGATGGAGAGAGATCTGATAATTGATGTCAAGCAGACGGATATTTCCATTGCACTGATGGAAAATCATCGTCTGATGGAACTCCACAAGGAGGCGCACGGAGGCAAAAACTATAATGTCGGCGATGTCTATCTCGGCAAAGTAAAGAAGCTTCTGCCTGCGCTAAATGCGGCATTCGTGGATATAGGTGATGAGAAAGATGCTTTCCTACACTATCTTGACCTCGGATTTAATTTTAAGGCATTTGATTATTTTACACGTCAAATCAATACCAACAAGCATTTCAAATCCTTCTATTCCAATGTAAGGATTGACGAGATTCTTGAAAAAGAGGGTAAAATTGAGAGATTTTTATCCCCAGGACAACCCATAATAGTCCAGATAGTCAAGGAGCCTATCTCCACTAAGGGTTCGAGACTTACCGCAGAAATTTCCATTGCAGGACGCAATATGGTGCTCCTGCCATTTGCCGATAAGGTCAACGTATCGCTGAAAATCAAATCCAGGGAGGAAAAGCGCCGTCTCGAGCGCCTTGTCTATAGTATTCTTCCACGCAATTACGGTGTCATAATCAGGACTGCTGCAGAGGGTAAGAAAGCCGCCGTACTGGATGCGGAACTCAGATCACTGATTAAAAAATGGGAGGACGCCTGGCCAAAAATCGCCAAATCAAAGTCTACCCAGCTGCTTTTTACCGAGAATAGCAGAACTACTACCATTCTCCGTGATCTACTCAACGACTCCTTCTCCAATATATATGTCAATGACGAGAGTATCTATGAAGAGGTTTGCGAGTATGTTTCACTTATTGCTCCGGAACAGGAAAAAATAGTCAAACTTTACAAGGGTACTGAACCCATCTTCGATTACTTCGAGGTTACAAGGCAGATCAAAGCATCATTCGGCAAGATAGTTTCCCTTCGTCAGGGAGCATACCTTATCATCGAGCATACTGAAGCGCTGCACGTAATCGATGTAAACAGTGGTATCCGCACCAAAAACAGGGAGCAGGAGAACAACTCTTATGATGTCAACATTAATGCTGCCGATGAGATTGCACGTCAGATTCGCCTGAGGGATATGGGAGGTATTGTGGTCATCGACTTCATCGATATGGACAACAATGAGCACAAGTCTCTCCTCTATAAACATATGAGTGCGGCAATGGCTTCGGATAGGGCCAAACATACTATTCTTCCACTTACGAGATTTGGCTTGATGCAGATTACCCGCCAAAGGGTGCGTCCTACGAAAGAAATAGATACAGCAGAGGCGTGTCCCACCTGCAATGGCACGGGCAAGATCGGTCCGACACTTCTCATAGATGAGACGCTGGAGAGAGAGCTTGCATTCTATGTCAAGGAGAAAAAGATCAAAGAATTCATACTCCGTACAAGTCCTATTCTTGCTGCATACCTCACCAAAGGGTTGTTGAGTATCCGTTACAAGTGGTGCAGGAAATACAATTGCTCTATAAAAGTAGTAGGTGATACCGACTACCCCATCATTAAGACCGGATGGTTTGACCGCAAAGGTGACCCTCTGGATTAAAACTCTTTCATTATATCATCCATCTTGGAGGAAATTTTCTCGTTAGAGAGATTTCCGATGCTTCCGATATGGGTATGGTTGAGTTTTTCAACACTGTCATACTCTTTAGAAATGTCGGTGGCAAATGTATGGTTGTTGACCTCAATGCCGACACTTTTGTAAGCATCCCTAAATGGCATTCCGGCAAGTACGCGTTTATTGACCTCTTCCACGGTGAATAGGTAGTCATATTTGGGGTCATTCAGGATTTTCTCATTCACCCGCATATTGTTCAGCATATATTGTGTCATTCCAATGATGCTGTGGGTGGTTTCAATGGCGGGGAAGAGGATATCCTTGAGTAGCTGGAAATCCCTGTGGTAGCCGTGAGCCAAATTGGCGCAGAGGAGGGAAATCTCATTTGGAATGCTCTGGAGACGGTTGCTCCTGGCTCTGATAAGTTCCCACACATCGGGATTTTTCTTGTGAGGCATTATGCTCGAGCCTGTTGTAAGTTCATCCGGAAATGAGATAAAACCATAGTTGCCACTCATATATTGAGCGCAATCCGAAGCGAGTTTGTTGAGGGTGGATGCTATGGCAGCTAGGGCATAGCTCAATGCTTTTTCGCATTTCCCGCGACTCATCTGTGCTGCAATGGAGTTGAAATGAAGCGTTTTAAAGTCAAGCAAACGGGTGGTCTGTTCTCTGTCCAGAGGGAATGAGGAGCCATATCCGGCAGCAGAACCGAGAGGATTTTGGTCGATTATCCTGTATGCGGCAGCCAACATTGTCATATCATCCACAAGGGTTTCAGCGTAAGCACCGAGCCACATTCCAAAAGATGAGGGCATAGCAATCTGTCCGTGAGTATAACCGGGAAGCAGTACGTTGGAGAATTTTGTGCTCAACTTGAGGAGCGTGTCAAAAAGGCTGCGCACTTCATCTCTGATCAGGAGTGCCTCATCCTTGAAATAGAGTTTGAGATCTACAAGTACCTGATCGTTACGGGAGCGCCCGGAGTGGATTTTCTTGCCGAGGTCACCTACTCTTCGGGTGAGTATCAGCTCCACCTGCGAATGAATATCTTCCACTCCCTCTTCGATGACAAATTTGCCCTCTTCTATTTCAGTTAGGATTTTGTCCAATTCTTGAGTGAGAATGTTCTCTTCCTCTTTTTCGAGCAGTCCGATGGAGGTAAGCATCACAATGTGGGCCTTGGAGCCAATTACGTCATATTTTGCAAGGCGCAGATCGAGGATCTTGTCATTACCTACGGTAAATTCTTCAACAATTTCTGTGGCGGAAGTGCCTTTGTTCCAAAGAGTGCTCATTTCAGATGGGTTATGAATTTAATGTATGTGTGGATAGCATGGCGTATTTCCTCTTTTAGGATAAATTCGTCTGCTTTGTGTGAACGTGATGACTCTCCCGGACCCATTTTAATTGCAGGAATTTTGAGACGCATCCAATCGGAAGTGGTGGGGGAGATGAATGTTTCTATTGAGCATCTGTCAGCGGCATCCAATAGAGGATGATCGGTAGGAGTAGCAGATGAGCGGTTAGTAAGATTGCGTGCCTTGAGAGTGCTCCGGAGTCTTTTTTGGAGGATTTCCATTATTTCCGAGTTGGTGTATACGTCAGTCGGTCTGATGTCCACCACATAGGAACACTCATCCGGAATTACATTGTGTGCTATGCCGGCATTGATCTGTGTGATGTTGAGGTGGGTTGACCCCATTGTGGGGGAGATTTTCTCGAAGACAAAATTCCTGAGGATTGAGATATCATCGAGGGCAATAAGTATAGCATTCTCACCATCATTTCGGCCGGCATGGCCGCTGACTCCTTTTGCAATGGCATCTATCACCAGCAATCCCCTTTCAGCTATAGCGGCGCACATATTCGTGGGTTCACCTACAATCGCCATTTCCGCAAGAGCGGGCATCTCAGCGCTTATCTTGCTCATACCGTTCGGGCCTGAGCGCTCCTCTTCTGCGGTGAGTACCAGCAATGGCTCCACTTTGAGGGAGTCCAGTAGCTCTTTATGCTCCGCTAAATAGAGAAATGTGTGGAGGAGAGAGGTGACGCTACCCCCCGCATCATTGCTTCCGACTCCGAGTATTCGCTCCTCGTCCAGTGGAGGATTGAAGGGATCGAAAGTGTAGCGTTCTGAGGGTTTGATGGTGTCTATATGGCTGTTGAGCATTAGCACGGGACGTCCGTTGAGAGAGTGGGGGAGTCGTAAGATGATATTATTGCCGACAAGTTGCGGTTCGAGAGATCTCTCCCTGAGATATTCTACTATAAATGCCGCTCTGTCCGCCTCTTCGAATGAGAGCGAAGGAATGGTAATCATTTTTTTGAGGAATAAAATCGCCTCTTCGCAATATCTGTCGATGCTCTCCATGTTATTCTATTTGACGAGGATTGTACCCCTCTCATTATTCAGGTTGCGCGCATGTTTGATCACTACTTCGGATACTCCATTGCCTATGGCGGCAAATGCATTCTCCAGTTTGGGAATCATTCCTCCTTCAATGATTCCCTCTTCAAGTAGCTTCGCGAAAGATTTTTCGGTCATCCTTGGGATAATGGATGACTCATCATTCCGATCCAGTAATACCCCATCTTTTTCGAGACAGAATACCAGCTGGACATCATATCTGCCGGTCATAGCTATGGCAAGGCTTGATGCCATGGTGTCGGCATTTGTGTTGAGGAGCGAACCTTTTCCATCATGCGTGATGGCGCAGAAAACGGGGCAGATCCCTCTCTCAAGCAGGGCCGAAAGCTCCTCGTTGCCAATTTTTGAGGGATCGACGTCTCCCACATATCCGAAGTCTACCGGTTCAGGTGAGCGTCTTGTAGCGGGTACTATGTTGCAGTCTGCACCGGAAAGGCCGATTGCATTGCAACCCAAACTCTGCAAGGCAGCGACTATCGATTTATTAATCCATCCCGCATAGACCATCGCAACGGTCTTGAGCGTCTCATAATCAGTGATTCGACGTCCTTTATGCATTCGTGTCTCTATGCCCAGTCTCTCAGCCATCTGTGTGGCAATCACTCCGCCTCCGTGAATTAGCAATTTAGCCCCTTTTATTTTACTCAAATCATAAAGGAAACTTTTCAGTGCAGCGGGATCATCGACCACGTTGCCTCCTATCTTTATGACCTGAAGAGTTTTCATTTGATTCCGAGAAGAAGTTCTTTAATTATTACCTGTGCAGAGACTACTCTGTTGGCTGCTTGCGGGATAACTATGGAGTTTGGAGACTCTATGACATCGTCGGTCACTATCATATTGCGCCTTACGGGAAGGCAATGCATGAAATAGGCATCGTTTGTAAGTGCCATTTTCCTGCTGTCTACACACCAGGAGTGATCCATATGCAATACCTTTCCGTAATTGGGGTCCCTAAACGCAGACCAGTTTTTGGCATAAATGAAATCTGCACCTTCGAATGCTTTGTCCTGATCATATTCCACTGTGGCATTTCCTATAAACTCCTCAGCGAGTTCGTAGCCTTTGGGGTGTGTGATGACAAGCTCATAACCCTTGGCATTGATCCACTCAATAAATGAGTTGGCCACAGCCTGTGGCAGGGCTTTAGGGTGTGGAGCCCAGGTAAGAACTATTTTGGGATTCTCACTTCTTTTATATTCCTCGATGGTGATAAGATCCGCAAATGTTTGAAGGGGATGTCTTGTAGCTGCTTCCATGCTGAAAACCGGTTTTCCGGAATATTGAATAAACTGGTTGAGGAGTTTCTCTTTGTAATCAGCCTCTTTGCTCTCGAATTTGGCAAAAGACCTCACTCCGATCATGTCGCAATAAGAACCCATGACGGGAATAGCCTCGAGTATGTGTTCGGGCTTGTCGCTGTTCATCACAACCCCTCTCTCCGTCTCCATTTTCCAGGCACCCTGATTGATGTCGAGGACTATTACATTCATACCAAGGTTCATGGCAGCCCTCTGAGTGCTGAGTCTTGTGCGAAGGCTGGAGTTGAAAAAGATCATAAGCAGGGTTTTGTTGCGTCCCAACTCAATATCTGCAAGTGGATTGGCCTTAACCTGTTTTGCCTTGGTTAGCACATCTTCCAGGGAAATGATGTCGTGTATTGAGGTAAAATGTTTCATATCGGTTACTGTTATTTTTTTTCAGTTCGTTGGTTAGATACTTCTGCAAAGATATCAATTGTTTATTTATTCACATTCATTGTTCCAAAGGCTTAAAATGTGGTGGATTTGAGTCTCAGTCCTGCGCTTTCATCATATCCGAACATGAGGTTCATGTTCTGTACGGCCTGTCCGGATGCACCTTTTACCAGATTGTCAATCACAGAGGTGATATGCAGATAACCGTCGTATGATGCAACGTGTAGAAGTCCCTTATTAGTGTTGACTACCTCTTTAAGGCTTATAGGAGTATCCGAAATATGGACAAATGGTGAACTCTCGTAATAGTTCTTGTATATTTCGACTATTTCGTCAGCTTGTAATTCACAACGCGTGTAAATACTGGCGAATATGCCTCTGGTGAAATTGCCTCTCACAGGTACAAAATTAACACGGATATCTTTGCCCGAAAGTTTACGAATAACCTTGGCAATCTCCGCCAGATGCTGGTGTTTAAAGGATTTATAGACTGAGACATTATTATCTCTGTAACTGAAATGTGTGCTCTCGACGGGAGTTTTGCCGGCACCGGTAGAGCCGGTGATGGCGTGAACGTGGATTTCATCGTATACTATCTTTTTGTCGAGCAGAGGGAGGATGCCCAACTCAATAGCAGTTGCAAAGCAGCCCGGATTGGCCACAGAATAGCAACCCTTGATACTTTCTCTGTTCATCTCGCATAGTCCATATATGAATTTCCTATCCATAAAATCGCTCTCTATTCTGAAGTCATTGCCCAGATCTACAATTCTGCAACTCTCGGAAATTGTGTTATTAGAGAGGAACTCTCGCGAAATTCCATGCCCAAGACACAGGAAGAGTACATCCGGTTCTCCCACTTGATCGGTGAACTTCAAGTCGCAATCTCCGAATAGGTCCCTGTGGACGCTGGCAACCGTATCACCCATTTGAGTGGTGCTCATCACATTGGTGATTTCCACTTCAGAGTGGTTGATCAAAATCCTGATCAGTTCACCGGCGGTATATCCTGTGCCTCCCGCAATAGTGGCTTTAATTTTTCCCATTTTGCTTAGTTTGTCTCAGAGGATATTCTCCTCATCATGTATCGAATAATATATTTTTAGAGGGTTGGCCAGTACCTTGGTAAATCCGACAACATCCCTGCCGGTGAATGACTTGTTTGCTTCACCGTAATCACCGAATTTAGAGCTCATTAGGTCGAAATCGCTCTTGCAGCCCAGTACCTGGAAATTATATGGTTGCAGACGTACCTGCACTTCGCCTGTAACGGTACGCTGCGAATCTTCAAGGTAAACCTCGATATTGCGCATTACCCGATCGAGATATTGTGCCTCGTGCATCATCTGGCCGTAGAATCCCGAGAGCTGCTCTTTCCAGTAGAGCTGAGCCTTGGTAAGCACGTGCTTCTCGAGAAGATGGTGCGCCTTTATGATAATCATGGGCGCTGCCGCCTCAAATGCCACTCTGCCCTTGATGCCGATAATCGTATCTCCAACGTGGGTATCGCGACCGATGCCATAGGGAGCTGCTATCTCCCTAAGTTTGTGGATCAGCTCCACGGGACTCATCTTCTCTGCGTTTAGTGCAACCGGCTCCCCTTTTTCAAAGCTGATGGTAATAATCTCGCTCCCCTTACGAGTCACCTGAGCGGGATATGCCTCTTCGGGGAGGTAGCCATGGGAAGAGAGAGTCTCCACTCCGCCGATACTGGTACCCCAGAGCCCTTGGTTGATGGAGTATCTGGATTTCTCCCAGGAATAATTGAATCCATGCTTCTGCAAATACTCAATTTCTTCTTTCCTGCTTAATCCCAGTTCCCTGATAGGGGCGATAATCTTAACTTCCGGTGCCAGGATCTCAAATACTATATCAAAGCGCACCTGGTCGTTGCCTGCTCCGGTGCAACCATGTGCTACAGTGCCGGCACCGATTTTTTTGAGATGTTTCAGTACCTCTAGTGCCTGAAATACGCGCTCGGAGCTAACTGATAGGGGATAGGTATTGTTTTTAAGTATATTTCCAAAAATCAGGTATCTGATACCTTTGCGGTAGTAGGTCTCTGTTGCATCCACAGTGGTATGTGAAGCAGCTCCAAGTTGCAGAGCTCTCTCTTCAATGGCTTTAGCCTCCTCTTTAGAGAAACCGCCGGTGTTGACCATTACCGTGTGAACTTCGAGATTCTTCTCATGTTTGAGATAAGGAATGCAGAAGGAGGTATCGAGCCCTCCGCTAAATGCAAGTACGACTTTTTTATTCATATCTTTTAAGTGTTGTCTGTTGGTTGTTTTGTGTGGTCGCCTGAATGTTGTGCCGGATCGTAAAGGAGACCCGTACAGAGACACATTTTGTAATCATTGCGCTGAAGAATGTCAAAATTACGACATCCGCTGCAACCCTTCCAAAACTCTTCATCGTCGGTGAGCTCGGAAAAAGTAACCGGATGGAACCCCAGGTCATAATTGATCTTCATTACTGCCAAACCTGTAGTGATGCTAAATATCTTTGCATTGGGGTAAAGAGTTCTGGAAAGGTCGAAAATCTTCTGTTTAATGCGTCTGGCTAAGCCTGTCTGGCGAAACTTGTGTGCCACAATCAGTCCGGAATTAGCTACAAACTTTTGGTGTCCCCAGGTTTCTATATAGGAAAAACCAGCAAGTTCACCGTCCTCTGCTATGGCGATAACCGCCTTGCCTGAAATCATTTTTGAGGCGATATATTCCGGCGTTCTTTTAGCAATCCCGGTACCTCTTTCTTGTGCTGAAATATAGACAAGATCACATATATGCTCAGCGTATTGGATATGGCTCTCATCGGCCACAACGACATTTATATTCATAGAAATGAAAAATCTGAAAAAAAACAGGTTATTTTGGGAGGGACATCCCTCCAGAATTAATGGAAACCCGTAAAGCCCACGAATCAGGCCGTACAGGTCTATCTTCGGACTCTGGCAGTCCTACCATTGGAAGAAAATATAGAGAAATCCCTGTTCATAAAGTTGAGCAAAGATACCAATCTTTTTTAACTAGGAACATAATTCTTTTAAAAATTGTTACCTTTGATGCCATATTTTTAGAGACGAAGTGAAAAAGAGATCAAAAAAGCAAAAATTATCTCCGGATATCATCGCACAAGAGCGTGATGAACTTATTCGCCGACATAGGAAAACTATACTTTTCAACGAACGAGAGATGTCTCTCATACAGCAGTACTGTGAAAAATACAAAATATCCTCAAAATCAACTCTCTTCAGGGATATCATCATTTCTCATATTCTGCAACAGGTGGACGATAACTATCCAAAGCTCTTCTGATACGCAGGCCAATCTCAGAATCAATGAAAAAAGCACTCATAATTCTCTTTGCAGCAGCATTTTTTCTCTTTACATCGGATAATCTCAGAGCACAAAGCATTATTTCCGATATTACCGGTGATGACGGTATCCGAATCGTACATGTCAAGCCGGAAGGTGTTTGCTCCGTCAATATAGAAATCCATATCCGCAAGAACCGCATTACATACCTTCATTACACAAGGGGTTGTGACGGCAATGCCAAAGGCATCGCAGCTCTTGTCGAGGGTATGAAAGTAAAAGATGTAATTCGCAAACTGGAGGGGATTACCTGTGGTAAAAAATCCACTTCCTGCCCGGATCAGTTGGCCCGAGCGCTAAAAATGATTTCCGGAAAGAAAGAATAACTAATACGGAATAAAAGTTCGGTGGATGGTGTTGGCCAAGATTCCATTGAGGAATATTGCGGGTAGATAGTAATAGTAGAGGATATACCCACCTACTACCGGTTCTCGGTTAGCCTCTGCCTTATTTGTAGTGTCTTCTGAATAGATAAATGCCTCAGAGGGTATGCTTGTAACCGAAATCGTTTCCAACGGGTTGTTCATCGCCCAGAGGTGAGTAAGATAATTGTTCTTGCGCAGGTCCAGGTTTCTTAAATTGTTACTGCTGACATCCAATTTTTTGAGAAATGTTGCCTGAGAGGTGTTAAGATCGGTGATATTGTTATTGCTGCAGTCAAGATTCTCCAGAATTATGGTTTGGGAGATATTCAGTGAAGTGAGCTTATTGTAGCTGCATATCAGTTTTTTAAGGGAGATACATCCTGCAAGACTGAGTTCTGTTATTGAGTTAAACCTGCAGTTGAGCTCTTCAAGGTTGGTACAATTATTTGCATTTAGAGTTTTTATGGTTCCCAGGCCAACCATGGTGCAATCAAAACTGGTGAGATTTGTATTGCTGATGTTTATGGTATCCAGCACATTGTATGCAAATTCCAGGTTCTTGAGCGATGAGCAGTTGCTGACATCGAGGTGACTGATGGTATTGTGGGAGCAGTTGATATTCACAATTGTGGGCGATCCGCCGGCAGCAAAATACTTCATCATATTGCGTTGGCAGTCAACGGATATGAGGTATGGGAAGTTGCTAATATCTAGAGAATCAATCAGATTCTGGGAGCAATTGATGCTTGTGAATGGGTATCCGTAGAGGTCCTTTAGTGACTTGGCTTTGCCTTTTGAACAATCAAGTGTGGTAAGAATTCTCATTTCGTAATCGGAGATCTCACCATCATCGTTAATATCGTAGCGCGTCAGCAGAGTTGCTTTGAGTCTGGTGTCGGTAAAAGTGATACAATCTATCAATTGTGAGACCTCAAGCGTCACCGATTGCTTTTTGTTGGAGATGGTGACATAGGCTTTTCTTATCTTATTGGTGTTGTTAGTGCTAAGTGCGGTGAATGCAAGAGGTATGTCTCCGGGTTTGCCGGCGGTGTGAGAGATTCTTAACCAGTCTAAGTGCTCGCCATCATCACTATCTAAAGTAATTGTCCATTCGTAGGCGGTGCGGAGTAGCGTGCGTTTGACAGAGCCTTCAGTGCTCTCTAATGTTAGTGTCGTATTTTTGACTTCCAGATCCGGAAGGTCCATCATTGGATTACAGGATGATCCTGATGCTGCGAGAAATGCCAATAGTGGCAATATAATAGGTATGAGTTTTTTCATTTTCAATATTCGTATGTTTCAGTACAAAGGTATGCAAAAATTATTGTTTTTTTTGCATAATATTTTGCTAATTTCCAAAATATTCTTATCTTTGCAACCCGTTTCCTCAAAGGAGACGTCCGTTCATTGATATTATTGGAAGACAAAACGTACAAGCAAGTACCGAATTTGTAACAAATTCGAGCGAAACGTTAATTTTTTTGAAACCATTCA
>JAPXOZ010000017.1:0-38430 GCA_033811195.1 Bacteroidales bacterium | reverse complement strand
ACCTACTGCCGCCCCGCCAAGAAGAAACCATATAGGTGAAATGCCGGTCAGCCACACCACTATGGCAATACTAAAGGCGAGGATAATGAAATACCACTTGAGCCCCTTCGTCATATTGATAAAAGGAACCGCTATCATTGCTATGACTGCCGGTCTTACTCCCTTAAAGGCTGCTTCAACAACGGGATTTGTACTGAATCCGCTCAAATAGATAGCAATCAGCAGAATAATGACAAACGGTGAAATGGAGACACCGATGACGGCTATCAGAGAACCCCACCAACCTTTCATCTTGTAGCCCACAAAAACGGCAGTATTGAGTGCGAAAGGTCCCGGAGCCGACTGTGCAAGAGTAAACTGGTTGTAAAAATCCTCTCTGTCAAACCATTTCTTACGGTCAACAACCTCCCTTTCTATCATCGGTATCATGGCGTAGCCGCTACCGAATGTAAAGGTACCCAGTTTAAAGAATGTCCAGAATAACTCCCAAAGCATAGTAGTAACTTAGAATGGGATAAAACTCTTCCTGAGCTCCTCCATCTGCTCCGGGGTAAGTCCGGCCGGTACAAAGCCCATTGCGCGTGCTCTTACATATATCTGTGCCGACTTGTTGAGAATATCAATCATGTCAAATGCCTCAACGGGGTCCTTCCCCACTGCAAGCACACCATGCTTCTCCCAAAGCACCACATCGTGTGAACGCAACTTTTCAAGAGTCTTCTCTGCCAACTTTTGCGAGCCCGGAAGCGCATAAGGCACTATCCCCAGCCCTTTTGGGCAAAAGATATAGGTCTCGGGGATAAGACTGCGCAAGAGAGTGCCCAGCACATCTTTTTCCAGGAATGGCGCGTAGTGGGACATTGCCACGAGTTCCGTGGGATGAGTGTGCATCACTGCCCTGCAGGGAGAGCCGCTTTGCAGGAAATAATTGTGTATCGCGAGATGCGAAGGGAGTTCGGAAGTGGGTCTGACCGGCCTCTCGGCCACAATTACATAGTGGCGTCCATCATCGCAAATGCGTATCACCGCCATATTGGCCATAGGATCGGAGGCGACATCACGCATACGCGTTCCGGTACCGGTAACCAACAGCAAAGCGCCTGCCAAAGCAGGTACATCCACGCCACCATCCAATTCAACCGAAAGCGGGGAAATGCCTTCGAAGAGCTTCTTATACTGTGAAACATTGCAAGAAATATTACCTCCGTTACGCTCCGCCCAACCTTTCTCCCACAAATATCCCGCAGCCTCCGCCATCATACGAACAACACTGTTAAAATTCTTTTTCATGATATACAAGATTTTAGTCGTGTAAAGATAAGAAAAATCTACTTGTAAAATGAGGTGATTTTGGTAATTTTATGGGCCAACAAGCCTATAATTGAAGAATATGGGTTTTAAGCCTATAATAATGTATTTGTCATATGACATATAATTTAGATGCATATACCAATTAGATCATTAATTATCTTCAATAATATGGTCTGCGTGTCAAATTGTCACAGCTGAAAAATGGCATGACTTTTATATATCTAATTTAGAATTATTCTATTGTAGAATTAAAAATTATTGATAAATTTGCATAAATAAAATTATGATTGCAGTAGATAGAAATAAATGTCCTCACGATCATCGTTGCCCGTTGATGGATATATGCCCTGAAGGTGCCATTTCCCAGGGAGACGATGGATATCCTATCATTGATTATGGTTTGTGTATAGAGTGTGGAATATGCATAAAGAGATGTCCATTGAGGGCAATTAAACAATTGAACTAAGTAAGGTTGATTTGGTAACTTTTGATATATGTAATTAATAACTTAAAAAATAAATGATTATGGCTGCAAAATTTTTAAAATGTTCTATTTGTGGTAATGTTGTAGGTAAAGTTGTGGACTCAGGAGTTCCCGTTTTTTGCTGCGGCAAACCAATGGAAAAGCTGGTTGCCCATACTGAGGATGCCGGTGGTGAAAAACACGTCCCTGTGGTAACCAAGTTGGATGATTGTACAATTAAGGTAGAGGTAGGTAGTGTACCTCACCCTATGTTGCCAGAACATCACATTGCCTTTATCTACTTAGAGACCGAAGATGGTGGCGCCCGTGTTGGCCTGCCCCACGACGGCAAACCCGAAGCTCAGTTCTGCACTTGCTCAGGAAAACCTGTTGCTGTTTATGAGTATTGCAACTTGCACGGACTTTGGAAAAAAGAGCTGTAAGACGATTAAATCTTCAACCTCAACCCCATTTTTCCCAAAAGCCACGTCAACAACAAGCAGAGGAGCGAGAAACAGATGCAGTTGATGATGCCCACTATTCCATCATTCATCCATGTAGGGGTTGAAAAGCCAAAGATAATCATAAGGCTGTAGAGGAGATGAGGCATCAGATAACAAGTGAGAGTGGCGGTGCCGGCAGGCTTGAGGAAACTGAGCCAGCCGGCTTTTTCTATTGAAACGAGCCATCCAAGAATAGCGTACATTCCCACGGCAATAGCCGAAGAGACAAGCACCCACGGAAGAGTACCGCTGATCTTATCTATAATCCACCACTGACGGGTTAGCCAAGTGGCCAACAACAGCACCACGACCGCACCTGTCGCTATCAGGGCCTTAGTAGAGCTCTTCTTTCGATCCAATTTCATGGAAATGACCGAGAGCATTAATCCACTCATCGTCAATAGTTGCGTGTGACCGTTTCCTACATGAAGTGCATTGGTAAAGTCGCTTAGGAAATTGAGCTTTGGTAAACCGAATAATAGTCCGCTCTCTGAAGCTGATACCCCATCACGAAGGGGTGTAAGGAATATATTTATCAACAAAAGCGCGCCCCAAATAGCTACTATATGATTTAGGTGGGCTCGGGTGAAGAGGTAGGTCACTGCACAGAAGAGATAACTCCACCCTATCAGACCTAGGATGCCCCACCAACGAGCACTCAGGTAACCTCCCTTAGGATCTTTGAAGATCAGGGCGAGAAATACCAGCAGTACTACTCCGAAAATCTGAAACCACTTATGGGACTTATAATTCCAAATGAGGAAAAAGGCTGCAAGTAGGAAGAGCTTGTATATAGGATTAGAAAGAAAAGCGTCGGGAGACATTCCACTCTCGGTATTTACAAGGAAAACACCCATTACTATCAATGCCAGGGACCTGGTAAGTATATGACTCAATGTACTCATAGTGCCCTTTCCCTTTGCATAACGCCCTTCTAGCGCATAGGGAATGGACATTCCAACAACGAAGAGGAAGCAGGGGAAAACTATATCGGAAAGGCCGAGGAAGTCCTCACCGACAGCTGCATGTCCAAGCCAGCGCGGATAAGAAGCTATACGCCAAAGGTCATTGACAAAGACCATCAGCACCATAACCATTGCTCTGAGGAGATCTATAGCATGATTGCGCCGTGAGAAATATAGTTGTTCCATTATAAGATTTTCACTATTATCCGAACAAAGATATAAAAAAGGAGCCGGCTAAAAAACACTTTTTAGTCAGCTCCGGAAAAGTAGCCCCAACGAGATTCGAACTCGTGTTTCAACCTTGAGAGAGTTGCGACCTAACCAACTAGTCGATAGGGCCATTTGTTAAGGGACTGCAAATATAGATATAATATTGAAAAATCCAATATTTCCCCCTCTTTTCACCAATTATCTTGCTTCCAACTGGGAGTTGAGCATCTCTATCGCTTTGTCCAACTGAGGATCGTCACCATTTAAACGGTCTTTAAAGGTGTTGCGAATATATACATCAGGTGCAACTCCAATACTCTCAAGATCGACATCTTCCAGGTTGTAGCAGCCCCAAGCCGGCATTCTGGTAAAAGAACCGTCAACCAAAGTTACACTTGAGGTAAAGATAATCCAGCGGTAAGTCTCAGTACCGACTATGGGCGCGATGCCAAGAGTCTTAATACCATTAGAGGTCACTTCCGCATCCGAAAGACTACGTTCATTGACCAGCACCACAATGGGCTTGTCGGCAGGTGCCACATTAGGGTGGCTTGTCTTAGGAAAATCCCTATAGCTCCAACGGAAATGCTCTTGGCCACGTAAAAAGTCAATTACCTCCTTGTGTACGTTACCTCCATTGTTGTAGCGTAAATCAAGAATCAGCGCATCCTTGTTGACCGCATAGGTGTGCATATCGCTAAGGAATGTCCTCAATGAAGCGTCACCCATATCCCTCATATGTACATAGGCGATACGCTCATTGCCCAAGCGGTGTGTACGCTCCCTGCAAATATCCTCCCATTCTGTATAGTAGAGGTTTTTCATCTCCCCGGAGCTTGTTGTGTGGAGTTTGATGTCAAACTCTTTCCCTTCCCTTTCAAATCTACAGGTGATCTCTTCCACATTAACTACTGTGCTGAAGCAACTCTCACGATTTGACTTTTCATCAACCCTCACCCCATTCACCGCCACCAAACGATCACCTTGACACAATTCCACATCCACTTTGTCCGCAGGTGAATCTGTAAGTATACGGTCTATTACATAAGGAGATGTGGTATTGAAGACTATTCCGGTTTCGAGGGTATAACTACGGGTACGAGTGCTCTCCTCAGCTCCTCTGGAAGTGAATCCGAGGTGTGAAGAATTCAGTTCACCTAGCATATCGGTTATTAGGGTGCGCAACTGTGCTCTGGATACAACATAAGGAAGGAAAGCTGAATATTTGTCGCGAATTGCTTTCCAATCAATGCCGTGATGTGTAGGGTCGTAGAAATTCTGGTCCAATAGAGCCCATACTTCGTAAAACATCTGTCTGAACTCGTCATTGAGCGTTTTCTCAACATCTTTTGAGACTTTGATTTTGGTAGTTGAGAGAGAGGTTATATCAATTTTAACGATATCTCCTCTGCTCAGAGCATAAAGTTCATTTTTTGAGCTGAAAAATGAGACCCGTTCCAGATCCTTGACTTCCTTTGGTTTTTCATCCGGTTTAGTCAAATCCAGTGCGTATGTCTGGCTTTTACGTGTTGCAGGATATGTTGTGGTCCAAAAGAGCCACGACTTGCCTTTTCCATGAAATACATAGAGGCCTCTCTGCGAGCCCTGGAAAGCTGCTCCCTCTCCTGCAAGAACCATTCTTCTGAAGATATCCTTGTAATTGATTATTACAGAGGAATCTTTTTTAGGAGGTTTTGAGAACAGATGGTCATACTCGTCTGATTTGAAGGGAGTTTCATATTTCTGCAAAGGTAGTTTGTATAATTTCACATCTCCGCCTCCACGCGGGAATAAACTAGTGGTGGGGTTGGCCAATAGAAAAGCGTTTTTTCCGTCAGGAGAAAAGACAAATTCACTCTCGGAAGAGGCACTCCTTGTGAGATTTTCAAGTTCTTTGTTCTCAAAATCATAAATATAAACATCCCTCTCGAACATATTTACCGCCTCAAAGGCCATATACCTATCATCATATGAAAAACTGATTGAATAAGAGTGGAACGACCAGAATTGCGCCTGGGCTACCTGCTCGGTGATGTCGCTACCTGTTGCGAGAGCCATCACCTTGCTCTCTCCGTCAATAAATACCATCTTATCGCCCTTGTGATTGAGTTTAAGGTTCTTGACATCACCATTTGAAGCGTATACAAGTTGCTCGGCACTTTTGCCGTCCGCTCCGATCTTGTAGAGCTGGCGGCGACCCTTTTCCGTGCGTGTAAAGTATATGGTAAGGTTGTCCGGAGCCCAGACAATCTCGTGGACTCTCTCATCTGCAGGAGTTATCATCCGCTCCATCCAAGTGCACTTGGGGTCCGATACGAAGAGCAGCCCGCGAATAGCAAGTGCCATGATTTTACCGTCGGGGGATATTGCTGCAACTGTGGGCTTCTGCTCCTTTAAGGAGTGACGCACTTCCACATCAGTCTGTGCTATGCTGATAGGGGGAGTGAAAGTCTCTCCGCTTACAGGATTCAGCAGTTGTATCAGATAATCCTTCATAAATACAATTGCACTGCCATCGAAACTGATGGATGGGTAGTGTACCGAGGAATTAAAGGTTGTAATCTGCCTTGGATCGCCACCTTTTACATACTGTACGATATTGGATTCCCCGTTGAATTCATCGCTTACATAGTAAAGGTTGCCTTTGCTATCCACCATCGGCCAAGTATCCTTACCAATCCAGTCGGTCAACTCACTGTACTCTTTATTAGCAGGGTGCCAACACTTTATATTAGGATTATGATCCCCTACATATCCCTTTCGTGTAGGGAAATTTATACTCTCACCACTCTCGTTGAAATATACTTCTCCTGTTACCGGATTCTCCACAAGATTTACCACCGTATTGAAATGACCATCATACAGACGCTGTGGCGTACCACCCTCCAATGAGACCTTAAAGGTAGTGGACCGAGCACTCGCTCTTGTAGACTCAAAATATATAAACTTGCTATCCGGAGTCCAAGAGGCCGGGATGTCATTTGCATCGTGCCAAGTCAACCGGCGCACATCCCCACCCTCCACCGATACCACATAGATATCGTTATTACCCTGGATATCCGAAGCGAAAGCTATCCATTTACCATCAGGAGAAGGCTTTGGACGGGTTTCAACTCCTCCAATGGAAACAAGGCGCAACGCAAGTCCTCCTTTTGCGGGAACTTTAAATATGTCGCCGTCATAAGAAAAATAAATAGTCTCCCCGTCGGGAGAAAGTGCAGGATTTGATGCAAAATGGATGTTACCTGAGTGCGTTTCGGCTGCCGCAATCTGCATCAGAATCGCTGCCAGCGCAACCGTCACTGACCTTGAAATAATTCTTAAGATTTTCATATTGCCAAATATACTTAACCTTATTCGTTTGCTGCATTGATTGCCGTCCAGTAGACCATTTTACAAGCATTTTCAAGCATTTCTCCATCCATTGTCGGCCAATCATCCTCCGGCTGGTGATAATAGCGTGCATTACCTCCGGCAGCCCGAACATCTATGCAGGGATAGCCGGCTTTCATAAATACCGCTCCATCAGTTCTGGGACGTGTGATGTGTTCAGTAGTGCCAGTACGAACATTCAGATGAACATATTCTTCCGCTGCCTTTACTAAATAATCGTTCAAACCGGGATTTAAATAACTTGCGGTTGAACTCATCATTCTACCTATACCGCATGCCTCCAGGTTGATTATCAATTTTATTTTTTCTTTGGAAACAAGGGGATTGTTTATAAACCAAGTACTGCCGGTAAGACCGGCCTCTTCTCCGTCAAGATTGATAAAGATAACAGAGCGTTTAGGCTTAACCTGAGATTTTGCCAAAGCCTCTGCTACACCCATAAGAACCGCAGTAGAAGAGTTGTTATCGTTTGCTCCGGCAATATGGTAGGGTATCATACCAAGATGATCGAGATGGGCTGAAACAATGACATATTCGTTGCATAAAACAGGATCCGAGCCCTTTACATAGCCTACGACATTCTTGCCTGTCGCTTTTTCGTCATGTGTGGTAACCATATTTATATTGGCTTTCTTACCCATATCAAACGATGAAGGTTTTTTGTTCTTACGAATATTTGCGATAGTTTCCCTATAAGTGCGACCTGTTCCTACAAAAAGCTCATTAACCAAATCTTCCGTCACAAAAGCATAAACAAAATCTTTGTTATAACAATTGTTGGGACCGGGGACCCAGTAATATAGCATCCCAATAGCCCCATGTTTAACAGCATTCTCTATTTTCGTATGATGCAGCGTGTGTTTGTACCACATAAGCAGTGTATCACGATTACGGCTTGTATTTGGTGTCTCACCTTCTATCAGAACTATTTTGCCCTTCACGTCAATTCCGGCATAATCGTCATACCCAAGCTCGGGTGCACAGACGCCATATCCTGCATAGACCACATCAGCAGTTATGTTGCCACTGCCCGATGTGCTGCCCGCATACCAATATTTCGCCCATTGATAAGATTTGGTTATATAAGAGATTTCCGAAGTTATGTTTTTGCTTCTTCTCAGATCTGCAATAGGGAAAAGAATGGTTAAAGAACCGCCATGCACCTCCGTACAGGGATGTGGATAGCTCTGAATATAGTTGGGAGCATCTTCAAAAGCCGAAAGACCCCACTGCCTAAACAGGTCAGAAGCCCATTCGGAAGCTCTCTCCATACCTTTTGAACCTGCAAGACGCCCTTCGTAAATGGTTGAATCGGAAAGGTGTTTTACATAATCAAAGAGTTTATCGGCTCGTATATTCTCAAACATAGAATTTAACAAAGCTCTTTCGGGCGTGATGCCTTCTTCCATTCTTTGCGACTGCCCCGACATAGGGAGAGCCACAAAAGCGATAACAGCAATAACAAATATTTTTTTCATGGCAATATTGTTCTGTAATGATGCTCTACAAAGTTAACAAACAGTTTTTTCCGTGCAACAATTTTGTGCTGAATCTTAGATTTTTTATTCGAATTGAGAGATACAAAATACGGGTAACCTTTTGGCTACCCGTATATAATTATCGTTTTTTTGATTGTCCGGCTATCAATTGCCGAAATCGTCATAAAGAATAGACTCAGGCTCCACTCCCAGACTATCCAGAAGACCATTGACCGACTGAACCATCATCGGAGGACCACACATAAAGTAGAGTATATCCTCGGGAGCTTCGTGATCTTTGAGATAGGTCTCATAGAGCACAGAGTGTACAAATCCCGGCACATAAGGAACTCCTGCTGCATCTGCTTCAGGGTCGGGACGGTCAAGGGCAAGATGGAACTTAAAGTTGGGAAATTCTTTTTCGAGGGCCTTATAGTCCTCAAGATAGAAGGCCTCTTTAAGGCTGCGGGCACCGTAGAAAAAGTTCACCTTGCGAGTGGTCTTCTCAGTCTTGAACAGATGCATTATGTGACTGCGCATTGGAGCCATACCTGCACCACCACCTATAAATAGGAACTCCTGTTCAGCCGGAGCATCATCAGGAACAAAGAACTCTCCGTATGGCCCTGAGATCATCACCTTGTCACCCGGTTTGAGTGAAAAAATATAGGAAGAGCAGACGCCCGGATTGACATTTTCAAACTTACCCGTCTCGCGGTTAAAAGGAGGAGTGGCAATGCGCACATTGAGCTTGATGATATTGCCTTCTGCAGGATAAGTTGCCATTGAATAGGCCCTCAGAGTCTCTTCGGAATTGACCATCTTAAGGTCAAACAATCCCATATTCTTCCAATCCTCACGGTACCTTTCATCTATCTCAAAATCGCTGTAGTTGATCGTCATATCTGGCACATCCACCTGAATGTAACCACCGGAACGGAAGTTTAGATTCTCCCCTTCGGGAAGTTTGACACAGAATTCCTTGATAAAGGTGGCCACATTTGCATTGGAAATAACCTCACACTCCCACTTCTTGACACTAAGTGTGGATTCAGGTACAATAATCTTTAAATTATCCTTTACCTTGACCTGGCAACCGAGACGCCAGTTGTTCAATATCTGCTTACGGGTAAAGAACCCCACCTCAGTAGGGAGAATTGTGCCGCCTCCTTCAAGCACCCGACATTTACATTCTCCACAAGTACCCTTTGCACCACAGGCTGAGGGAAGAAATATCTTCTCATTGGCGAGAGTCGCAAGTAGAGAATTTCCCTGCGGAACGGAAATCTCCTTACTTCCGTTATTAATATCAATAATGACATTACCCGAAGGGGTAAGTTTAGCCTTAATGTAAAGCAACAACGCTACAAGCGGCAAGATAAGCGCCAGAGCGGCAATAACGGTAATAATAAATACGTTTACATCCATACTTGCTTCCTCCTACAATTTGATGCCCATAAAACTCATAAAGGCTATACCCATAAGACCGGTGATGATGAATGATATGCCCAGACCCTTGAGGGGCTTCGGAACATTGGAGTAAGCAAGTTTCTCCCTTATGGCTGCTATTGCCACGATAGCGATAAACCAACCGAATCCCGAACCGAGACCAAAAGAGAAGGCTTCACCTACATTTGCAAAGCCTCGCTCCTGCATAAAGAGCGAACCTCCTAGGATTGCACAGTTTACAGCAATCAGAGGAAGGAAAATACCCAATGAAGAGTAAAGCGCAGGACTGAATTTCTCTACAACCATCTCCACGATCTGCACAATTGAGGCAATAACCGCAATAAATACTATGTAACTGAGGAAACTCAGATCTATTGATGCATAATCAGGATTGATCCAGGTAAGAGCACCCGGTTCGAGCAAATACTTATTTAACCAATAGTTGATCGGAAGGGTCACAACAAGCACAAACAGCACTGCAATTCCAAGGCCGGTAGCTGTCTTCACACTCTTTGAAACGGCAAGGTAAGAACACATTCCAAGGAAGAATGCGAACACCATATTGTCGACAAAAACCGACTTTACAAATAAATTAATGTATTCCATAATATTCCTCCTCTATTATTTTTCTTCCTGTAACTCTTTCTGAATCGCTCTCTGTACCCAAATAATACCACCCACAATGATAAGTGCCATCGGAGGTAGGATTACTAGGCCGTTATTCTCATAAAAACCTCCGTTAGCTATATACCAGCTCTGAGGGATAATCTGTAAACCAAACAGGGTACCGGAGCCGAAGAGTTCGCGTATAAATGCAATGATAACGAGAACCAGACCGTACCCCATACCATTGGCAAGACCATCTACCAGTGAAGGGAATGGCTTGTTGCCAAGTGCAAAGGCCTCAATACGCCCCATGATGATACAGTTGGTGATGATCAGACCAATATAGACTGAAAGTTGTTTACTAACATCGTACGCATAAGCCTTCAAGAACTCATCGACCAAAATTACAAACATTGCCACAATTACAAGTTGTACTATAATCCTGACACGGTTGGGAATGGAATTACGTATTGAGGATACCAGCATACTGGAGAAGCCAGTAACAACTGTCACTGAGAGTGCCATCACACAAGCACCCTTCAACTGGACTGTAACCGCAAGAGCAGAACAGATACCGAGCACCAATACAGTGATCGGATTTGCCTTGAAAAAGGGATTTTTAAATATACTCTTATCCATAGTGCCTCCTATTTGGTTTGATGTTCATGACCGTTCTGATTCCGGTTCCCGGTTTCGCTACTGCAATTTTCATCATCACATGACTCTCCCTCTCCGCAGCACTCCTCAGAGCCGATTGTAGCGCGTTTGATATTGAAATAGACTTGATATTCGTCAAGCCACATTGCGATGGCTTGCTCGAGAGATTGGCTGGTAATGGTACCTCCAGAAATGGCGTCAACGCCGTTGGGATTATCAGCTTGTCCGCCGCCCTTTATGATCGAAATCGACTTGAAAGCACCCTCCTGGGAGAGTTTTTTGCCCACAAACTGATTGTAAAAAGGGGCGTGCGCAATTTCTGCACCCAGGCCAGGGGTTTCTCCCTTATGGTCGAATACAGCTCCATAAATGGTCTCAAAATCATCCTCTACTGCAATATAGCCCCATATCGGACCCCAAAGACCGGCCCCATAGCAGGGAAAGATATTTAGTACCTTCTCACCGATTGTACAGACGAACACCGGAAGCTGTAACTCCTCACGGAATGTCTGTGCAGTCTCCGGGGTTTTGGCTGAAGCAATCTGTTTAATTATATTGTACTGTGCCTGAAGGTCGATTTCAAATGCCTCTCCCTCAATAACTTTGCCCTCATAATTGAGCACAAAGTCATTGGTCATATGCTCTGAATAGAGAGATTTGATATATTCACTCTTGTTTTTCTGTGCAGATACGTCCTCACCAAGTCTTGCTGCACGCAAAAGAGACTGCATTTTCTCCAGTGCGATATTTTCTTGCTGCTTCGGCTTGAGTGCCGTCGACGCAAAGGCAAGAACTCCTGCCACTATTACCACCAATATTGTGGTATAGAAGATCGTGTAGATATTACTGTTGGTATTCAATTTCATGATCTAAACTGTTTTTGCCCTTTTTAATCTGCGTTTTATATTCCTGCCGACTACGATATGGTCGATAACAGGTGCGAAGGTATTCATCAGGAGGATAGCGAGCATCATTCCCTCAGGGTAACCCGGGTTGAAGAGCCTGATGATCACTGCAAGTACTCCGATGAGAAAACCGTAAATCCACTTACCGGACTCAGTTTGCGCCGCAGTAACCGGGTCTGTTGCCATAAACACGGCACCGAATGCGAAACCGCCCATAATCAGGTGATACCAGGCCGGAATAGCCATAGCGCAATCGGCGGATGGAGCGGCGAGATTGGCGATAAAGCCCATTACCAGACCACCGGCAACCGTTGAGAGCATTATCTTCCAACTACCGATCCCTGTGTAGATCAGGATAGCGGCGCCCAGAAGGATTGCCAACGTGGAGGTCTCGCCTACAGATCCCGGGATAAAACCGAAGAACATATCGCTCACCGAATAGTGTAGAGAGGAAAGACCCTCTGAAGTCTGTGCAAGGGGGGTAGCACCGGAAAATCCATCTACTCCTGCAACCCATACCTTGTCACCTGACATATGGCTGGGATATGCAAAGAAGAGGAATGCCCTGGCCACCAGAGCCGGGTTCCAAATATTCATGCCTGTACCGCCGAAAATCTCCTTGCCGATGATAACGGCAAATGCCACCGCGAGAGCAAGCATCCATAAAGGCGTAGTGACGGGTACAATCAATGGAATAATTAGTCCGGACACAAGATAACCCTCACTGACTTCGTGGCCTCTGAGCTGTGCCGAGATAAACTCGATACCCAAACCCACTATGTAGGAAACGAGATAGAGAGGGAGGATTCTGAGGATTCCAAACCAAACCATCTCCCAAAACTCCATACCTGCATTAGATGCAAGATTGTGCTGGTAGCCGATATTGTAGATGCCGAAAAGCAGGGAGGGCACGAGTGCTATCATGACTACTGTCATAACGCGCTTGATATCCACACTGTCCCTGACATGCACTCCCCTTCTTGTTACCCTATCGGGAACGAAGAGAAAAGTCTCAAATGCCTCGAAAGTCGAGTAAAGGAATGAGAGTTTGCCTCCTTTTTCGAAGGTCGGTTTGATCTTGTCTGTCAATTTTCTGAGTTTGCTCATGCTTCACCTCCTTTTATGACATCTCTTTAATCATAAGTTCAATACCCTCGGAAACTATGGACTGGATCTCGATTTTCGAAGGACAAACAAACTCGCAAAGAGCCACATCTTCTTCGATAATCTCATAAATGCCAAGGTTTTCCATCTTCTCTATGTCACCGGCAAGGATGGCTTTGAAGAGATAGACAGGGTATATATCCATAGGAAGCACCTTGCCATAGACATCAGAGAGTACGAAAGCTCTCTCACCGCCATTGGTATTGGTGTCCATATTGTATTGCTTCTGTGGCAACATCCGGGAGAAGTAAGTACGCGAAAAGCTGAACTTCTTCAAACGGAAAGGTTTTGCCCAGCCAAACATCTCGTAGTAGTTGCCTTCGGGGAGAACTGTCACAAGATTATCGAAGAAACCCAGGAAACCGTCTCTGCCTACGGCTTTGCCTGAAAGTACATCACCGCTGATAATACGGATGTCACCGTGTGCAAAATTGAAAAGGTCTGAGATCTGCTCCATTGAAACGCCTGCACAGCACTTCACGTATGAGGGATTTACTACTTCCGGACCTGCAACTGCAATGGTGCGGCTCATGTCATACACTCCTTTGAGGAATAATTTTCCGATGGCTGCAACCAAAAAAAGATCCACCGTCCAAATTGTCTCGCCCTTGGAAATAGGGCTGATATGACTGATCTGTACTCCAACGTTGCCTGCCGGGTGCGGACCTTTGAAGTAGTGATAAACTACACCTTCAAATTTGTTAAAACTGCCGGCGTTGGCGTTACGTGCATCAAGAGAGAGATGAACGCCACCTTCCGTGAGCTTGCCCAAAACCGTGAGACCGGCCTGAACAGCATCAAATTCACCCTCGAGCACATACTCAAGCTCAGCTGCAAGGGGTGCTGTTGCCATTGCCGAAATGAAGATGGCTTTGGGAGTCACAGAGGGGTCGGCGATAGTACCGTAAGGCCTCTGTTTGATGCATGGCCAGAGACCACTCTCAAGTAAGACCTTGATGATACTTTCCCTTTCAACGAAAAATCCTTTCGGTACGTTAAACTTCACTGCAGATCCCGAGTTATCGGACTTGATTCTTACCTCAAGCAGCTTACGTTTTTCCCCGCGGACAATTGCATCAACCGTACCGCTTACCGGAGATGTAAATAGGATGTCCGGATTTCTCTTGTCAGCAAAGACCGGTGTACCTGCCTTGACAACGTCCCCCTCTTTAACCAGCATTTTCGGGGTAAGATTCCGGAAATCAGTGGGTTTGAGAGCGACAACATCAGGAACAACTGTCATGGATATTTTGCGAAGGGCTGCCCCTTTTACAGGCAAATCCAACCCCTTCTTCAATCTGATTTGTTCTGACATTATTTAGTTTAGATTATTGATTTAACACTTAAGTAATTACGTGTATGGCTGCAAAGATATGTATAAAAATCAATATTATATCCTTTGAAATACAAATTCTCAGGCTTATTTTTGCACAATCATCGATTAATTATGAAAGGGCAGACAGAACAGATTTTTAAAGAGTTGAATCCGGCACAAAAAGAGGCCGTCAGAAATATCGATGGTCCTTCGCTTATTGTTGCAGGTGCAGGATCCGGTAAAACCAGAGTGCTTACCTGCAGAATAGCCAATATCCTTGCTCAGGGACACAATCCTTCTCGGGTGCTCGCATTGACATTCACCAAAAAGGCCGCCGGCGAAATGAAGGAAAGAATCGCATCCATTGTGGGCGAAAGAAGTGCCGGAAGGCTCTGGATGGGAACTTTCCATGCCATATTCATAAGATTCCTCAGGGATTATTCGCAGGAACTCAGTTATCCGCGCGAATTTACCATATACGACCAGAGTGACTCCAGAAACGCCATCAAACAGTGCATCAAGGAACTTCAACTGGATGACAAAATCTACAAGCCGTCTCAGATACAAGCCAGGATTTCGCTTGCCAAAAACAACCTCATTACGGTAAGTGGTTATTATGCAGATGCAGCTCTGATGGAATCAGATGCCGCCTCCAGAAGAGGCCGTATCGCCGACATCTACGCTTTATATGTCAAAAAATGCAAAACTGCAGGAGCAATGGATTTTGACGACATTCTCCTTAATACCAACATCCTGCTGAAAAATTTCCCAGAAGCTAAAGATACAATCTCCGCGAAATTCGACTACATACTGGTGGACGAATATCAGGACACCAACCATGCCCAATACATCATACTCAAAAAACTCGCAGAACCTCATAGAAACATCTGCGTAGTGGGAGATGACTCCCAGAGTATCTACGGATTCCGCGGAGCGAGAATTGAGAACATACTTAAGTTCAAAAAGGACTATCCTGATGCAGCGGAATACAAACTAGAACAAAACTATCGTTCCACACATACCATAGTCAGAGCGGCTAACAGTGTGATCAGAAACAACAGCAACCGCCTCAATAAAGAGTGCTTCTCGGATGGGTCGGAAGGGGAAAAGATCGGTGTAATCAAGGCTTTTACTGAGCAGGATGAGGCCAATCTCACAGCATCTTCTATCATTGGGCGCATATTTGCCGACAAGGCTCAGTACAGCGATTTTGCCATACTTTATCGCACAAATGCCCAATCCAGAGCACTAGAGGAAGCTCTGCGCAAGAGAAATCTCCCCCACCGTATCTATTCCGGCCAATCTTTCTACGATCGTGCAGAAGTTAAGGATATGATGGCATACTTTCGTCTTACAATAAACAGGCGTGACGACGAGGCCTTTCGCAGGATAATCAACGTTCCCGCGCGTGGAATTGGAAATACCTCTCTCGCCCGCTTAGCGGCTGCTGCCTTAGAAGCCGGCTCTTCACTTTACGAAGCCATATTTCTCCCTCCGGAAAAGCTTCTCGAAGTGGGACTCAAACCGACAGCGGTAAATAAATTCCTAAACTTCGCCGCTCTGATAGAGCCCATCCACCAAGATTGGAGTACCACCGACGCTTTCACCATAGCACTGCGTATCGGTAATGATTCCGGCTACCTGGCTTCACTCAAAAATGATGACTCCCCTGAGGGAATCTCCCGATTTGAGAATATAGAGGAGCTTTTCAACAGTATCCAGAGCTTTATCGAACAAGAAAAGGAAACAAGAGCAATAGAGAGCGATTTACCGAAAGGGGAGATAATCATCACCCTAAACGACTATATCGAAAATATCTCGTTGATGTCGGAGATCGATCGTGAGGATGAGGAGATGGAGGAGTCGGAGGTTGTCAACAAGATTACTTTAATGACGGTGCACTCATCCAAGGGACTGGAGTTTCCTTATGTGTACATAGCCGGTATGGAGGAGAACCTCTTCCCTACTGCGGGCCTGATTGGTGGTGACGTTGACATTGAAGAGGAGCGTCGGCTCTTCTATGTAGCTCTAACAAGAGCTAAAAAGCATGTAACAATTAGTTTTGCAATGGGCAGGATGCGCTGGGGCAAATGGGAGAGCAATCCTGTCAGCCGCTTCATCAGGGAAATTGACAGAAGTTGCCTCGAGAAGCCGGTCGACGATCAACCCTTAATGCCCTACACCAGAAAAGATTTTACAACTGCTTACGGTAGAGAGGGTAGTAGACGCGAAAGCGAACAGAGCACCTCGCCTATCTTGCGCAGATATGAATTATCCAAGACTTTCGCCCGCGATAGTAAACATACACCCACCGCCGGATTTCAGCCCTCAGCTATCTATGACTTAAAGGTAGGGCAGCGAGTTGAACACGCCACTTTCGGTTTCGGTACCATCATTTCCTTTGATGGCAATGATGCTAATGCAAAAGCAATTGTAAAGTTCGACGACACCGGAGAAAAGACTCTTTTGCTTAAATACGCAAAACTTCGTATAGTCTCAGATTGATTTGCTAAAATTCGTCAAACATTCAGCAAGTTTTTTCACGTTTGGCACACACATTGCATATTAGTATTTCGAAGTTTTTCATAGTTTAAGTTTAGGTTAAGTAATGCGGCTTGTTTCCAATCTGACGGAGATGAGCCGCATGAATTATATACCGACCCTCTCACTATTCTGACATATTTTCTTAATTTTGAAACTCGGAGACAAATTGATCATCATGAATTTCAAAATAAACATCGAGCGAATTGCATTTTCATCAATACTCGCAATTACCATATCCATAACTCTTGCTGCACAGACACAAGGCATCTTTTCTATTGTTACCTGTCCCGCTGAAAATACTTCCGGGGCTATGAACATCAGCTGGGGAGCGGATACTACTATCACGGAGTGTTCCATAGAGTATACTCTGGTACGTGACACGGAGTGGAAAGAATCCCGTACAATGGAAGGTACAAGTCACTTGTGTACGGTGTTTGACAAGGTCTATTCCAAAAAAGCTGACGGTACCGACTTTTATGAAGATGCGGTTTTCCTTAAGTATGAAGCAGCCCTCAAAGACCTAAAGCCCCGTCGCGAATACCAATATCGCATTTTCAGCGACCGCTGCACCAGCGACGTTTATAAATTCAGAACCTCCGGTCGGAACCGCTGGAGTGCCTGCATCATTTCTGACTTTCACGTCTATCCGCCGCTGCGCGACCGTCTTGACAATGCAATGGCAATGATGGACAAAGTGCATGAATATGACCCCGGATTTGACTGGGTACTCCATCTGGGAGATATAACCGCCTGGGGAGGGAGTTACTCCTTCTGGCAAGAGATGTATGAAGAGAAATATTTCAAAAACTATATGTGGGCAGGAGTCAACGGCAACCATGACAATATGTCACGCGGTTATATCAAGAACACCAACGAATATTTCAAAGAGGCCAATTTCTATCCCCGTAACGGCTATGAAGGAGAAGAGGGAGTATGCTACTGGTTTTACTGGGGAGATGCGCAATTTATAATGCTAAACAACGAGAGCATGAGAGATGAAGAGAGTCTCAACGCTGCTCAAGAATGGGTAAGAGAAGTGGTCAAAAACAATCCTGCCAGGTACCGTGTGGTTTGCGAACATTATCAATGGTTCTTTGGTGACAGCGGTAAAACATCGCAATATGCCAGATGGAGCGACCTATTTGACGAACTTGGCATAGACCTCGCTCTGGCAGGCAATAACCATGTATATGTGCGCACGAATGCCCTTTATCAAGGTAAAGAGAGCGACGGCAGAAAGGGTACGGTTTACATACAGGCTCCATCCTCGGACAATGAGCGCGGCGTTCCAACTCCCAATCCAATGACGGAAAATTTGGACAAAATCCGTTTTCGCTGGAGCGAGGGCGAAAAAACCGTCGGAGCCATCCATATTGATGTCAACAAAAAGAAAATGATACTCACTCTACTTGACCGCTACGGTAATATCCTAGACAGAGCAGAAGTAAAATCAAAATAAACAACTCCTATCAGGATTTCATCCTTATCCTGCGGGAAAGAGGATAAAGATTGTTGGAGCGGCGACCCAGATTTTTGACAAAACCCAGAGGGGCACCTTCAAAACAGACCAAAAGATAGCCCTGGGGAACTTCAGTACCAAATAAGATATTGTCTCTGGAGAGAAATTTCAGGGCAGCCTCGAGAGAGAGCTCCACGATTGGAAATGCTTTTTTATCCAAGATTGTAGAGAGAGCCAGATCGGCCTCCGGAACCAAATCACTTCCTTTCTGCACCGCAATAGCCACTCCCGAACGAATCACTCTGAGAGAGGATTCTAAAACACTTATATCTGCAGCAAGAGCCGTCGGAAACGCCCTCCACAACTCTCCCTTTTGAGAGAATGTAAATTGTCCATCATTTTGTGAAATATAGGAAGCACATGCCGGAATCGGATATTTTTTATTGCTCGAAACCTTAACGGAATTAACAGAGGAAGAATAGTCCCCTTTTTTGCGCAACAGCGCAATGAAAAATCCCTCCCCTCTTTCTTCACCTGGGAGAAACTGACGCTGCTCAATGAGTTCTGCTCCGAGTTCAGATACCATCCGGGCCACATTTTCATCATTCTCGAGAGTATTGAATGTACAAGTGGAATAGATCATAAATCCGCCACAACGAAGAGCAGGCCAGATATCCGAAACTATTCTTTTCTGCCTAGAGGCACAGAGACAGACATTGTCTACAGACCACTCATGTACCGCATCGGGATCCTTACGGAACATCCCCTCTCCCGAACAAGGAGCATCCACCACGACAATATCAAAAAATTCATCGAGAGCAGAAAACTCCGCAGGATCATTATTGGAAACCACTACATTGGGATATCCCCATTTTGCCAAATTCTCAGCCAGGATTGAAGCCCTACTGCGAATAACTTCGTTGGAGAGCAGAAGATCATTGGGAGGCATAATCGAGAGAATATGCGTACTCTTGCCTCCGGGTGCGGCACACAGATCCAGCACACGAAGTCTCGACCGGCCGTACATAGAGTAATTCGCTTCTGATAATTGTGTTATAGCTCGCTCAAGCATCACACCGGTATACATCGATGATGCCTCCTGCACATAATAATACCCGGCGTGAAAAAGCGGATCTAATGTAAATGAAGGTCTGCTTTTGAGGTACAATCCCTCACGGCACCATGGTACCACACCATCATACTTATCAGAAAAATGCTCTGAAAGCTCTTCAGTAGTTATTTTTGCCGGATTCGCACGGACTGAGAGTGAGGGCTCATTACAAAGAGCGGAGATGAGACGACAGCTACGCTCCTCGCCGAAATTTGCTTCAAGACTATGGATAAATTCAGCGGAAAACATCGAAGGGGACTTCCTCCGGCATCTCTCCGCTTGCAGCTTTAGCTATGCCGTCTGTAAGTTTGTCAACAAGATCGTGGAGTTTGCTCCCGATAAGCATTTTCATCATAGTGTTGAGCTCTGCACGAAGCTCAATATGAAAATAAGTGCGATTGTCATCCATAGGATCCATTATCAGAGAAAAAAGGAAGGGAAACGGAGCCTGACCATTCTGCTCAAAATCTATTCTCGAAAAAGGAGTCCTTCGGTGAACTCTCATCCCAATTTCAAAACCCTGTACCTTTGCCGATATAGTGTCTGCATCGGCAGTCACCATATCCTTTTTATCTTCCGGAATTGCGGCAACAAGATTGCGAAGATCGGAAAAAGCGGTGTAAATCGAATAAGAAGGCCTGTCGATGACTACAGTTTTACCACAAATCTCTTCCACCATACTATCTACCCCAGGTATCCGGCTTAAATCTCCATTCTGCAAGTACCTCAAGATCTTCTTTCTTTATGTAACCTGATGCAACCGCCTCCTCGAGGAGTGCATCATAATTGGAGAGAGTGTGCAATACGACATTCGCATCCTCAAATGCCTCGCGCGTTCTATGGAAATTGTATGAGAATATGGCGACCATGCCCTCGACAAAACCACCCTCTCTGGCAACACATTCTGCAGCTGAAAGAGAACTCATTCCGGTGGAGACAAGATCCTCAATGATAACCACATTGGCCCCTCTGGGAAACTCACCCTCTATACGGGCCAGAGTACCATGATCCTTAGCTTTAGGTCTTATATAGATAAAAGGCAAACCCAAGGCTTGCGCAACCAGGGCACCGTATGCAATGGCTCCGGTAGCCACACCGGCGATAATATCTACATCATTGAAATGCTCTTTTATGACTTCCACTAAATATTTGCAAATTTCAGTGCGCCTTTCCGGATAGGATAAAAGTTTGCGGTTATCACAATAAATTGGTGACTTCCAACCGGATGCCCAAGTAAATGGCTCTTCTGGTCTCAACTGTACCGCCTTAATTTCAAGCAAATGGCGGGCAACTATTTTTTCAATATTTTTAATCATAATCTATTTTGGATTATCTTTGCAAAGGTAATAATATTATTGGTAAAACGATGTATCGCATCCACTTTGAAAGCCGCAACATCATAGTATGCTCTTCGATCTCTGATGCTGAAGGAGATCCCGGTGCTCTTGTGCTCAGTGTTGGTGAGAAAGAACACTTGGGATATATTCCCCTAATGTTTGAGAAGTCACCGCGTATTCCTTCACTCTATATCCCCACCTCTAACAAAGAACGTGTTTGTAGTGAACTCTGTTCGGGGTTCCATACTCTGGAGGCGGCCGGAGGTGTGGTACGCGACCGTTTAGGACGGACGCTGATGATACTTCGCAGAGGCAAGTGGGATCTTCCCAAAGGGAAATTGGAGCCTGGAGAAAGCCATCAGGAATGTGCTCTGCGTGAGGTGGCCGAGGAGACTGGCATCGACCGACTTACCATAGGCAATCTTATCTGCGTAACACATCACACATATTCCAGAGGAGGCGAGCGCCTGCTAAAACATACCTGGTGGTATGATATGAAATCTGAAGGTATCTCATCCCCCTCCCCCGTACCCCAGACGGAGGAGGATATTGCTGTGGCAGAATGGGTACCAGTACAGGAGATACCTGCCAAATTATCAGACAGCTATACTTCTATAAAAGAGGTTTTCCGTCAGGCAGGGATTATCTGAGATCGGTGATTATCACATCTTCTGGCAGCGAGTCAATATCCAGAATGAAATAAGAGTCCTCCCAGGGGGTCTCACGGCTGGAAATAGAAGTCACCAGCACAGTATAAAGATAGCCGTTCGCTTCCTTGTGCACTATCTTGAAAGTGCCATCCTTCTTCTGTTCGGCACTGGTGGATGCAAGTAAGGAGAAGGGATTCTCCAGAGGGTTTTCTGAGAAGTAATCGGCACTGCATATTACCAATTCCTCACTCTTTGGGCTGTATAGCCACCTAGTGGTGCCATCGGAAATGATGGTGAGCAGATCGCTGGTAAGGCGATAGCTCAACTGCTGAATGTCGATAGTACCCCTCTGCTCCATAAGCAGGCGACCGTCAGAAGAGTTGACAGTCATCTCATATTCGAGCGAGACACTACCCATCTGCATAATTTTATCCAGAAGCAGAGTAGTCCCCTGTCCCCACAGGGCAAAGGAAATGAATAAAAGCGACAGTGATGTAATAATTCGTCTCATACCTCAATCCTGTGCAAAGATCGTGCTAAATTCGGTCAAGAGTCTCAAGAATTATATCGAGGGTAGCGAGATCCGACACCAGAACATCTCTGGCTTTGCTGCCACCGAACGGGCCAACGATACCTGCTGCCTCGAGTTGGTCAATGATGCGTCCTGCACGGGCATATCCTATCTCAAGTTTACGCTGGATAAGTGAGGTAGAGCCTTGTTGAGCCATCACCACGATCTTAGCGGCATCCTCAAACAGGGCATCACGATTTTTGAGATTAACTCCATAATCATTCCCTCCGGATGACTCTTCCTCATCCGACACCTCCGGAAGATAAAATTCGTGGTCATAGCCCTGCTGGGCACTGATCTCTCGTGTGACAGCCAGGATCTCGTGCGCATCCACAAAGGCGCACTGTACGCGAACAATATCCTCACCGGGATACATCACCAGCATATCGCCTCTACCTATTAGACGGTTGGCTCCGGGGGTATCGAGAATGGTCCTTGAGTCAATGGAAGCATTTACTTTATATGCTATCCTTGAGTTGAAATTGGCTTTTATGGTACCGGTAATGATATCCGTTGTGGGTCTTTGAGTAGCAATTACCAGATGAATACCCACTGCACGGGCCTGCTGTGCAAGACGTGCTATGGGCTCTTCTATCTCTTTACCGGCAGTAACGAGCAGGTCGGCAAACTCATCTATCACGACAACGATATAGGGTAAGAATTTGTGTCCTTTTTGCGGGTTGAGACGGCGGTTTAGAAACTTCTTATTATAATCCCTGATATGGCGCAAATCGGCCATTTTGAGCAGATCATAACGATCTTCCATCTCGATGCAGAGCGACTTAAGGGTGTTTACCACCTTCCTGGTATCAGTTATGATAGCCTCCGATTCGTCAGCAATCTTTGCCAGAAAATGCTTGTCGAGCTTGGCGTAGAGCGATAATTCCACTTTCTTGGGATCCACCATGACAAACTTGAGTTCTGCCGGGTGTTTGGTATAAAGAAGCGAGGTGATTATACAGTTGAGGCCTACCGATTTTCCCATACCTGTAGCACCGGCAATAAGCAAATGCGGCATCCTGGCGAGGTCGAGGAAAAATGGCTCATTGGTAACTGTAATGCCCATCGCCAGAGGAAGCTCCATTTCGGTGTTCTTAAACTTAGGGTCATTGAGAATGGACTTGAGCGGCACTACAGAGGGATTCTCATTGGCCACTTCAATACCTACCGAGTCGATAAGCGTCACCACACGCACACCTTTTGCCCCAAGAGAGAGCGCAATATCCTCCTCACGGCTACGTACCTGCGATATCTTCATACCGTCTGCCAGATGTATCTTGTAAAGTGTTACCGTAGGACCCATTTTTGCAGTTATGGCCACCACCTTAATCTTATAGTGACCAAGCACGGTTACGATCTTGGTCTTGTTCTTCTCCAGCTCCTCCATTGAGACGGTATGCCACTTGTCCCTATAGTCATCCAACAATGAGAGTGAGGGATGACGGTAATCCGGCAAATCGAGTCTGGGATCAAAAAGACGGGATTTCTCCTCCTCGGTCAGATTTTTTATAAAATCATGATCCGAACCCTCTATCTTTATGATCACATCGTCCGGATTATCACTTATAGTCTGAGCTTCTGACTCTACGATATCCTGAGGCAAAAAATCGGAATTAAGATCCTCCGTCGCCATATCAGGTTGCAATTCCGGATAGGCCGAATCATAAGCAGGATCATCATCGAGTTCTTCTTCCTCTTCTTTTTCCATTTCCGGATCTTCTGAAGTGGCAATAACTTTCTCCCTACGGGGGCGATTGGCTACATCCCACATCAAATCATCAAAGCGCAATGCCACCTTCTTGCTGAGCAGTACAAGCCAGAGCAGCAATAGGATCATCAGCACACAGCCCGCGCCGATATTACCGAGCATCGAAATAAGCCAATAGACGGCGTGTCTGCCATAGGAACCGCCAAGGCCGTTGCCTAAAAAGAACTCGTATTTTGTAAAACCTGAAACATAGGCCAAAATAAGCGAAATGACGATCGCACCAATGATTGACACCATAAATAGACGTAGCAAATTGATTTTGCGCAGTCTGAAACAGGCAATCGACACAGCACCAAAAAAGAAGGGCACCGCAAAAGATCCCAGACCAAATAATTTAGAAATCAGGAAATCCGCCCACACCAAGCCCACTCTGCCTCCGGAATTGGAGGCCTCTTCAGCGGCACCGGAGAAGAGATGAGGATCGCTCAATAAACTTTGATCGGTTGCCCAGGTAAATATATAGGAAACCAACGCCACGACAGTGAAGATGGTGAGTGCAAGAAAAATAAACCCAAGCAATATTCTCAATACACGGGCATCAGCGCTGGACAACCAGGGCTCACGTGACTCATCTACAACTCTGTTTTTGCGGTTCTTTTTATTTTTACCTGATTTGGACTTTTTCATCTTAAGCTCGGAAGATCAGTTTTTCTTTTTCTTCTTATTCCTCGTTTTTTTGCTGAATCCGGATTTAGAGGTGCCTGAGGTCATCACGCCGGGACGATTGAATGTAGCATCGCTTGAGAGCGTGCTCAACTGAAGTCCTTCCGGTACCTTTAGACGACCTTCCGACAGTTTCTCCATATCGCTGAAGATAGTTTCATCAGCTACCGAATCTTTATTCCAGATGAGATACTGTTGCCTCATATAATGTCCGAGAGTGCAGATCATCTCCTTCTTGTCATCGTCATCTTCTCTCGACGCAATGAGATTGATCATATTTTCAATATTGCGACCGTAGCAAGATGCCTTTATAGGCTTCTCTTCATGGTGGATACTCTCAGGGCGGCTGAAGAATTCCTTTTTATCCGGCATAGGATAGGGAGAATCCACATCTATATCGAAATCGGCAATGATGTACATATGGTCCCAGAGTTTTTGTTTATAATCCGGAAAATCTTTCATCTGGGGGTTGAGTATTGCCATTATCTGAATGACGGCTCGTATCTGTTCGTTACGTTTTTCACGATCGGGAATTTTCTTAACCTGCTCTATCATCTGCTGAACGTGCCTTCCATACTCGGGCAGGTGAAGCATATCTCTTTGAGTATTATAATCCATATCAGTATTTTTTTACAAACATTTTACAAATATAACGATTTTTGAGAAACAATGACCTCTATTGTGACAGTTTGCAGATTGAGTACCTACAAAAAAAGTACCTGAACAATGATTCAGATCCCCACTCGGGATCAAAATCAAAACTACATATTAAATTATCAACAGACGACTTTTCAGGAAATGATCCGGGAAGGAAGCGGTCATTTGCAATTTTTGGAAAGTGGTGTTACTTTTGTAGTTGATAGAGAATCGTATAATAAAACAATAACTATTATGGCAAAGACTCTTGTCACCGGATCGCTGGGACAACTCGGATGCGAGTTGAGAGAACTTGTCGACAATGACCGGAACTGGATATTTACCGATGCCTTACCCGGAGAGGGGACTATGCAATTGGACATCTGCGACCGGCAGCGTGTAAAGAAGTTGATGGAGGAGCACGATGTGGATCTGGTGATAAATTGTGCCGCATACACAAATGTGGACAAGGCCGAAAGCGAAAAGGAACTAAGCGCTAGAATCAATGCCGAAGGTCCTGCACTCCTCGCACGGTGTGTGCGTGAACGTAATGCAGCGCTTATCCATATCTCCACCGATTATGTATTCGACGGAAAGCGCAAAAGAGGTGCTTACCGCGAGAACGACCCCTGCCGTCCGCAGAGTGTTTATGGGGCTACCAAGCGTCTAGGAGAGCTTGCCATACGCAGAAGTCGTTGCCGCGGGGTGATCATCCGCACCGCCTGGCTTTACTCCTCCTATGGTAAAAACTTCGTCAAGACGATGATACGTCTGGGTAGCGAAAGAAGTGAGATTGGAGTGGTAGCCGATCAGACAGGCACGCCCACTTATGCTCGTGACCTGGCCAAAGCAATTGTGACCATAGCACCGCATATCGGAGAGCGCAGAGGGGAAATTTACCACTACACCAACGAAGGCAGTTGCACTTGGTTTGATTTTGCTGCACTGATAATGCTCTATTGCGGTCTCGACTGCAAGGTCAATCCCCTAACTACGGAAGAGTACCCTACTGCTGCACATAGACCGGCATATTCTCTGCTCGATAAGAGTAAAATAAGGGAAGAATTCAGGGTGGAGACCCCTTGGTGGAGCGTCTCACTCAAAGAAGCTCTGCAGAAGATGGGAAGGCCGGTGCCTCAGCATCTCTAGCTGAAAGAATCACCTCTTTCGGATCAATGCCCCAATCGATGGCCAACACAGGATCATTCCACCTGTAAGTGCCCTCCATTTCCGGTGTATAGTAATTATCACACTTATACTGAAATATGGTGTTGTCCTCCAATACCAAATATCCGTGTGCAAATCCGCGCGGTATAAAGAACAATCGCTTATTCTCAGCACTGAGCTCTACTGAAACATATTTGCCGTATGTAGGGGACTCAGGACGAATATCAACTGCTACATCGAGCACACGGCCCTGCACTACTCTGATAAGTTTTGCCTGTGCCGCCTCTCCCTTCTGGAAATGGAGTGCTCGTATCACCCCACGCTTAGCGGACAAGGACTCATTGTCCTGCACAAAATTGATTTTTTGCACATTAGCCTCAAACTCCCGAAGAGAAAAGGATTCAAAAAAATAACCCCTATGGTCATGGAAGACCTTAGGCTCGATAATCACGGGACCCTCTATGGCCGTTTTGATATACTTCATTTCACAATATTTTTCACAAAAATAGTAAAATAGTTCTGAGTTTAGAGTATGTAGTGTGTAGTTAGTGTTGCGAGGTGCGGGGTACGGGGTGGAGTTCTGATTTCTGAGCTCCGGGTATGGAGTATTGAGCCAATGGCCCAAGACTAATGGCCAACGGCAATTTTAGGGGAGTATGTCTCAGTTTATTTGAACTATATTTAAACAAATATCGTGCTGAATAAGCCTTTTAAATAATCCCTGACTGTTTCATTGCATAGGTAATTGAGTGTTTTTTATTTACCCAGCACCCCGTAACACGTAACTCGTACCCCGCACCCCTACTCACATCTTAATGCTTCTATGGGATCAAGGCGAGAGGCGCGACTGGCCGGCAGATAGCCGGAAAGGATACTGACCACTATACATATCAGCACAGAGAGTCCCAGCCAGCGCCAAGGAAGGGCAAAGGCACAACCCAGCAATTTTGCCACAAGGTTACCGAAAAGCAATCCCAGAAGCAGGCCTGCGGCACATCCAATCTGTCCTATCAACATAGCTTCGGTCAGAAACTGCATCGCAATGGTACGCGGTTTGGCACCAAGAGCTTTGCGTATGCCTATCTCGCAGGTACGCTCCTTGACAGAAACCAGCAGTATATTCATCAGCCCTACCGATGCCCCGAGCAAAGTAATCAATCCTATGACCAGAGCCGCTATAGATAGTTTGCCCTTGAGGGAATCCAACTCCCTTATTATCGAGTCGCTGCGGCTGATTGCAAAATTTGCCTCATCCTGCGGACGAAGCCCCCTGATGAGTTTCATAACCACTACAGCTCTCTCCCAGGCCTCTTCAAAGGCGGACTCCTCTCCTACCGGCATTATAGACAGCGAATAGCTTGCATCGGAAGCGAGGAAACGCGAACGTGCTGCACCCAACGGCACCAATATCGTATTGTCCGTACCGATACCGAAAAGAGACCCCTCTCTCTCCATCACACCCGTCACCGAATACTCCACAGCACCCAACCTTAAAGTCTCACCGAGAGGATTACGACTGCTGAAAAGTCGTCTTGCGATATTGTCCCCTATAATGCAAAGGTCACTTGAACCCTCAATCTCACGACTGCTGAAATTGCGTCCCGAAGCCAATGAGGCAAGTCCGAGGCGTAGATGGTGTTCATCCGTGGCTGTTAAGGTGACTGTTGGGTCGCTATTGATACCACCGGCCGAGACCTGTTGCATCAGCAGCGAAGAAGTGATGCTGACCACCGCTTTGGAGTCATATCTCCGAACAAACTCCTGCGCTTCAGCTAGGGAAATACCGCGTGCAGCCCTGTCGCCCTCCTCTTCGAGTGATGAAATGGTGAAACAGTGTGCACCCATTCGGCCGAAACTTCTCTCTACGGTACGTGAAAGGCCTTCAATGGCAGTCTGAATGGAGACCAGCGAGGTAATGCCGATGGCAATAATAAGTATGGTGAGTGTGGAACGCAATCTGTTGTCCAGGAGGGAGTCGATTGCCATATTGAAAAATCCTTTCATCCTCAAGCTTTTTCTTTTTCAATTATGTCTCAAAAGTAGGAAAATAATTTAGATTGAATTAACTTTGCCGCGCAAAATTGCATTTAAAATGGAAAATAGAAAAATAGAAAAAAGCCGCAAAGGCGGCAAAGAGAAAACATATAGTGCGAAGCTGGCACGAAAAGGCACACGCCTGGCAGGACATACTAAAAAAGAGGATGACCAACAGTTCCATTATAGAGATGGCGACAAACCTATAAGAAAGAGCAAGCCCGCCGAAAAGCACGGAGGTACCGGAGGTTCAAGAGATAGATATGACAGAAATGACAGCCTTGATAGGCATGAGAGAGGTGACAGGCGTGATAAAAGTGATAGACATGAGAGAAGTGACAGGCATGAAAAAAGAGAAATCCGTGACAGATACGATAAGCAGAGTAAATCCGGCAGGCATGACAGATATGAGAGGAGCGAAAGATATGACAAGCGGGACCGGTATGACAAACCTGAAAGGCGTGACAAACCTGAAAGGCGTGACAGACCTAAAAGATCAGAAAGATCTGAGCAGAACGAAACTGTACGCCTTAATAAATTTATAGCAAATTCCGGCATCTGCTCCCGAAGGGAAGCCGACGAGTATATCAAAACTGGTCTTGTAACCGTAAACGGCGAAATTGTCACTGAACTCGGCACCAAAGTAAAGCCTGATGATGATATCCGTTTCAACGGCCAACGTCTCAAAGGAGAAAAGAAGGTCTATCTCCTGATGAATAAGCCCAAAGATTATGTCACCACTATGAGCGACCCGCATGCAAAAAAATGCATTATAGACCTCATCTCCACTGAAAAGTGTAAAGAGCGCGTAGTGCCCGTGGGACGTCTCGACAAAGCTACCACCGGCGTATTGCTATTTACCAATGATGGCGATTTGGCGGCACGCCTGACTCATCCTTCTAACAATGTAAAAAAGATATACCACGTATTCCTTGACAAAAATCTCAAAAAACCCGATTTTGATGCACTGATTAAGGGAATCACACTTGAGGATGGAGAAATACACGCGGATGCGCTATCTTATGTGGATGATGATATGACACAGGTGGGCATTGAGATCCATTCGGGCCGCAATCGTGTTGTAAGAAGGATGTTCGAACACCTCGGATACGAGGTCAAGAAACTTGACAGAGTCTATTTCGCCGGTCTTACCAAAAAGAAACTCCGCAGGGGAGCATGGAGATTTTTAACGGAGGAGGAAATTGTATTCCTTAAAATGGGCAACTTTAGCAATTAGTTCAATACTCAATACTATAAAATGGTCACACTGATGCATAAATCCGGATTTGTCAATATCATAGGCAACCCCAATGTGGGCAAGTCCACACTTATGAATGCCCTAGTGGGAGAAAAACTTTCCATCGTGACGGCCAAGGCACAGACCACCCGCCATCGCATAATGGGAATTGTCAATGGAGAAAATTGGCAGATCGTCTATTCCGACACTCCCGGCATTCTCAAGCCCCTTTATAAGCTCCAGGAGAGTATGATGGACTTTGTGGATACCGCCATAGGTGATGCCGACATTATCCTTTATGTCACGGATGTGGTAGAAAAGAAGGACAAGAATATCGCATATATTGAAAAGCTAAACCGGCTTGAATGCCCCGTGATCCTCGTCCTAAACAAGATAGACCTAAGCAGCCAGGAGAAGGTAGTGGAGATGATGACTGAGTGGAAAGAACTTCTTCCCAAGGCGGAAATCATTCCGGTATCTGCTACCGAAAAATTCAACCTCGAGAAATTATTTGACACCATTCTGGCAAATCTTCCGGTAAGTCCTCCCTGGTACGACAAGGAGACCTTTACCGATAAGAGTTTGAGGTTTTTTGCATCGGAAATCATAAGAGAAAAAATTTTACTAAATTACTCCCAAGAAATCCCTTACTGCACGGAAGTGGTCATAGAGGAATTCAAGGAGGGAAAAGAGAGATATGACATCAGCGCTGTAATCAATGTGATGCGCAATTCTCAGAAAGGCATCATAATAGGCAACAAAGGAGCAGCCCTCAAGAAGACAGGCACTCAGGCCCGTCTCGATATGGAGGAGTTTTTTGATAAAAAAGTCTTCCTGAAGCTCTTTGTAAAGGTGGAGCCTGACTGGAGGGAAAACAGACGGAAACTGCGCGATTTTGGATATATTTACGACTGACACAATAATTGAGATACCGTTATATGGCGAAAAAAAGAGATGACTTTGTAGAAGAGGAGGATATTCTGACTGAAGAGAACTTCTTAGAGGAGGAATCCGAGCAGGATATAATTGTCGACGAGGATGATGATGCTGTGGAAGACCACAGATATGATAAAGTTATGGCAGGAGGGGAGAGTAAGTATAAACTCTCCGGAATGTACCGTGACTGGTTCCTGGATTATGCTTCTTATGTAATTCTCGACAGAGCAGTTCCCCATATTGATGACGGACTCAAGCCCGTGCAACGACGCATTCTTCACGCCATGAAGAAGAGTGATGATGGCCGTTTCCACAAGGTGGCGGGTATCGTGGGTGATACTATGAAACTTCACCCTCACGGAGATGCATCCATCAAGGACGCGCTTGTACAGCTGGGACAAAAGAATTATTTGATCTCTACTCAAGGCAACTGGGGTAACATTTATACCGGTGATCCGGCTGCCGCAATGAGATATATTGAGGCAAGACTGAGTAAGTTTGCCCTCGAGGTGGCATTCAACCCTAAAATCACGGAGTATGTCCCATCGTATGACGGTACCAATGAGGAGCCTGTAGCCCTTCCGATGAAATTTCCACTACTGTTGGCACAGGGCACGGAGGGTATCGCCGTGGGACTTGCAGTAAAAATCCTACCTCACAACTTCAATGAATTGATTGACGCCTCTATAAGTGCACTGAAGGGTGAAGATTTTGAGATATTCCCAGATTTCCAAACAGGTGGTTTGGCAGATTGCTCAAAATACAACAGGGGCATGAGGGGAGGTAGAATCAAAGTTCGCGCAAAAATAGTAAAGGTGGACAGGAGAACTCTCTCTATCACCGAACTACCATTTGGACAGACTACCGACTCCCTGATAGACTCCATTATCAAAGCTAACGAAAGGGGCAAAATCAAGATCCGCAAGGTGGACGATATGTCCGCTGACAATGTAGACATCAATATCCAGCTGCAAAGTGACATCTCACCTGACAAAACCATAGATGCCCTCTATGCCTTCACCAACTGTGAGGTCTCCGTCTCCCCTAACGCCTGTGTCATCCACGACCGCAAACCTCATTTTATGGGAGTGGACGAGATACTCCGGTACAACGCTATGCACACCCGCGACCTCTTCCGCAACGAGCTGGAGATTCAGCTCGAGGAACTGGAGAACGACTGGCATTTCTCTTCTCTTGAAAAGATCTTCTTCGAAAAGAAGGTGTTCAGAATCCTGGAGAACGACGCTGCCTCCTGGGAACAGCAGCTTGCCGATGTGGAGGAAGGAATGAAGGTCTACCAGCACCTCCTACGAAGGGAAATAACCGGTACGGATATTGACAAACTTGTGGAAAAACCTGTCAGAAAAATATCCCGCTTCGACATAAAGGCTGCCGACGAGAGGATTCTCGGTATCGAAAATAATATAGAAGAGGTTAAGAACCATCTGGCACACCTTACTGAGTACACTATTATGTACTTCAGGCAACTCAAGAAGAAATACGGCAAAGATTATCCCCGTCGCACCGAACTTATCACCTTTGAAACAATACAGGCTGAAAAAGTGGTGGTCGCCAATGCAAAACTCTACGCTAACAAAGCAGAGGGTTTTATAGGCATTGACCAGAAAAAGGTAGAGGATTCCGAATATATCTGCGATTGCTCGGACATTGCGGAGATCATAGTTTTTCTCAAAAACGGCACCTATCTGGTGACCAAAGTGAGTGATAAGGCATTTGTGGGCAAGGATATAATCCATGCTGCAGTATTTAACCGCAAGGATGAGAGGACTATATACAATGCCATCTACCGAGACGGTAAAAGGGGCACTTATTATGCAAAAAGATTCTCCGTTACCAGCATTACCCGCGACAAAGAGTACGACCTGACTCAGGGTAAAGAGGGATCGAGTGTGGTGTGGTTTACCGCCAATCCCAACGGGGAAGCTGAAACTATCCGAATCTATTACCGCCCCAGGCCTAAACTCAAAAAACTGGCCGACGACTATGATTTCTCGCAGCTTGCCATAAAAGGACGTGGTTCCAGAGGCAATATCGTAACCAAGAATAACACAATACATCGTATCACAATCAAATCCAAGGGTGTGTCTACCCTTGGAGGTAAGGAAATCTGGTTTGACACCGATATTCTCCGCCTCAACGATGCCGAACGAGGTATTTTCCTAGGAGAATTTTTTCAGGATGAGAGCATTCTGGTAATATGTAAGGATGGCACATTTTATACAACATCCTACGACCTGAGCAATCGTTACCAGGGTGACATACTTACTATCTGCAAGTTGAACGAAGAAAAGACCTATTCGGTCCTCTACTATGACAAAGCTGCCGGATGCCCTTATGTCAAACGGTTCAGTTTCGAACTGAATGCCAATATCCCCGCCTCGTTCATTTCAGAAGCCAAAGGTTCCTATCTGATAGAAATAAGTGAAGATCCCTGGCCTCAAATGGAAATTACTTTTACAGGCAAAAATGCCAATCGTCAACCCGAACTGGTGGATGTCGAAGAATTTATTGGAAAGAAAAGCTACAAAGCTAAGGGTAAGAAGGTATCCTCTTACAATGTACTGGAGGTTCGTTTTGTCGAGCCGTTAGATAAATCCGATGCTGAGGAAACCGAAGAAAAAGAGGATAGCGACATTGAGGACAGCAACGGCAAGGACGATAACGACAAGAAAGGTGGAGATGATAACGGCAGCAAGGACAGGGAGGATAGTAAGAGGAAAGAAGACGATGTGCCGACAACACCGATAAAAGAAAAATCCAAACCTGAACCGGTTGTTGTGGATCAAACTCCACGCGAACTTACGCTGTTTTGACAGACTTTGACACAATGTGGAAGAAGATTCTGATAATAGTTTTGTGCCTTTGCGGTGCGATATTGCTTTTTGTGCTCGATCCGGAGAGCAATATTTTTCCAAAATGCCTTTTTAATTCACTTACCGGCTATTCCTGTCCGGGGTGCGGAACTCTGAGGGCACTCCACGATCTTCTCCATTTAGATGTAATCGGAGCATTTCGTCACAATGCTCTTCTTATATGCTCATTGCCACTGGTAGCGGTACTGGTTATCCTGGAACGGAGAAAAAGTACTCACATTAAGATATATGCTCTTTTCAACTCACCAATTTTCATATTTTTCTTAATATCACTGGTCTTAGCCTGGTGGATTCTGCGTAATGTTTTCCACATCTGACATATATAACTCTTCTATTTATGCAGCGAAATCACCATTTTTTGCATCTATATCATGATGACTTTAGAATTATTATCATGAAACCCATATCCCACTTCATTTTTGCAATAATCTTATCCCTCTCTGCTACAGGCTTGACTTCCTGCGACTGGTTTAATGATACCCATACTATAGTAGAAATCATTGGCGGAGAAAATTGGATGGGATCTACGACCGTCACTCTGCTCAATGACGAGATTACAGGATTGACCAAACTGGTAACATTTACCGATGGCGGTACACAGTGCAGGGTTATGACCGGACTCTACAATATCAGTATCATAGATACCGAAATACTCAGTGTCAAAAAGGAGGATGATACAATTCTTCTAACGAATATGGAGAGCGGGAAAACGCTCTATACCTGTATCTGTAACAGGGATAAAGAGGGTAAAGTCGAAACAATGACGATGAATTGGTCAATTCACACGGACTACGAACGCATGATTAGAGATAACCCCCTCACCGTTACTCTCAAAAAGGCCAATTAGTACAACCATCTACGTACTACCCCGCTACACCACACACAAGCTTAGAGCTACATACTCGAAACTCAGAACTCGAAACTCAGAACTCCACTTCGTACCCCGTAACTCGCACCACTACTCAAACCATTCTTTATAGGTCATATAGCCCCGTGCATTTTCGTGCGCAGCGGCACGTAAAGCATCAGATCCTTCCTTTATACGCTTAGCGGGAATGCCGGCATATACGCCGGGTTCCAGGACTTGATTGGTTAATACCACTGCTCCGGCTGCTATAATGGTACCATCCGGAATGACGGCATTATCCATAAGAATTGCTCCCATTCCTACTAAAACATCATTACCCACCTTTGCCCCGTGAACGATGGCATTATGTCCTACAGAGACATCGTTGCCGATTTCTACGATTGACTCCTCGTATGTTGTGTGAAGTACTGCCCCATCCTGGATGTTCACTCTATCTCCTACTATTATGGAGTTGACATCGCCCCGTAGGACGGCACCATACCAGATACTGCAGTCATCACCGATAACTACGTCTCCCACTATCACTGCATTTTCAGCTATGAAACACCTCTTACCAATTTTCGGGGTGATCCCGTTCAATTCTCTTATGATTGCCATTTTATATTGTGTGTTTTAAAAATTTAAAAGATAAGCACCGAATCCGACTATAAGTCCTATAAGCATATTTACCAATTTTGCCTTGAGAAAGCCCTTCTTCGTTTCAGCCAGAAGAGGTAGCGAAGAGTGACCATCCTGCGAAATAGAACTTGCAAGCAAAACTGAAAAAGGCACCAGACCACTGGCATATAGAGCCACAAAAACCAGATGGGGGCCCGATTCGGGAATAAGGCCTACAAGAACCGCGAGAATGATCATAAGAGGAATATTGTCGCTAGTCCAAGACTCTATGTCCAAATAATGAAGACCCAGCTGTACCAAAAGCAGTGCACCGGTCGTCCAAAGAAATATGGACAAAAAGTGCTTACGTATGACATGATCCCACAAATGTTCCTTGATAAAATGATCGCCCGATACCGCAATAACCGCCAATACTCCTAAGCTGAGTATCGCAAAAAACAGGTTTATCCAATACTCATCAAGAAGCGAAATCCCGTGTGCGTGATCATGGGTATGTGCATGTTCAAAAGAGGTAGCATCCGTAACAATTTGAGTTGCCGCATGATGATTATGGCCAAGAACTCCCAGTGCCAAAGCCACAATAAAGGCAGCGAGACCCAGTAAAAGCACTATTTTGCGCCAAGAGAAATGTTTGATATTTGTCACACTGAAATGCGGTGTTTCTAAAGAGTGACCTTCATCTTCCAGATGCACCTCAAAACTCTCTTCGCAAGCAGTTTTGAGACTTTTCTCTCCTCTACTGAGTCGAGCAAAGAGATTAATCAGAAGTCCCGAGATGATGGCAATTACAAAAAGAACACCGAAAAGTATAAGCGCATCCTTTGGAATAAGTGCCAACATCACAAAGGCTTCATCTCCCGATGATGCAATCATCATAGCGATCAAAGCACCGAACCCTATAAGACGGTGAGTATAGAGTGATACCGCCGCAAAACCTCCGACACATCCGGGTATAAGTCCCAACAGGGCTCCAAGAAAAACCTGTTTATTTGGGGCTCCCTTCAGACGCTCAAACCATCTGCCGTGTGACGAGACGTTGATGAACTCTATCATCAACATCATTACGGTAACCAGCCCGGTGATGAGCAGTCCGTTTTTCAGCACATTGACAAAGAGGCTCCAATCCATCGCTATCAGTCACTATTTTGCTCGCTTGTACTTCTCTATGAGTTCCGTTGCAGCGGTAAAGGACTCAAGTTTACCCTCGAGAACCGAATCCTCATATTCAGTCAAAAATTTCTCGATTACAGGGTTCTCATAAAACATGTTCTTGAGTGATTCGTTAATACTTTCGTACATCCAGAATCGAGACTGCTCCATGCGTTTCTTGAAATAATACCCATTGTCTTTTACAAGTGCGAAATACTCCTCAATCTTCTGCAGAATATCAGGAAGCCCCTCTTTGGTCACTGCAGAAGAGGTGACGGCGGTAGGTACCCATCCGGACTCTGTGGGAGGGAAAAGGTGGAGTGCATTTGTATAGAGAGCACGCGCCATATTGGCTTTGTCTATGTTGGTGCCATCTGCCTTCGTAATGGCTATTAGGTCGGCCATCTCCATGATTCCTCGTTTAATGCCCTGAAGTTCATCGCCGGCTCCGGAAAGCATCAGCAATAAAAAGAAATCGCTCATCGAATGAACTGCAGTTTCGCTCTGCCCTACTCCAACCGTCTCTATGAATATTACATCGAAACCGGCTGCCTCACAAAGTAAAATTGTCTCACGGGTTTTTCGTGCCACTCCCCCAAGTGACCCTGCGCTGGGACTGGGACGGATAAAAGCGTTGGGATCATTGCATAGAGTCTCCATTCTGGTTTTGTCACCAAGAATACTACCCTTGCTGCGCTCTGAACTTGGATCGATTGCCAGAACGGCAAGTTTATAGCCTTTTGAGGTAAGAAAAGAGCCGAAAGCTTCAATAAAGGTGCTTTTGCCCGCTCCCGGCACTCCCGTAATACCAATTCTCATCGTTTGCTGCTTTGCAGAAATAATCTGGCAGCGCTCGATTATTTTCCGGGCCAACGCACGGTGCTCTGCCAGCGAACTTTCAATAAGAGTGATCGCTTGACTCAATATTGTGGTGTCTCCGGCAGTAATGCCTTCCATATATTGATCCACAGAGAGCAGAGAGGGTTTCTTTCTGTAAAATGACTTGACATAGGGGTTGATGATGGGAGGTTGTTCCACTCCCTTATTTATGACAAGTGCGGTATCTTCGTTATTATAATCTGCAAAAAAGTCTCCTTTAGGATTGGTCTTCATATCGTTTTCGGTTAACAGAGCTATTTTTAGGCTATTTGATGGTACCTGTGATGAAAAGGTTAACCATCGGCTTGGAAGGAGAGTTGGTAATCAAAGTAAGGATATTAATCATGTCACCATAGTGGTCTCTGGTGTCAAACTTGAGTTTAAGAGTGGCGCTTCCGCCCGCTTTTATGCGTAAAGGGGTAGGACCAATCTGGCTTAAACCGCTCTTTTCACTCTCTACCTTATGTATCAGGAGTTCACTCTTACCTTTGTTTCTGATTTTGTATGAAACTTCGAGTACAGTCCCCTTTACAGCAGTGCCAAAATCGTAATAGGACCTATCTATAATGGGTACGGGAGCATTTTTAATCTGTTTGTCGTCCAGATTGCGGAAGTTGTCTATTATCACTGCGCTCACTGAGAACTGTTCCTCCTGTTTTTTACCGTTAAGGACGAATCTGCCGGTAAAGGTATGTTTACCCCACTCCTGCTGCCGCATAATGGTAGGATCAACGGTATATGAGAGTTTAGCCATACTCTTTGGAGGTATGGGATTGGGATATACCGTGAGCAAAAGTCCACGGGTAACCTCAACAGTTTCCACCTTTAGAGGAGATGTGGAGAGGTTAGCTATATCGATATCGTCCTGCTTTAGTATGCCTTGCTCTATATTGCGCAGAGAGACTACACTTCTGTTGATACCCATCTGTCCGATTTTGCCGGTGAAGAGCTCGTCCACATTTTTCTTTTTCTCGTGAGCCACGCCACGGATTCTTAGGATAACCGGACGACTGACGCTGGAAACGTAGAGTGTGAGGGTCTTGTCGAAGGGATAGGGTCCTTGGTCATTATGGAAAACCACATCCACCTTACCCTTTCCACCAGGTTTAACGGGAGAACGGGTCCATTGAGGTGTAGTACATCCGCAGGAGGAAATTATATTGTGTACCACAATCGGAGAATCGCTGATATTCGTGAATGTGAATGTACATTTAACCGCTCCGTCCGAAATGATAATATCCCCGAAATCGTGTATTTTCTTGTCGAAACTAATAACCTTGCTCTCATCGAGCAATACCTGCGACTCCTGAGCAACCATTTGATAAACAAATAATTGACAGAAAATCGCAATCATTATGACCATCAGTTTCTTCATTTTTTTTAATTTTTGGCAAAGATAATAAATATAGTTTGCTATTTTTGTTAATTAATTGCATAAATCGAACCAAACTAACATAATCTTATACAACAATGAAGAGAATCATCTATCT
>JAPXOZ010000016.1:0-39084 GCA_033811195.1 Bacteroidales bacterium | reverse complement strand
GAACGGAAATAGTGGTAGTTCTTAACCATTCCACTTTTGCTTAGTTGCAGTTGGGCATGAGGTACACTTGTCGACATCACGGATGTTTTTAATTTCGCAAAGTTAGAAAATATTTCTCCTGATATTCACTTTACAGTTTTGAAAGTGACAATTCCGTTTTCATTTTTATAAAAAATTATAATTCCCTCACCGGAATTGAGAATGGAACGAGGGGCCTCAAATTCCTCTCGCGAAACCTCTTCGAGGCCGGCTCCAAGATATACATCCATATTCTCCGCGGAACGCAGGTCGTAATATCCGAAACGGGTAATGGAATTGGCTCGTGCCACTTCAAGTGCTTCATGTGCCACATTTCCATATCCCAGACGGCTGTTGAAACGGGGTATGATAAATCCGGCAATGAGAAAAACACCCAACAGAGTCCCGGCACCATAGGTCACGACCTTTCGCGCACCTTCGGCAAAACGTGGTTTGCCGGAGTTTTGCATAAGAATAAAGGCAGGATAGGTGATAAAGGTGAATACAGGCATTAAATATATTGCAAGTTTGGAACTGACCAGCGACATTATCAACAGAAAAGAGGCAGCGACGCTCAGCATAAATTTTACCGGTAAACTCATCTTCATTTTTCTGACCAGAGCCCATATAATCACCGGGATGATAAGTAGAGACCAGGGTCCCATAGCATACCAGATGGTGTAGCCGTAGTACCAGAAGGGTGCTTTATGATGGAAAGAGTCCACCGCGCGGTCAACGGTCTGATGGAACAGTAGATTATTGAGATATTCCGAACCTCCTTCAAGCCACACTCCGAGCCACCATCCTCCGCAAAGAAGAGCCAGGATAAGCCATGTGCTCCATCCCCAATATCTGCCAATGCTCTTGAATTTTCTATCAATCAGCAGAAACACCGGTATACAGAGCAAAGGAATCATAATTCCTACAGGTCCCTTTGAGAAGATGGCCAAAAAAATATAGATCGGAAAGAGTATCCTTAGTTTTACCCTGTCATCTCCCTCGTACATCCTCCAGAATGTGTACATCGCAAGAGTGATGAACATCGTCATCAACATATCCATTCTCAACACAATTGCTCCACCGATAAAATAGGCGGTGGTCATCATCGCCAGTTCCGCAGCAATTATATACTTTTTAGTGAGCTCTTTACCGCACCAGCGGTTAAATATCGCAAGAGTGATAAACGCGGGAATCAGGGAGAAAAGTGCAAGAACAAAGGTGTTATGGCTGCCCAAAAGCCACTTGAATAGCATCACCATCCAGATATATAGAGGCGGTTTGTCGGCGTAGGCTTCACCGTGATTGTACATTGTGAAGAAATGGCCATCGCGTAACGCCTCATCTGCTATACTTAGATACTTCAGCTCGTTGTTGGGGGTGATGTCTCTATGGAGCATAAGCGGCAGAAGTATCAGAAAATAGATTATGAAGCGGATGATCTCTTCTCTCTTTTGTTTCTTCTCCATAAGATCAAGTTGCGTGAATATGAAATAAAACCTATGCCTTGACCCAGAATGATCACAGGATCAAGGCGTATTATACCGTAAATGACGATTATGGCGGACCCTGTTAGACTGATAATCCAGAATCCGGCCGGAAGCATCGATTCACCCCTGCGGGAGGAATAAATCAGTTGGTAGATAAATCTGAACGAAAATATCACTTGTCCCAACGAACCGAAGAGTATGAGCCACAGCGGAATTTCACTGTTCTCGAAAAGTCGGGCGATGAGGTCCTGCGCATGGTCTGCCATAAGAGAAATCCCTACGACAGGGGTAAGTAGCAGTATCGTCACCAATATTTGCCTCCATCCGCTGCGGATGCTCTTCCAGGCTCCTTTTGCACCGAGATTCCAGATATATACATAATAGGCAATCACTTGCCCGAGCATTATCGAGAAGTCGTCGCGAAGCCATCCGTATATGAAAAGCAAATAGGAGGCTATCAGCGAAAGAATCCAGAATATGGTGGGAGAGACCACTTTTTTGGCTCTCTCGGACAATATCCATTGAACCAGAATCCTTGCTGAAAAGAGTCCTTGGGCCAAAAATCCGAGCGCATATACAAGAATGCTCTCCATTAAGATTGCTTTTGGTTAAAACTACCGGATGCAACCTTGTAATCGATATATCTTTTCTTCATCCAGCGAAAGGCGAAACAATCCTTGAAGGGGCCAACGAGGCGGTTTCTAAGGTTGTATTTAGCTTTTCCCGCCGTACGGGGATAGTGTCTGACGGGAATCTCCAGTACAGTTCCTCCTACCATCTGAATCAACGCGGGCAGAAATCGGTGCATTCCGCTAAAGAAGGGGATTTTGCGGGCATAACTGCTCTGCATTACCTTGAGAGGGCATCCCGTGTCCGAAACTCCATCTTTTGTCATCATCCTGCGAAAACTGTTGGCTATACGAGAAGATACCCTCTTGACGAATGAATCCTTGCGCTCGGCACGAATTCCCAGCACAAGCTGGTAATTCTCACGTTCTGCCAGCAAAAGGTCGAAATCGTCAGGGTCTGTTTGCAGATCGGCATCGATGTACCCCATATAAGGTGATTCGCAATGGTCAATGCCGGCTTTTAGGGCTCCACTCAGACCGGTGTTCCTCTCCAGCGAGATATAGTGGAAATCATCATGTCTGCTACAGGCTTCCTGAACCAGGATATCTCCACCGTCAATAGATCCGTCATTGACGAAGAGTACGCAGGCAGATTTACACAAAGATTTTTTAAGATAATCGGAGAGTTTTTCCTCCAGTCTCGGAATATTTTCCCTTTCATTGAAAAAGGGGACGATGATTGTGAATTCGTATTTTGAGGTTGGGTTCATTTCCATTTATTTGCACAAAGTTATGATTATGTTTTTTGAAAATTCAATAATTCTTTGTAATTATGTAATTTTAATCGTCCACGCAATAGCATATGCGTCATTTCGCTGCAATACTTACAACATTCTTTTTGTTTGCCTTCGAGGCAGCCGGAGTCAGAAGTGTGCCATATCCTGTCAAGGTATTCCAGCCGGACGGCTCCTTCTTAATGCTTAGGATAAACGGGGACGAATCATTCTCCTTCAAAACTACACTTGCCGGTCATATTGTGGCACAGGGCACTGATGGATATTATTACTATGCCGACTTCAACAGCGGAGTGCTTAATATCTCGACCAGACGTGTGGACAGTTCTCCTATCGGCGGATACGCAAAATCCATACCTCCTATCACATACCAGACGAAGAGACATATAGTTTCAGAGTCCTTCAAAAGTTTTCTCGCTCCCGATGTAGCTACAAGGGCAGTCAGAACAATCCGCACCGTAGTCATTCCGGTGCAGTTTTCGGATCTAAAATTTACGACACAATCCATAAGATCAAGACTCTTCAACCTGTTCAATCAGATCAACTACTCCGAAGACGGCGCTACAGGCAGTGTAAGAGAGTATTTCAGGGACAATCTGGGAGAGAGTTATGAGCTGACATTTGAGATTATCGACCCTGTAACGCTCCCTAATGGTTACAGATATTATGGAGAACATACACCTACATCTTCCGACAGCAATGTGAAGGAAATGGTGGAGCAGGCCTGCACTATGGTTGACAATAAAGTCAATTTTGCCAATTTTGATGCAGACGGTGATGGTGTTGTGGACAATGTATTCATAATATTTGCCGGTTACAACGAAGCTGAAGGGGGAGGGGATGCCACTATCTGGCCACAGTCCTGGAATATATCCTCCTCGGAACTCTACTTTGATGGTAAGAAGATATCCAATTTCTCCTGTTACTCCGAATTTTCGGGCTCTTCAGGTGGCAATTTTGCAGGAATCGGCTCTATTTGCCACGAATATTGCCATATGCTGGGTCTTTTGGATATGTATGATGTCAACGGTGAAACGGAGGGATACACTCCGCTGCTTTTAGGTCCTCTGTCAATAATGGATAGCGGTAACTACAACAATGGCGGCAAAACTCCGCCCTATCTGACTGTTTTCGAACGAGAAATGCTGGGTGCGGTATATCCAAGCCGACTTTATGGTACCACAAGTATAGAATTGCTACCCGTTTATCAGGAAATAAAAGCATACATCATTCCGGCCTATTCCAATGGAGAGTACTTCTACCTTGAATACAGAGATGGTACAGGTTGGGATGCTCATATCGGAGGTGAAGGTCTTGTGGTATATCATATCGATAAGTCATACAGGAGTGCCTGTTCTATGAGTGCCCGGATGCGCTGGAGCAATAATGCAGTCAACGGTTGTGCCTCACATCCCTGTGCACGTCCCATTGCCTCTTCAGGTAATAGCTACTCGGATGTTTCCATACTCTTTTTTCCCGGTAAAAACAACGTCACGCACATTCATTCGTCACAATCCTTCCCTCTGTTGGATTGGACCGGAAAAGGTTTAGGGTACGGTATGATAAATATTCACAAAGGTTCTGCAGGAATGTTGCTTGACATCATTGTTGACAATGGATGGGATATACCGGTGGTCAATGAATACTCCATTGAACCACAGCAGCGGACTGCACTTTTGCAGTGGAGTACTGACAGGGAAGATCCACGGGGCAACTGGAACATAGTTTGGAGTCTGGAAAACAGTGTTTATGCCGATACTTCAGTCGTTGCTGCCACACGGAGAGATTATCTATTTACCGACCTTACTCCCGGAAGCACTTACAACTGCCGTCTATTCTATTCACGAAACAACATTGTCGGAAAGAGTTACCAGATGAGTTTCTCCACAAGGGAGATGTTCTCCATATTCCCTATGATTGCGGATATGGATAAATCATACAAGGTAGGGGATGAGCTTCATCTGACCATTCTCAACATTGCAGAGGAAGTGATTTCCATCCGTTGGATCGTGAATGGAGCAGAAGTACCTAACGGAAAAATAAAATTTGACCGGAACGGGATATTTGAGATAAAAGCGGAAATTACCTATCCGGACAATTCGGTAGAGTCTATAGTGAAGAAAAAAACGATAAGCGACTGATATGATTTCTAAAAACAGGATATGGTCATTTGTCACAAGGTTATTGCTGCTATTAATGACGGCAGTAACCATGGCTGTTTCCTGTCCCGGACCCGATCCGCCGGATACAAAATTTCCGCCTCCGACCGAGTCGTTTGAGAAAAAAGCCTTTATGGCCAATACTAACGAGGGACTTTATGTAAAAGGCGCTTGTATTGTCCGTTATGCGGAAGAGACATTCCAGAAGTCATTCAATGAAAAACGAAGGACTTATCGCATTCAGAGCGATGACCAGATAACCTATGTGCATATCGTATTTATTGGCGAACTTCCTGCCGTGGTGGATCAGGAGGTAATTTGCAATATCACCTATACAAAGGAAAAAGGTGAAGAAACCATACTTATCGTCAAGCTTGTCGTAGCCCAGATTAAGGGGCGTACCGTCTGGCTCTGGAATGAACTCCAGAAAACGGGAATCATTTTAGATGAGTAAATCAGTCAAAACAAAAGGGGTGTCCGTATGGGACACCCCTTAATCTTTCGGACAACCAAAGGTTACCTGGAAGCGTCCATAGATACCTTTCTGAAGTCTTTCATCATTTTGCTCAAGTTCAAAGCAGCTTTCCTTGCACGTGTACCGGCAGCTTTGTTGCCCTTAACAAGCTGAGCTTCAGCGTTCTTGGAGAAAACTTCAATTTCAGCTTTGATTGCGTCAAGTAGTTCTTTCATATAATTATAGTTGTTAGGTGAATAAATATTTTCGGAAAGTTAGGAATAATTTTTCAATAAATAAAAAATATTTTATTTATTTAGCAATTAGCGATTTTTCCAAGGTATTGTGTATGAGCCATATTTAGGGTCAATCTCCTCCTGTGTGAGAGCGATCTTAACGAGCCTTTCTTCAAATGTTTTGGTAACAGCTTTTGTCTTCTTTTGTGGGAGGGGAGGATAAGTGCCGGAGGCTATGTGTGTCAGACAGGCTTTAATATTGTCCTCAGAAGGGCCGAAATCATGATATAGGTCATCGGGACGGTAGTTGGCCGGTGCAATGCCTTTGTCGGGAATGTCACGGAAATCCTTGTTTTGATTGTAGAAGCAAATAGGAAGAAATACCCATTTAAGGTTGCTAAAGTCACCTTGATTGTATCTGGTATAATCGGCATTCTCGCCAGGATACATCAACACATACATTCCGTTAGGTTTGCCGTATGTGGTATCACCCACATGTTTGACATTCATCAGAGGCTCCAGACCGTTAAGAACCATTTCACTGGCAGAGGCGCTACCTTTAGCGGTTATAAAATAGAGGGCATCAAGTTCAAGAGACCCTTCAATGCCTTCAACTTTGGAATACTTGTCCTGAGATGCGAGAAGGTCATTGTGTTTGCGGATTACATAGGTCTGTCCAATAGCAGACTTGGGAGCGACATAGTCAACCAGGCGTTGGCTGGCACGGCCGTCGCCGCCTCCATTATATCTTAAGTCCAGTATTAGGTGTTTAACACCGGCTTCCCTGAATAATTGCATCGCGTTGTCAATATCGTCCAACATATTGGCGTTGAATTTGAGGTAATGCATATAGCCGACCGGAGATGTCAATCCCTCGAAATCCTCACTGGTAAAAACTTTGCTCATCAGAACGCTTCTGGTGCTTAATGTTGTGGCTGCCGTTGTAGTGAAGGTGTGTGATTTGCCTTCCGTATCGGTAAATGTAAACTGCTGTGGACTTTTGTTGTATTCGCTATTGAACTTACCTGCTCTTATGAGTTCCATCGTAGCTGTGCCTCCGATTGCTGTTAGAGTCCACCCTCTAGTTACACCCTCTTGAGCGAAGGGAGAGTTGGGATAGACTAATCGTACTTTTACATCATAATCGTCGTAATATTTAATCGGCTGTGAGATGCTTGCACCATACGTGCCTGTTACAGTACCCTCCTCGCTTTTGAGATAACTTTCTTTGTCTGTCATCCAACTCCATCTATCCTTGACGTAGAGCATCTCGTCGAAGAACTCATATATATCGTATCTGAGGGGATCAAGCTTGGCATTGGCGGCCTTAACATCCTTATACCAATAATAATACACATCCATATATTCCCTTCTCAAAAAGACCTTTGCAAAATAGTCAGGGTCCTTCGTTTCAGGAGGTGGGTCAGGAGTTACAGGGTCCTTACAACTGGATGAAGAAAGCAATAAAGCTGCAAAAAAAATTGCAAATGTGTTTAACAGTATCTTTCGGTTCATTATTCTTTTTTTGAATTAAATCATTTCTCTATCTTTGCAAAGGTATAAAAAAACTTTTTACTAATATCTTTTTTCTGTTGTATGAATAATTTTGCCGAGATTATTTCCAACTTTTCTTCATTTATCTGGGGTTGGCCAATGATTATAATGCTTCTTGGAACTCACATTTTCATGACAATTCGTCTCAAATTTCCCCAGTTGAAAATTCTCAAGGCAATCAAACTTTCTTTCAAAAAAGACAAAGGTGCCTCAGGCGACGTTAGCCAGTTCGGAGCACTGATGACCTCCCTGGCTGCCACCATTGGTACGGGTAATATAGTGGGAGTTGCTACTGCAGTTTCTCTCGGAGGTCCTGGAGCGGTGTTCTGGACCTGGATTACCGGTGTGTTTGGTATCGCTACCAAATATTCGGAGGGACTTCTCGCCGTTAAGTACCGTGTCAAAACTCAAAGCGGCACAATGCTCGGAGGCCCGATGTATGCCCTTGAGAGAGGCCTCAACATGAAGTGGCTCGGCGTGGTTTTTGCGATTTTCACAGCTATTGCTGCTTTTGGTATAGGTAACACTGTACAGGCAAACTCCATATCGCTGCTTCTCGGCGAAACCTTCAACATTAGTGCAAAGTTGGTGGCAGTAGTTCTGGCAATTTTGGTGATGTTGGTTATTGTTTTTGGAGTCAAGGGCATAGCTAATGTTTGCTCAGCTCTGGTACCTTTCATGGCTGTCGTATATGTGCTGGGGTGTTTTGTAATTCTCGCTTTCAACTGGGGTTATTTAGGTGAAGCACTTACTCTTATCTTTAAGTCAGCTTTCAGTGCCCGTGCCGCCGGAGGCGGCTTTGTTGGCACTACAATGATGATAGCCTGCCGTTATGGCATAGCCCGTGGACTTTTCTCCAACGAGTCCGGTCTGGGTTCTGCCCCTATTGTAGCTGCTGCTGCAAAGACCCGCAACCCAGTCCGCCAGGCTCTTGTCTCTTCCACCGGCACTTTTTGGGATACAGTGGTAATATGTTTTATTACAGGTCTTGTACTTGTGAGCAGTATAATTGCCTATCCTGATATTGATCATACTCAGGGCGCAGCTCTGACTCAGGCTGCCTTTAGCAAGATTCCCGTTATCGGTCCCTTCATACTGGCGTTTGGCATTTTTACCTTCGCATATTCCACTATACTCGGATGGGCCTATTATGGTGAGAGGGCTATTGAGTATCTCTGCGGTCACAACTTCAAGCTGTCACGCATTGTGATATGGATTTATAGGGTTGTGTGGGTAGTGGGAGTCTATATCGGTGCAGTAATGTCTCTTAATCTTGTGTGGAATATCTCAGATATCACAAACGCCTTTATGGCCATACCCAACCTAATAGCAGTCTTGCTGCTTTCGGGCGTGATTGTCCGTGAGACAAGAAAATATCTCTGGGAAAATCGCCTGGATGAGGAGGACACTGATGAAATCCCCACAATCTGATATTAACGGGGATTATTCGACTATATATACGGTTTCTCCTTCTTCCAGAAAGTAGTATTTTTCGCGAGCGAAGCTTTCGATGGAGTCTTTCTTTGACTTGAGAGTGGTTAACTGTTCTTCAGTCTGTTTAATCTCTTTACGGTAGGATCTGATCTGTCGTTCCTGGGAACGGAGAGTTGATCCGGACTTGAACCATTGTGCGATGTCGTTTGTATCAAAAAGCAGAAATAGTAGGAAAATTAATGTGACGATAGTGTACTTGCTGAAGACTATCCGCCATACTTTGTGTGACAAGACATTTTGTCTGAATTCCAGGAATTTTTTCCACAATCTCATTGCCGTTTCTTTTTTTGCAAAAGTAGTCAAATAATAGTAATTTTGAAATAAAAAAGAGATGACATCGACACTCCGAAAACTGCGTTATTATGCCCCTTCGTTGGGTCAGAGTTGGCTTCTGGCACTAGTTTTTGTATTTATCGGATCGTTTTTTGGCGCCATTCCGAAATTGTTTGCAGGAGATTCTGTTTTCTGGGGATCGTTCTCTATTATGTACTTGTGTATGATGCTTCCCGTCTTCGCTTTTATCTATTTCAAGGCGAAGATGGAATATCGGAGATATGAGGTAACTGAATTTACTGCGCCACGCAAAATCAATAGCCCTTTTTTCGGTTCGTTGCATCCTCTCCCTCTCTTCCTTCTTGCCGCCCTTGCTACTCTCTGCATTTCGGTACTTATCGAGCCGCTTACTTCCTTTATACCTATGCCTGATAGTATAAAAAGGATATTCGAGATGATATTAAGTGACTCCCCTCTGATGGATTCACTTATCGCTACAACTATTCTCGCTCCGCTTTGCGAGGAATTTCTCTGCAGGGGAATGATGCTTAGAGGGATGCTGGAGCATATTTCTCCCGTAAAAGCAATTCTTTGGTCTGCATTTCTTTTTGCATTGATACATCTTAACCCCTGGCAGGCAATTCCGGCCTTCGCCCTGGGGACATTTTTCGGCTGGATGTACTGGAAGAGCCGTTCTATCTGGTTGGTTATCTTCCTCCATTTTATAAATAATTTCTCATCGATGCTTATGGCTAGGCTTTTTCCGGACATTCCCATTGACACGGTATTTTCGGAGCAACTTCCCACTGTCTGGTATGCATTGCTATATGCTGTTGCACTGATTCTTTTTGTCTTAATTATTATATTTTTAAAAAAGAAACTAAATTTCACCGATGACAAAAAAACTCTATCCGCTGAAATTCCAGCCGATTCTAAAAACTAAAATCTGGGGCGGTAATCGCCTGGCTAAAGAGTATTCCAAACATCCCGATCCCGAAGAAGAAATAGATCTCTCCCATATCGGAGAGTCCTGGGAGATCGCTGATCTGGGTGATGAGAGCACCCTGGTTAGCGAGGGCTTTCTTGCTGAAAATTCCCTTTTTGATGTACTTGAGACCTATCTTGGCGATCTGGTAGGGGACAAGGTGTTTGAAATGTACAATCTCCAGTTCCCGATACTTGTCAAGTTGCTTGATATAAGTAAAGATATTTCCGTGCAAGTTCACCCCGATGACGAAATCGCCTTAGAACGCTATGATAATTATGGTAAAGAGGAGTTCTGGCATATTTTGGACGCAGATGAAAGTGCACGAATCTATCTCGGGTTCAAAAGGAAGGTTGCAGCTACAGAATTTTATGATAAGTGTAAGGATGGTACCGTTGTTCAGTTGCTCAATGAGATTCGTCCCCGTAAGGGTGATAACTTCCATATCAAACCTGGTACTGTGCATTCCGCCGCAGGTGGTATAAGATTGGTGGAAATCCAGCAACCTTCGGATATTACATTCCGCCTATACGATTGGGAACGTGAGTTTGACCCCAAAACCGCCAGGGAAATGCATCTGGAAGAGGCTATTGATTGTATTGATTACTCTGCGAGCAATCTTTCATCGCTGGTAATACCGACAGATATAACCCGTGGACCCTTGGTTGAGAGTGACAACTTCATAATCAGTGCAGTTGACCTACAGGAATCAAGGCACATCTATACTGAACGCTATGACAGCTTCATCATATATATCTGCACTCAGGGCTCTGCCTCATTCCAGGTAATGGAAGAAGAGAAAAAGGTCTCATATGATATCTCAAAGGGAGGTACTATCCTTATTCCTGCTTCTCTTGATGACTTCTTTATAGTTCCTCTTGAAAAGGATACCTTACTGCTCGAGGTTTGGCTCCGTCCGGCTGAAGAGGTTGACGACTATATCGATGAAAATGTCAGCGCAGACTGCGGTGATTCAGACATTGACTGTGACGGGGAAGATGGTGAGCATTATCACTGTGGACATAACCATAACAATTGATAGTATGGACTCTACACGTATAGACAAATATCTCTGGTCCATCAGAGTTTTCAAGACCCGTGCAGATGCTACCGATGCTTGTAGGGGTGGCAGAGTGACCGTCAATGGTAACGAAGCTAAGCCTTCAAAAGAGGTCAAAACAGGCGATACTATCTCCGTCCGCAAAGGTTCGGTACATTACACATATAAGGTGCTCAGTCCGCTGGACAAGCGTCAGGGGGCCAAAGAGGTTGAAAAATATGCTCAAAACCTCACTCCTCAGAGCGAATTGGATAAACTAAGAGCTCCTACAGAGACATTTTTTATAAAAAGAGATAGGGGAGCCGGAAGACCCACCAAGAAGGAACGTCGCCAGATGGACGAACTCTATTCCTCTTTTTTTGTGGATGATGATAATGGGTGATTGAAGAGAGTCATTGCCTGATCGATACCCTCTGTGCCATAACATTTGATGGCATTAATTGCCGTATCAAGCACGGTTTGCAATTGGCGTTTCTCTTCAAGAATAAACTCTCCAAGGACGAAATTTACCTGCCCACCTTCCGCAAAACCGCCGTTGCCGATGCCTATGCGTAATCTGGCATAGTCATTTGATGCCAGTGTGTAATCGATGTTTTTCAGACCGTTGTGACCACCGTCACTGCCCTTTTTCCTCATTCGAAGTGTGCCGAAAGGCAATGCGAGGTCGTCTACCACCACTATTAGCTTTTCCTTGGTCAGTTTATGTTTCTGGAGCCAATAATTGACAGCCTTACCGCTTAGATTTACATATGTGGAAGGCTTTAGAAGGATGAATTTTCTGCCTCTGAATGATATTTCAGTGACTGAGCCATATCGATCTGCCGTAAATACGGCATTGGACGCCTGAGCCCAGGCATCCAATACCATAAAACCTATATTGTGGCGGGTTTCGGCGTATTCTGCGCCGATGTTGCCCAATCCGACAACTAGATACTTCATAGGCTATTTAATAGACTATTCTTCTTCTTTGGCTGCAGCAGCTGCAATAGCTGAGCGTGTCAATCTGACAGCACAGATGAGGGTGTTTTTCGGGGAAACGATCTGAACTTTATCAAATGAAAGTTTGCCTGCGTAAATCTGCTTACCAAGCTGGAGATGTGTAACGTCAACTTTAAGCTCATTTGGAAGCTCGTCGATTAAACCGCGAACGCGGAGCTTGCGTGAGTGTACCATAAGCTTGCCACCCATTTTTACGCCCTCGGAGCTACCTGTAAGGACAACGGGGACATCTATTGTGACCGGCTTGTCAGCTGATATTGCGAGGAAATCAACGTGAAGAGCCTCGTCTGTCACGGGATGGTATTGTACCGCGTGAAATATCGCAAGCTGGTTCTTTCCGTCGATGTTGAGGTTGATGATGTAGGAATTGGGAGTGTGTGTGATGGCCTTCAAATCCTGTGCGTCAACCGAGAAAGAGGTGTTTTCTACGCCCTCTCCATAAAGTACACAGGGCACTTTTCCTGCTCTGCGGATGCTTTTCACATCTGCTTTTCTGCCGGTGGTTCTGAGCTCACCTTTGAGTTCAATCTGTTTCATTGTGTATAAAAGTTAAAATGTGTTACTCAGTCCGGTCTTTCCGGACCCCATTGCACCAAAAGGAACAGATCCTTTTAAAGCGGTGCAAAGATAACAAAGTTTCCCAAAATCAAACGGATTTTACTCTTTTTTATAGAAAATAATTCACAACTCACAATTCACAACTCACAACTCACAACTCAAAACTCATAACTTAACCCCGCACCCCGTACCCCGCAACTTGCACCTCGTACCTCGTACCCCACAACACGCATCTCACTCCCCACTACATACTCATAAGTCAGAACTCATAACTCAGAACTCATAACTCATAACTCAGAACTCATAACTCAGAACTCATAACTCGGAACTCCCCTCTATTTCACATATCCGGTAGCCATATTCCACTTGAGAGTCTTGTAGAAGTCGTTGAGTACCTTGTATCTGGCACGTGGCAGATAGGTACTCAGACCACTATATCTTTCAATCTCGATGTTAAGGAAGATATCAGTTGCTGCTTTATAAACTATGGTCCGGTCAAGAGCCGTTTTGAACTCTAAATATTGCTCCGGAGTAGCTATTCTGGAAACAATATCTTCGAAATCATAATACCACTTTTTGTCGTAGCGGTAGTATATTTGGAGAGGAAACTCATCCATGGCGAGAATAGAGTCCTGATTATTTCGATATATTGAGGCGCAGACTCTGGCAAGATCCTCAAGTGCACTTGACTTGACCATAGAGACGGTGGCCGACCGGTAAATGCCCGTCTGGGCATCGTAGATAGCAAAAAAATCTAAGCACACCTTTGTCAGGGCCTCTTCGCGGTTTTCTATATTGAAGATGGGGTTGAATATCTTATTATAGGGGAATCCGTCCGCAAGAATTTCCGTTGGAGAAAATAGCATATATTCGCACTTATCCTTGAATTCGTAAGCCACTTCGATGCCTCCCATCAGACAGCAGTCAAAAAGAATGAATTCATAGGTGTGAGGGAGAGCAGCAGCCAGTTCTGTAATTTCCATTTCACTATTGCTGTCGCTGCCGAAGGATTTCCGCAGCGGCTTATCCGCATTGGATTTTACCAGAAAGCGATAAGGATCTTCTATCGGTTGTGATAACATATCTCCGGCTATGTCCAAGGGATTGCTATAATAGCCTTCCGGCAGCCATCCGGTAGCATGTGACCAGAGAATTAGTCCGCGTTCGGTTGCTGGATAAGTGCGCTCTGCATCGGCAACCACTCGGCTGAAGGAACTGATCTCAGCGGAGTTCATCTCCTGTTCATAGATACAGATGGTCTCGCAGATCACAACTCCATCCTTATTGCAGCTGTATCTGGAGAGAGTGGGTGTTTTGCCTGGGATATGGAAGAATACGAGCAGTATCTTGCTTTTATCGCGATACTGGGGAACGTAGCCCTTTTGAAGGTCCTGGATACATTCCTCGGCATAGCTGTAAAGATTGTTATTGGCACTTATATAGAGAAGCACTGATCTGACCTTTTCATCTTCGGGTTTATCTTTGCATGAAGTGATAGAGCAAGATGAAATGCAGAATAATATCGCAAAAAGCGATAAAATGCGAATAAATCCCCTTTTTTCCATAAAGCAAAGGTAAAGAAAAAAATATAATTTGTATATTTGTATTTGAACAATAACAAAAATAATACGAACAGAGAATGAAACCGTCAACCGTTATCTCATTTTTGACAGGAGCGCTTTTAGGTGCGGCTGCTACTGCCATATTCCTGTCAACCGAAAGGGGCGAGCAAGCCCGTATAAAAATCAAGAGTACCCTCAATGAGGGTGTAGATGCTGCAAGAAAGGGTCACGAATCAGCTAAAAGAGCAGTCAAGGACTTTGCTGAGGATGTAGAGGATAAAATCCACAAGGAGTCTTCGGATATAAGACGCAGGGCAAGAAAAGCCAGCGAAGCTGCCAAGGCCGCTGTTGAAGAGTCCCTCAGATAGTTTTCGGCTATGGATCACAGAACTTTTCTCGGGCCTCTCGAGGATATAGGCAATTCAGTAAAGGATTATGCCGGCAATCGTCTTGATCAGCTCAAACTTAAAACGACTAAGCGTCTCTCCGCTTCACTTGCTGTGCTATTCACCTGGGTTGTTATCGTGATGGTCATATTGGTCGCTTTTTCTTTCCTGGCAATGGCTCTTGGTGTTTGGCTCGGAGAGATTTTAGGCTCCCAAGCTTATGGGATGCTCATAATTTCAGGTATATTCCTTGTCGTCGCCCTTGTACTCTTTCTACTGAGGAGACGTATTTTTGTCAATGGGCTGGTAAGGGCTTTCATCAGTTTATTTTTCGAAAAAGGTGAAACAATAGAATAGAATGAGGAAAGATTACAGTAATATTAAGACCATGAAACAACTCGAGCTGCGGATAAGAGAGCTCGAAATGGAGTTGGTTAAGGGCGAAAATATGATTCGCAAGGACATCAACTATGCCGCCTATTTTTACAGACCTAGAAGATTGATAAACTCCATTGGAGTATATATAAGACATTATGTTATGAATTTTTTCAGAAGTATGATTATAATTGTGGGGCTCGGAGTAGCCCTTAACGCCTGTTCCTCAGGCGAGGATCAAACGGAGTTCATCTATTCTATTGATCAGTTTGCCGATATCGAGGTATTGAGGTATCAAGTTCCCAACTGGGATGGTCTCACACTTCAACAGAAGGAGTATGTCTACCATCTGTCTGAGGCCGCAAAAGCCGGTCGTGACATCATCTGGGTGCAGAACTTCAAGTATAACCTCCCGATCCGAAAAGTCTTGGAGTCGATAATTGAGAACTGCAGCGATAAGTCAGGTCCGGAGTTTGACGAGTTTATGATTTATGCTAAAAGAGTCTTCTTTAGCAATGGCATTCATCACCATTATGCTCTTGACAAGATTATTCCTGGCTGTTCAATGGAGTATTTTGAGTTTTTAATGGATGAAGCGGGATGTTCCGATGCAAAAGAGGAACTTCTTCCTGTGATATTTGATCCCGAACTCTATCCCCAAATGGTATATCAAGGTACGGAAAAGGATCTTGTGGCTGCTTCCGCTGTCAATTTTTATGAAGGAGTGACCACGGCTGAGGTTAACGCATTCTACGATGCTCGTGAAGTGCCCGGCGATCCGCGTCCGATCTCACATGGTCTTAACAGCCGCCTTGTAAAAGTGGACGGAAAGATAGTGGAGCAGGTATATAAGGCTGATGGTCTATACGGTGAAGCCATAAAAGTCATTATAAGCCATCTTGAAGCAGCTGCAGCGGTAGCCGAGAATGATCTCCAAAAACGCTATATTGCTGAATTGATTGAGTACTATAAGACAGGTGACCTGCGTATGTGGGACCAGTACAATGTTTCTTGGGTATCCGACGTGGATTCAGATATCGACTTTATCAATGGTTTTGTTGAGGATTACAGCGACCCTCTAGGCCGTAAAGCCACTTATGAAGGCATTGTGCAATATCGTGATAAAGAGGCTTCACGTCGCACAGAACTCATCAGCGAAAATGCCCAGTGGTTTGAAGATAATTCTCCTGTAGATCCTCGTTTCAAAAAGGATGAGGTAAAGGGGGTTTCCGCAAAGGTAATCAATGTCGCCTGTATTGCGGGAGACAACTATCCCGCAACTGCCATCGGCATCAATCTGCCAAATGCGGCTTGGATTCGAAAGGAGCATGGTTCTAAGTCAGTGACTATTGCTAACATTACCAAGGCCTACGACAAAGCGACCGAGCAGAGTCCAAAGAGCATTTTGACAGAATTTGCGTGGGATCAGGCGGAGATTGATTTATGCAAGAAATACGGTTCAGTAACCGGAGATCTTCATACTGACCTGCACGAGTGTCTCGGACATGGTTCCGGTCAACTGCTTCCCGGTGTTTCACCCAATGCTCTCAAAGAGTATAGTTCAACCATTGAGGAGTCACGTGCCGACCTTTTTGCTCTCTACTATATTGCTGACCCCAAACTCGTAGAACTTGGTATTCTTGATGATCCTGAGGCATACAAGGCAGAGTATATGAACTATATCCGTAACGGAATATTTACCCAGTTTACGAGAGTTGAGCTTGGTAAAACCAATACACAGGCCCATATGCAGAATCGTAAACTTATCTCTGAATGGGTATTCGAACATGGCCAGGCTGAAAATGTGATTGAAAAAAAGGTGCGTGACGGAAAGACCTATTTTGTTATCAATGACTTTGAGCGCCTGAGAGAATTATTTGGAGAGTTCCTGTGTGAAATCCAAAGGATCAAATCCGAGGGCGACTATGAGGCAGCCAAGGAGCTTGTGCTCAAATATGCTATAGATATAGATCCCGATCTTCACAAAGAGGTGAGAGAAAGATATGCAAAACTTGAACTTAAGCCCTATCGTGGCTTTATCAACCCCGATATCGTGCCTGTGGAGAAAGATGGTGAAGTGGTTGATTACAAGATTGTCTATGGTGACGATTTCATAGAGCAGATGATGGAATACGGACGCAAATATGCCACTTTGTAGTTTTATGTAAAAATATATTTAACGATTCAATGCCCCGACAGCAACAGCTACTCGGGGCTTTTTTCGTCCTGTTGTGTCGCAAGTCAAAAATAAAGAGTAAATTTGTAAGATAAAGAAGTAGAATTCAAGATTGGGTAATGAATATACTTGTAACAGGAGCAGCAGGATTTATTGGCGCTAACCTTGTAAAAGAAATTTTTCGCAGATATGACCATCCTATTGTAGTGGGTATCGACAACATGAATGACTATTATGATCCCCGTCTCAAGGAGGCCAGACTGGAGGAGTTGTCTGCGTATGAAGACTTTAGCTTTATCAAAGGCAATATTGCGGACAAGGTGTTAGTAAATGGTGTTTTTGAGCAATACAAGCCACGGATTGTAGTAAATATGGCAGCGCAAGCAGGTGTTCGCTACTCCATTATAAATCCGGATGCCTATATTGAGGCCAATGTGATTGGTTTTTATAATATCCTGGAGGCCTGCCGCCATTCATATGACAGGTATGAAGGCGGTGTGAAACACCTCGTATTTGCTTCTTCCTCCTCTGTTTACGGATCCAATAAAAAGGTGCCCTATTCGACGGAAGACAAGGTTGATAATCCTGTGTCGCTCTATGCTGTCACAAAAAAGAGCAATGAACTTATGGCACACGCCTATGCCAAACTTTACGATATTCCCTCTACCGGATTGCGCTTTTTTACGGTTTATGGTCCTGCCGGTCGTCCGGACATGGCCTATTTTGATTTTACGACCAAATTTGTAAAAGGGGAAAAAATTGAAATCTTCAATTATGGCAACTGTCAACGCGATTTTACTTACATAGATGATATTGTGGAGGGAGTGGTCCGTATTATGCAGAAAGCTCCTGAGAGGTCCATGGGAGAGGATGGACTTCCCGTGCCCCCTTATGCGCTTTACAATATCGGTAACAATTCTTCTGAAAAACTGCTCGATTTCGTTGTTATTCTCCAGGAAGAATTGGTGCGAGCAGAGTTGTTGCCTGCAGATTATGATTTCGAATCACACAAGGAATTTGTGCCTATGCAGCCGGGTGATGTGCCGGTAACATTTGCAGATACTTCTGCTTTGGAGAGAGATTTCGGCTTCAAGCCTTCAACACCACCACGCAAGGGTTTACGTGCATTCGTAGAGTGGTATAAGGATTTTTATTTAGGAAAATAATTGATAAAACAAATAACAGATATGAAAATTGCAGTAGCCGGTACCGGATATGTCGGACTTTCGATAGCTACACTATTGAGCCAGCGTCACACTGTCGTAGCTGTGGATATAATTCCCGAAAAGGTGGAAATGATCAATCGAAGGCAGTCGCCCATTCAGGATGAATATATAGAGAAATATTTTGCTGAAAAAGATCTCGACCTTATTGCAACACTTGATGCCGAATCGGCGTACAAGGATGCCGATTTTGTGGTGATAGCCGCTCCTACCAATTACGATCCAAAACTCAATTTCTTTGATACCTCTGCAGTGGAAACTGTCATCCAAACCGTGATGAAGTATAATTCTAATGCGATGATGGTAATCAGGAGTACCGTGCCGGTAGGATTTACAGTACAAGTACGCGAAAAATACAATTGTGAAAACATAATGTTTTCACCGGAGTTTCTGCGTGAATCTAAGGCCCTGTATGATAATCTGTATCCCTCTCGCATAATCGTCGGGACCGATAAAAGCAATTCCAGGCTTATGAAGGCAGCTCGCACATTTGCCTCTCTTCTCGAGGAAGCAGCTCTAAAATCCGACGTGGAGACCCTCTTTATGGGATATACGGAAGCTGAGGCGGTTAAACTATTTGCAAATACCTTTCTGGCACTCAGAGTTTCTTTCTTCAATGAACTCGATACCTACGCGGAGATAAAGGGACTCAATACTCATGAGATTATTCACGGTGTGAGTCTGGATCCCCGTATAGGTGACTACTACAACAACCCCTCTTTCGGTTATGGAGGGTATTGTTTGCCAAAGGATACCAAACAATTGTTGGCAAATTATGCCGATGTGCCGCAGGATCTGATGCGTGCAATAGTCGAATCCAATAGAACAAGGAAGGAGTTCATTGCAGACAGAGTACTTGAAAAAGCAGGCTACTATGTGGCCAATTCAGCTTATGATGAGCAACGGGAGCGCGAATGTATTATCGGAGTTTACCGTCTGACTATGAAGGCACATTCAGACAATTTCCGTCAGAGTTCGATTCAGGGTGTGATGAAGCGCATAAAGGCAAAGGGTGCAACAGTCATCATCTATGAGCCTTCTCTCAAGGATGGAACTACATTTTTCGGTTCCAAGGTGGTTAACAACCTTGAAGAATTCAAGTCCAGAAGCCATTCTATCATAGCTAACCGATATGATAGCATACTGGATGATGTTCGTGACAAGGTTTATACGAGAGACATATTTAGGAGAGACTGATGTCGGGGTGCGTGGTACGGGGTACGTGTTACGGGGTGCAGGGTGCAGGTTATGGGTCGCAGGTAGAGTCTGTATGTGGGGCTATGGAGGGTGGTGCAATTAGAAATTAAGAATTAAAAGCCAATAGCCGGTTATGTGAAGAAATGCAAAGTAATCGGTGTGTGTTGGGTTAAAAATGAGAGTTATGAATATATTTGCAGCTTATTACACCTTTGCAGTAAAAATAGATAAATAGAGATATGAAATTTCCCGGAATCAAACATAATTCAATACCATTTTTAGCGGCTATTTTACTATCCTCGCTGCTTATTTCATGTTGCAAGCCCAAGGAAGAGCTTTCACTTTCCATACTGCTACCGGAGGCAGAATATACGGCCGGTAGCCAATTTATAAACATCAAGGCTTCAGGCGATTGGACCCTCACTATCGAGAGTTCCAGCATTGCATCTGCTGACTGGGTATGGCTCAGCTCTTATTCCTCTAATGATCGTCAAATCTCATTAAGAGGAAGCGGAAATTCCAATAACATAGCGCTAAACTGGGATGCTAACAACTCTCAGGATGCTCGCAACTGTATACTGACACTCAGTTGTGCAGGTGAACGTGTACAACAGAATTTTTCACAGAAGGGTTCAGACAAGGTTGATGGCATAGCTACAGAACTTAAGGAGGACAAATTGACTAATTGGCTGGAACTTCCAGCCACAAAAGAGGGGGATGGCCTTTACTTCATTACCCATAGCGCCAATATCGGAGGAAAATATGGTCGCAACTACTCATTCTACTGGGACCCAAAGGCACTTGTAGCTCATTGGGTGGCCTATCCGCTCAACAGGGGACTCATTAGCACCGGTAGTCGTACAGATCTCTGGGATCTAAATCCCAAGATTCCGCGGGAGTATCAGCCGGTACTTTTTAGAGGTTACAGCGGTGGATTATTCCAAAGAGGACACCAGCTCCCTTCAGCGGATCGCTATTCGTATGAAGCTAATGTGCAGACCTTCTACGGCACAAATATAACTCCTCAGCGAGGTGCTCTCAACGAGAATATCTGGGCCACACTGGAAACCACGGTACGTGATTGGTCAAAAAAACTCGACACCCTCTATGTGGTTACCGGATGTGTGATTGAGGGTAGTGCCGAATTTGTCAATGACAACGAAGGTAAGAAAGTCACCGTGCCTGTCGGCTATTACAAGGCACTTTTGGGCTATAAGGAGAATGCCTCTATAGGTGGCTCTACTAAAGGTTTTGTTGGTATTGCCTTCTATTTTGAACACAGAGGCTACTCCAACGACTATACTACAATGATGCAGCAGTCAATGACCATCTCTACTCTTGAGAAGAAGTTAGGCATAAATTTCTTTGTCAATCTGCCTGCAAAAATAGGTGTGGATCTTGCCAAAAAGGTGGAAACCAGCATCGACCCCTTCTGGAAATAACTTTAGAAAAATATTATTATGAAACGCTATTTTAAAAGAATTGTTTACGCTGTGGTAGCGGTCATGGTTACTGTTGCCTGTAGTTCGGTTGCTTTTACGGGTCGCAAAAGAGTGCTGCTCTATTCAGACTCCCAGATTTCATCTCTTTCAGACCAGTCTTATCAGGAGTTTATGACCAAAGCAAAGCTCTCTAACAATAAGCAGATGATAACAGCTGTGCAGGAAGTCGGCAACAAAATGACTACCGCACTTGAGAAGTACCTCACTTCAATAGGTGAGACACATTATCTCCAGGGACTTAAATGGAATTTTCAGGTAGTGGAGTCCGAAGAGGTCAATGCTTTCTGTCTTCCCAATGGTAAAATTGTCTTTTTTGAGGGTATAATGAAATTTACAAATACCCCTGATTATATTGCTGTGGTGATGGGACATGAGATAGCTCATGCTGTTGCTCAGCACGGTAATGAGCGTATGAGCCAGCAGAACCTCATGAGCATGGCAGGATCAGTTCTCAGTTCGGTGGCAGGTCGGAAATCTGATGCCACTCAAGCAATTTTTAACATCGCTTTCGGTCTCGGTGGGCAATACGGTGTGATATTGCCCTATTCGCGTAAGCATGAATATGAGGCTGACAGGATTGGTCTTATAATAATGGCTATGGCCGGATATGATGTTGACAAGGCCCCCATTTTCTGGCAGGCAATGTCGGCGAACAGCGGTCCTTCCATTCCCGAGTTTTTAAGTACGCATCCCAGTGATGAAAACCGTCTCAAAAAACTCATAGAGGCTATTCCAGATGCTAAAACTTATATTGGCAAATGAGAAGTTTTGCAAGTGACAACAATTCAGGCGTCCATCCTTTGGTGATGGACGCTTTGATGAAAGCCAATAAAGACCACGCCGTAGGCTACGGTGATGATCTCTGGAGTGTAGCTGCAGAAAGATTGATAAAAGAACATTTCGGTGAGAAAGCTGCGCCTTTTCTGGTATTCAACGGTACAGGAGCCAATTCGGTGGCACTTCAAGCAGTGACTCGCCCCTTTAACTCCATCATCTGCGCTGCAACAGCGCACATCTTTGTAGATGAATGTGGGGCCCCTGCCAAGATGAGCGGTTGTCCCCTGATCCCAATAGCTACTCCCGATGGTAAACTAACACCGGAATTGGTTAAACCCCACCTCACGAATTTTGGTGTTTGTCACCATTCGCAGCCCGGTGTTGTTTATATCTCACAGGCTACCGAACTTGGAACTCTCTATACTCTTGAAGAGGTGAGGAGGCTTGCTGACTTTATACACTCGTATGGACTTTTTCTCCATATGGATGGTGCGAGACTGGCCAACGCTTGTGTTGCGCTGGATTGTACTTTTAAGGAGATGACGGTCGATGCAGGAGTGGATATTCTCAGTTTTGGCGGCACTAAGAACGGCATGATGATGGGGGAGGCGGTAATCAGTTTCCTTCCGGAAATTTCCGAAAACATCAAGTATTATCGTAAGCAATCGGCGCAGTTGGCCTCTAAGCACCGCTATCTGGCTGCACAGTTTCTGCCTTATCTTGGCGAGGGATTATGGCGTACTAATGCAGTTCATGCTAATAATATGGCCATAAAACTGTTCAAGGTGCTGAAGAAATATCCTCAGATACGTCTGTCGCAGAAGCTCGAGAGCAACCAGTTATTCTTCTATGCACCAAAGGATTTTCTGGAGGAGCTGATGAAGGAATATTTCTTCTACTACTGGAACGAGGAGGCAGGGGAGGCGCGTCTTGTAACCTCGTGGGATACAACCGATGAGGACATCGCAGCGTTCGCATCCTCAGTGGAGAGAATTTTCTCTGTCAAAGGGTGATTATTGCTGCAATAATTTTGCAGAAGCAAAAAATATATCTAAATTTGCACTCCCAAAAGGGAAAAGGTCTCTTAGCTCAGCTGGTAGAGCACGACACTCTTAATGTTGGGGTCCAGGGTTCGAGCCCCTGAGGGACCACTTTCGAATATATTAATTCTATAATCAAACCTCTCAAAACTATTAAGTTGCGAGAGGTTTTTTATAAATATTCAATGGGATTATATTTCCCAAAAAACTTAACTATATTTGTATTATGCTTGGTAAGGAATAGCTTGTAGCTTTTCTTATAGCTTACAAGCATTTATTTAAAGCGATACTTGTTTTAACACCTTTATAATCAAACAATTTTGTATCGCATATATGATATTCAAGATTTGAATCTAAGCGAGACAAGGTTATACCTTTTTCGTTTGGTCTGGGTATTGACACTACTTTTTTCCTTCAACTGTTTATCCATTTGTGAGGAAATGCCTGCGCTCCCATTAATGTCAACCCCTCAAAGCTACACTTTCAACGAAATAAATCACCATAACGGTTCTTCCATTCGTGATGTACGCGACCTTCTGCAAGATAAACGGGGATATGTTTGGATGGCAAGTGCACACGGATTGATACGATACGACGGACACGATTTTAAAATTTTTAGACATAGTCCTAACGACGACAATTCCATTGTAGATAATGAGCTATTATCGGTTTATATGCTGGGTGATACGCTGTTATGTGTAGGCGCTGTACATGGTGTTTCACTGATTGACGTTAGAAACGAAAAAATAACAAACATCGAAAACGATACCGAAGGGAAACTGATAAATTATGTAGATGACTTCTTTTTAGATACAAGTGGTATAGTTTGGCTCGCCGGTTTGGACGGACTTTACAGCCTGAAACCCGATTTTAGCGGAATAATAAACCGCCACCTAAATGCGCCACCTCCCCAAAAAGGAAATCCCGCCTTTGCGAAAAGAGCTTACTGCATTACACAGCATGAGTTCGACAAAAACTTACTGATGATAGGGACAGAAGGCGGGTTGGTTAGTTTCGACATAAAGCGTAACAAATTGCATAAGTTTTATCCTAACGATAAAGCCACCTTTTGGAGGTCGTCATCGTATGTTTCCAAATTTATAAAAGATGGAAAGCACCTCTGGGTTCAGTCATGGATGTCGGGCATTCCACGATTTGATATGGAAAATGAGCGTTGGGATAATTTCGCTTATCCGGATGAAAAGACCAAGGTCAATATATTTGCTTTGAGTGACTTACACATCTCAAACGACAACGAAATATGGATTTGCGATTTAGACAAAGGTATCTATATTTTCAACAAAGAGACGAATAGCTTGAAGCCCCACCCCGGATTTAAAGAACTTAATCCTATGATAAAGGGCTCATGGCAGCGTATTTTTATGCAAAAAGATAGTACTCTGTGGATAGCCAACGACAAAGGACTTTGGATGCAAAACCGTAAAGCAAAACAGTTCCGCAACCTACATATCCCCTATAAATTTGGATGGGTCATGTCCACCTATCACGATGAGACAACCAACGATTACTATTTTGGTTTGGTTTGGGAATCGTTTGGGGTTGCTTGCTGGAATGCAGACCAAAAAAAATGGACCTTCCTACGAACCGAAACAAATCAGGAGTTGAATCTTAACACCTATTCCATTATAAAAGATAGTAAAGGTGTAATATGGATGGGCATGCAAGCACGAGGCTTATGGTATGTGGACAAAAAAAATAACTTGCTCCGAAAATTCACTTTGCCAGACGATAATGAATTTGACAAGAAATTAGGCACTGTTTATAGAATTTTTGAGGATAGTAAGAATAATCTGTGGCTTGGCACCGGAACAAACGGTGTCGTAAAAGTGAATAAAGAGCGAACAAAAGCATATTTCTATAAACACAATGCCACGGACGAAACAAGTTTAATTGAAGGGACACATTTCAGAGCCATTGCCGAAGATAGGTACGGCAATATATGGATAGGAAATCACAAAGGATTTTGCATCTATAACCCACAAAAAAACCACTTTTCACAAGAAATACCGAGGCAACTCTACAGAACCGGTGTAAGATCGGGATATACCTATTCAATTGTAAAAGACACCACAAATAGCATGTGGATGACCATTATGGGACAAGGATTGGTGAAAATCTCGGAAAAAGAGAACAATTATTCTTTCAAACTCTATCAAACCGATAATGGACTGAAAGATCTGGCAGTTACATATATGACCATTGACCACGATGGCGGACTATGGATAGTAAATAACGGGTTACTCTATTTTAATCCTCATGACGAAACATTTATGATGGCTGACGAGTGCAACGGACTTTTAGATGAGATAAGTGGAGATACTCAAATAATGGTGGACAAATACGGTAATGTATTTTCGGGTGAGCAAGTGGGGATAAACTGGTTGACCGAAGCTCAAAAGTATTCCGTTTCCAACATCTCAAATCTTATTGTAGAAGAGGTGTTGGTAAATGGCAAGCCAATAGAATGGCATTTTGAAAACAAAGACTTTATTACACTTTCCGAATTTAATCACCAAACAAATCTTACATTCAAATACACTGCTATCTGCTACGATGATTATGACCAAGTGCGTTACCGTTACAAGCTGGTAGGCTTAGAAACCGAATGGAGTCCTCCTACCAAAGTACTTGAGGCTCGCTACACCAACCTTCAAGCGGGCAAGTATAGTTTCGTTGTAGATGTGGCATACAAAGGTAACTGGCTGGGACTAAATCAATACGTGGACTTTAGAATCAGACCTGCTTTCTACAAAACATGGTGGTTTATTACCTTGATGTTGTTGCTTGCTTCCTCGGTACTTTATGCTATATATTCCTATCGCAAACGGCAATTGGATGAGAAATTTCAAATTCGTCTTAAAATAGCTTCCGATCTGCACGATGATGTAGGCTCAACTCTCAGTAGTATTTCCATCATGAGCGATATTTTGCAATCGCAAGTGGAGAATAGGACGAATGCCAAAGAAATGATTCGCGAAATTGGCTTCAATGCCCGCTATATGCTCGAATCAATGGATGATATCATTTGGTCTGTGATTCCAATAAACGATTCTTTTGAAAATCTTGCCGCACGCATACAAGAGTATGCTGTTCCGCTTTTTGAGTCGAAAGATATAAGTTTCAAATTCACGGTTCCGCACTCTATTCTCCAAATGAGCATACCGATTGAGAAACGGCACGATTTGTTTTTGATTGCCAAAGAAACCATTAATAATTTGGTAAAACACTCGCAATGTACAGAAGCGAATATCGAGTTTTCAGCTTCACGTGCTGTTCTGACAATGAGGATAAGCGACAATGGAAAAGGTTTTGATACTTCCCGAAATTTTAGTAGAAACGGATTGAAAAACATGAAATATCGGGCTGAAAAGATTGGGGGGAAACTGACCATCCATTCTGAGATTAATAAAGGCACAATTGTTACGTTGGTAGTGAGGGTTAGATAGGGTCAAAGTTCCAAATCCCGTACAATCATATAGTAGAAAAAGTATCAATATTCTCTAACTTTGCAAAAGATTAGCATAAAATAGAGATAGATTACACACTATGCAGTCAGAGATAAAAGTTGCCATATACGAAGATAACGATGCCCTACGCAATAGCCTCACGCACTTGATAAAAGGCACGGGATCACTGACTTTTGTCGGGGCATTTCCCGATTGTCGGGATATTATCGAAAATTGTGAGACCGACAAACCCGAAGTTATATTGATGGATATCGATATGCCCTTTATCACAGGCATTGAAGCCACTCGCTTGGTAAAGGATAAATATCCGGAAATCAATGTGATGATGCTCACCGTGTTTGAAGAACGCGATAAGATTTTTGATGCACTCTGCGCAGGAGCCACCGGATACTTACTAAAGAAATCATCGGCGATTCAGATTATCGAAGCTATTGTCGAATTAGCAAATGGCGGCTCACCCATGACTCGGGAAATAGCTCGCAAAGTAATGGAGTTTTTTACCACTCCGCAAAACACTATTGACAATAACTACGCCCTCTCTGAACGTGAACTTGATGTACTGAAATGCCTTGTAGCCGGCGACAGCTATAAAATGGTTGCCGACAAATGCTACATCTCCATCAGCACCGTTCGTTTTCACATCAACAATATCTATCGCAAACTTGCCGTAAATTCCAAATCGGAAGCAGTGATAAAAGCCATTAAGGAGAGGTTGGTTTAGCAGAAAAAGTCATCTTTCCCCAACTTGAAAAACTGTATATTTATTCAGTTGACACATGTTGTTGACTGTTTTACTTTTGCTTGGGAAATATATTATTAATGACTTTTATATTTAATAGACTATGAAAGCAAAATTAACAAAAACAAGATGGTTTGCCGTACTTATTACGGTAATAATGGTATTAGTTATATCATGCGAAGGTCCGATAGGGCCCCCCGGACCTATTGGACCCAAAGGCGATAAAGGCGAAATGGGAGCAATAGGCGAAAAAGGTGCTAAAGGTGATAAAGGCGAAAAAGGTGATCAAGGTGAAAAAGGTGATCAAGGTGATAAAGGAGATATAGGCGAAAAAGGTGATCAAGGTGAAAAAGGCGATATAGGTGAAAAAGGTGAAAAAGGTGATAAGGGCGATAAAGGTGATAAGGGCGATAAAGGTGATATGGGAGATAAAGGCGAAAAAGGCGATAAGGGTGATCAAGGTGAAAAAGGTGATCAAGGCGAAAAAGGTGAAAAAGGTGATAAAGGCGAAAAAGGTGAAAAAGGTGAAAAAGGTGATCAAGGTGAAAAAGGTGATAAAGGAGATATAGGCGAAAAAGGTGATAAAGGCGATAAAGGCGATAAAGGTGATAAAGGCGATAAAGGTGATAAAGGCGATAAAGGTGATAAAGGTGATAAAGGTGAAAAAGGTGAAACGGGAAATGCCAATGTAAATTATACAAATTGGACTGCTTTCGCCCCTGCTGCTGATTGGCACAACTTCAGACCTGACTTTGCTTATTTTAGGCACCAAAATGACGTTTTTAAGTTTCCAAAGCAAACAATTGCAGATATAGAGGACGGAAAATATGTTACGCTTTGCTATATCAGAAGGTCAACCGAGAAATTTATTTGGAATTTACCGGCATTTTTTGCGGCAAATGGCTATACTGAATTCGGAGACGGACGTAAGATGGTGAATTACGTTATTTATGCTAAGTCAGCTATGGATCAGTTCTTTGTTGAAATAAATGTTACTTCTACCGACGGCTCAAATGTAAAAGGTGCCAAAGGGGTATGGCAATATCGGCTTATATTTATTGGTGTGGACGGAGTCGTAATGAAAAGTTCGGATAATACAAAAAAATTGCAGCAAGAATTGGCACAATTAAGCTACGAAGAAGTGTGCAAACGCTACAATATCGAGTAGTAGATTAGCCTGATACTCCCGGTAGTTAACGGAAAATCACATATAGATCCGATAATATGGTCTCTACATAAAACAGACGAATATTATGAAAAAAATTTTAACAACACTCTCGCTGGCAGTCATGATACTCTTTGCCGGTTGCGTTGATCTTGACGACATTTACCGCCGTTTGGACGAGCAAGCGAGGGAACTGGCTACTGTAAAGGCACTTGTTGAAGCTATTAATAAAAAGGTTAGCGTGGTCTCATACACGGAGCTTAACGACAAGAGCGGTTACGAGCTCACCTTGAGCGACGGAAGCAAGATTGTTCTCAAACATGGTGCTCAGGGCGCAAAAGGTGACAAGGGCGATCAAGGCAATGATGGTCAAGATGGTGATGCCAATCTTACCATTACCGAGACAAATGATTCCATTATCATAACTTACAAAGGCGTTACCTACACCCTGCCTAAAGGCAAAACACCTCCTATGATCCTACTTACCACTACCAAAAACGTTGGTGAAATAATATCGCTATCCTTTGACGCTGTTGAGGCCGACCGCCCTGATGTGTGGATAGACCTCAACAACAACGGCATCAAAGATGCCGGTGAGGCGGTAACTAAGTTTGGTAGCGTAGCTGTTGACTACACCATTATATCAAAGACTATTTCCATTTATGGCAAGGTAGGGGCCTTTGACTGCTCGCATGCCCAACTTACCTCGCTTGATGTAAGCAGTAGAACCGAGTTGGCAACATTGCAGTGCTCCTCAAACCAACTTACCTCGCTTGATGTGAGAAATAATACTGCATTGGAGTTTTTGTACTGCAATGATAACCAACTTACCTCTCTGGATGTAAGAAATAATTCCGAGTTGGAGTATCTGGAATGCACCAACAACCGCCTCGCCTCGCTTGATGTGGAAAATAATATCAAATTGGAGGTACTGGTCTGCTCTTACAACCAACTCACCTCGCTTGATGTTACCCAAAATACCGAGTTGGGGTTGTTTTACTGCAACAACAATCAACTCACCTCTCTTGATGTAAGTAAGAATCTCTTATTGCAGCGGCTATGGTGCTACAATAATAAAATATCCGGTAGCAATATGACTACTCTGATCAATAGACTGCCTAATCGCACCGGAAAGGAAATAGGGGAGTTTCGGGTATTCGCCGTGGGATCCGGCACCGAGCAGAACGTTATCACCGCTCCCCAAGCGGCAACGGCTAAGGGCAAAAATTGGTCCGTGCAGGATCACAATGGTAACCCCTACACTCCGTGAAGTTAAAGGAAAACTTATTAAAGACTTCTTAAGGTGGTCTTTTTAGAAACAGTAGAGGGTGTCGCTTAAAACGACACCCTCGCTAATTATTAGTAAGCATAAAAAAATGCTGTTGACTGTTAGTCGTTGACTTTTAGTTCTTAAGTTCTAATTAACGGCAAGTCATTGCTAATTGCGTCCTACTCCCACTCGCACTAACTCAGGACTATATACTCGAAACTTATAACTATCAAAATTGTATCATTGAAAAAAACTTTATAATTTTACAAAGCAATATCAAAAATATTGTCTTGTAGAAAAACCAACATTATGAAAAAAACTCTAACAACACTAGCGCTGGTAGTGATGATCATTTTTACCGGTTGCGTAGACCTTGACGATATTTATCGTCGGTTGGATGAGCAAGAGAGGGCACTTGCTGAGCAAAAGAGAGAACTTGCCACTATGAAGGCACTAGTTGATGCCATAAATAAAAAGATAAGCGTGGTATCATATATGGAATTAGAGGACAAGAGCGGTTATGAGCTCACTATGAGTGACGGGCGAAAGATTATTATTAAACATGGTGTTCAGGGTGAACAAGGTATTCAGGGTCTTAAGGGTGAGCAAGGCGAACCAGGTCAAAATGGCGATGCAAACCTTACCATCACTGAGACCGACGACACTGTCATCATTACCTACAAGGGCGTTACATATGCTATCCTCAAGAGTGTGCCACCTAATACCATATATATAACGCTGACCACTACCAAGTCTGTGGGAAGTACCATTTTGCTCAGGATTGATGCTGCCGAGGCAGACCGTCATCATGTTTGGATTGATCTCAACAACAACGGCACAAAAGATGACGACGAGGGAGTAACCAAGTTCGACTCTGAGACTACATATATCCTCGGTGCGCAGGTCGTAACCGTTTACGGAAAGGTAACCCATTTGCACTGCGACGACAACCAACTAACCTCGCTTGACGTTTGCAATAATGCAGCCTTGAAGGTACTCTACTGCAACAGCAATCAACTCACTTCTCTTGATTTAAGCAAGAATACTGCATTGAAGAATCTGGTTTGTAGCAACAACCAACTCGCCTCGCTTGATGTATGCAAAAATGCCGAATTGGAGAGTTTGTTCTGCGAGAACAACTACCTCACCTTTCTTGATTTAAGCCAGAATACTGCGTTGGCGAATCTGTTCTGCGACAACAACCAACTCTCCATACTTGATTTATTCAAGAATAGTGCATTGGAGTTTCTTTCCTGCCGATCCAACAAAATCACCTTGCTCGGTGTAACCAAAAATTACAGGTTGGTGAGTCTGGTCTGCGATAACAACCATCTCACCGGTCTTGATGTAAGCAATAATCCTGCATTGAAGAATCTACACTGCTACGGAAACCAACTCACATCACTTGATCTAAGCAGGAATGATGTGTTGAGAGAGCTATACTGTTACGACAACAAAATATCCGGTACCAATATGACCGCGTTAGTCAACAGCCTGCCTGCCCGCCACAGCCAACCACCAGGATTGTTCCGAGTATTTGCCGAGGGATCTGATATTGAGCAGAACATGATCAATACCACCCAAGTAGCGACAGCGGAGAGTAAGAACTGGCCTCCGCGGAATAGTCATGGGAACCCCTTTACTCCCGCTGATTAATGAGAAACCCTTAGTGACCTTATAATAGGTCTCTATATAAAACAGTCGAGGGTGTCGTTTTAATCGACACCCTCGTTATTTGTTAACAAACTCAACATTACTCCACCTTGATAAACTTTCTGCTCTTTTTGTCGTAATTGTAAATACGTCCCTCTTCGATACTATAGTACCATCCGTACAAGGTTAATTTACCTGCTCTTACGCGTGACCGAATATAAGGATAATGCATCAAATGGCGCAACTGAAGCACAACATTCATTTTCTCCGTATACTCTTCACGTTTTTCCAAAGGAATTTTCTTTTTGGCTATTTTTTCTTCCACAATCTCTTTTACCGGCATTGCAAGCTCAAGCCATTTCTTCGTATGATGCAATTTGTTCAAATCTTCCCCCATATAGAGGGCTCCGCAACCACCGCAGTTTGAATGTCCGCAAACCACAATGTTTTCGACCTGCAACTCTAACACGGCATATTCAATTACTGCAGAAGTGGCTACGAATTCTTTGGTCTCCGTTTCATAAAAAGGGACAAGATTGGCTATATTGCGTACAACAAAAAGATCTCCGGCTAAACTATTTGTCAACATATGCGGAACCACGCGTGAATCGGAACAACCGATAAATAGGGTGTGGGGTTTTTGCTCCCCTTTCAGTCCTTCGAACAGTTCCTGTCTGGGAATATATTCCCTCTCGTTGAAATCGCGAACAGAATCTAATAACAGTTCGCGTTCTTCATGTTTATTCATTTCTTCCGTTGTCATAGTTTTACCTTAATTTGTTTTTTCAAATATACAAAAAATTTTTAGAAATGGCTATAGAGGGCTGTAGGAAGTTGAAAAACTAATAAAACTCTAACTCAATACTCTTAACTCTTTGATTTACTATCGCTTTGTTTCTCACTTTTGTTATCAATATTCACGTTCACATCAAACTCGGGAGCTTTATAATCTTTTGGAGCGCACCCCGGATTCATAACAACCCGATTTGCAGCACGATGTTCCATAATGTGAGGCGACATCAGTTCAACACCTTGTTCGTTGCAAACATCTTGAATATGTCCGTGAAGCTGCGAGAATACTATTACCTGGTGTTTTGCTTCGCTTACGTAAGCATGTATTCTATACGATATGTAAAAATCATTCAGTTCTGCTTGATGTACAAAAGGTTTTGGTTCTCTCAAAACTTCTTTACAACGTAAAGCTGCTTCTATAAGAATCTCATTTACCTTTTTCCATGGTATATCGTATCCAAATGTGGCTATGGTATAGATAATTAATCCAGGATCTTTGGAAAATCTGCTGTAATTTATGGTATTTCCAGATAAAATAGCTGAGTTGGGAATTGTTATCTCTTCGTTGGTAACAGTTCTTAAACGTGTAACTAATATAGTTTTTTCTATAACATCACCCGAAATATTATTGATCTTAATTCTGTCGCCAATTACAAAGGGACGCATATATGTTATGACCAAACCTGCTACCATATTTGAGATTGCCGATGATGAGCCCAAAGAGACCAGGAGACCAAGGAATACGGAAACTCCTTTAAAAATGGGAGAATCGGAGCCCGGTAAGTAGGGAAATATCATGATAAATGCAAACGCATAGAGAAGAATACGAATAATGGCAAATGTGGGCAAAGCCCAGTCTTTGTGAAATCCGCCGACTGTTAGCTTCCCTGATTCAATCTCTTTAAAGAAATAACGAATAAGACGAACCAAATACTTGAAAACTATGTATATCAACAGTATTGTGAATAGATTGGGAAGATAATTCCAAATAGAAATAAACATCTTCCTCACAGGTCTCCATATCATTCCGAATAGCATATCTGCCCAACCTCTTGTAAATGGAAAGATGCTGAAAATGACGGGAATAACAAAGAAAAGCAATAGAATTATGGTTACCCAACGTAGTAATTTAAATAGATTGGTTACAAGCTTTATCTCTTGTTCGGCTGATAAGTATGTATAATCGCGATATTTAAGATTTTTAAACCAATGTTTTTTATTTTCATTGATATACTTTGTCAACCATTTAAAGAGCTTATTCACACCGACGATCATAAAAACCAGAACAACTATTGTGAGAATAACCAACCCTATCCTGGTAAGCAAACGTGGCAAACTGTTTTCTACACGGGCATTTTTAATCGAATCTTGAATTAGTAACAAGTACTCTTGAGCAAGTTCATCAATAGTTGTATTACTCCAAATAGCATCGGTTTCCGTGATACTCATCAAAATTTTGTCTTGATACATTATATCCCGATAATTCTCGGTCGTTACCACATAGAGTGAATCAGGATCCATAAAATCATCATCATACAAAATTTCTATCCGCTCACTAACATTTTGCGCTCTCTCCTTTGGAGTAAAGGAACCTAAACGCGCATATAGTGAAAAAATAGTATCCTTTAGCACGCCGATTACAGGATATCCTACTGCCACGCTGCGTAGGGAGTCTACTCTCGCTTTCTTCCGTGCAACTCTATCTATTTCTCTTTGCTGAATAGTAGCAAGTTGCCTTTGAATCTCTTCCTTTTTAAGGTTGTCTGTTGTCTTGAGTGTAGCCAATTGTTCTTCCAGGCTAGCTTGTCTTATCGAATCCAATCTGCGAATGGAGTCTATTTCAATAAGGCGACTTTTATAATCTTTAAGTAACACCCTGTTTAAAGAATCATTTTGATGCGCTAAGCTATCTGATGCGTGATTCCGAGCTTGCGGCTCCTGAGCCACTAAACAGGAGAAAGAGGAGATTATAAAAACAATCAAAAGGGATATAATACGTTTGTGGTTCATGATAAATGTGTTATTTTCTGACATAATTGGGGGTAAAGTTATAAAACAAAACTTATTGCAAGATTAATTAATCTCGTTTTTTAGTGTTTTTTGAAAAAAAAGTTGAAATTTTTCGTTTTTATTTGGTTTATAAAATAAACCGATTTATATTTGCGTCAGATTTCAATAACAAACTAAATAAATCACATTTCAAAATGTATCACAATGGAAGAAAAACAACTAAATGAGAAGGAGAGTTTGGAACTCATCGCTCGAATGATTCGTAACACGCAACAGCGCATTGAAAAAGGGAATGGAATACCATTTCTTATTTGGGGCTATACAACCGTATTTGTTTCACTGTTGGTTTGGTACCTCTTTTCAACAACAGGCAATCCTCAATGGAATTACTTGTGGTTTTTAATTCCTGCCATAGGTTTTCCAACAATGATGTGGGTTCTTAGAAAACAAGAAAGTGGGGTCAAAACTTATATTGACAGAATTATCGGTTATGTATGGTTGGTATTTGGAATAGGTGCGTTAGCCGTCTCTATTCCATCAATCTTTTTTTGGGAATTTCCCATTCTTTTTATCGTAGTACTGATGATGGGTAGTGGAACCGCTATTACAGGACTGATAATTAAATTTAAGCCCATTATTATTTCAGGATTTGCAGGAATTCTTCTCTCTTTCTTGTGCCTGATTGTAAAAGGATACCCATCCATTCTGATTTTCGCACTTATCTTTTTGATAATGATGGTTATTCCGGGGCATGTTTTGAACTTGAAAGGTAAAAGGCATGTTTAAACAACTTGACCCCTTACTTCATTCCGAACTTCGATTGGCAATAATGTCCATATTGCTATCGGTGGAAGAGGCTGACTTTGTCTATTTGAGAGATCAAACCAAGTCTACATCGGGGAATTTGAGTGTGCAAATAGATAAGTTGAGTGAAGCGGGTTATATTGAAGTAGAAAGGGGATTTGTAGGAAAACGAACCCGCACTGTATGTAAAATCACAGAAGAAGGCATAAAAGCCTTTGAAGAATATGTTGAATCATTAAAAGGATATTTGAATTTATAACTTATTGAGTAAAAAGATGAAACGCTTATTATTACTCGCCTGTACAATTGTGTTCTTTGCAACTCAGATGCAGGCTCAAAATGGAAAATTAATCGTTAGCTTTGAAAATCTGAAAAGCAACGACGGAACAGTTATGGTGGCTCTTTTCGAGGGAAAGGAGAACTTTTCCAAACATGAGGCAACTCAAAAAGTGGCCCTTTCTATCGAAAACAACTCTGCTGTTTGGAGTCTAGAGTCTCTTCCTGAAGGTAAATACATCATTATAGCTTATCACGATGAAAACGAGAATCAAAAGATTGATTTGGGACCAATGGGGATACCTGTTGAAGGGTATGCTTTCTCCAACAATACAGTTACAGAAATGGGACCACCCAATCCTGATGATATGCTTTTTGAAGTAAAGGCAAATGAAATGACAATCCATGAATTAACAATGGTCTATTTTGACTTTACGATATTCGGACAGAAATAATTTCTAGAATTAAATAAAATATGCTGTCATAAATAACAAACGCCGTTTTTTTGACGGCGTTCGTTATTTACTTCGATCTATCCGAAGGCAACAAATCAAAAAGTGTTTTTACATCTACATCCTTTTGTTCATTCGCACATAATGTCGCTCCCAGCACAGTTATAGCAAACAGCACAAACACGATAAGGATTTCCCAGTTGTTTGCGGCGTGTTTTTGTGATATGGCACCAACTACGTCAGAACACTCAAAATCAGTAGCCAAGTATGTCTCGGTAACTGCATGCTATTCTGACATGACCTTTTTGTCTGTAAAACTGTCTCTATTTCTTATCCCACTCCTCCTGTGATATATGGAATTCTGGTGATGAACTCTCCATATTCACCATTTTTAAACATTTCTAACACTTCAACCGATTCCAAGCTTGGATAGTAGGTGTAGGAACTGCCGTCATTTAGTTCGATGAGAATAATATGATTGGCAAATCCATCATCGGGGGTGTAACGATAGGTTGCTGACTTGATATCGCTCAGTTTTTGGGGTTTTATGAAGCTCTGTCCATCTTCGCCTGCAATTAGATCACATATAAATTGCTCTTTATTTCCTTCAAAGACGTTCATGCATTGTTCCGAAACATAGGCTGGTAAAAGATATTGTAAGCAATAGTCTGCATCAGCAGTACCGAGTGCATTGGCGAAACCTTCCACAAGCTGTTGGTGAGTGCAGTTTTGGGTGGGATATTTGTCAATACGAACAAACATCTCATTTTGCCACTTATAAATCTGTGACTCAATTTCATTTATGCTAAGGTAAATGGAAGTTCCATGTCTAGGAACATGGAGTCTAAACCAATTGTCATAGGGGTTCATAGCAAAGCTACTATACATATTATTAAGAATCTCATCTATTCCAAACTCAGTTGTGAACGTTACTTCCCCGTCGCTATAAAGAAAAAAAGAATGTGTTATGTAACTGCTTACGGCAATTAATTTGTCGCCGTTATTTAAGTTCCAATAGCACATTTCCCAGTAGCTCTGGTCTTCGAACTCCAATTGAAGATATCCATATCTATAGTCGCACACCTTGATATGCTTTTCTAACTCGGCCGGATCATCAGAAGGCATAAGAAAAAAAGCATCCGAAGGCAACAAATCAAAGAGAGTTTTCACATTTACCCTTTGCTGCGCATTCATGCTAAATGCTACTCCTAACAGTGTAACAATTAACAGCGTAAGCATTATCAAGCTTTTCTTAGTTATTGTCATGGTCTTATGGTTTTGAAATGTTTTTTGTTACATAGGATAAAAATGTTAATCAACGATACATCGCCAACTCCAAACTGTCCATATATTGTCCCAGCGACATGTTGAACCTCTGATAATCAGCCTTCTCAAATTCTCCTGCCGTACATGGCATGGTCACATTTACAGTCTGAAGCTGATTAAAAAAAGTAATCATAATCGGGACTTTGATTATTGTCGATATACCGCGAATTGTCATTGTCCCGGCTTCCCCGAGTGTCAAAATCTCCTCTGCTGAGGAAATGTCAATTACTTCGTTATCGACTAAAACCTCTACATTATTGTAATAACCATAAGCCATGCTTACAGCTTTACAGATTTTTTCCCATCCGACCGGATAGGTCAGATTAAATGTTGACGCCAGCCAACCATTTTCTTCTCTTACTCCTAATAAAAGCATTATTCAGTTCTCCTATTGTGTTTTTTTTGCTTTTTAAATCTTTCCTGTGTTGCTTCCGTTTCCTCTTTTGAGTAACGCACATGCAGGGTTTCATCGATGATGTAGCAGGCGGTGGGTTCGTATTCTTCTGGAAACTTACTGGCGTTGTCATACCCTAAGCTCAATTCATGGAGCCAAACGGTAACTATACCGGGTTTTAAGGCACGCCAGCGATGGGAATAGTGATTTATTCCGCCACATTGCTCATCACGGTTCGGGTCAAGGCGCTCTATAAAGACACCTAAATCCTTCACCAAGTCGGCAGGTTCTGCGTGGGTGTAAATTTCCGTAGGCGTTGCAATACCTTTAGAGTAATTAAAGCGAATTTCGAATTGTTTCTTGTACTTGTCAATCCAATGATACATCAAATCAATTGCTTGTTCCTCTAATTCCGCAGTTCTCTTGTTTTTGCGTTGATTGATGCTATAATTTCGGTAAAAAGTTTTGTCGTTTTTAATAAATGATACCTGAAGGGTTTCCATTAAATCAAGGACATAGCCACGGCGTTCTTTACGGGGCTTGCTCATTCCGAACACAATCGTCGCTAACTCATCAAAATCACTTTTGTCAATTTCAAAACTTATCTTATTATCTTCGTTGCGACCTTTTTCAAAAACCAGGGTATAGATGTCTGTCGTTTTGTTAACTATAATATCAGTGCAGTCATCACTGCGCATACCGGAACGGTGGTAGGATACTGAGACAAGTTCTTTGTTCTGCGCGTTTGTACATCCGAGGAAGGAGAGGAGTGCTAATGTCATAATAATTAGTTTTGTTTTCATTGATACCTTATTGTTTTACCCATTTATCATTAACTAATTCTAATGATTTATATCATATCTACTATTTCTAATTAAACTTCTTTAATTAATTTCCACTTACTATACAAATCATCCATAGAAGATCTTGCATTGGCAGGACTTGTAGAGGGTAGTTGAACAGCTTTAAATCCGGTTTGTTGCTCCTGATACTTTTTATAATAGCGATAAGCAGTACCACCGTTGCAGAAAATCTGTTTTATATCCGCCTCTTTAAAAATAGGACTTAAATCCGAGGGAACGGCGTTTTTAATACTGGCATCACTTGAGCCGATGATATCGCACCGGTAAATAACATCGTATAAGGCGAGATGATGCTGTAAAAGAAAGGCCTTTCTTTCTTCAACATCTGTGCTAAGTTTCACACCAAAAATTCGCTCAAGTAATATCCAAAAGCGATTCTGCGGGTGTCCGTAAAAGAATCCGTATTCTCTTGTTTTGACAGAGGGGAAAGAACCCAAAATCAATATTTTCGAATCGGCTTGAAAAAGAGGCCGGAACGGATGGGTAACTGTTTGATGTTTGGACATTTTTTAACTCTATGATATGTTAAATTCTGTTAATCCGATATGAGGGTATACAAGTAACTCATGTTCCAGAATATCTGCCGGTGTTGCGAACACTTTAATCTCACTTTCAGATTCATGTATACAATACAACCTTCCAACTTTGCCAACATAAACTGTCGGCGGATAATAGTAGCCTATTATTCTTATCGGATAAACTTATTGTCAGGCTAAAACAATAACGCAACACAAAAATAGGATTTTCGCACTACAATAACTATTAAAATTGCCAGTAGAGCAAAGAAAAAGTGAAGAAAAAAAGAGACCGACTAAAAGATATTTTAGTCGGTCCTATTAAGCTTTATTAATGCTACTCGCTAATTATCATTAGAAGCGGATGCCGAGCTTCAACTGAGGAAAAGCAAACGCTCTGATGTTGTGATTCATAGCATAGTATGCATCTTGTCCCTGCACTTGCAAGTGTAATAGCGA
>JAPXOZ010000015.1:0-41551 GCA_033811195.1 Bacteroidales bacterium | reverse complement strand
AAAGCTTCCGGGGGTTCGAATCCCTCTCTCTCCGCAAAGCACGGAAAAAATGGCGTCAAGTTTACTTGAACGCCATTTTTTATTCGTGCTTTGCCTCGCCCCGCCGCAGGCGGGGAGGGAATGCGCGAAGCGCACAATCCCTCGGAGAGAGAGGGATTCTGTTAGTTCTGAGTATCGAGTATGTAGTTCCGAGTTGGTGCGTGGTTCGTGTTACGAGTTTCGTGGTGGGATTTATTGTATAAAAACAGAAGCGCAGCTTCAGGCCTTTCGACTTGTAAGGGCCCCTACGGCGAGTAGTCAGGGATGTAGGAGTGAAACGACTAAATCCCTCGTGCTTTGCCTCGCCCCGCCGCAGGCGGGGAGGGAAATGCGAACGCAGTGAGCAAATCCCTAATTATTCGCCACTCTTGTGTTTGTGATTACTATATGTTCTGATCTACAATCTTTGACAGTACTTCTTCTACCTCTTCTATAGTAGGCAATGCAGATTTGAGATTTTCTGGAATTGCCTTTGTGAGTTGATAATCACTCACGCCAATAGGTTGGTCGTAACCGGAGAGAGAATATTGGGCTATTATCTTATTGCCGCCATTACAGAGAAGTAAACCAATAGTTTTGTTATCGTGTTCACCACGTAAAAAATCATCTACAACATTGATATAGAAGTTAAGTTGCCCCATGTATTCGGGCTTGAATGGTGTGGATTTGAGCTCAATGACAACATAGGCATGTAGTTTGATGTTATAGAGAATCAGGTCGGCATAGAAATCTGAGTCGCCCACTTCAAAATGCTTCTGTTGTGCCACGAATGCAAAACCGCTACCCATTTCAAGCAGATACTTTGTGATATGCGATACAAGCTGCCGTTCAATGTCCTTCTCTGCCATTATCTCTGTTCGCCCCATCATATCAAATATGTAAGGGTCTTTCATTAGGTAGTTGGCAAGGTCGCTTTGTGGTTTTGGCAGGCGTGCAGAAAAGTTGCTTACTTTATTTGCCTTTATTTGCCGAGCGAAAAGATTAGTTTTTATTTGCATTTGCAAGACAGTACTGCTCCATCCGTTTGCTACAGCTTGAGTGATGTACCAATAGCGTTCCCCTAATGGGAGTTTGCTATTGAGTAGTATTACATGACTTGCCCAGTTAGTGCGAACAACGGCAGAGAACTTGAAGAGTTCCTCAATTTTAGTAATATCTACGTGGTAAATGGAAGAGAGTGTTTCTGACACTTCTTTTAATTGTGCAATAGGTTGTTGCACGATTGTATGATGTTGATTATCATCATCTTGAATTAGTGCAAGAGGTTCTTGCACAATTTGGTTTAGTTGATTTGTTCGTTGTAATACATTCTCAACAGAAGGACTAATAAGTATGTTATCCATTTTACCCATTCCTTTCAAAACTACCAGTGGATAATCACTTGCAAACTGGCACATATAGAATATGTTCCTGCGAGAATAACCCTTCTTGTCGGGATACTGAGAGCGGATTGCCTTTGAAAGATTGTCAATGACCTTACTTCCCCAGCCCTCTTTCTTTTGTAGGTAGAGTATGAAATGCCCCACTTTCCAATAATGGAATAGCATGTTGGCATTAGCCGAGGTAATCATGCGTACTTGTGTTTGTTCGAGGTCAGAACCTATAGCACGTACAATGGGTGAAAAATCATGAGTTTCTTTTTCCTGTATATTTTCATTCATACTCTTTGTGTTTTATGATTTATAGAATCAACCTATGGTGCAGTTCTTTGATTGATATGCTCAAAATTACAACTCAATAATGATACTTCCAAAGTTTTGTCATTATATTTCAGCATATGGGTAATGATTGTAAATTGCTATTATACAATGACTTGACTCCCATGCCAGGAGGATAGGGCAAAAGAAGCATGTGTAAACAGTAATCAACAAGTGATTCATCATTTCGAGGATATCCTCGAAATGATAAGCCTTGGAAAAACAGCGCGGCGTAAAGTCGAAAGTGTTAAACTATCCCGTTACGCTTGTTATCTAATTGTTCAAAATGCTGATCCTAGTAAAGAAGTTGTCGCTTTGGGACAAACTTATTTTGCAGTGCAAACTCGTTTGCAGGAAATAAGCAAAATGGACGAGTATAACCGCTTGAGCTCTGAAGATGAGAAACGTTTGTTTTTACGAAACGAGATGGCAAAACACAATGCACAACTTGCAGCAGCGGCAAAAGATGCCGGAGTAGTAGAACCAATTGATTATGCTATCTTCCAAAACCATGGCTACAAGGGCTTATATGGCGGGTTAGATGCTAAGGCAATCCATAAAAAGAAGGGGTTAAAGAAAACTCAACAGATACTTGATCATATGGGTAGTACCGAATTGGCAGCCAACCTTTTCCGTGCTACACAAACCGAAGAGAAGCTAAAACGAGAAAATATAAAAGGCAAACATAAAGCCAACAAAACACACCACGAAGTTGGTAAAAAAGTACGCAAAACCATTAAAGAGTTAGGCGGAACCATGTCGGAAGATTTGCCAACAGCTGATAGCATTAAAAAGATAGAAAATACTAACCAGCCCAAACAATTGAACCCCAAAAAGAAGAACGGAAATTAATGTCATGTCCTGAAATAGGTTTACACTTAAATTTAGAAAACATGATAAAGTCCGAAAATCAAACTCGAAAACTATTGTTAATAAAAGACGGTGATTTATTTCACATTATTAGTACTAAAAATGTGATTTTTCACACATTTTTAGCACCAATGTTATAATTATGTCACATTTAGAGATGTTTGTTAGGTGATACTAAGGAAATAAGTTGCCAAAAATTTCCTAAAGTAGTTAATGGCATATCCTTAATTAGTTTTCGCCGCAGGCGGCCAGGGAAATGAAAGTGGCCGAGGAAATGCGCGTTCTGAACGCAAATCCCCGGCCACAAATGATCAATCGGTCTTACGATTGCGTTCTATTGTTCTACTACCTCGACACGTCTGTTCTGGGCTTTGCCCTCTTCCGTGGAATTGCTTGCAATAGGTGAAACGGGACCTACGCCGAATGGTCTGAGTTGTTCTCTACTGACACCATATTCGGATATCAGTTTTTCCATTACCGCATTTGCCCGCTCCTGTGAAAGAGTTATATTCATATCAAAATCACCTACGTTGTCCGTATGCCCCACTATTACTACTTTTTGAGTTTCATTGGCATTAAGGTATTCGGCAATGGCTTTCAATGCATCGGCAGACTCCGGTTTTACTTCGGATTGCCCCGTATCAAAAAAGATATCATAAATGGGAATGCGTCCGAGTGTTGATAGCCCTTCTCCTATAGCTGCCGCAGTCACCATTCCCATTGCCATGGGCTCAGTTTCTACGGTAACAATTTCATAATATGTCCACTTGTCGTCAAGTGCTTGACGGGCTCCGCGACATATAGCAATCATGATATAAATATCTTTGTCCGTCGTGCTAAACTTTCCTGACAAGAATTCTGTTGCTAAAGTAGGAAGGTCGTTCTGAGTCCGTGTTATCATATCCCTCCTGTGTTTGCTGAAAATCTCGCTAAATTTTTTACCGTTTATTACAATTGCTTGTGGTTTACGGGTTTTTAACAATATTGACCCGCCACTTTCTTTAATGGCGTTTTCGTAGTTTCTTGCTATTTCTAATTCAGAACGCCCCTCCGGAGCAGCACAAAAAACGCGTCTTACATAACCTTCAACATTTCGAACAGTAGACTCATTAATAATGAGTAGCATCTCTTCAACAAAACCGGTTTTATAGTCATCCTGAATCTTGCTTCCTGAATATAGAGGGATAATTAATTTTTCATAAGTTATCGGCGTTTGTGGTTTCTCAGTTGCCGTCGCCTCCGTTTTTTCAGTTGCCGTCGCCTCGGTTTTCTCAGTTGCAGTCGTTCCTGCTTTCTCGGAAGTCAGCTCTTGTTCCTTTGCTTGTTCCTTTTCTTTTTCCTTTTTTCTCTCTGCTGCTTTCTCGGCTTCCTTTACTACTGTATTCAGAAGCCCTTTAACGTTTAATTTTACTTTTACTTGTGCTTGTGCCGGACATGAAAAAGCGGCCACAAGCAGAGCGATGATAATAATTAATTTAGTTCTCATAGCGTTACGTTTTAAAAATTAATATTTTATTTTCCAACAGTTTTACGTAATTATTTTAAATACAAGCATACATTATCAATTGAGCCAACATCAGGACCGGAAATAAACTCTCCTCTTATTTTTAAACTAGTAAGATTAGATAACACCTTAATAAAGTCCTCTTCACTTGCTGGTTTACCATGAATAGTATTTATTTTCCAGCCTGCTTCGGGTGATAAGATGACTGAATATGATGTCCAAGCAGTATCTGGATGCGATGATAATCTAAATACCAAAGTTAAATCTTTGCTTTCAAGTATTACATCAGCGTCTTCAAACTGATTATTGAGAGCAGATTGTTTCAAGTCGAATTGAAGTTTTTTATTGAAAGCTGCCTTTTTGGAACCCAAAAACTTATTTGGAGCGCTCCAATACCAAACACCGCCTGTAGTTTCGTCGGTTGCTGACAAATAACCACCAGGATTACCATCCGTATTATGATAATTAGGTTTGGCAAAAGCGTTTATAACATCGCCAACTACTTTCCAGCCCTCATCGTTCCTGTCAAAAGAACTGCAAATAGTCTTTGGTTGGCATTTAGGTAAAAGAAGAAAGATAATTAGTAGGATTACCAATCCGATGAAATAATAAATTTTTTTCTGTTTCATTCTAATAAGTTTTAGATCAATGCTTTAATTTGATCATAGGTTTCCTTTGCTTGCCGCTTGTATGTTCTCGTAAAGGGTTCCTCAAAACCATCGTAATATTTATCCATTTTTTTGAGTATCGACTTAATCTTAGCTTTACTTTTTGTTGCTATTATTTGCTCTACTACAGCCCGTCTGGTTGCGCTTGAACCATTGTGTAGGTAAATCGTTTCATTAATATATTCCCTGTCCGATTTTGGATATATTTCTTTCGGCTTTAGGCCCCAATTGGCCAAAGGAACTTTTGAAACTAGTCTTCCGAGCGAAGTCAGATCGCATTTTTCCGATTCGATAAGAAGATTATTGAAAGTCGTAGAATCAATAGCTGTATCGGTTTCGGTATATATATGAAATGCACGCGGCTGCCCATCTTTTTCCCTTAACGATTCTATAAATCGTTGGGATTCCGGGGTGCTGGCATTTTCAATCCACCAGTCCCAACCAGGAACAGGAGATATCAAGTAGTAAACCAAGGTATCGGTTAGCGCTAATGTTACGCTCCATCTTATTCTCGACGAGCCTATCAAACCTGTTAGCTCACTAAAGGTAATTAGCTTTTCAAGTGATTCGTTTTCGCAATCAAAAACATAAAGTCCAACATCCTTAAATAAATACTTGGATTGTCCCCCATCGGGGAAAGTGGCGATACCTTTCGGACGACGGAAGGCTTCTGCTGAGGCAACAAAAGCCACTTTTGTCTGATTATCGTTCCAAACAGCACCCCAATGGAGGTCGTATTCCATTGTCAAATACTCGGAATAGCATGATGTAAATACAAATGCCATACTCACTATGAGTATCTTGGTAAACAATGTTTCTTTAAAATATAAATAGCACTTTTTCATTCCGTTTTTTCTATTTTCTTAACAGTGTGGCATTTTTTTGAGCGAAATAGGATAAGTTCTATATTATTACTCTAATTATCAAGTGAGTAAACCATATCAATATTTTTTTGCCTTTTTAAGATTTCTTTGCCCCTAACGCTTTTACTTTGCTCCACAAAGTCATCTGCTTACCGCGCTGTATATGTTGGTTTAAGGTATGCTTTCAAATAAGAGGCCTAGCGCACTACATGTGCAGAACAAGCATCACCCACAAACAAACGGTTTGTCCGTAGAACAACGCACCCATCTCGTTCGGCGAAGTTTACTACGAAATCGCAGACTTCGCCGAATGAGGCAAACATAAGGCAAACTACTTTACAATAATGCTCTAATTTGTTCATAGATATCCTTTGACTCTATTTCATGAAGGGTCTTCCAAGGTTCTTCAAGATTATTTCTATAATCATCCATTTCTTTGAGTATCGACTCAATCTTAGCTTTACTTTTTTTTGCTATGATTTGTTCCACTACAGCCCGTCGAGTTTTGCTTGATGTATTGTACAGGTAAATCGTTTCTATAATATATTTCCTATCCGATTTGGGATATAATTCCTGCAGCTTCAGTCCCCAATCGGCCAAAGGAATTTGTGCAAGTTCCTTTTTGAGCAAAATCGGATCGCATTTTTCTGATTTGATGACAAGATTATTGAACGTCGTGGAATCAACAGTTGTAGCAGTTTTTGTATGCATATTAAATGCATAGGGCTGCTCATATTTTTCTTTTATCGATGCTGGTATATGGTAGTACTTCCAGTCCCAACCAAATTTTGGAGATACCAAGTAATAAACCATGGTATCGGTTAGTGCTAATGTCACATTCAAGTATGACACATTTGACACATAAGTACTTATCGAGCTGGCTAAGTCCTTTAAGTTAACCAACTCTTCGAGTAATTTGTTTTCGTAATCGAAAACGTAAAGTCCAACATCCTCCAATAGAAACAAGGGGGATCCCCCACGAAAAAAAGTGGTGAAAAAACCTTTTGTATCGCGGGTAGCCTGTTTTGAGGCTACAAAAGCCACTTTTGTATGTTTATCGTTCCAAACAGCAGCACTAGAACGGACTGAGTATCCAATTGATAAATACTCGGAATAGCATGAAGTGAATAAAAATGCCATACTCACTATGAGTATCTTGGTAAACAATGTTTCTTTAAAATGTATATAGCACTTTTTCATTGTCACTATTTTTTGCATTAAAAGTCCACCCAGACAATCTCTGTTTTCCAATTATCTTTCCCTTGATAGTAATCTTTAAACAATTGGATGGTCTCCTCTTTTGTAAGCACCTTTTCAGCGGAAAATTGTTTCCCATCCTCTTTATATTGAACAACAAAATCACCATCGGAAAATGCGGCTTGAATAAAATCTTCTTTGTTCTTCAGAATAATAAAGAAATTGTCATCGTCAAGGCTGTTGATACACTCCACCATTTTTTCCTCACTTATATTATCAAAAGTATCACCATTGGCCAACTCGGCTGAGAAATATGTTCCTGTTTCAGTCTCTTTATTCGCCTCATCGACTTTTGATTCCTTTTTTGCCCCATCGGCCGGTATGGTTTTGCTTAATTGTTTAAATTCCTCCTTTGTTAACTTAGCCAAGCCGGTACCTACAAAAACCCATTTTTTCCCATTATCTAAGCTTGACAACACGACAGCATAAATCTGGTCCGGTCCCGCATCGGCGAAATATGCCGTAGCTACAATCATTTTTTTGCCCATTATATTGGCGGTATCATAACGCACTTCTTTTATGGTGCCATCCCATTCATCAATAGCTTTTGCATCACTCTGTACGCTTTTATCTTCGAAATAACTTGGCGAGATTGCGTATTTTAAAAATCCTGAAGCGTTCTTTTTAAGCAATTCAACATCTTTGTTTTTGTATGCGTATAATACCTCTTTAGCTACGTCTGTAGATACATTCTCAACCCGTGAACGTGAACATGCGACCAGTGAAAATAGACTGATAATAATCACAACCGGCAATTTGAGTTTTTTAAGTTTTCTCATAATTATTCCTCCTATATTTTTAATTATAAACCGTATGTATTAATTCGCATTAGTTTCGGTAAATGAAATGGTGTAGTTGCCGTTATCACCAATATAACCGCCCAATTTGATATAGAAAAACAAATCGACTCCGCTTGTATTATACATTGAGCCCTTTATTGTTTGACCCTTTGAACCATCTACAAGTCCAAGATATTTTTTGTTTGGATCGTAAACATGAAAATGCAGTTCCGTATTTGAAGCTTCCGGTTTTATTGACCACAATATTTTTTTACCATTAGCTAACGACACTTTGAAAAACTCATAATCTCCTCCATTGTCATTGGCGGCATTTGCTAAAATTTTACCTGTCAAGGTCAGGCCACTGCTTGGAATCGAAGTGATTTCCCTTGCTTGCTCAAACGTATCATCGGGCTCATAATCATCATTTCCATTAACTACCGGAGTCAATGTATAACTACCACTCGACGCATGGTCATAATACGATCCATCCCATCCAAATACTTGCAGATAAAATTCATCCTGTTTAGAAACAAAGGTATATGAAAGGTCTCCTCCTGCAGTAGTAGCACCTACGGAATAAGATAATGACTTGTCGGCTCTGTAAAGGCAAATTTTAACCTTTAAGTCTTCGGATATATTGGTTAAGTTAATGGTATAGGAATTCCAAGTGCCGGGTTTAGGATTCGTAAATTTATAATAATCATCTTCATATTTTGATACAAGAACCCCCTTATAGGATTTCCCAAATTCAAGAGATTTAGCCGTTTCGATAGTATGGTTCGGTGCGAATTCATCATTGGCATTCACAGCTGTAACATTCAATGTATAACTACCACTCGACGCATGGTCATAATACGATCCATCCCATCCAAATACTTGCAGATAAAACTCATCCTGTGTAGAAACAAAGGTGTGTGAAAGGTCTCCCCCTGCAGTAGTAGCACCTACAGAATAAGATAATGACTTGTCGGCTCTGTAAAGGTTAAATTTTACCTTTAAATCTTCGGATATATTGGTTAAGCTAATGGTAAAGGTAATCCATTGGCCGGGTTTAGGATTCGTAAATTTATAATAATCATCTTCATATTTTGATACAATTACCCCCTTATAAGATTTCCCAAGTTCAATAGATTTAGCCGTTTCGATAGTATGGTTCGGTGCGAATTCATCGTTGGCATTCAAATTAGAAACGGTAAAGGAGTAACTACCGGTCGTTTTATGGTCATAATACGATCCATTACATCCGCTTTAGCGGATGTAATATTCAACACCGGGTGTGGCAATTGTATAAGTTAAACTCTGTCCTCCTGTTGACGTGCCATGTGACACAAGGCTTTTGCCATTAACATCGTAAAGCTCCATACGAATCTTTAAATCAGCAGAGACATCGGTTACACTGATTTGCACTTTATCGTAAGTATCTTTGCCATGTGACGGGGTTATTTTAAACCAATCGTCATCTGTAACATCACTAATCTTAGCGTTGTATTTAGTGCCTAAGGTGATTGCGTAGGCTTCAGATAGTTTGTTGTTAGGTTCATACTTGTCAGCAGTGACTATAGGATCGACGATATCATCAATATCAATCTCAAAGTCACAGGATACTACAATAAATGATAATGCCAAAAAAAGAATTGTCAGTAATGAAAAGTGATTTTTAGACTTTTCGGTCTGTTTTTTAGTTCTCATAGCGTTTCGTTTTAAAAATAATTATTTTATTTATAATCAACGTAATATAGACAGTGCTCTCTTTTCTGCCTTGTGTTAAAGTATAGTTTACAGAATAAAAACAGAGTGATAGCGAGTATAAAATATCTATATACGCTCTTCATCCAAAATGTCCCCTTTTATATATAAACGCAAGATAATGGAAAAAATTGTATAAAAAAAAATTATTTTTTTATAAATCAGTTGGTTAGACATCTCCATCTACTTCGGTTGCTTAGGTATTAAGAGGCTGCTCAATGGCAGCAAGTTCAGCAACCGAAACTCAATAACCGATCACAGAAGCCAACAGACTGTCTATACTGAGTTGCTATTTTCGCACAATACGGGACAAAATCACCCATAATTTAGGACAAATAACAGATAATTTGTCCCAATTTCTTAGTGGCTGTATCGAAACATCCTTCCCATATTCTTATAATCCAATAGCTGAATTTTTGCCGCAAAATTTTCGAAATCTCAAGTCAAAGAGATCCGAATCGCACAAATCTAAAAATATTAATTATCTTTACATTTCATCTAAAAAAAAGCAAAGAAATGTTAGAGACAATAATGACACAAAACCGCATACCTGAACGAAAATCGAATCAGGAAGGCAATTTCTACAAAGAATATCATAAAAAACCGGGTATGAACCGACGCATACAGGATTTAAGGGAGGAGAGTGTTACAACACCCGCAACCTTGTCCATCGAGCGTGCACTGATAACCACCCGATTTTACAAGGAAAACAATGGAAAATATTCCATTCCGATGATGCGCGCCCTGAACTTTCTGGAAATTTGCGAGAAAAAAACTATTTACATCGGTAAAAATGAGCTAATAGTAGGAGAGAGGGGCGAAAAGCCGAAAGCTGTCTCCACATTTCCGGAACTTACCTGCCATACGGTGGAAGATCTAAATGTGCTCAATACACGCGACCAACAGCGCTATACTATCAGCCAAGAGGATATTGAAATTTATCGAAAAGAAGTTATTCCCTATTGGGAAGGCCGCACCCAACGCGAGCGTATTTTCAATTTCGTGCCCGATGAGTGGAGAGCTGCATACGAAGCCGGACTCTTTACGGAATTTATGGAGCAACGCGCACCGGGACACACCTGTCTGGATGGTAAAGTTTATAAAAAGGGGATGCTCGATTTCAAAAAGGAGATCAATGAAGAGATAGCCAATTTGGATTACTTCAACGACCCTGAAGCCACAGATAAGGAAGAGCAGTTGAAAGCTATGGCGGTCTCTTGCGATGCTATTATCAGGTTAGCTGAGCGATACGCCGAAAAAGCCGAAGAGATGGCCGGAGAGGAGAAGGATCCGAAGCGAAAAAAAGAACTCTTGCAGATAGCAGAAGTTTGTCGTTGGGTTCCTGCAAATAAACCGCGCAATTTCTGGGAGGCTATTCAAATGTATTGGTTTATGCATTTGGGAGTAATCATCGAACTGAACGGCTGGGATGCCTTTAACCCCGGACACTTCGACCAGCATCTTGCTCCTTTTTACAAAAATGATGTAGCCAACGGAACACTCACACGCGAAGAGGCAAAAGAGCTTCTCTCCTGTTTCTGGATAAAGGTAAACAATCAGCCTGCACCTCCAAAAGTGGGTGTCACCGCAAGCGAGAGCGGTACATACAACGATTTTACCAACATCAATATTGGTGGTGTGAAACCTGATGGATCGGATGGCGTTAATGAGGTTTCCTATATTATGCTTGAAATTATTGAAGAGTTGCATATCCTTCAACCGGGTAATTCGGTACATATTGCCTCTTGTACACCGGATAAATTCTTGCATGCTGCGATTAAGGTTATTCGTCAGGGACACGGTTATCCTTCCGTTTTCAACCCGGATATCTTTATCCAGGAGATGTTGCGTTCAGGAAAATCAATCAATGATGCCCGTGAAGGGGGTTGCAGCGGATGTATTGAGGTAGGTGCTTTCGGAAAAGAGGCATTCTTGCTTACAGGTTACCTGAATGTGCCTAAAATCCTTGAAGTTACACTAAACAACGGAATAAATCCCGTAACGGGTAAAAAAGTCAGTATTGAAACGGGCGATCCGCGCAATTTCAAATCCTTTGAAGAACTTTATGACGCATTTCATACACAGTTGAAATATATCATAGATCTGAAAATACGGATTAACAACTATATCGACCGCATGTTTGCCAAATATGCGCCGGCTACTTTTTTATCGGTAATTACCGACGACTGTATAAAAAAGGGACGAGATTATTATAACGCCGGACCACGATACAATACCACCTATATCCAATGTACAGGACTAGGCACTATAACCGACTCGTTGTCGGTTTTAAAGAAGCATGTTTTCGAGGATAAATCCATCACTATGGATACCCTGCTTCATGCCATTTCCGTAAACTTTGAAGGTGAAGAGGTGTTGCGTCAGCGAATTCTGAACAACACCCCTTTCTTCGGCAACGATGACGATTACGCCGATGATATTGCAGTGAGAGTTTATGAAGATCTGTTTAAATTGATAGATGGCCGTCCCAACGGTAAAAAGGGTGGCAAATATCATTTGAATATGCTTTCAACTACTTGTCATAACTATTTCGGCAACATAATGGGTGCAACTCCCAACGGACGTTTGGCAGGGAAAGCCATTTCTGACGGGACATCGCCCTCACATGGTGCTGATACGCATGGCCCGACTGCAGTTATACGTTCGCTTGGAAAATTAGACCAAGTGAAATCGGGAGGAACACTACTGAACATGCGTTTCCTGCCAAGCCTTATGAAGCGTGAGGAAGATGTGGTGAAATTGGGCAAGTTAATTCGCACTTACTTTGCGCTTGGAGGACATCATGTGCAGTTTAACATTGTGGATACTGCAACCTTACTGGCCGCAAGGGAGAATCCTGAAGACTACAGGGATTTGCTGGTCAGAGTAGCCGGTTATAGCGACTACTTCAACGATATTGCCGAGAATTTGAAACAGGAGATTATTGATCGCACCGAAAACCGATCGTTTTAAAGTGAAATATAGAGTATAGTTGATTAAGAAGTCGCTGTTTATCATAGCATTACTATTCTTGCCTCAGAGCTCAGAACTCGGAACTCGAACTAACTCAATACTCCATACTCAGAACTCAGAACTAACTCAATACTCCATACTCAGAACTCGGAACTCACATAATGGCTTTTTTGTTCGATATAAAGCGTTACTCCATCAACGACGGCCCCGGCATTCGTGTAACGGTTTTTTTCAAAGGATGCCCGTTGTCGTGCCTGTGGTGTCACAATCCTGAAAGCCAGTCGTTTAAAGCCGAGAAATTTTACAACAAAAGAAAGTGTATCGGTTGCTCGTCATGTGTGAATATTTGTCCCGAAGAGGCACTTGTCTTAACTGCCGACGGTATCCAAACCGACTTCACAAAGTGTACTGTTTGTGGTAAATGTGCCTTAGTATGTCCCACGAAAGCGATGGAAATGAGCGGACGAAAATATACGGAAGATGAAGTAATGGCAGCTATTTTGAAAGAAACCGCCATTATGGATTCCTCAGGTGGGGGAGTTACTTTTTCCGGTGGAGAGCCGTTGGCTTATCCCCAAGAGTTGAAAAGATTGCTGGTAAAATGTGGGGGAGAGGGTATTCATAGAGCTGTGGATACATCGGGATATGCAACAAAATCGGTAATTGAAGATATTTTACCGCATACTGACTTGTTTTTATACGATTTAAAACATTTAGATGCAGATATACATCGGAAATGGGTTGGAGTGGACAATGCGATCATTCTCGAAAATCTTCATTTTATTGCTGAAAACGATAAAGCTTACCATATCCGAATTCCCTTGATTGAGGGAGTAAGCAGTACGGATGACAACATTAATGCTACAATCGGCTTTATAAAATCGCTAAAGCGACAGCCCGATATGGTGGGACTGCTGCCTTATCACAACATCGCAGCGAATAAATATGAGAAACTCGGAAGAATTTATGATGATAACGGGTTGTCCGAGCCTAGTAAAGAGAGGCAATTGGAAATAGTAAATACTTTTACCAATAACGGATTCAATGTCGTTATCGGCGGTTAAAAAGTCGCCTTAATTCAATGTTTTAACTAAAATAAAAATAAATATATCAACTATGAGACACAAACACTTTTTTGTTATAGCACTTTTGCTTTTTCCATTTATTCTGTCGGCACAAGGGATTGAAAGCCTATACGATAGGGCTGACAATTATGCCGAAGTGTTTACTTCAAAATACTATTATGGTGCTGCAAACGTAAGGGCAGGTTATAGAACACATCTGTTTGCCTATGAGACACAGACACCGGAAGGGCCTGAGTATTTTATAATTGATCCTGTAACGGGAACTCAGAAACCGGCATTCGATAGGGAACGTATGTCCGTGGCTCTTTCGGAGCTTCTTAATAGAAAAGTTGATCCCAATAATCTTCCTGTACGCCGATTGCGTCCGGAAAAAGATTCGCTCTTTTTCACCATTGACGATGTGGACCATTTTATGACTTTGTCCGATTATAAGGTAGCTAAATGTGAGAAACAAAATAATTATATCAGACCTTATTGGGGCCTTATTGACAAAGAGGACCAAAAAGTAACCGTACCTTCGCCGGATGGCAAAAAAGAGGCCTATATTTCCGAAGGGAACCTGTGGGTTAAGGATATTGAAACGGGAGAGAGGAAGAAATTGAGCAACGATGGCTCACCCTACGCTTACTACTCTTCAAAGATCTATTGGTCGCCCGATTCGCGCAAAATTGTATGCAGCAAATACAGTCCTGTGGAATACAGGAAATTGCTCTTAATCGCTTCATCGCCCACCACTCAATTGCAACCTTTCACGGAAGAGTATGAATATCCGAAGCCGGGTGATGCTCTGCCCGTAAGACGGCCTGCACTTTTTATGGTTGAAACGGGTGAAATAGTCCATTTCGATATTCCCAACGTGGAACAACAATACTATTTGGGCAATATCAGGTGGAACAAAAACAGCGAATTTTTCACTTTCGATTTTAACAGACGCGGACATCAGCAATATGTGATTTATGCAGGAAATCTCTCGGGAGATCTGCGGCCAGTTGTCAATGAAGAGTGCGATACCTTCATCTACTACTATTCTCTGTATCAACATTGGTTCGAAAATTCCAATGAGATGCTTTGGATTTCCGAACGTGACGGGTGGCGTCATCTCTATCTCTATGATGTCCTTTCGGGAAAAGTTAAAAAACAACTGACGAAAGGAGAGTGGATCGTTAAAGATGTGGTGAGGGTGGATGAAGATAAGAGACAAGTTTTGTTTATAGGGTGCGGAATGGATAAAGGTGAAGATCCTTATCTCGAAAAATATTATTTGCTAAATATAGACAGTGGCAAAATAGTGCCTCTTACGCCTGAAAATGCCCACCATAGCGTAACTTTCTCACACGATTATGCCTATATGTTCGATTCTTATTCACGGGTAGATTTGCCTCCGACTTTGGTTGTACGTTCTGTCGAGAAGGGCGGGAAAGTTATCTACAAACCCGATTTGCAGCCCGATATTTCCGCCGTTAAGGCGGCCGGATGGAATCCCCCCGAGGTTTTCTGCGCTAAAGGTCGTGATGGGAAAACCGATATTTGGGGTATGATCGTTCGCCCTTCCAATTTCGATCCGTCGAAAAAATATCCTGTTATCGAGTATATATATGCAGGACCGCACAATTCACACGTGCCCAAATTTTTCGCTATTGAGCAACGATATACATCTGCTCTCGCTGAACTCGGATTTATCCTTGTAATGATAGACGGAATGGGAACGGCAAACCGCTCGAAAGCCTTCCATGATGTATGCTTCCAAAACTTGAAAGATGCCGGTTTCCCCGATCGAATTGCATGGATCAAAGCTGCTGCCGCCAAATATCCCGAAATGAATATCGACAATATGGGTATTTACGGTATGTCGGCAGGCGGACAAAGCACTATGGGAGCACTTTTGTTCCATCCCGAATTTTACAAAGTGGGCGTTTCTGCCTGTGCATGTCACGACAATAGAATGGATAAAATCTGGTGGAATGAGCAGTGGATGGGATACCCTATCGGCGAACATTACGCCGCCTCTTCCAATATGGAGAATGCTCACCTTCTGGAAGGAAAACTGCTGCTTATTATGAGTGATTTGGACAACAACGTTGACCCGTCGAGCACCATGCAGGTGGTAAAAGCACTAATCGATCATGATAAGGAGTTTGATCTTGTGATGCTTCCGGGAGAAAGGCATACCATGGGAGGAAAATATGGTGAGAGAAAACGTCGCGATTTCTTCGTTAAGCACATTCTCAACATTGAGCCTCCTCAATGGAACGATAAGAACACCGGTACTGAGAAGTAACAAATAACTATTTTCGTATGCTTGTGTTGCTCTCTTTGCTACGGGAGCAACAGCAGTTATGTGCGAATTATCAATAACAATCATAAAAACAAACGCTTATGTTCTCAAAAGAAACTTATATCTCGAGAAGAGAAAAATTGAAAAAACAATTTAAGTCAGGAATCTTGCTTTTTCTCGGCAATGACGAATGTGGAATCAATTATGAAGACAATACCTATTTTTATCGTCAGGATAGCAGTTTTCTCTATTATTTCGGAATAAGCAAGCCCAATCTGGCTGCAATAATTGATATCGACGCAGACAAAGAGTATATCTTTGGCGGTGAAGCTACCATTGATTTAATTGTTTGGACCGGCTCACAACCCTCTATACAGGAGTTGGCTGATAGGGTAGGAGTAAAGCACACCGCCGGTTTATCACAATTAACTGAGAAGCTCAGAAAAACCGACAAGGAGAAAATTCACTATCTGCCACCTTATAGACCGGAACATATTTTAAAGTTAAATCATCTTTTGGGTTACTCAAAGGAAGAAATCTCGGCAAAAGTCAGCAAGAAGTTTATTGAAGCAATTGCTAATCAACGCAACATCAAATCGGAGGAAGAGATTGTTGAACTTGAAAAAGCGGTAACCGTAACCTCGGAGATGCACAAAAGAGCTATGAATTTTGCTCTACCCGGAATGACGGAAGCCCAGGTGGCTGCTGTGGTCCATGAGACAGCACTTGCTGCGGGCGGAAATCTCTCTTTCCCCATTATTGCCACTATAAATGGACAATTTCTTCACAACCATTACCACGGTAACACCATAAAAGAGGGCCAACTCTTTTTGCTGGATGCGGGCTATGAGACACCCTTGGGATATGCCGGAGATATGAGTAGCACATTTCCCGTATCGAAAAAATTTACCGAACGTCAGAAGGAGATTTATCAGATAACACTGGAGGCTCACAACAATGCCATTAAAATGGCGAAGCCCAACGTCAATTTCAAAGATGTGCATTTGCACGTATGCGCAACTATTTTCGACGGACTGAAAACCCTCGGATTTACCAAAGGCAACACTCAAGAAGCCGTTGCAAACGGAGCGCACGCACTATTTTTTCCATGTGGAACCGGTCACTTGATGGGATTGGACGTGCATGATATGGAAAATTTGGGAGAAGTTATCGTGGGATATGACAATGTGCCTAAAAGCACCCAATTCGGCTTAAAATCACTTCGATTGGGCAGGCCTCTTGAGCCCGGATTTGTGATTACCATCGAGCCGGGAATCTATTTCATTCCTGAACTGATTGACCATTGGAGAGCGAATAAAATCAATGTTGATTTTATAAATTTCGACAAAGTTGACAAATACCGCGACTTTGGCGGTATCCGCAACGAAGAAGACCTCTTAATTACAAAAACAGGAAACCGCATACTCGGTAAACCCTTAGCTAAAACTATCGAAGATGTAGAAGCAGAAAGAAAAGTGGCATTTAGATAATATTACATTTGGCGTGGGGCTTGTTTTTTGTTGCATGATTTATGAAGGTCTATTATTAAAATAATAAAGTTTAGAAAACAGCTCTTAGGGGAATGAAGCAATGAAAAGAGTTGTCATATTTTTTTTGTTAACGATTGCTTGTTTCGCACATGCGCAAGAATTGCCGACCATACCTGCAAATGGGTTTGCTTTCTCATTGGGAACTAAGTTTACGATCAAATTGATTCCCACCGACCCGGATCATTATGATTATTCAGTACTCACTTTTGAGACTTTGCATGAGATCATTGATACAAATGAAAAGGAGAAGCTATTTGAGCTAAAAGGGGAGGATAATATCATCGTTTGTTACTTTTGCGTAGGCACTCATGGAGAAACTGAGGAAGAGAAAAATAACAACATGAGGGTACTTTTGATTATGAAGAGCTTTTCCAAAGAGGCATTAAGCTATACTTCCGATATTCAGATAGAGGAGGATGGAGAGTATGAGGAAACCTCCAATATGGGTACATTCCCGGGTGCAATAATGACGGAAATGTGGCCATATATGATCTATTCCATCGGCTTGAGGGATTTTAGAAAATATGGCGCCGATCCAATATCCGAGTAGATAATCGTAATCGATTAAGCCAATCCTGGAGCAAAGGAAGAAATGAAAAAAAGAATCATCATATTCGGACTCCTGGCACTGATAGTTATCGGTGGATTCTCTGTAATAATACTTGCTTCATGTTCTGTCTCTAACCGTACTATGGGACACAAGGTTCAAGTTAGCGAGAGGTTCATTACCGATACTATTGACGGAGTCTATATTCCGGTCGATCTTAACGACTGTTTCACACAAATTGATGGTTTTTGGAATGACTCTACTAAAACAGAAGTTAAAAATTGGAGTGAAGATGAATTGATTGCCAATACTCATTTTGGGTTTGGAATGTGGATGAGAAATAATTGGTGCTTATGGGGTGGTTCAAGACTTTCAAGTTATTTCAACGAATTGGGCATCTTCCATCCGGATGATATGTCAAGTATCATACTGACTGGTTATCATAGATATTTAAATGGTGAAGACATCAAACTTCAACAACAGATAGATCATCACAAAGCATACTGGTTGGTAATGCAAGAACCTGAAAGGAAATCTTATCCCAAAGGCGTTTACAGGATCAAGTTTGGTATTAAGATGTTCTATAACTTAAAAGAGAACAATATGCCGGGTTGTGTCCATATCCAAACTAACTCCAAAACAGATGATACCTGGATATATGACTATCACTTTGGATGGAAAAAACTTACAATAGAAGAATTCGACGAACTAAAAACTGCTGATCCGGACAAAAGAGAGGAGATATTGTTAAGACTCTTTAATACTCAAAACTCAGAACTCGGAACTCAAATGATACCGGTAATCGCAGAAACCGGCAACTTCCTCGCTATGGGTAATAAAAATAGCTATTCTCTCCTGAAGGCCCTCTTTTAAGTTGTGCAGAAATCTTTTTTCGGTCTCGATATCGAGTGCCGAGGTAGCTTCATCAAACAGCAGTATCTTCCCTTTTCGCAGTAGAGCACGGGCAATGGCGATGCGTTGTGCCTGTCCCTCCGAGAGTCCGCCACCGTCCTGTCCTAGGATCGTGTCCAGCCCCTCCGGCAGATTGAAAACAAAATCGGCTGCGGCAATCTTGAGTACTCGGCTTAACATGGCATCGTCGGCATTTGGGTCACCTAAGAGCAAGTTTTCACGTATCGAGCCGCTGAAAAGCGAACCACCCTGTGGCACGTAGACGAAATTAGTGCGTGTCTGTTCCGAAACATCCAAAGTTTGCGTCTCATCGGAGATGCGGATAGTACCGCTGTCGGGCTTAACCAGTCCGAGCAGGAGTCGTAAAAAGGTAGTTTTGCCTGCACCCGTCTTTCCGGTCAGGGCCACCATCGTGCCTGGTTTAGCCGTCATGGAAAAGCCATGCAACACGGGTTTTGCACTTCCCTTGTAGCCAAAGGTCAACTTGTCTACGAGAAGCGTAACATTTCCGTTCAAGGGAACAGACTCCCCGCTCTCTTCTTTTGCAAAACCGGTGAGGTAAATGAGTCGCTCTATTGATGCCTTCGCCGTAATAAGGGTAGGGAGAAGTCTCATCAGGTCGTACAAGGGGCGCTGGAGCCTTCCCACCAGTTGCAAGTAGGCCGTCATCACACCAAAGGTAATAATACCCTTAGCCAAGCCGTATGCGCCCCACAGGAAGGCGGTCAGGTAGCCTCCGCTAAATGCAATACCCAGTATCAGGTTGGCAACAACCGAAACTCCGGTACGCTTATCCACACTGCCATGCAATCTTGATTGTAAATCCTGCAAACGTCCCAGTTCGCTCTCTTGCCGTTCAAACGTACGGATGACCGGTTGGTTTTGCAGGTTTTCCTCCACCATAGAGGTTATTTGGCTTTCACTCTCCTTTACTTCACGGGTGTATTTGTGCATTAAACGGTAGTAGCTCTTACCGAACAGGGCGATAAGCGGTAGAGCGACACCCAAGATAATGGCCAGCATGGGGTCTAATATATAGAGTACTATCAGGGCACCCGCAAATTGTGCGGCGGCCACAATACAGACAGGAACTGTGTTAACCGTTACATTCACCACATCGTCGCTATCCTTGATAAACCGTGTTAGCATATCGCCGCTATGCAGCAACGACAGCTCCTGCCAGCGGGTGTAAAGTAGTTGAGAAAATAGGTTGTAACGGATGGAGTTGCCCAGTTTTACCTCCGTCATTCTCCGAAGCCGAACATCTAAAGCGCGAAAGAGTATGTTCAGGGCCATCAGCAGGATAAGTAATAGGGCGTAATGCATCAGCTCACCCTCTCTTGCCTTGGTGGCAATATCGATTACCTGTTTCGAACACCATACGAAAGCGAGCGAAAAGAAGACTCCTAATAACCCCAGCAGGACAATAAGCGCTATCCGGAGTCGAAAACCTCGTGTAATGGAGCGGGCAAAAGAGAGCGTTGCTTTCATATATAGTGGGAATAAATACCTATTCTGCTACAAAGGTAATAAAAATGATGTAAGAGGACTTTTTTATGATTCATTAAAAGAAGTTATCTTTGTGATTGAATTTGTACAACAATAATATGACGTTGTCGACCATAGAGAAGACGGCAAACTCCTACTTCCTCTCCCTGTTAAGCGCGGCTATTTGGGACCGTCCCCTCGAAGCGGATGTTTTCGAGGGATTGGACAAGTCGGTTTGGAATGAGATAGCCACTATGGCGCAAAAGCAGAGCGTTAGCGCGCTTGTCGCTGATAAGGTGCTGTCACTCCCGGCAGAGTCTCTTCCTTCGAGTGATATTACTATGCGGTTTATTGCTGTGATGGAGCAGACTAAGCAAGCGAACCGTAAGATGATCAGTGTTCTGAAAGAGCTGCAGGAGTTGTATACGCAAGGAGGATTCCCTTTTCTTTTGCTGAAAGGGTTGGCATGCGGCGTGAACTATCCCGAGCCTTTGCTGAGAACCCCTGGCGATATAGATCTGCTTCTCTATCAGAAAGGAGATTATGAGAGGGCGAGACAATGGCTCACTCAGAAGGGTATTGAGATTGAACCGGGTGGGGTTCTGCACTTCAACCTTGTGCGCAATGATATAAAGGTGGAAAGTCACTGTCATAGCACCTATTTCAACAGCGGGTGGTACAATAGGCAATTTGTACGGGTTGAGGAAGAAGTTTTAACAAAAGGGAATTTTGCAATATCAGAGATAGATAGCGAATTTTCAGTATTGGTATTGCCTGTAACATTCAACGCCTTCTTCCTTTTCCACCATATGTTTAAGCATTTTGTGAATCAAGGCGTGGGACTGCGACAGATTTGTGACTGGATACTGTTTCTGCACAAGAATAGGGAAGAGATAGATGGCGATGAGTTTAATCGTCTCGCTACTAAATTCGCTCTACTCTACCCTATGCAGCTCTTTGCCCGTGTTACCGTTGACCATTTGGGGGCACCGGAGTCTATATTTCCGTTCCAGATGATACAAAACAATCGTGACGCGGATAAGATAATAGAAGATATTTTTGAGAGCGGAAACTTTGGCTTTCACAGACCCGGTAAAAAACGTCCGAAAAGAAAAAAGATACAGAGAATGTGGTTCTCTTTTCTTCGTACTATAAAATACTCAATAAAGTTCGGCTCAATCTCGCTACCACACCTTGCTATGCTTCCCCTCACGGCATTAATCAACCGACTTAAAAAAGGATTTAAAAATTGACAAAGCATCTATTCTATACTATCGCAGGGTACTTGTTGGCCATAGAAACCCCTTCGCCGGAGGAGACCGTAGAACTTTTGCCCAATTTCAAACCCTTTTTGGCTGAGGCCCACTCCGGTAGTGCTCCTTCACCCGACCAATCACCCATTCTAATTTTCAAAGGAAACGAGAAGTTAGAAAAGCCGAACTGCAAGCCAATTGAGGAGGTGTGCCTGGATGGAATAATGTTCAATATTTACCATAGTGAAGGTAAAATATTGGTTGAAATGGAGTTTGATGATGTCGAATATATAATGCTCGTGTCGGCAGACAAAAGGTACTACACGAGCAACCTAACTCTTATTTGCCCTCAGGAGCGCTTTTTTGCGATCTCCTTTCTTCGTATAGCATTTTTGCTGGCATCGGCCCCTTACCGGACACTGAAGTTCCACGCTTCGGTAATCGAAAAAGAGGGCGAAGCTTTGATATTCCTTGGAGAGAGCGGCACAGGCAAGAGCACTCACAGTAGGTTGTGGCTCAAGCATGTGCCTGGGTGCTCCTTGTTAAATGACGATGAGCCCATCCTGCGCATCATGAACAACGACGAAGTACTCGCTTTTGGTGCACCCTGGAGTGGCAGTACACCCTGCTACCGCAATGTCTCGGCAAAAACGGTGGCTCTCGTGCTGTTGGAGCAGCATGACGAAAACATACTCGAGGGGCCATTAGGCGCAGAGGCCTACGCCCAACTATTCCAATCGGCTGCCCTATTGCAGTCCGATGAAAGACACAGGCTGCAAGTGATATCCACGGTGCTGGATATCGCCGAAAGGGTACCGGTCTACAGGCTCCGCAACAAACCCGATAGGGAAGCGGTGGCTCTCTCTGAATCTCTTCTGACTAAAAAAATTAATTTTGTATGAGCACTGTAAAATGGACAACTGTCACCAATAGGGTACTGTTTAAAGAGGTGGCGGATATGGTGGCGTCAGGTCACCGAGTAGAGATCGTGGGGAAAGGGAACAGTATGTTTCCCCTGATAAGGGGTGGAAAAGATAAAATAGTTCTACGGAAAACCGATAGCTTCTCGTTAGAAAAAGGGAATCTGTTGCTTGTAAAGCTGGCAAACAGGAACTATGTTTTACACAGAGTGAAAAAGTATAATATCAGTACCGTGACGCTGCAGGGTGATGGCAACCTTAGTGTCGTGGAGAGCTGCTATGTGGAGGATATCATCGCGGAGGCGGTAGAGGTGATCAGGGGTAGGAAGAGGATCATCAAGGGGAGTTTCTTGTGGAAGATATTTCGCCTATTAAGTGAGCAGCCTTACGGGATACGCAGAGTGGTGTTGGCAGTCTGGAGAAGAGTTTCCCGGTAAATAATCAAAAAAATAAAGAAAATGAGCACAATGCTGAAATTAAAAGAGGGCTGCGTGGTACGAAAAGTCGGGAACGACAGCGTAATTATCCCACGTAGCGGCGAGAACCTCAATATGATGAGAATGATAAAACTAAATAGCACTGCAACCTTCCTGCTGGAGCAGATCCAAAGTGGAGAGCATAACAGGAATGATCTGGTGCAGCTGCTAATGGACGAGTATGGCATCGATCGGGCTATCGCCGAAAAAGACACCGACGTATTTATAACCAAATTGCGTGAACAATCGCTACTGGAGTTCCAACCTTAATTACTTGTAGTGAAGAGGCGAACAATTAACTTGCGGTAGGGATCGTCGGTGTCGCCTGAGTAGGCTCTGCTATTGTTTAATCGCATTATCCACGCACCACCACTGTCACCGGGCGACGATGACCAGACGAAACAGAGTCTGCGCACCCAGTAAACATTATCGGTGTATCCCCATCCGCTGGCAGGGAGGTAGCGAACAAAGTCGTTCTCCGTATTAGTACTCCAGAAGGTGCCGTTGGCGATATCAGTAATAGTTATAGTTTGCCCGTACACGCTGCGACTGGTAATCTTCAAATGACAGTTATTGGTATCATAGTATTTAAACTCGTACTTCCAAGCCGATATCAGGTCAGTACCTTTGTAACGCAGGGCGTAGGTGGTTTTAATAGCAGATTTATTGCGAAAATCACTCGTCATGGTGTAGCTACTATTCGCAATAGTTACATTTTCTACCCTATCATCATAAGCATCATTAGTCTCGTAGTGAACCCAATAAGCATCTTGTGGAACAACAGAACGCCACTCTTCAATGCTCGGCAGGTGATACTGCTTATTCTCTATTGTGATATCACTAAATAGGGTAACGGCTTTGTTGTATTGAAAATATCCGCTTATGTTGCATGTGGTAAGTTCCGTGACAAAGTCGGTGCCTGCCGGATTTATGTTGTACTCGGCAACATAGCTAAGCGGATTGGGTTGAAGAGAAGACTTAGGTGTAAAAGCATTGTTGGTAAAGTAGAGTTCGCTTCCATCCCAAATAGCATAGAGGTGGTACGCACTACCCTGCTGCATAGCGGAACCTCGTGCTGCCTTACAGTTGTTGGAAAGAATAGTCTCGCCGGCAGTTTGGGCCCTTAACTTGATTTCCGGAGTGTTATCAGCTGTAGGCATTACCCATTGTGCCAATTGCACAGTGCTATCACTAGGGATAGTTACATTTCCTGTTGCTGAAGGTGTGACCGTGGCATTTTCAACCGTCTTGCCGATCAAATCGTAGTGAGGAGCAGTTGTTCCACCCGAGTAGGTGTAATACCAATCTGTCCCTGATGCATTTGCCAAAGTAGGAGTGATGACAAAGTCCGATGTTGAAGTGTTTTTAAAATTGAGGCATTGCAATACTCCCAAATGATTGAATGGAATGGTTATTTGACCTACCGGAGGTGTAACCGTAATTTCGCCCGATACGGGCACATTGTTCAATGCAGTTAATAAACTAAAGCCTACAGGGGAGACATTTACATTTATCTTACCATTGTCTAAAATATATGGTGCCCCGTGCAGGGCGTAAATCTTGAAAGGATTCCCCGTGTCAATCCCAGCCGGAACAGTGATGGTAAAGGTGGCATTTTTTCCGTTTGATGAAATATCCTGCTGGATCAATGTTACACTATTTCCTTCCGCAAGCGTAGTGTCTTGCTGGAAGAAGAAATAAAATATGTCTCCCGCCTTCCATGTAACGATAATATTCTTTGTATTTGCCTCAGGAGCTAAGTTGATACGGGTTTGTGGTGATTCGCTCGGTGTGGATGCCGTTATCACAAGTTTATATTTTCCCATCTCGGGCATTGGGTTCTCATTATTGATCTCATTTTTGGTGCATCCGGCAATAATAAAGAGTGCTGATGCTAGCCATAGAAAACATTTATTTCTCATATCTCTACTCTTTAATAGGCGTTACTACCAATCTTCACCTTCAAAATTATTCGGTGCATTACCAAAGTTACTCCCCTGGAGGATGTTCTGGGTCAGTTCAATTTCAAAACCTTCAATGTCCGGTGCGACGTATTGTTCCGTCAAATTGTATTCTTTTATGCTCATATTCTTTTAAATTTATCAGCTGTCCCAAGTTAGACATTTTGTTTATATTAATAACAATTTTGAGGGTAAAAATTGAGATAATTGTCAAATGTAATTATAATGAAATATGGAGTCCTGAGGTCGGGGTGCGTGTTACGTGTTGCGCGATACGAGATTTGAGTAGTGTAAAAAAATATGGAGTGCTGAACTCAGAACTCCATACTCGGAACTAATTCGAAACTAACTCGAAACTCGATACTCTGAATTCAGAACTATCTTCTACGGTGTTGATGCAATTTCTTTTACCTTAATAATTGAAGCGGTATTATCGGTATGTACTGCATAAACTTTGTTCGATGTGTTGCCTTTATTGACCGCCACTACCTGTGTGCCGCTCTTTACCGTTATATCCGAATAAACATATTCAGTCGGAGTACCTGCGTTAAAATACTTCACAAATAAGTTTGAACCGGACAGTCCTGCGATTTCAAGATTATGTGATAGACTGTAAGGAACAGCGCCAGGCGTGCCAATATTAGTCGGGTTGATAAAAGATGCATTTGTCCCACTAACCTGAATGGTAGCTGTGCGGTTTCCATTAGTATCTTTATAAAGCGCAACAACCTTAGTGCCGTCAAACTCTAAATCATATAGAGCGTGTTGGTCAGTTGAGGCAGGAGTGGAGTTTCCATGTGTTGTTGAAGGTGTTCTAACTGCTATATAATAACGATACTCTATTGGATTATTACGAATAACAACATATTTGTGAGTTATAAAGTATGGGGTTCCTGCTCCATTCAATGCAATACGCGAGCCTTTGTTATACGCGTAGCTGTCAAAACCGGTATCATATCCGTCATATATAACTGAGGTTGTAAGTATGCCACTTGACCAGCGTGCATACATTATGTTAGGTAAGTCAGTTGGAGTAACACCAGGCCCATAGTCGCCAGGGTTTCCTCCTTTCGTATCTGTATAGCTAATATGAGCATAACCGCTGCCATCCACATCAATATCGGGTTTTGAGCATTCTCCGGTACTCCCAACATTGTTGCTTTCAATGTAAACTGTGTTCCAGCTCGTGCCATTGTGTTTCATGTAGGCTATTTTATGGTCGGTTGTCGTAAAGACCACGTGCGGACGGTTATTTCCGTCTATTGCAATACGCGCATCTATACCTGTTCCTAAAAGGGTTTCACCCAACCAAGTGCTGCCGTTTTGCGTGCTATTGTAATAGACATTTCCGTCATTTTTGGAATAAACCACACCAATAAAATCGCTGCCGCCATCGGCATGCATAACATCACCAATAAGAGCAGGGGTAAAGGTGTTGTCGGTAAAACAGACTTTGACTCCATCCCATAAAGCGTAAAGATGATATGCCTTTCCTTTCTGCATGACAGAACCTCGTGCCGGCTTACTGTTAATGGAAGTATAGGTTACTCCTCCTTGACCTACGGCATTCAACTTGATTTCCGGAGTATTGACATTTTTAGGCATTACCCATTGTGCCAATTGTACAATGCCTCCAGCCGGAATAGTTACAGCTGCGGTAGTGGAAGGAGTAACGGTGAAATCTGAAACCTGGTTATTATACAAATTGTAATGAGGAGCAGTAGCACCACCCGAGTATGTGTGATACCAGCTTATTCCTCCATTATTTACCAAAGTGGGAGTAATAACAAAGTCCGTTGTTGAAGTATTCTTAAAGTTGAGACATTGCAATAGTCCCAAATGTCCGAAATTAATGGTTATGGGGGATAACAGATTATTGACTGTAATCACGCCAGACACTGGTACATTGTTCAACGAATTTAATAAACTGAAACCTACAGGGGAAACATTTACGACCACATAATCATACATATTTAATTGATACGTCGCTCCGTGTACTGCGTAAATAGTACATTTCTTATTGACATCAATCCCTTGCGGAATGGTGACGGTAAAAGTGGCTGTTTTTCCATTCGAAGAAATATTCTGCTGGGTCAATGTTATGGGGGTTCCCTCCTTAACTGTCATAGTTTGGTCGAAGACTAAATATAGCACATCTCCCGGTTTCCATTTAACGACAATGTTCTTTGTTCCTGTTTCAGGTTCCAAGCTTAGACGGGTTTCCGGTGATTCATCCGGCGCAGATGCCGTTATCACAAGTTTTTGTCCCACAGCATCAGGAGTTGGCTTCTCGGTATCAATCTCATTTCCGACACATCCTGCTATTGCAAGGAGCGCCGATACCAACCATATAAAATATTTATTTCTCATACGTCTGTCCTTTAATACGTGATACTACCAATCTTCACCACCAAAATTAGAGGGTGCATTGCCGAAGTTACTCCCCTGGAGGATGTTTTGGGTCAGTTCGATTTCGACAACTTCAAAGTCGGGCGCGGTGTATTGTTCCGCTGATTTGAATTCTTTTATCTTCATAATAAATTAAAGTTCATAATCAATTAAACCTGTATAGCAGAAGGCGCAAAAATAGAAATTATTTTAATGCTACCAAACATTTTGGGATTTTGAGGTATTTAGTCAAAATTGGAGTTTATTATTTCATACTTGAATCTAGCAATGTTAGAGTTCTGAGCTAAGAACTATAAAATGATTGATGCTAAAAACAAAACCCCGAAAGTTTCTTGTCTAACTTTCAGGGTTCATGTAATATCTGTAAGAGGATTTTTTATATAAGGCGGAGTTAATATCCTATACCTTACTAGGGATAGACCGGACCGTCACCTCCCCAGTTACTCGGGATAGAGTTGAAGTTGGATAACCTTTTGGCATTTTTGAAACAATCAGTAAACGTCCATGTCCCACCTCGATTATATAACCATAGCTGAGGGGCGGTACCGGTGCCCACTGCGAGTTTCGAACCTACGCCGTCAAAACACCGTGTCCAATCCATCGCTCCTCTATTAAAGAAAAAGTTGGGTTCTGTCGCCGGATTCGGGAACATTGTCGGTACTAATTCTAAAAATGTACAACCGTAAAAACATTCATAGAAATTTACAGCGTTAGGACTGTGGCGGAACATTCTCTGCGGCATAGTGGTTAAACCTATGCAGTTTGCAAAACAGTTAGAGAATGTTGTTGCACTAATATTGTTGTAGAACAGTCCTAATGGAATAGAGGCTAATTTACCACAGCTGGCAAAACATTTATGGAATGTTGTTGCATTAGGATGGTTTTGGAAGAGTCCTTCCGCTATAGATGTTAAGTCAGGGCAGTCTTCAAACCAAGAGGTGAAATCTGTTACTCCCATATTAGGGAAGGGGGTAAGTACTTCTTTTAGATACTTTCCCGCAGAGGTGCTGGGGAATATTATCTGAGGTATCTGTATTTTGGTGTGGTCTGCTTCGTCTGAGTAGATGGTGATGGTATAATCTCCTTTCTTGGCGTAGTTATGCGAAGCTACAGTCGTTGTAAGTGTAGCGCCTTTCGCGATGGATGTGGGAGTACTATTATCACCCCAGTCTATTGTCAGATTGGCAGGGCTGGCGGTAGCGGATTTCTGCAGGATATCGTAAGTCGTACCTGAAGTGAGACCTATTAAATATTTGAATTCAGCCTGTGCCTTTGTCCAACCGCCGGATACGGTAGCAGTATAGCGCTTTCCGGCATCATAGGTCTTTCCGGCAGCACCGGAGTTAGTGCTCCACTCGTAAGATTTGGCACTACCAATTAGCTTTATGTTAAATTCTCCTCCTGAGGTTACCCCTGAGGCAATCTTCATCACTGCAGGGTCAAAAGCCAGGAAAGCAATCAGGCTTGTCGTACCTGCACTTACGCCGGACACGTTTAGTGTCATTGATTTAAATAGCCCCGTTATTGTCTCAACCTTCCATATCAATTTTGTGAGGGTCCCCAGGTCGTTCGGTATGCTGAGATCGAATTTGATGATGCTGTTCTTAGCAACCAAGGTAAAGAGATCACCGACAGGTTTGGGATTATCGTCGATAAGAATCAATTTGGAACGGAGATGTGCCGTTGAACTAGTTCCGTTCTGTGTCTGTTCCCAGAAAGTGCTGGTAACAGGTTGCATATTGCCGTTAGCATCCAGTGTTATAGACGCGGGATAATAGGCCTTGTATGCGGTGGCACCTGGTACAGCCGGTCCCGTAAATACAACACCGGTTCCACTCCAGGTAAAAGTAGATTCTCCTTTATAAGTTGTACCGTCATATCCGGCCAGCTTGAGTTGGTCGCCTTGCTCCCATGCGAGTGTGCCACCGGTTGCACCATCAGTGTAGGATACACGTGTCTCAGGTGCGATTGCAGCTCTTATTGTAACGATATTTCCCTCATTCTTCACAGGTTCGGGAAGATCTTCGATGGTGCAGCTCGCTACCACTATGGCGAGCATAGCAACAATATAAAGTTTAAATTTCATGCCTGTTTTTGTTAAAACTGTTGACTGTTAGTTTTCTGTAGTTTTTATTTTAAAATTTTTAAATTCGAACTAGGATATCCTCAATCGGGAGATTACGTTAATTGTAAACTGTTCATCGTTCATTGCTCATTACTCACATCCTCAAACTCAAAACTCAAAACTCAAAACTCAAAACTCATAACTCAGAACTCATGTTTCTACCACGCGTCTCCTCCGTCTCCAAAGTCAGGTAACCCCCTTTGCACTTGACTCGCCTGGAGGATGTTTTGGTTTAGTTCAATTTCGATAACTTCAATGTCAGGTACGGTGTATTCTTCCGCAGATTTGAATTCTATTGTGTTCATAATCATTGAGATTTGTCTGTCAATATTCCAATGTCCAAATTTAATTTTTTTTTTAAAAATGACCAAATGTTTTTTAGTGTAATTAGTCCAAAACAACGCGGCTAACTCTTTGTTTGATGTAACAAATTTAGCAAAATCACGCCCTGATACGCTCTTGGGCCATATTATTTTATAAACAATCAATCTGGTTGCTGAAAAAAAGCGTTGTTTTGTTTGCCGTTATCGGCAAAAAATCGCTATCTTTGTAGTACAATTCGCCTCACAAACTTGCTGTTAGTTAATTATTATGAAATACATCTCAGTAACAGAATTTGCCAAAATGCATAACATTCCGGAGAGAACAGTTAGACATTTTTGCGAAACAGGTAAAATTGAGGGAGCAAATCTGGTCGGAAGAACCTGGAGTATACCCTCCGATGCTCTTCGACCCTCACGCAGAAGTCGAAAAAGGAAAGTCTCGCCGCTTCTGCAGACTTTACGTGAGCAACAACGGATGCGGGCAAAAGATGGGATATACCATCGCACTCAGATAGACTTCACTTATAATTCCAATCATCTTGAAGGAAGTTGCCTTACATATGAGCAGACGCAGAGTATTTTTGAGACCAATACAATTGGTGTGGACGACAAACATATATTGGTTGATGATATCATAGAAACACTTAATCATTTTCGCTGTATAGACCTGATCATAAAAAGGGCACAGGAGACTTTAAATGAAGATATGATAGGAGAGTTATATTCGCTTCTTATGATGGGAACTTCCGATAGATCCAAGAAGCGGTTTGTAGCCGGAGAGTATAAACGCCTGCCAAAAGAATTGGGTGGTAGCCAAACAATAGCTACGGAACGCATCCGGGATGAGATGAGGGCTCTGTTGAGGGCATATAATTCAGAGAAAAGTAAGTCCTTTGAGGAGATACTGCACCTGCATCAGAAATTTGCCTCCTTTCATCCTTCTCTATATGGAAATGGTCGTATCTGTCGTTTGGTGACTTTTAAGGAGTGTTTGGCAAACGGACTGGTACCATTTATCATCACCGAAGAACTAAAGGATTTATATGATCGTGGATTGAGAGAATGGAATAGCTCTCACAGTTGTCTGCTTGATACTTGTCTGGTAGCGCAGGATAACTATAAGGCCCTACTTTATTATTTTAACATCAAATATTAAGTCATCAAATCCGAATACAATAACCACACTATAATGACAAAACAACACTGCACTACGCGTCTATCCGGCTGCAAAGCAGCATCCTTTATTTCAACAATTTTGAAAGGAGTTGGACAGATAATGCTTCAAGAGAATGGCATTACAGGCTTGCTTTTCCTTATCGGGATTTTTTACGGTTCTTATATAATGGGACTTGGAGCACTTTTGGCGACGATTTGCGGAACAGCTACGGCATATCTGTTCAAATACGACAAAAGTGAAATTGAAAAGGGACTCTACGGATTTAGCGCCGCATTGGTGGGTGTCGCGGTGATGTTGTTTTTAAAACCGGTACTCTGGGCTTGGTTGTTTGTGGTTTTGGGTTCAGTTGTAGCTGCAATGTTACAGCATGTTGCCATTAAACGCAATTTTCCCGCATACACCTTTCCTTTTGTCGTTGTTACTTGGCTGATACTCCTGATTTGTAATAAGTTTTGCGGCGATATGCTTGCTGTTTCCACGCCGGCTGTTGCGCAAGCAAGCGATTCATTGACCGAAGGGTTCAAAAGTTTCGGACAGGTAATTTTTCAGGATAAATTCCTGGCGGGTCTATTGTTCTTTATAGCGGTATTCATCAGTTCGCCCATTGCGGCTCTCTATGGGCTTGCAGCGGCTGTTGTCTCGGCTATTTTGGCATTTTATCTCTCTGTGCCGCTTACTGAAATCAACCTCGGACTTTATGGATTCAATGCGGTTTTATGTGCAATTGTCTTTGCCGGACCGAAGGTACGGGACGGCTTGTGGGTTCTGATTTCGATTATTCTTGCTCTGGCAATCAGCCTGTTGATGCTTAAAATGGGGATTCCTAAACTTACATTCCCATTCGTTCTGGCCACCTGGATCACGCTGCTTTTGAAAAACAAGTTGGCGCCACTAGTGAGAAGAGGCAAGATGTCTTAAAAAAGTCGCCCCATATTTTTATAATTCAACAGTTGAATTTCTGCTGTATCATTTTCGAAGTCTCCTGCGTAAATGACAGCTTTATCGGTGAGTCTATTGCTTATTACCTTGCCAAGGGATTTGATGCCGGTTTCATCATTGCCTTTTTTGAGCAGTAAATCCTTTGTCCATTTTATGCAAATTTGCAGTGCAACTGCAAAATTACATAAAGTTACTCTGGTCATGTGTTATTTTCTTGTCAAACTGTAAAGATCCTTTCGCCTGTCGCGAAGATTTCTCACACTTCCGAATTGATTGAGCTCGTTGAGTAAATCCAAATCTACGTCGGCTATCAATATCATTTCGGTATTGGGTGTAGCTTCTGCCTTGACTCCGTTGGTGGGGAAAGCAAAATCGCAAGGCGTGAAGACCATTGCCTGTCCATATTGGATATCCATATTATGCACCTTCGGCAAATTACCTACACATCCCGCAATGGCAACGAAACATTCATTCTCAATTGCTCTTGCCTGCGCACAATTCCTTACACGCGAATAACCGTTTTGTGTATCGGTGAGGAAGGGAACGAAAAGGATTTGCATCCCTTCATCTGCAAGTAAACGCGAAAGTTCCGGGAACTCCACATCGTAGCATATTAGTATACCGATTTTTCCGCAGTCGGTGTCGAAAGTTTTCACAACATCCCCACCCTGCATACCCCACACGCGCGCTTCATCGGGCGTGACGTGGAGCTTCTCATATTTCTCTCGAGTACCGTCACGACGACAAAGGTATCCTACGTTATAAAGCAAATTGTCGCGCATTTCCGGCATACTTCCGGTTATGATATTGATGTTGTATGTAATGGCCAACTCCGACATATTGTTGACTATCTCATCTGTATATTTGGCCAGCTCACGAATGGCGTTGGGCTCGGAAAGATGGTTGTATTGAGCCATGAGCGGAGCATTGAAAAACTCCGGGAATAGCGCAAAATCGGAGTGATAGCCGGAGACGGCATCTATAAAAAACTCCGCTTGCTGCATCATGTCACCCAGATTTGCGTATGAACGCATCTGCCACTGGATCAGTCCGAGGCGCACAATTCTCTTGGCAATGGTAGCCTCATCGGTCGGTTCTTCATAATAGATATTGTCCCAGCGCATCAATACTGCATATTCGTTGCTCTTTTCATCGCCCCGCAAATATCCGCGCATCACTCGAAGCGGCTGGAAATTGTTGGAAATCTGAAAATTCAAAACGGGATCATCTATCTCTTTCAAGCGCACTCGTCTTATATATTCGCGCGGAGTATATTGGTCGGCATAGAGATGATAATTGGGCATGCGGCCACCGAAGATGATTGATTTCAGATTGAGGCGCTCACAAAGATCCTTGCGGTAGTCATACATACGTCTGCCCAGTCTTAATCCCCGGAACTCTTTACTTACAAAGACCTCGATACCGTAGAGCACGTTACCTTTGGGGTTATGGGCGCTGAAGTAATCGCCTACAACTTGTTTATATGTATGCTTATCGCCAAGCTTTTTATAATCCACAATGATGGAAAGCGCACATCCCGCCAACTTCCCATTTACTTTGATAACTATTTGGCCTTCAGGAAAAATGTTTATGAGTTTCTGAATATAAGGTTTACTCCAATACCCACCCGGCTCATCCGAATAAACCTGAATCATAATCTCCTTTAACTCATCATAATCCTCAATACTTAAATAGGTTAGTTCAATGTTCTCAATATTACTCAAATCCATATTTTATATTTTTTCAACCCCGAATTTACTAAATTGTTTTGACTATCTCAACATTCAATCCAAGCGCTGCTATCAACTTGTAAAATACTCCAACGCTAGGATTAATCGTCCCGTTTTCTATTCTGGAGATATATGATTTGGAGGTATTGGAGCGTTCTGCAAGCTCGGCTTGAGTGACTTTTGCCTGTTTTCTGGCATTGCGCAATATTTGTCCTGAATAGTAGGCATACGCATTTTCTTCCAATTTATTGCGTTCAGGAGTCCCTTCTTTTCCGTAGAGGTTGTCTAGAACTACATCATAGTCCTGTATCATGTTGTCTTTTGTATTCATAATATTCCTCCTTGATCCTTAATGCTTTAGCTATCTCTTTCTCCAGTGTTTTTTGGGTTTTCCAAAGATTATTATCTTTCTCCTCATTCTTTCTTCTCCTTAATCTTTAAATGCAAAGATACAAAAAGTTTCAAGATATTGAAACTTTTTGTGTCATATTCCGTCCATTCCTTTTACACTTCTGTAAAGTTTCTTTACACTTGAAATTTTGGGCAAATTTTGTAAAATGCTGTTTGCCAGCGCGTTGAGCGTTGTGGCACGGTGGGTGCTTTCATTTGAGGTGTAAAAGAAAATTTTATCAAAATGAAAAAAAATTTAATAATAACCGTTGCAGCACTATTTTGTTCAGGATTCCTCTTTGCGCAAGATGTTATGACACTTAAGGAGTGTATGCACTATGCTGTGGAAAACTCCTCCAGGGTCAAGATCCAGCAGATGGAGGTGGATGATGCAAGAGTTGCCCGTAGAGATGCAATATTGAATATGTTTACTCCGCAAGTTTCGGCCGGTACCTATGCCTATTCCAATTTCGGTCGCTCGGTCGATCCGGAGACCAACACATATGTGTCAACCGCGTCTTTTAACAATGTTTACACTGTTGGCGGAGGAATCACACTTTTCAATGGTTTCGCTTCCGTCAATAATGCGAAAATCAGCAAGACTGCCCTGAAAATGGGGATTGACCGGGAGACACTGATAAAAGACGAGGTCTGTCTGGCAACTATGGAGGCCTATTACAATGTGGTATATTTCGGCCAGCTCGCAGAGCTTTTTGAGAATCAGGTTGCAACAGCGCAGGGCTCTTTTAAACTTGCAAAGAAGCAAGAAGAATTGGGACAAAAGAGCTATTCGGATGTCATTGAGATGGAGGCGGAGCTATATGATAGAGAATATCGGCTCGTGATGGCCAAGAATCAATATGAAGATGCGCTTCTCAAACTTAAAGATTTGATGTTTTGGCCCTTGGATGAGGAGCTGGTTATCGATGATTCAATGGTTATTCCCGAAAATGTACGGACTCTCATTGTGGAGGAGGAAACTGAAGAACTGGTGGATTATGCTATTCATTCTCTTCCCTCAATAGCCATAGCAAGAGGCGCAATGGAAAATGCAAAGCGAGATTATAGCACCGCTAAATGGTCATTTTCTCCCAAACTTTCGCTTCAGGGCGGTTGGGCTACAAGTTATTATACATATCCGCGTCAGAAAGATTACATTCCGCTTCCATTTGAAACCCAATTTCGGAACAACGCAAATCAATATATACAACTTTCTTTGACGTTTCCTATTTTTGACAGACTCTCTACTTTTTCCAATATCAGAAAGAAAAAGAACGCTTACAACAGAGCAACTGTTCAGTATGAGCAAAAATTACGCGATGTTGAGGCGGAAGTTATAAGAGCCGTAAAGGACAGAGACGGCACCTATGCTGCCTATGAACAAGCCGACTGTATGGCAAGACTACAGGAAGAAGCATATCGTTTGAATGTGAGAAAGTTTGAACAAGGTCTCATCTCTACGATCGATTTTCAAAAAGCATCGGACAATTGGCTCAATGCAAAAACCGGCAGATTGGATGCACTCCTGAAATTTTATATAAAGAAAAGCGTAGTGGATTACTACGGCGGTATAGGTTATTTAGAACAATAAAAAATCAGATAAAATGGACAGAATTATAGAAAAGAAAAAGGGCATTAAAGTGGCTTTTACTAAGAAAGCCCTTCCTTACTGGTTCGGTGCTCTATTGGTAGCATTCATAATATGGCTACTGGTTCGTGACAATTCAAGCACTTTGAGAGTCAACCCCGAAACCCTCTTTATCAGCGAGGTTCAGAGCGGAGAATTTAACGATTACATCCGTATCAGCGGACAGGTTCAACCTATGACCACCATACAGGTAAGCCCCCAGGAGGGTGGAATCGTGCAGGAAATTGTAATCGAAGAGGGTTCTTTGGTTAAAGCGGGTGATGTGATTCTGCGTCTCAGCAATGATAACCTCGACCTTCAGATTCTCAATTCGGAATCTGAGCTCGCCGAGAAGGAAAATATCCTTCGCAATACCTTGATTGCAATGGAGCAGCAAAGATTGAATTTGCGTCAGGAGAGCCTTCAACTGGAAATTGAAGTGAAAAAATTGTTGCGCAGATATGAGCAGAACAGGTCTCTTTATGAAGAAAAACTTATTTCCCGTGAGGAATATCTGGTAGCAAAAGAGGATTATGAACTTGCAGCCGGAAGACTTGAATTGGTAACTGAGAGGGCGGAGCAAGATAGTTTATATCGTAGTGTCCAAGTGAGTCAGATGGAGGAAAGTCTGAGAAATATGAGAATCAATATGCATATGATCCGCAAAAGAAAGGATAATCTCATGATCAAGTCGCCCATTGATGGTGAACTTGGACTTCTTGACGTGGTACTCGGTCAGGCCATAGCAAGCGGCACAAAAATAGGTCAGATCAATGAGCTCGGCAGCTATAAGATCGAGGCACAGATCGATGAGCACTATATTGACAGGGTTACAGCAGGTTTGGAAGCCACTTTCGAGAGGCAAAATGAGGCCTACGACGCCGTTATCCGCAAGGTTTATCCCGAAGTTCGTGACGGCAAATTCAAAGCCGATTTCAAATTTAGCGGAGAACAGCCTGCTAATATCCGCACCGGACAGACCTATTATCTCAACCTTCAACTCGGTCAACCGGAAAAGGCCATCATCATCCCTCGCGGCACATTTTATCAGAAAACCGGAGGCAAATGGATTTATGTGGTAGCTCCCGAAGGAGGAAAAGCAATTAAACGTGAAATCCGCATAGGCCGTCAAAATCCCCAATATTTCGAGGTTCTTGAGGGACTTGAAGCGGGTGAACAAGTGATCATTTCAGGTTATGATACTTTCGGAGATAACGATGTGCTGGTATTCTAAAAAATAAGGGCAATGAAAATTAAAGAAATAATTACAAAAGCACTGTCGCTCGGTACCGGCTTGGCAATAGGAGTCTTGCTTATAGCCAATATAAGCTACGAGTTGAGCCATGACAGGTGCTATACGGAACCGGAACAAATTTATCAGATTCGCACTTTGTATTCCGAAAATGGTAAAGAGAATGATTATCACAATGTCTCAGGTGCAATTGCTCCAGGCTTCAAGGAATTTATTCCGGGAGTGGAATATGCTACCAGAATGACGCCTATATGGAATAGCGATAAGTTTTCCGATGAAGATAAAAATATAATCAGTGGCTCTCTTATAGTTGCAGATACATCTTTCTTTGATGTCTTTGATACGGAAATTTTGACGGGAAATCCAAAAGATGCTCTTTCGCAAAGGGGCTCGGCTATGGTATCTGAAAGTTTCGCTGACAAGTTAGGTGGCGCTACTGAGGCTTTAGGTAAAATTATCTTTAATGAAGAGTCACCTAATTTCCCTATTACCATTAACGGTGTATTTGTTGATTTCCCTCATCATAGTTCTGTAAAGCGTGACGTGCTGTTATCAATGGAGAGTCTTAGGAAAGAATCGACTGAGAATTGGCTGGGGAACGATAGATATGGGGGTTTTGTGCGGCTGCTGAAGGGCACGGATCCCGATATGCTTGCACCTGCCATCAGAGATATGCAGATGAAAAATTATCCGGCGGAAGCGATTAAATCCTTTCAGGAGTCGGGTTTGGATCTTCAATACTATCTGGCACCGTTAAACAGACAGTATTTAAAGTCAGAGCAGGTTAGAATTACAGTTTTAATCCTCTCTATTGTGGCTGTGTTGTTAATTGCAATTTCATTGCTGAACTATATCCTCTTCTCAGTTTCGGCTATCTCCAATCGTTCCAAAGAGATGGGAGTGAGAAAATGTTATGGAGCGGGTCAGAGGAATATTTATGGCATAATGTTTAAAGAGTCGATAGTGGATGTTCTGGCGGCTATTGTGGTGGCAACCATAATTATTCTTTTCTTTAGGCCGCTGATTGAGGATATTTCAGGCGTTCCGGCCTATGCACTCCTTGTAAACGCGACATATACCGCTATCGCCCTAATACTGCTTGTAGTTTTCATTGTGGCAGCCGTTGTTCCGGGCTATCTCTATTCAAGAATTCCAGCACAATCTGCGATCAGAAATTATAGCGAGAATAAGAGAATCTGGAAACTCTCGCTTCTCTTTGTTCAGACAGCAATATGTGCTCTGCTTCTCTCTTTGGTGCTGGTAATCAACAAGCAATATACCAAAGCCATCCATGACAAACCCGGGTATGAGTATGAAAATCTGCTTTGGACGGTGCTCACAGGTACGGACAAAAAGGTTCATCAAGGTATTGTTGATGAGCTAAAAACCCTGCCTGAGGTATTAGGCGTCGAAATGTCATACGGTCTGCCTTTGGATAGCGGTTCAGGAAATAATGTGATTGATGGTGATAAGCATTTGTTCAATATTGCAGACCAATATGAAGGTACAGCCGGTTTGTTTGATCTGTTGGGAATTCCATTCATAGAGGGAAAGTATCCGCAAAGTCCCTTGGAAGTTGCTGTAAGTGAGAGTTTTTTAACTGAAATGGCAAAATTCGAGGATTGGAGTGACGGCGCTGTAGGTAAGCAAATATTTGTTACCGAACACAGCCTGACACCTACACATTCCTTCACTATATCGGGAGTCTATAAGGATTATAGAATGGGCACATTAACAGGTCAGGATAGTAGAGCCAGTGTTAAATTTCTCGGCGAGATTGGTGAAGATTGGATGCCGTTTTTGGCGATAAAAGTGAATGAAGTTTCGAGAGAATTGATCGATAAGGTGCAAAATATTATTCAATCCCGAATCGAGAACAGAGTGGTTGAGATAAAGGCCTATAAAGACTCAATGCGAGAGGCCTATTCCGGTGAAAGAAGAACCAAAAACACAGTTATCATCGGTTGTGTTGTCTCTATTGTCATCGCACTCTTTGGCCTTATCGGCTATATCAGAGATGAATCTCAACGCAGAAGCAAAGAGATGGCCATCAGGAAGATAAACGGCGCCAGCGTAAAAGAGATTATAACCATTTATATAAAAGAAGTTCTGAAAATCGGTATAGTCGCCCTAATTCTCGGCAATGCAGGAGCCTATTATGCGGCTCATCTGTGGCTACAGAATTTCTCCGAAAAAATCACCCTTTCCCCTTGGTACTTTATAGTGGCGGACATCATTATTATCATCTTGATTATCATAACAATAGTCCTGAACAGCCTTCGTATATCGAGAGCTAATCCGGTCGAGTCGTTAAAGAATGAATAAATAAACAATTAAATAAATAACACAATTATGATTACAGTTAAAGATCTCAGTAAAGTTTTCCGCACGGAGGAAATCGAGACAACAGCATTAAACAAGGTTTCATTTAATATCATCGATGGCGAATTTGTGGCCATTATGGGACCTTCGGGTTGTGGTAAATCCACTCTTCTCAATATTCTTGGTCTGCTCGACAACCCCACAGAGGGCAGCTACATTTTTGCCGGCCAGGAAGTAGCCAAATTGAAAGAAAAAGATAGAACCAAATTCCGTAAAGGAAACATCGGTTTCGTATTTCAGAGCTTTAACCTTATAGATGAGCTGGATGTATATGAAAATGTGGAACTGCCACTTAAATATATGAGCATCAGTGCAACTGAGCGCAAGAAAAGAGTGACGGAGATTCTCAAAAGAATGAATATCAGCCATAGAGCAAAACATTTCCCTCAGCAGCTTTCCGGTGGTCAGCAACAGCGTGTTGCCATTGCCCGCGCCGTGGTGGCCAACCCAAAGTTGATCCTTGCAGACGAACCGACAGGTAATCTCGACTCCAAAAATGGCAAGGAAGTGATGGACTTGCTCAGCGAACTTCATTCAGAAGGCACAACCATAGTAATGGTGACTCACTCTCAAAAAGACGCTGCAGTTGCTGAGCGTATTATCAACTTGTTTGACGGTCAGATCGTAAGTGATGTTAAAAACGAATTATAGAGATGGCAAGATTTTATTTATTTAGGCGAGGTCGGGGGTTTTCTCTCTCCAGTGTATTGAATGTGCTGGGTATGGCGGTTGCCTTTGCTGCCTTCTACATAATACTCTGTCAGGTAAATTACGAGTTTGGATTCAACAAAAAGATTAAAGATGTTGACAAAGTCTTTGTGATTTCTTCAGGAGAACATGCCGGCGGAGGGAAAAGGAATCTCTCATTCTGCCGTCCTTTGGCGGAGTTGATCATCGATTCCTCACCCAACATAGAGTATGGCGGAATTATCAACCTTGGATATAATGGAAGTGGAAAGCAAAGTTTCTGGGTGGATCGGAACAATGAGAAGCATGTAGTTGAAATGAGTGCCACCTCTATCAGCGGGGATGCTCTCAAGGCTATTGGATTGGAGCCGATTGCAGGTTCATTTGATAAAATGCTTAACAGGACCAGCTTCGCTCTCAGCAAAAGTGTAGCGGAAAAATTTGATTTGGAGGTAGGAATGCAATTGAATCAAGGGGATACTCCCGGAACGATTGTGGCAATTTATGAAGATATGGCTGAAAACTCCCATTTAAAGCACTGTGAGCTTCTTTACAACCTCGATAAAGAGAACCTTGAGAGCTATTCTGAGTGGGGTTATACCTACTTTGTGAAACTCATAGATCCTTCGCAGAAAGAGGATATGGAAAAAAAACTCACCTCTACTATTCGTCCTTTCTTTAAGGATAAGCTTTTAGATCAAATAGCTGAAGCCGGAGAAGAGATTGATGCCTCGGATGAAGAGATAAATAAAGCGATAAACACCTTTTTGGATATGGCTGATGTTCAGCTCATACCTTTTGGGGGCTTATATTTTCAAGAAGGCATATCGGGTATGATAGATTTTGGAAATCGTACGACAACTACGGTACTTCTGATTGTTGCGATATTGGTGATAGGAATCGCATTTGTAAACTATATCAATTTCTTCTTTGCCTTAATTCCGGAGCGCATAAGAGGTGTCAATACTAAGAAGGTGCTCGGCTGTTCCCGCAGAGAGCTTATTATGAGCGTAGTTACGGAGAGTTTAACGCTGATAACCGTAGCGTTGATATTGGCATTTGCCTTTGTAATGCTCTTCAATATGAGTGAACTGGTTCATTTGGTGGCTGCAAAAACCGCTTTAAGTGCGAATATAAGCCTTGTTACTGCCACAGTAATAATTGCTCTCGTAGTAGCTGTGGTTTCCAGCCTCTATCCCGCTTTCTACATTACTTCATTTGAGCCGGCACTGGTATTAAAAGGCTCTTTCGGTGCTACTAAACAGGGAAAAGCCTTGCGTTACGCACTTGTAGGACTACAGTTTGTCATCTCCATAGGGCTTATTATTGTCTCCTCTTTTATCAATCTGCAACGTGATTATATGGTAAATTATGATATGGGCTTTGATAAAGAGCAACTTCTCTATGTACATACCACTTATGATATCGGAAAAAATGCCGAGGCTGTTGAAGAGAGATTGAAGAGCGACCCTCAGATAGAAGATGTTACATGGGCTTCAGGTGAACTCATTGCCCCCATAAGAATGGGATGGGGACGCAGTTTTAAAGGCGAGGCGATTACTTTCCAATGCTATCCGGTTGCATGGGACTTCCCCGAATTTATGGGCATAGAGATATTGGAAGGGCGTTCTTTCCGTAAGGAGG
>JAPXOZ010000014.1:0-45567 GCA_033811195.1 Bacteroidales bacterium | reverse complement strand
TGATAGCACTGCTCTTCAACTTTATTATGATTGTCATCGCTATCCTTGTAATCAGATTCACCGTTTCAGGTAAAACAAAGGAGGCATAGGAATATGAGCGCAAAACCCATAGAGGGAGTAGCTGCATTGCACTCCGAGATGAAACGATGGATGGAATATATACACTCCCATCCTGAAGTTTCCACAAAAGAGCATGAAACTGCACGATACATAGCTAAAGAGTTAGCCCAAATGGGCTACGAGGTACACGAAAAGATCGGCAAGGATGGTATCTATGGTGTGGTCGGACGTTTGCAGAGTGGTGAGGGCCAAAAGAGCATCGGCTTCCGTGCAGACATGGATGCGATCCGTGTTCAGGAAGACAATAATCTCTCCTACAAGAGTCGATATGATGGGGTATCTCATCTCTGCGGACACGATGGGCACTCAGCAATGGCATTGGGAGCGGCTAAGTACTTAGCTAATACGCGAAGGTTCAATGGCACGGTACATTTCATTTTCCAGCCTTCAGAGGAGAACATGAAGGGCGGCCCTGCTATGATAGCAGATGGATTATTTGAGAAATTTCAGATAGATCGTCTCTATGCTATGCACAATATCCCCGGCCTCCCTAAAGGTGTGCTCCACTTTCATGACGGAGAGACAATGTCGGCAGTGGACAACTGGGAAATCGAACTCACCGGTAAAGGTTCCCACGGCTCCATGCCCGAGTTGAGTATAGACCCTGTGGTGGCCGGATCTTCGCTAGTTATGGCGCTTCAGACTATCATTTCACGCAATATCTCTCCTTGGGACAATGGCGTAGTGACCATCGGTGCTTTCCTGGCCGGCAATGAGGGTAATGTTATAGCCAATAGTGCAATCCTCCGACTCTCCATGAGAAATATGCAAGCCGACACTCGCGTAAAGGTGCTCGATAGGATCCGGAAGATAACGGCAGCCCAGGCAGAATGTTACGGTTGTACCTACGAGATCAAGGAGGGACAGCCGGGAGCAGTATTGGTAAATAGTGAGGAGGAGACGAAGTTTGCCGCAGATGTGGCGAAGAAGTACTTCGGCGAAGAGAATGTCGTCTATCCCTGTAAGCCATTGATGAGTAGCGAAGACTTTGCATTTATGCTACAACAGAAACCTGGCAGCTACATCATGATTGGCAATGGAGATACCTTTATGGTACACCATCCCAAATATGTATTTGATACGGATATATTGCCTATAGGCGCTTCTTTGTGGGTTGCACTCGCTGAGGAGTATCTCAAATAGTTTGCGCCAAAGCAGATATTTAAGAGATCAAATGTATGGTAAATGATAAATGCTCGGCGATGTGCCGGGCATTTATTTTCTGTTTACATTCTTTGCAAATTCGTAGAGTTGAGGTCTGATGTGGCAGTAGCCGCCGGGATTTTTGTCAAGGTAGTTTTGATGATACTCTTCAGCCGGATAATAACTTGTGACAGGGCCGATTTCTACATGTATCGGAACCGAATACTCCTTGCTGATCTCATCGTGTACCTTTTGTGCAACGGCAGCATCTGAGGTGTAACCCGGATGGTAGAAAATCCCGCTTTTGTATCGTGTGCCGATATCCCAGGCCTGACCATCATTTCGAGTTGGGTCGATCGCCTTAAAGAAAAATCTCACGAGATCTTCCAGGTCAAGCACTTCGGTATCATAGAGTACCTTTACACATTCCATATAGCCGGTAGTATCGGTATAAACCTCTTCGTAAGTAGGGTTGGGTGTTGTTCCATTGATATATCCCACTTCAGTATCGGTTACTCCCCGTATAAGGTTGAAATATTTCTGAAGACCCCAGAAACAGCCTCCGGCAAACCATATTGCTTGAAGATTTTTTTTCATAAAACAAATGTAAGAAATATCCCAAAATATATCCGATAATTAATAAGTTGCTATCTTTGAATTATGGAAGAAAAATACACACTCGTATATCAGAAGGTGGAGGCTATGGTCTCAATGGAACAGGATCCAATTGCGAATATGGCCAATGTTGCAGCCTTGCTCCATGAAACCTTCGGCTGGTGGTGGACCGGTTTTTATCGTGTGCAAGGGGAAACTCTTGTGCTGGGCCCTTTTCAGGGACCGGTGGCTTGCACCAGGATTCCTTTTGGGAGTGGAGTCTGCGGTACGGCTTGGGAGCGTCGCGAGACAATTGTGGTTCCCGATGTGGAGCAGTTCCCAGGCCACATCGCTTGTAGCTCACTTTCCAGAAGTGAGATAGTCGTTCCGATATTTAAAGATGATGCTGTAGTCGGAGTTCTCGATATTGATAGCAAAGAGTTATCGGCTTTTGACCAAACAGATGCATTCTGGCTTGAGAAGATAGTCGCTCTACTCTAGATCTTCCTCTACCTCAATCCATTCCACTTCACCTCCCCAAAGATTGAGGAAGCGGCGAAAATCTGCCTGTGAAATGGTTACGCTTGCAGTATTGTCGCAGGGGTGAAAACTGATCTGTTCGCTCTGCTGAAGGTCTTTATCGAGATAGAGTTTGACGCGGTGTCCATTGGGGAAGAGTTCTTTGGGATTTACGTCCGTGCGATTATCAAGTCCCATATCGTTTATCAGTCCAAATAGGGAGACGGAGCCGGGAGTCAGACCCAGGCAACGTTGCATCCTTTCCGGTGAGGCGAAAGAGAGTTTTCCCTGCTTCAATGCTTTTTCCAACTTGGTGATGTCGAGATTTTTGTGGCATTCAAAGATCACCAGATAGTGCCGGTTGCCCTTGTGATTGCGGAAAAAAAGATTTTTGCAGTGGGTAGAATCTATCTCCTTCCAGTATTCCATCGCCATTTCTATTGTTGGGAGCGGGGGATGGGTGTATATTTTGTACTCTATTCCGGCATTTTCCAAGAATTCCAGAACTCCGGTTATTGTTTCGTTGTATTGCATTTTTATGGTCGTTTAATTAGCGGAAAAAAGATTTCTTACAAATCTCCAGATATCCGGGATAAAGAGCACGGGGGAGGTGCAGAGCAGTATTAGCCACCAGTCACTCCAGGAGAGCGGAGCTACATCAAAGAAGGCTCCCGCAACGTTGGTTATAAGGTACTGCCCGATCAGAATAATACCTGCAACCATCAACAGTGTCTTAGAGGCAGACTCCCTGAAACGTTTTCGATTGAACAACGAATCCAGGAAATCCCGCAGAACACTTCCGTTGGTGCGGAAATATCTTGCATTGAACAGGTTCCAGAATTGAAGCATCACAAAGATGGAGAAGAAGACGCCCCTTTCAAATCTAGAAAGATGTTGCTTTGTAGTGGGATCTAATACTTCCCGAAAGAGTTTATTAAGGGTCTCCAAATTGAGCAAATCTCTCACTGAAGTAATATCCGTGTGCCAGAGTAGCCGCCAGATCAGGGTCATCAAAATAAAGAAAATTAAGCCTCCTGTTATGATGCGGATAGCCATCTTGCGGTCGATTATATGGCTTTTTGAATCTCTTGGAGGAGCATTCATCACCCTTCGATCGGGAGGGATGGAGGAGAGTGCCATTGCAGCGAATGTATCCATTATGAGATTGACCCAGAGCATTTGTGTGACTGTCAGAGGTGAGTCCAGCCCAAGGAAAGCTCCCAGCAGCACTATCAGGCAGGCACACACGTTTATGGTCATTTGGAAGAGAATAAAGCGCTTGATGTTGAGATAGAGCGAACGTCCCCAGAGAATACCTTTGTTGATGCTGGTAAAGGAGTTGTCTATTATAGTGATATCGCTAGCCTCCTTGGCCCTGGAGGTGCCGTCACCCATCGAAAGACCCACCTGTGCCTTTTTGAGTGCAGGGGCATCATTTGTGCCGTCACCTGTTACTGCTACTACCTCGCCCATTTCCTGAAGTATGGTCACCAGTCGGGCTTTGTCTTCGGGACGTGCCCTGGAGAGCACTTTGAGAGTGGGTATGACATTGGATTTTATCTCTTCATCACTCATAAGGGCAAATTCCGCACCGGTGAGTACTTGCATAGGCTCTTTAGAGTCCATTATTCCGGACTGCCGCGATATCTCATTTGCCGTCAGCGCAACATCTCCGGTAATCATTATCACCCTGACACCGGCATTATTCTTACAAATATCTATGGCTTCTCGAACATCATCCCTTACCGGGTCGGCGATGCCCACTATGCCGGTAAAGATGACCGGAGCTTCTTCAATATCCATTTCCTGATATGCGAAGCCGAGAGTACGCATTCCTTTAGACTGATAATCCTGAAGTTGGGATAGGATCTCCTCTTTTGTGCGATTGCCGGCGATACTGTCCGACATTTCCAGAACAATCTCCGGTGCACCTTTTATATACCGTAAGCTCTTACCTGTAAGTTCATCTTTCGCAACAGTTGTCATTCTCTTGCTCTCTGTGGAGAAAGGTTGCTGAGAAATGATGACAAGACTTTCGCGAAGCGCACGGTAGTCATATCCCAGTTCTTGCAGCCAGAGGAGCAATGCGCCTTCGGTGGGATTGCCTATGGCGCGGAGTGTACCCGATTCGCTATCGGAAAGCTCTGCAGTGGAGTTGATGGAGATGCTCAGGGCCATAAAGTCCATCTCTACGCCTGTAAATTCTTGCTCCACTACACTCATCTTGTTGTAGGTGAGCGTACCGGTCTTGTCGGTGCAGATGACAGTTGTTGCACCCATAGTCTCGCAAGCATGGAGCTTACGCACCAGGTTCTTCTCCTTCAACATCTTGCGCATACTCAGCGCAAGGGATATGGTAACGCTCATCGGAAGTCCCTCCGGCACTGTCACTACTATCAGAGTTACTGCAAGCATTACTGAGTTTATGATGACATGGATGATATCCAGCAGTTCGCGCTCTCCTGGATCTCCGGTGAGGAAAAAGATCAGCAGACGTCCTATGACCACCAGTGTGGCAATAATATAGCTGGCCTTGGTGATTGTTTTTGCAAGACGATTGAGCTGATCGTTGAGCGGAGTTTCGACAGTGCTCTCCTCCCGAAGAATTTGGGCCCCCTTGCCCTCTTCGGTTTCCGGTCCAACTGCTGTGACCTTATAGAGTGCAGTACCCTCAATAAGAGTAGTACCTCTAAGGAGAAAATTCTGAGGATAGGTGCTCTCCGGTCTTGTAGGGTCGATTTCCACAAACTTCCTTGTAAAAGGTTCTCCGGTGAAATTGGACTCGTCAATTCGCAGGGAGATCGCCTCCAGCAGAATACCGTCTGCAGGAATCTCATCTCCACTTTCCAACTTGACAATATCCCCGAGACAGACATCTCCTCTTGGAATCTCGTATATCTGCGGCCACTCACCCTCTTCAGCCTCTTTTGTGCTACGCCAACGAAGTACCTTGACTTTACGTTCGTCCTTAGCTTTATTTAGAATCTTGAATTCCTTTTCGGCGTTGTACTCAAATATAAATGCTATGCCGGTGGCAAGCAATATGGCAATCAGTACTCCGAGGGGCTCAATAAGGCATGAAGCTGACCTTCCCATCACAAACATCTCATACAAGGAGATACAGAGCGAGAGTCCGAGGGCCACCAGCAGTATTATTATGATTGGATCCTTAAATTTGGCCAGATAGACCTTCCATAGGGGTTCGCTCTCCGGTTCCGGAATGATATTACAACCTTTTCCGTTAATTACCTCGGGAGAATCTGAGCAAAGATATCTGTGGTGTTTTCTGCTATTATCTGACATTTGTCAATTGTAATCAATCTTTTGAAAGAGCGAAGTTACCATTTTTTTGTGTGGGGCCGTCAAAAAATAGTTGTATTTCCAATACTTTTGCTTACTTTTGCAGCTCCAATGGGGTATTAGCTCAGTTGGTAGAGCGTTTGAATGGCATTCAAAAGGTCAGGAGTTCGATTCTCCTATACTCCACACCATTTCGCCCCGCAGTAATGTGGGGCTTTTTTGTTATAACGAAAAACCCCTCTCCTTATGAAAAGAATACGCATCACCGCAGTTCGCAAAGTAGAACACAAGGACTTGATTGAAAAATATGAAAATCCCATCGAGCACGCATGTGATGTCAATGAGGGCGATGTTTGGATTGCAGAGGGTTGGGAAAGGCCTGAAGGCTTCTGTAAGAGTGCATGGGATTCCATTTCTCCATTTGTGCTGGCACTTTCACACGGCGCTTCCGGTTTTTACGACGGATGGATGAAAAATCCCGCCTCCGCGATGATATCGTGCAACGACGGCTTCCGTCCCGTGAGTTTTCTTATAGAAGTGATAGACTGAAATACCGATAAATATGAAAAAACTGATTGTCATAGACTCCTGTATGCGAGCCGAATCGAGGACAAAACTGATCCTTGACGCTGCCGTAGCCGAACTTTCAAAGAGATACAATGTGGAAGTAATCGATGTCAATTCGGTGGAATTACCCCCCTTGAACAAGAATACTTATATTGACCAACGAGAAAACGGGAACATTCCACCTCTGGCAGTTGAACTGGCGCGTAAAGTAGCCGCTTGTGACCGATTGGTTGTAGCAGCTCCCTTTTGGGATATGAGTTTCCCTGCTATTCTCAGATCATTTTTCGAAAACATATCATTATATGATATTACATTTATGGACGATGGGACTGCCTGCCGAGGATTATGTAAATGCGAAAAGGTACTCTTCATCACCACACGGGGGATGGACATTAAGACAGGAGATCCACTCGAACAAGGCTCGTCATACCTCTCCGCACTCTCATTTCTCTGGGGTCTCGGCGAGGTGATAACCGTCGCTGCTACCAATATGGACTACCTCTCTCCAGAAGACCTGGCCTTGCGTCTCGAAGCTGCGAAACAAGAAGCCGTTAAGGTTAGTCGGGAGTTCTGAGTATGTAGTATGTAGTATGTAGTATGTAGTATGTAGTGGTGTGGGGTACGCGTTACGTGGTTCGGGGCAGTTGACAAATGTAGCTAGTAACTAATTACCAAAGGCTAGCGACCTGCACTAAAAAAGGAGAGCAAAATCGCTCTCGAAAATCGGAGCAAAGCGACTACGCAGCGCTTCTGCGCTGCTTTGGTTCCCTAAGGGAACCATTAAAAGGAGGGGTAGGAAAGGAGCGTAGCGACCTGCACTAAAAAAGGAGAGCAAAATCGCTCTCCTTTTTTAGTGCCCAGGACAAGACTCGAACTTGCACGCCGTTATCCAGCACTAGCCCCTCAAGCTAGCGTGTCTACCAATTTCACCACCTGGGCGGGATTTGGGATTGCAAAGATCAATCAAATTTTTCAAATACGCAAAAAAATGTTTAACTTAGTATGATAATTTCAAACAATACTACAAATATTATGATTGAACGCTACACAGAGGAAATTGCCAAAATGGTGCCCTCTGCATTCAAATCTAAAGGCCACACCATATACCTGCTTGGCAAACTTACAGATGAGGTCGAAGAGGGATTTATAACCAATCTTTTGCTGCCTCTTGTCGAGGCTATAAAAGATGATTTAGTGGAAAGTGTTTTTTTCCTGGGAGAATCTTCTCTAGTAAATGCCCTTGTGGAATGTTCCACACCGAGAACTCTCGGTTTTGACATAACAACCGACTCTGAAATGGACGAGAAAGAGTTTCTTGACGGCAATTGCGGTTATGCTGCTCTTATCACTCTCAATTCCCGGCAGGAGAATCCCTTTGTCGAGATGATGTTTGACTCCGGCGTTTCAATGATGTTGCTGGGTCATGTGACAAAGGGCAGTCTTAGAATAGATGATCGTGATTGCGGTTTTATTGGAGATTACGTGAAGTAATTATGCTCAATAAGGATACGGAATCCATATCCGAGATGTTTGACAACATCGCTCCGAAATATGACTTCCTCAACCACACTCTCTCTCTAGGTATGGATCGTCTGTGGCGACGTCGTTTGGTCAGGCGTTTGGACAAAGTGCTTAGGCTTCGCTCAGGGGATCAAGAGGTTAAATCTACCGCGATTTTGGATGTGGCTTGTGGTACGGGAGATTTGACAATGGCACTCGCTCGCAAAGGGTGGTCTCTTACGGGAGTCGATATTTCTCGGGGTATGGTGGAGAGAGCTCGCCGGAAGTGTGCTGAAAAGGGTATAGAGGCCTCTTTTGAGATTGCTTCTGCCGATTCGCTTCCTTTTGACGACGGGACGTTTTCCGCTGTGACCATCTCTTTCGGTATTCGAAATTTCGAACGCAGATCAAAGTGCATTGAAGAGATATTCCGTATAACCGCTCCTTCCGGTGAATTGATGATACTTGAGTTTGCAGTGCCACGCTGCTGCATTTGGAGAGCTCTTTATATGTTTTATTTCAAGCACATTCTGCCTGTGATTGGAGGATGGATCTCAGGCAACAAAAGTGCTTACCGCTATCTGCCCGAGTCAGTGATACGGTTTCCATCCTATGAGGAGTTCTGCACTGAACTCACAGCTGCGGGTTATACCGAAGTTTCGTATGAGTCCCTTATGTGTGGGGTTGCTCTTTTGTACAAAGCTCATAAACCTTAGATTGAGATTATGACCTGGACTCTTTTTTGGAAAATATGCTCCTTCGCCCTCTATTTCGCCAATATTTCTCTGGTGATCTATGTTGTTTGGAGACTTGTGATGAAAAAATCAGATCCCATCAAGACGCTTACGTGGATTGTAGTGCTGATTCTGTTGCCCTATATCGGGTTAATTCTCTATCTGCTCATAGGCCAAAATTATCGAAAAGATGCCATTTTCAAGAATAAGAGGATATTAGACGTAGAGGTACGCAAAAAGCTTGCTCTGAGCCAATTGCAGCACTACAAAGAATTGGATAATCTGCCTGCTTCGGTCTCTCCCTATAGGAAACTTATCCGTCAGAATCTGCTGGGCAATTATAGCATACTCACAGGCATTGACAACATTGATTTCTATTTCTCCGGTAAGGAGGCACTCGATGCTATGGTTGCCGATATGGAGTCGGCGGAACAACATATACATTTGCAGTCATTCATATTTATGGATGATAATATCGGGACCCGTATTCGTAATCTTTTGCTTAAGAAGGCCTCTGAAGGAGTGGAGGTACGTGTTATCTACGATAGTGTCGGCTCTATAAAGGCCAAAAGACGCTTTTTCAATGAGATGCGTCAGGTAGGAATTGAAGTACTCGAATTTTCGCCGGTGCGTATTTTCAGGCCTACCTTCAAGATCAATTATCGAAATCATCGTAAAATACTCGTCGTTGACGGTCGCGTGGGCTACATAGGTGGCATCAACATAGCAGACCGTTATTACGACGGCGGTGTCTATGAGGAGTGGAGGGATACCCAGATCAGGGTAGAAGGGGAGGCGGTTTTCCCCATGCAGTCAAGCTTTCTACTCGACAGATTTTTTATCATAAACCGACATCTGACGCGTCGCAGGAAATACTACGCTGATATAGATATTGAGAATCTTTTTCGTCACAAAGCCGGAACCGATATTTATTCACAGTTTCTCACTTCCGGGCCTGATAGTGACTGGTCCAGCATAAAGGAGTGCTACTTCTCCATGATTACCGGTGCACGTCGACGTATTTGCATCACTACACCCTATTTTACTCCTTCTGAGTCACTAATGAAAGCTATCCGCACCGCATCTTTGGGCGGAGTAGAGGTCAATTTGATGATGCCCATCCGATCGGATTCCGTGCTGATTCATTATAGTTCAATGTCCTATATCAAAGAGTTGCTTAGGGCCGAAGTCAATGTCTATCTCTTTAAAAATGGCTTTCTCCATTCCAAGAGCATTAGTGTGGATGGGGAAATCTGCATGGTCGGTTCTGCAAATATGGACAATCGCAGTCTGCTTTACGACTTTGAAGTGATGTCCGTAATTTATAGCCCGCAGTGTGCAGCTATCTTAGATGATCAATTTGAAGAAGATATTTCAAGATGTGAAAAACTTTCACTACAGAAATGGGAGAAGCGTGGATATAAGGAAAAGCTTTACGAAGGCCTTGCCCGTCTGGTAAGTCCTATGTTGTAATATTAACATTGCGATTATTACGTATATTGACCACGGTAAGAACGTCCAGGTTGATGAGATCTCAAGAAAAAGAGCAAAGCAGTAGGGGTTATTAAAAAAATTGTTATATTTGCAGCCCAATTTTGCGACATGGAGAAGGTAACTGACAGCATAAAGGTCCCTTTGAGGGGGTTGCCCAATGGTAGTCACACCTTTGAGTACCAGGCAGATGGAGAGTTCTTTCAAACATTTGGAAGCGAGATTATCCAGGATGCCGTATGTGATATCCGGATGGTTGTGACCAAGAGTCGTGACTTTATCAAACTCGACTGTACCATCATCGGAAGTGTTATTGTGGAGTGTGACAGATGTCTTGACGACCTGCAGATACCGATTGATGTCAATAGGAGTCTTTTAGTTAAGTTTGGTTCCGAAGAAGAAGATGCAGATATTGGTGCCGGGGATGATGATGTGATGATGGTTGAGGATGCAGCGGTAATGTTGGACCTTAGTCAGTTTGTGTACGACTATGTTTGCCTGGCGCTTCCATTGCAGATGGTTCATCCCGAAGGAGAATGCAACCCTCAGATGACAGCCTACCTGGCGAAAGAGACAGGTGGTGAGGTTTCAGTGGAGTGCAATATGCCTTTCAGCGGTTTGAAAGATTTGTTGGATAATAAAAACAATTAAAATATTTTAAAATGGCACATCCTAAACATAAGGTCTCTAAACAGCGTAGAGATAAGAGAAGAACACATTACAAGGCCACTGTTCCCACTCTGGCCACATGCTCCAATTGCGGCGCTACTGTAATGTATCACCACGTTTGCCCTGATTGTGGTTATTATCGTGGTCGCCAACTCATCGAGAAAAATATCGATTAATCAAGGCGTAATGAGCCATAGAGTCGGTCTGCCCCTGTAGTTCAACGGATAGAACGAAAGTTTCCTAAACTTTAGATAGCAGTTCGATTCTGCTCGGGGGTACAATGGGTAGTGTGCAGTGTGTAGTGTGTAGTGTGTAGTAAAGGTTACTACTTGAGTATGAGTGAATTATAAGAGGGTGGAGCCAAGGTTTCCCCTCTTTTTTTGTTTTTTAGGTCTATCTTTTCTTACCCATGATATCAGACGGTTACAAAAAAACGGGACTAAAGCCCGTCTTTCTATTGTTTAGCTCCATTCTTCATTCTTCATAATCTATAACCCCACACCCCACATCCCACAACTCGCATCCCGCACCCCGTACCCCGCACCACCAACTACACACTCAGAACTCAGAACTATACTTGAGGCGTTCTGCATTTTCAGCAATCTGCAAGAGATCAATTACCTCTTGAATGGCTCCGTCCATGAATACGGGAAGATTGTGCATCGTGTAGTTGATACGGTGATCGGTTACACGTGATTGAGGGTAGTTGTATGTGCGGATTTTAGCTGAACGGTCTCCGGTAGAAACCATGGTCTTGCGCTTTGCTGAAATCTCGTTGAGATATTTCTCATATTCCATATTGTAAAGGCGAGTACGGAGTTCGGACAGGGCCTTGTCGTAATTCTTGATCTGAGACTTTTCATCTTGGCACTGAACCACGATTCCCGAAGGGATATGAGTCAGTCTGATAGCTGAGTATGTGGTGTTGACCGATTGGCCTCCGGGACCTGAAGAGCAGAATGTGTCCTTTCGGATGTCATTCATATTTAGTTCAATGTCAAACTCATCTGCCTCGGGAAGCACGGCAACCGAAGCGGCTGATGTATGTACACGCCCCTGTGTTTCAGTTTGAGGTACACGCTGTACACGGTGTACCCCGCTTTCATATTTGAGGGTGCCATAAACATTATCACCGGAAACCTTACAGATCAACTCTTTGAAGCCACCTGAGGTACCTTCGGACTGACTGGTAACTTCGAGTTTCCAATTCTTGCGTTCGCAATATTTGGCATACATTCGGAATAGGTCTCCTGCGAAAATTGCCGCTTCGTCTCCTCCGGTACCTCCACGAATCTCCATGATGGCATTCTTGCTATCCTGGGGATCAGCCGGTATTAGAAGAATCCTAATCTCTTCCTCCATTTTGGGCAAGTTCTCCTCAATCGTGGCAATCTCTTCCTTAGCCATTTCGCGCAAATCCTCATCTTTCTCATTCTGGAGAATCTCCTTTGCTCCATCGTAGTCCGACACCAACTTGCGGTATTGCTCGCCAACAGCAATAATGGGTTCAAGCTCCTTATACTCCTTGTTGAGCTGTACATAGCGCTTCATGTCCGCGATAACTTCAGGGTCAGCTATCTGCGCTGCAATGGAGTGGAATTTCTCTGCCAGTCCCTCTAGTTTGGATAAAAGATTATTGTCTGCCATAGTAGATTATCAAAATGTCGCCGCAAAGATATAAAAAAACCGATTATTCATTCTTTTTATCTTTAGCCTTATCTTTTCTCTCTTTCTCCTTTTGCTGTCTCTCCTTTACCTTGGCTACCTCTTCAGGTGAAAGCCATTTCGCCAACCAGGCATCTGTTTCGTAGAGCATGTGCATCACATTTTCATAAGCAGAATAGCCATGGCTCTCGTAGGGGAGCTGTAGGTATCGAGCAGTTCCGCCATGTCCTGCAACGGCGTGATAGAGACGCTCCGATTGGATGGGGAATGTGCCGGTGTTGTTATCCATCTGGCCGTGGATAATCAGAATAGGGGTCTTGAGCTTGTCGGCATAATTGAAGGGTGACATTTTATCATAGACCTCTTTCGCTTTCCAGTAATTTCTTCTCTCGCTTTGGAATCCAAATGGGGTCAGAGACCTGTTGTAAGCACCGCTACGAGCGATACCGGCCTTGAACAGGTCTGTGTGAGCCAGTAGATTGGCCGTCATAAATCCGCCGTATGAGTGGCCTCCAATAGCAACTCTGTCTCTGTCGCCAATTCCGATGGAGTCAATGAAATTGATGGCGGCCTCTGCGTTCATTATCAGCTGGTTAATGAACACATCGTTGGGCTCTTTATCTTTGTTTTCCGATATTATATACATCGAAATGCCGTCCATTACTGCGTAGCCCTGAGTAACCCATAGCACTGCAGAACCATACCCCGGCCTTAGGAAATTGTATCTCGCAGGACGGCTTTTTTCCGCTTCTGCTATGCTTTTGAATTCGTAGGGATAGCCCCACATCAGTACGGGAAGTCGGCCATCTCTCTCCTGATCATAGCCTGCAGGCAGCCAGAGGTTGGCACTTAGTGTCACTCCGTCTTCGCGTTTATAAGTTACAAAGTTCCTGGTTACTCCACTTAATATTGGCACTGGATTTTCAAAGAAGGTAAACTGTCTGTGAGTCTTCTTCTTATTGCTGATATCCACCGCATAGTAGTTGGGAACTTCACTTATGGACTGTCGTTCGGAGATGAATTTGAGTCGATTGAAATCTGTGATCTCTATCACGCGCTCCTGATAGGGTGCCGCACTGCTCCATAAGTTCTCGATTTCGCCATTTTTGATGGTGATTTTGTCTATGAAAGAGATTCTGTCACCCTCTGCATCGGGACGTCTGGTGTCGTTGAGGAACAAATGTGAACATTTACTATCGGTGTAGAGCACTCTTCTGCCGTACTGGTTGGTAACAGTCCAGAAGCGTCCGTAAACAGGAAAATTACCCAGTGTGTCCACATCTGTACTCTCAGTGAAGAGAATATGTTTTGGTGCAATGGTGTCGCAGGGAGTGAACGCTATCGTCCTACTGAATTTCTGTTTCTGCGAGCTTTCTGTGTAGACTGCAAGTTCAGGAGTTCCCCAGGTAATGCGGCCTATCTTGTATTCAGGAGCCAGCACCAATTGTTTGTCATCGAGGTTAAATGGTACAGAACACTGGTAGATTTTGTCTGTAAAGGTTTTTTCAGGCTTTTCATCCTTGTTTTCAGTTTTCGGATTCTGTTCATCAGCCGGATCGGGATCGGGTGTTACTTCTGTTTCTCTCCAAACGAGGGTAGCAGGCATATCACTCCTCCATTCAAATCCGACTTTGCGTGGAGGTTCAGGCAGTTTAGTCGCGGAGGTGTCTTTAGGAGCTTTGTCTCGGAGTGCCTTTTCTGCTTTTTCCTTGTTGGTGTCACTCAATACAACTATTGTCTCCCCTGATATGGAGCGAATTTCGCGAATGCTCGGAAAAGAATTATGCCCTTCCATATATGAGTAGGGGTGTTGTTCGGTTGTGACCATCATATATCGGCAGTCGGGGGAGAGATCATAGTCGCGTACCACTCCTTCGGGGCCTGCAATTGAAGTTTTTCCGTTGTCATATATGGCAAACACCACTGTACAGTAGTAATCGTAGAGTACCTTGTCGAAAGGCGAAGAGAGCAGATCCTGAAATGTCCTTACGGAGTTCCTTTCCCCAAGGTTTTCTTGTACGATTGGACCTTCCGGTAAGGTTGGAGTGGGTACAGGGCCGATGCCTACGGGTACGCTTTTGTATATAATTCTCTCGTCATCAAGAAATTCGTATGAGTTTCCGCTGGAAATAGCGGTATTGACTTTATATCTGTTTATTTTTGATGCCTTAGGAGTCAGTTCCGTGACGCTTACACGCCAGAGCTCCATTTCGTCCGGAGTTTCGTTCAGAAAGCAAATATATTTGCCGGAGGGAGACCATTTGATATCGCGGATCATCGCGTCTGAGGGTAAGTCCGCTATTTGAGTCAAATTTCCCGTGGCAACGTCAAGCAGTGTGATTGTGTTAAAGAATGATACACGGGTTTGGGTGAAATTGCGGGGATTGATGCGTACGCCGCCGATGCGCAGCTCTTCAGCTGCCAAAGTAGCAAGTGGCACCAGGGCGCATTCTCTCTCAGCTATCACCCCGCGCTTATAGTCGGGGCTGAATGTCACATTAGGAAAGGGTTTGGACATAATGATTTCGGCAATTTCCTTAGGTGGCATTTGGTATTTGATGTCCTGTGCATCTGCGGTAAGTGCGATAATTGCCACAACTGTCGTGAAAATGAGATGTTTGAAGTGGTTCATGATATCTATAGGATTTGAAGTTTCGGAATAGACAAAAATAATAAAAAATAGAAACATTTTTTGCATTTGATGGAAATAGTGACTACTTTTGCACGCCCTTGACGAAAGGGATCTATAAATATAGTCTAACTACTTATTACAAAACAAATTATTAACCAATGAATGAAGAATTGATTGATGTTGCAGTAGAGGAGCAGGCTCCGATAGAAACACCGGAGATGGAAGAAGATCCAATCCAGACTGCAGAAGAGGCCCCAAAGGCCAAAAAACAGAGTAATGCATCAGCTGATAACAGCACATTTGACTGGGATGCATTCGAAACCGAAAGTTTCTATGATGCTGACAGAGCAGCCATAGAGGAAAGTTACAGCCAGACCCTTTCACGCGTAAATGAGAATGAAGTTGTAGAGGGTGTAGTGGTTGCAAAAGACAAAAGGGAAGTTGTTGTAAACATTGGCTATAAGAGCGAAGGTGTAATCAACATTTCCGAGTTCCGTTACAATCCCAACCTCCAGGTAGGAGACAAGGTTGAGGTATTCGTAGAGAACGCAGAAGACAAGAGAGGACAGCTTATTCTATCCCACAAAAGGGCACGCTCTCTCCGTGCATGGGACAAGATCAACGAGGCATATGAGAAAGAAGAAGTTATTGAAGGCTTCGTAAAATGTCGCACTAAGGGCGGTATGATTGTTGACGTATTTGGTATCGAGGCATTCCTCCCCGGTTCACAGATTGACATCAAACCCATCAGGGATTATGATGCATACGTTGGCAAGACTATGACCCTCAAGATCGTTAAGATCAATCACGAGTTCCGTAATGTTGTGGTATCACACAAGGCTCTTGTAGAGGCAGAGCTCGAGGCCCAGAGGGCAGAAATGATGAAGAAGCTTGAGAAAGGCAATATCGTTGAAGGTACGGTTAAGAACATCACCTCTTATGGTGTATTCGTGGACCTGGGCGGTATTGACGGTCTCATCCATATCACTGACCTCTCATGGGGTAGAATCAACCATCCGGAAGAGGTAGTTGAGCTCGATCAGAAGATTAATGTATTCATTCTCGATTTCGATGAGCAGAGGAAGAGGATTGCACTCGGTCTCAAGCAGCTTCATCCACATCCATGGGATTCTCTCGACGAGAACCTCCAAGTGGGAGACAAAGTTACTGGTCGCGTGGTTGTTATTGCCGATTATGGTGCATTCGTAGAGATTCAGCCCGGTGTTGAGGGTCTGATTCACGTATCGGAGATGTCGTGGTCACTACATCTGCGCAGCGCACAGGATTTCCTAAAGGTTGGCGAAGAAGTAGAGGCCTGCATCCTTACACTCGATCGCGAGGAGCGCAAGATGTCTCTCGGAATTAAGCAGCTTAAACCAGATCCATGGGCTACTATTTCAGAGAAATATCCCATCAATTCCAAACATACGGCAACAGTCCGCAATTTTACCAACTTCGGCATATTTGTAGAGCTGGAGGAAGGTGTTGACGGTCTTGTGCACATCAGTGATCTTTCCTGGACCAAGAAGATCAAACATCCTTCGGAGTTCACTTCAATAGGTGATTCTCTCGAGGTTGTAGTTCTCGAAATGGACCAGGACAATCGTCGTCTCAGCCTTGGCCACAAGCAGATTGAGGAAAATCCTTGGGATGAGTACGAGTCACTCTTTACAGTAGGTTCACTCCATGAGGGTACTGTCAAAGCATTTGTTGACAGGGGCGCTACCATCACTCTTGAGCATGGCATAGAAGGTTATGCTTCAAATAGGAACCTTGTTAAGGAAGACGGTACCACCGCAAAGGTTGATGAAGTTCTTCAGTTCAGAGTTATGGAGTTCAATAAGAACAGCAGGAAGATTACCCTGTCACATACCAAACTCTTTGAAGAGGCAAAGAAAGAAGAGAGCCGTGACAAAAGAAAAGAGAGCGACTCAGAGGCCACCTCAACTCAGAAAGCAGTAAAGAAGCTCAAAGCAAATCTCGAGAAGACCACTTTGGGTGACATTTCGGAGCTTGCTGCCCTTAAGAGTGAGATGGAAAATAGAGAGAACGAGACCGAATAATCCTCAATGGATTTCTCTTTAACGACAATGGGAACTGCATCAGCACGTCCTGTTGCCAACAAATATCCAAGCGCCCATGTAGTGAAAATACACGGGCGTTTGTTTTTGATAGATTGCGGCGAGGGTACGCAGCTCCAGCTCTCCCGCTACGGTTTCTCTCATGTAAAAATCGATAGGATTTTTATTTCACATCTCCATGGAGACCATCTTTTCGGAATTTTCGGACTTATCTCCACTATGGCGCTAATGGGTAGAACTGCACCATTGTACATCTATGCACCTACCGGATTTAAGGAGGTACTTGCCTTTTTTATGGAGCATTTTGGGGAGGGTGTAATATTTGACATAATACATGTTCCGCTGACATCTGCCACCCCACAGATTATTTACGATAGCCGATCGGTTGAGGTGAGTGCGTTCGGTCTTAACCACAGGGTAGATGCATTCGGATTCCTTTTCAGGGAAAAAGAGCCGGCAAGAAATATCCACAAATGGAAAATAGAGGTTGATAATCTTACATTGACCGAGATAGGCACTCTCAAAAGAGGCGAGGATGTAGTCAGAGCAGATGGACAATTGCTGAAAGTCGAGGATTATACCTATATTCCTTACAAAGGGCGTTCGTTTGCATACTGCAGTGACACCGCCCCTTTTCCGGAACTGGCCTCCTACATTCAGGGTGTGGATCTGCTCTACCATGAAGCAACATTTGCGGAAGATCTTCATGATATGGCTCACATGACATTTCATTCCACAGGAGCACAGGCTGCTTCGGTGGCGCTTGAGGCCGGGGTTGGCAGGTTGGTTATAGGTCATTTTTCTTCCAGATACAGAGATATAAACACTATTCTCAAAGAGGCACAGGCCATTTTTCCGGCAACGGAACTTGCTCGGGAAGGTATGAAATTTGATATACCACTTGTCAGATATTCTGCAGAGTAGAGAATGAAAAGAACCGTTACCATAATACTTGCACTTCTGCTGGCTGCAATGTCAGCACCACGGCTCTATGCCCAGTCACAAAGTGCCCGCCTCAAAGAGGCACTTGATATTATCAAATCTAAATATATTGACACCATCAATATCCATCATCTGACCGATAATGCTATTTCAAAAACACTTCTTGAATTAGATCCTCATTCCACTTTCATACCCGCAGATCAGGTGGCCGCTGTCAACGAATCACTCAGTAGCTCATTTGAAGGAATAGGTATTGAGTATCTGATGATTGATGATACTCTCACCGTACAGTCGGTGGTAACAGACGGCCCCTCCGATTCCTCAGGCATTTTGCCCGGAGACAAGTTTATAAGAGCTGATGGGCAGACCATAGCCGGAGTCTCACTACCGACAACTGCAATTCAGAAGCTTCTCAGAGGTAAAAAAGGCACAAAGGTCAAAATTGACCTACTTAGACAAGGAATCTGCGACACTATATCATACGTAATAACTAGGGACAAAATACCCGTCAGAAGCGTGGATGCAGCTTATATGCCTGAACCCGGAATCGTTTATGTCAGGCTGAGTCGCTTTGCAATGGACTCTCCACTGGAAGTAACCAGATCTTTACACGACCTCTCCAAGGAATACCCCAAGGGAGTAATACTCGACCTCAGAGGCAATTTCGGAGGATACCTACATTCCGCCGGACTGGTGGCAAATATATTCCTCTCTGCAGGACAACTGATTTTTTATACGGAAGGTCTCAATAGCCCTAGACGTGACTTCAAAGCTTCTCGCACGGGACTCTATCCCTTGGGACCATTGGTACTGTTGGTTGATGAGAATTCCGCTTCTGCAAGCGAAATAGTTGCCGGAGCAATCCAGGATTGGGACAGAGGAGTGATCGTCGGTCGTAGAACTTTCGGTAAGGGTCTTGTTCAGCATGCCTTTAACCTATCAGATGGCTCTCAGCTCAATCTGACAGTGGCGCGCTACCATACTCCTTCCGGTAGAGTCATTCAGGCCCCATATAAAGATGGAAAGCGCGATGAATATTATCGTCACCAGTATTCCGATCGATACGCTAGCGGTGAGATGTTCAGTAGGGATAGCATTAAAGTGGATGATTCTCTCGAGTTTACTACCCTCAAACTCAAAAGGAAGATTTATGGTGGCGGAGGTATTATACCAGATATTTTTGTGCCTAGAGATACTTCAGATATCACTCCTTACTATACGTCACTTGTATTAAGGGGATTTATCAACGGTTTTATTAACCGATATGTTGATGCTCATAGGCAAGATTTCGATCCCGACATACCATTCGAAGAGTTTTATGCAAGTTATAACCTGGAAGAAGAGTTGCTTACAGGCGTGATGGAGTATGCCAGGACATCCGGACTGGAACCCGATCATGACCAGATAGCATCATCGCAAAAGTTGATATCTACACAACTTAAAGCGTTGCTCTCCAGAGCCCTATACGGCAATACGGCATACTATCGTGTAATCAATATGGAATATGACCGCGAGTTTGCCATGGCTATGGAGGTTATCAGGCACTTGGGTAAATAATATTCTAGTTCTCCGTTGCTTTCGCTTTTTCTCTTGCACTAAATGCCTTGTGATATGCTCTGGCATTTTTCAGATGATCTCTGTAATTCTTCGCAAATGCATGTTGGCCGTCAAATGTATCCTTAGCACAGAAGTAGATATATTCGTGATCCTCATAGTTGAGTACGGCATCGAGTGCACTGATGGGAGGTATGGTAATAGGGCCTGGAGGAAGTCCTGTGTATTTATAGGTGTTGTAGGGTGAATCCACGCTCAGGTGGCTTCTGAGAACTCTTCTGATGGAGCGGTCGCCTATTGCAAAAAGCACCGTAGGGTCAGCCTGAAGCCTCATTCCTTTCTTCAGTCTGTTCATATAGACTCCGGCTATGGTAGCCATCTCCGGTTCATATTTCGTCTCTTCTATGACGATGGATGCAAGTGTGCTTACCTGCTCTTTTGTAAGACCAATTGAGTCGGCTTTTGCGCAGCGTTCCTCATTCCAGAATCGATCATATTCCTTTTTCATCCTCTCCATAAATTCTACTGGAGTTACTGTCCACCACACTTCATAGGTATTAGGGATGATCATTCCGGGATAAGAGGCCTCTGTAAAACCGAATGAGTACATCAGTACGGTATCACATAAGACCTGCATAAAGAGTGCGGAATCTGCCTCTAGTTTTGAAGAGAGCACCTGGGCCAATTTCTCTTTCGAACGGATGTATCCGCTTATGGTGACATCAGTTGGTGTCTGCCAGCCATGTGCTATGGTTCTAACAATTGCCTTGTTGTTCATTCCCTTTTTAAACTTGTATAAGCCAGGTTTAAAAGATTCTTTGAGTCCCATAGCCCTCGCGGTAATGTGAAATGTAAGATTGTTAGCGAGTATTCCGGATGTATCAATGTCCGCACTAACCTGTTCGTAGTCCATATTACGGTAAATCCTGATAAAGCCCTCTTCAGTGATGTTGTTTTTATGGAATATGAAATAGTAACCTCCAACGAGTAATGTTCCACCGGCGACCAATAATGCAGGTACGATCAGGATAATTTTCTTATAAAGTTTCATCTGGTTCTTTTTCTTAAATTGATGATACTACCTGGAAGTGGTTCCGTCCCAATAGCGAGATTGTTGTACTTGCGCAGGTATTTCAGGCGCACACCGTATCTTTGGGAAATACTCCAGAGTGTCTCATCCTCTTCAACTACGTGACGGTCGAGATGTTTTGCACTCTCCTTTCTTTTCTTTTCGAGATAAATGACCATTCCCGGTGTGATTTTATCTTTTCTGTCGAGGTCATTGAAACGATAGAGTTCGAATCTAAAGAGGTTATACTCTTTTGCAAGGGATTTGAATGTATCATACTCCGTGGCGATGATGTAGGCCACTTTGTTGCGACTGTAAATTTCCCGATAAAGGGAGACGCGGTATAGAGGCGAACCCTTTTGGGGATGTATTCTTACAGAGACTTCAGCTTCAGCCGGAGAAGGAGGGAGTAGAGACACGGTATCGTATTGGTAGAGCCTGTGTTCTTCGATGATGGATATCAGTAATTCGGCATAATTGGGTGCGGTGGCATAGCCCGCCTTTTTAAGACCATAACACCACCCTTTATAGTCATCCGGCTCCAGGTCAAAAAGAAAAGCATATCTGTCCCAATATCTGAGAAAATCGGAGTGATCCCGAAATGATTCTTCGACATGTTGATATTTCCTGAAACATTCGTTTGGAGCATCATCGGTATGTCTTATCGTCTCTCCACTCCACCCATGGCATTTGATACCGAAATGGTTATTGCCCTCTCTAGCTAGATAGGAGTTGCCATTTCCCGACTCCAAACAGGCTTGGGCTAGTGTGATGCTGGCAGGGATACCGGAAATAGCCATTTCTTTGATCGCAAGATCACTATATCGTGCAATGTATTCGCTACGGCTCATTCGAGGGGATTGCCCTACAAGCAGATGCGAAACAGCTATGGCCAATATGCATATCAAGCGTTTCATCTCGGTTCGACTTGACAAAGGTAGCACATTTGGTCAAAACTAAAAAAAATTCTAATTTCGCAAAATGAACCAAATATTGTGGTATGACAGAACGGGAATTGCATATCAAATATCTCGAATATTCTTCCGCATCTCAGATGCCCTCTGCTGACAAAGAACTCCTGGAAAGTGCGATTGGTGCAGCCGAAGGTGCCTATGCGAAGTATTCTTCATTCAGGGTGGGAGCGGCAGTTCGGATGAGCAACGGTGAAGTGGTTATCGGATCCAATCAGGAGAATGCTGCCTATCCTTCAGGTCTCTGTGCTGAGCGCACGGCTTTGTTTTATGCCTCGGCCCGTTATCCTGATGAGAGTGTGGAGGCGATTGCTGTCGTGGCTATGGGTGACTCAGGTGTATTGACTGAACTCACTTATCCCTGCGGTGCCTGCCGTCAAGTGATGGCGGAATACGAGATGCGTGCAGGATACGATATGAGGATAATAGTGGGTAGCGCAGGTGCGGTGCAGGTTTTCACCGGAGTGAAATCCATAATGCCTTTTATGTTTGATAATTTGGCATAAAAAAAGGGTAAGCTTGATATATCGCACCGCTACAACCATCTACCCTTGCTGCCTTCCGACCCTGGGGGAGTTCAATGGGAGCTGGTCGTATATGACTTACCCAACTACAAAAATAGTTATTTTTTTGGAATAAACAATCATTTCTTGACTCTCATTGATACCGGACAAATCTCATAAGATTGCAATTGGCCTCTCAGGAGGTGTGGATTCAAGTGTTGCGGCTCTGCTTCTCAAGCGTGCTGGATATGATGTATTCGCTCTATTCATGCAGAATTGGCACGACACCACGGGGACTCTTCATGGTGATTGCGAATGGGAAGAGGAGAGGTTTGTAGCTGAAATGGTTGCTAAAAAACTCGATATACCTTTTCATTTTGTGGATTTGAGCGACATCTACCGAAAACGTGTAGTAGATTATATGTTCAGAGAATATGAAAAGGGACGTACGCCCAATCCGGATGTGCTTTGTAACCGCGAGATTAAGTTTGATGCCTTTCTAAAGACGGCACTCGACCTTGGGGCTGATTTTGTGGCAACCGGCCACTATTGTCGCAAAGAGGAATTTCAGGATGAATACGGTAATAGAGTTTACCGAATCCTCAGGGGTAGAGATCCGGGTAAGGATCAGAGCTACTTTCTCTGTCAGCTCAACCAGCAGCAGCTCAGTAGGGCTCTTTTTCCCATTGGGGATCTGCTAAAAAGCGAAGTCAGGGAACTGGCCCGTGAAGCACAGCTCCCGAGTGCTGAGAAGAAGGACTCACAGGGCATCTGCTTTGTTGGGAAGGTAGATTTACCACTCTTTCTCCAGCAGAAACTAAAACCCAAAGAAGGCGATGTAGTGGAGATATTCAGAGAGCACTATGATTCTCTTCCCGCTAAGGAGTCTCTTGAAGAGATCGCCCGTCCGCTATGCTACACTCCGTCGCAGGGAAAGGTCATCGGACGTCACCATGGGGCATACTACTATACTATAGGACAGCGAAAAGGGCTAAATATCGGCGGCCATAAGGAGCCTCTATTTATCATTTCCATCGACATCGATACCAATACGATATATGTGGGAGAAGGGGAGGCGCATCCCGGACTTTACCGCAGTGCGCTTAAGATTATTCCAGGCGAAGTTCATTGGATCAGGCCTGATATGGCACTGAAGAGTGGTGAAGAACTCGAGTGCAAGATCCGTATCAGATACCGTCAGCCTCTGCAAAAAGGGCACTTGATCTGTCGCCGGGAGGCTCTATATATTCTGTTTGATAAGCCCCAGAGAGGCATTACGCCGGGTCAATTTGCGGTCTGGTATGCATCTGATGGTGAAATGCTCGGTAGCGGCGTTATAAACAACTGATTTTTTATCCATGTGTAACCTCAACTAATATCATAATGATTTCTTTCAGAAAATACTTTCTATTCTTACTGGTTTCGGCATTTACCCTTGCTTCCTGCGGTGAAAAGATTGATCCGACACCGGTGCTGTCGGATGCTGCAAACCTAACTTCGGTCGCTTTCACGACTGGAGACAACCCTTCAATGTCCGTTTCAGCGCACTCCACACCTTGTCTGGGATATCTGGCAGTGACTGTGCCCGAAGGTACCAATCTTACAGCACTTAAGGCAAGGTATTATGTCTCCGATGGTGCAGAGGTGTTAATAAAAGGTCAGAAGCAGGTAAGTGGTGAAACCATCAATGACTTTTCAAATATTGTGGATTTGCAGGTGGTATCCGAGTCAGGGAAAATAAAGAAAGATTATGTCGTGTATGTCAAGACCGGTCATGCTTCGGTAGATGCAAGGTTCTATCAGTTTATGAATAAACACGCCGTACCCGGAGTCTCTTTTTCGGTGATGAGACATGAGACGGTTGTCTATTCTACCGGTTATGGTTTTGCAGTGACTGAGTCCAGGACTAAGACCACGCCTGACCATCTTTTCCGTCTTGCGAGTATCTCTAAGCAGTTTACTACGCTCTGTATCATGGTGCTTTATGAGAGAGGGCTACTCGGAATAGATGATTTGGTTTTTGGTGAAAGTGGCATTCTAAAAAAAGAATTCAAGATAAAAGGCCAGGAGAGCAGGATTACCGTGCGCCATCTTCTCCAACATTCGGCAGGTTGGACAAGGGATGAACTTGATCCGATGTTTAGCAGTGTGAGAAATGGCAAGACCCTAGATGAACTACTCCAATGGGTGCTTGACAACCAGACACTCAAGTTCACTCCCGGCACAAATTATGAGTATTCCAATGTTGGATTCTCGTTTTTGGGGCGCATAATAGAGGTTGTGAGTGGTAAGCCCTATGAGACATTCCTCAAGGAAGATGTTCTCAAGCCGATGGGTATAACCGACATCCATGTAGGTGGTGGCATAGATGAGCGTAAGCCTAACGAGTGTGTCTATTATTCCCAGGACGGTACGAATGGTTATGGTAATCCTATGCAGGTTATTGCCGCCTGCGGTGGGCTTATAGCATCAACCAACCAGATGATGACGGTGTTGGCACATATTGACGGTAAAGGTGATGTTCCCGATATTCTCAAGCCGGAAACTCTTGATTTGATGTACAACTCCGAAATTGACCCTAATGCAGACCCTGGTACCAACCTCAGGAGATATGGACTCGGTTGGAGACGTCTTGCAGGATATTATCCCGGTGCACACTGGCATGGAGGTAATATTGCAGGTACGGCAACTATTTGGGTAGGTAGTACAAATGCGGGAATGAGCGCTGCTATTCTATGTAATTCTCGTAGTTACGACAAAAGCATTGACGGTGATATGCAGACGATGATCCGCGATATGATGGAGGTATTTCAGTAATAAATTATAAGCAATATGGTGGGGAGAGAGGTGATATGAGTGATATAATAGTAATAGGTGGAGGAGCTGCCGGTATGATGGCCGCTATCAAGGCGGCTGAAAAGGGTTGTCAAGTAACCCTTCTCGAAAAAAATGAAATTTGCGGAAAAAAAATTCTCATTACGGGAAAGGGAAAATGCAATTTGACCAATACTAAACCCTGGTCGGAGTTTTCAACTCACATACATCCCTCCGCCAATTTCCTAAAGCCGGCATTTTTCAATTTCAGCAATATTGCGACAATAGAGTTTTTCAACTCCATAGGTCTGCCCACTATTGTAGAACAGGGAGAAAGAGTTTTCCCTCTCTCTATGCGTGCGTCAGATGTGCCCAGAGTGTTAGTAGCGCGGATGCAAGAATTGGGAGTAGATATAAAATGCTCCTCACAAGTACTGAATCTCTCCCGCAGCGACGCTCTTTTTCATTGTGTTTGCGGCAGGAGCGATTCTTTGCGCGGAAAGCGTATAGAGGTGGTTAAATATTCCGCCCCCGTACTGATTATTGCTACAGGAGGCCTCTCTTATCCGAGTACCGGTTCTACCGGAGATGGATATGACTTTGCGAGGAGTTTTGAACATTCCGTAACGGAAACATTCCCCTCGCTGACGGCTTTGATGCCGAGAATATATGACACTGATCTGGTGGGAATAGAACTGCGAAACGTCGGGCTTTCACTCTTTATCGATATGGATCTGATAAAAATCGAGGATGGCGAGCTAACCTTCACCTCCAATGGTATTGAGGGAGCACTTGGTTTTCGTCTCAGCAGGCGTGCGGTCCAGGCTTTGATGAAGGGACAGAGGGTAGAGCTTATGCTGGATCTCAAGCCGGCACTCTCATTGGAGAAACTGCGTGCCCGCATTTCCAGGGATTTAGAGAGGATGGGCGCAATGGCAGATAATGTGGGGCGCAACAGATTCCGCACCCTCCTTCGCGGACTCATGCCTGCGGCACTTGTAACTCCTTTCCAGCACTACCACAAAGATCTAAGCCTCTTAAATCTACCGGATAAGCTAAAAGAGTGGAGATTTGAGATACAATCTTATACCGGATATGAACGTGCGGTTGTCACTGCAGGAGGCATTCCTCAGAAAGAGATTATCGCCAAGACAATGGCTTCCAGAAAACAACCTAACCTCTACTTTGCGGGAGAAATAATAGATATTGATGGGGATACCGGAGGTTACAATCTGCAGGTGGCCTTCTCCACAGGCGCCCTTGCAGGTGAGTCTGCTGCTCAGCAGATATTGAAACTGAAAAGTCTCCTACCACCCCATTCCAAAGTATAGGGTAGACTCTTATCCACAATACTTCTGGGGGCAAGCTCGAATAGAAGCATATCTCCGATGCGTAGCAGATTGTTGCGTGATATTTTCTCCATCCATTGGGCGATGTGTTCAGGAGTTATATCCGAACAGAGTTCTTGCAGTTGCGCCGCAGGTGACAGGGGAATTGGAATGACAGTAGTTGCATCAAATGATGTGCTCCTTGTCAGGGAAAAGAGTCCTCCTTGAGCCAAAATATTGGCTGCATATAGAGTGACTCCAAAACCAACCTCATCATAGTAGCGTCCGGCAAATCTCTCCGAAATCGCCTTGCCTGATTTACATATCTTAATGCAGAGGCAGGGAGCAGCCTCCAGTTCTGAAATCTCATCCGGACAATAGAAATCCCTCGCCTCATGTACCATAGTGGTGTCAGGGCGAAAGTAATAATTATCGCAATCGTAAGGAATTACTATCAGATTCATCTTGCGTTGAAGAGATTCTTAAGCTCACCCTCCTTATGTTTCATCCAGATGTCGGTAATTACCTGCTTAGTGTCGCGTGTAAACTCTCCTTTCATCATCCAGTCATAATAACTGGGCTCGCTATTGAATACATCAATCACTCTTTTCCCTTTGTGTTTGCCGAAATTGAATATCGGTTCATTAGAAGAATCGAGTGCAATTCTGCCTGCAAAATCTACTATATTGCCCCTCTCGGAGAAAGAGGCGAGAAACTTTACATCATTTTTGAGTTCGGGATACCTTTTAACCTGTGCCTCGAGTACTTCGAGGGTAGCGAGGCTGTCTCCCTCTGCTGAGTGTGCCTTATCAAGTTCTTTGTTACAGTAGAAACGATATGCTGCCATCAGATTTCTGGGTTCCATTTTGTGGAAAATGTTTTGCACGTCGATCATCTGAGACTGCCTGAAATCAAACTCCACATCAGCTCTGAGAAATTCTTCTGCAAGCATCGGAATATCAAATTTGAGAGAGTTAAAACCGGCGATGTCGCAACCGCTCATCCACTCTGCAAGGGATTTTGCTATTTGCCTGAATGTGGGGCAATCCTTTACATCTTCGTCACTGATACCGTGAATCATGCGAGACTCTTCCGGGATGGGAATCTCGGGATTGACTCTGCGAGTCTTATGCTCGCGGGACCCATCGGGATAAACTTTGATAACGCTGATTTCTACAATTCTGTCCTCGGAAACGCTAAGTCCGGTGCTCTCGATGTCGAATACTATAATGGGCCTCTCAAGATCCAGTACCATAGTGCTAGACATTGATCATCACGGGCATCAGCAGTGCGCGGAGGTTTTCATCCGGATCGGTCTCGTCGGCAGATACAATGAGCACCGCTTTGCAGGGGTCTGCGAGTTCCACACATACATTGGTGTAGGGGAGATTGGTCAGGATTTCAATCAGGAACTGTGCCTTGAATCCGATTTCCATCTCATCGCCTTCATAATTGCAGGAGAGACGCTCATAAGCTGATGTGGAAAAACTCAGGTCTTGTGCAGAGACAACTACTTCGTTGAGCGAAAGTTTGAGTTTAATCTGGTTGGAAGCTTGTGCCGAGCATACGGCGATGCGTCTTACAGAGTTTAGAAAGTCAGTTCTGCCGATAATGAGTTTGTTGTCGTTCTGAGGAATTACGCTGCGATACTGGGGGTATTTGCCCTCAATCAGACGGCATACCAGCATGTTCGTGCCGAAGTTGAAGTAGGCATTCTTAGAGTCAAATATTACGGAAATATTCTCCTCTGTCTTTGGCAGGATGCTTCTGAGAATGGCTGCAGGCTTTTTGTGAAGTATGAAGGAGCACTGTTGTGCTACCTTTGCATCATTGAACTCAAAGCAAATAAGTTTGTGTGCGTCCGATGCTACCATCGCTGAGCTTTCGGGGCCAAGGTCGAAGAAGATACCGTTCATAACGGGTCGCAATTCTTCCTCTGCAGTGGCGTATATTGTGTTGTTGATACCGTTCAGGAGAGTTTCTGCTGGGATTTCTAGAGTGTCGTGGGTTTCACCCAGAGCAGGGAGCTGAGGATAGTCATCTGCATTGAAGCAGGGTATCTTGGACTCACCGTTGATCCAGGTAATCTCCATGGTATTGTCGTGACCATAGAATGTAAGCGGTTGGTCAGGAAACTCTTTTAGATAGTCGGTCAGTCGTCTTGCAGGGAGAGCAAATGCCCCCTCCTGTTGTACATTGTCAATGCCTATGACCGTCTTAAGAGTGGTCTCTCCATCGGATGCGGTAACGGTAAGGGCATTGCCTTTAAGATCAAAAAGAAAATTTTCCAGGATGCTGGAAGAAGGTTTGTTTGCGATTACCCTTGATACAGATACCAGGCCGTGCAAGAGTTCTGAACTTGATACTGAAAATCTCATATTCCGTAATTTTATATATTTTTATCTCTTATTTTCAAATTGCCAAATCTTGTTTATGACCCACAAATGTAATAATTTTTTGGCATATATTTTGGTTTATTTTACAATATAATTCGAATTACTTAGAACTTATGAAACGAAATACCCTTTTTTTGCTAATTACTTTATTGCTTTCACTCACAATTTCTTGGCTTGTGGCGGACAAGGTGGTTGAAACAAAGCTCTCTAAAGCTATTACAGAGGCTGATTTGGAGCGATCATCCACTCTTTCGAGGATTCAGGGCACTACACATCGGACAGTCATAAAGACAGAAATGGGGGACTTTTCAGATGCTGCCGAAACGGCAGTCCATACTGTTGTTTATGTCAAAGTTGTCAAAAGGGCAGCAAAAGTTCCCTCTTCCATCATGGATCTTATTTTCGGTTTTGCTACACCTAAAGATCAAGTGGGCATGGGTTCCGGTGTCATTGTCCGTGAGGACGGTTATATCGTAACCAACAACCATGTAATATCCGGGGCGGATCAGATTGAGGTGACGCTTGAAAACAACAAATCCTATCCCGCTAAATTGGTCGGTACAGACCCGGCCACGGATATAGCCCTGCTAAAAATTGATGAAGAATCCCTTCCCGCCATTGCCCTTGGTGATTCCGACAATTTGAGGCTCGGGGAATGGGTGCTTGCCATCGGCAGCCCATACGATTTGCGATCTACCATCACAGCCGGAATTGTCAGCGCCAAAGGACGTTCGCTTCCCAATTATGATGGCCAGTACCGTGTAGAATCATTCATTCAGACTGATGCTGCCGTCAACCCGGGAAATAGTGGCGGCGCTCTGATCAATACGATGGGCGAACTGGTAGGCATCAATACTTCCATAATCTCCCTTACCGGCTCTTATGCCGGCTACTCATTTGCAGTACCTGTCAACATCGTGAAAAAGATAACCGAAGATTTTATCAGATATGGCGAGGTGCGCCGAGCATTACTGGGCATTTCCATGACAGACATTACAGACAGTATGGCACGCCAGTTTAGTCTTGAGAGTATGGAAGGAGTCTATGTGGCGGAGGTTCAGCCCAACAGTCCCGCTGAAAAGGGAGGGATAAGAGTCGGTGATATCATTACGGAAATTAATCTCAATAAAGTGAGAAACGGAGCTGCGGTACAGGAGCAAATGAATCGCCTGCGTCCCGGAGAACAAGCCGTAATTACTATTAAAAGAGGTGGAAAACAGCTGGAGTTGATAGTTTCCTTGTAAAAGTTTCATTTTTTTTGTAACTTTACTCGAATATATTCGTACAATATACACATACACGTGCGGGAATCTATATTGTCCGCATGTGTGTATTTTTGCACAAACACCACTATTATAAAACCTTATATAATTTTTGAATGAGACAACTCAAAATTACAAAATCAATAACCAATCGCGAAAGCGCTTCGCTCGACAAATACTTGCAGGAGATAGGTAGGGAAGAGCTTATTACTGTCGAGGAAGAAGTGGAGCTCGCGCAGAGAATCAGAAAAGGCGACCCCGAGGCACTTGAAAAGCTCACCAAAGCCAATTTGAGATTTGTGGTTTCAGTAGCTAAACAGTATCAGAATCAGGGAATCAGCCTTCCTGACCTTATTAACGAGGGTAACCTCGGCTTGATCAAGGCAGCGGAAAAGTTTGATGAGACTCGCGGCTTCAAATTCATTTCATACGCAGTATGGTGGATAAGACAGTCTATTCTCCAAGCATTGGCGGAACAGTCCAGAATCGTACGGCTGCCACTGAATCAGGTTGGTTCACTTAACAAGATCAACAAAGCGCTCTCCAAATTTGAGCAGGAGCACGAGCGCATGCCTTCTACTGATGAACTCTCTGAAATTCTCGATATTCCCAGAGAGAAAATTGCAGATACCCTCAGGGTATCGGGTCGCCATGTCTCTGTGGACGCTCCTTTTGTTGACGGTGAAGACAACAGCCTGCTCGACGTTCTTGTCAACAATGATTCTCCCAATGCCGATCGCGGCCTTGTAAATGAATCACTTAACAAAGAGATTGAAAGAGCCCTCTCCACACTTACGGAGAGAGAGCGTGATATTGTAAAATACTTCTTCGGCATAGGATGCCAGGAGATGACTTTGGAGGAGATCGGCGAACACTTCGGACTGACCCGCGAGAGAGTACGCCAGATCAAAGAAAAAGCTATTAGGAGACTGCGCCACAGTGCCCGCAGCAAACTCCTCAAGAGCTACCTAGGATAAGCCCTGTAAAAGCTAAAAAAATATAATCACAATGAAAAAACTTATACTACCAATTTTCGCAGTACTTATGATGACTGCCTGTACAGAGACAAACCCGCTTCTCGGCGATTGGAACACACCCTTTGAGATACCTCCCTTTGAGCAGGTACGTCCCGAGCATTATCTACCCGCATATATTAAAGCAATGGAGGTGCACTCCGCAGAGATTGATTCAATTACATCCAATCCGGAGCCCGCTACCTTTGAAAATACTGTTGTGGCCTATAGTAATTCAGGTGAACTGCTCAGCAACGTCTCTGCCGTGTTCGGAAGCGCCTCTGGTGTTAAATCCAACGAGGAGATTAAAGCCATCGCTAGAGAACTCTCTCCTCTGACGAGCGCTCATTTCAATGAGATCAATCTTAACGAAGCACTCTTTGCAAGGATAAAAGAGGTATATGACAATAGGGACAATCTTGGTTTAGAAGAAGACCAGATGCGACTTTTGACAGAGACATATAAGGGCTTTGCCCGTAATGGCGCTGAACTCCCAGCCGATAAAAAAGAGGAGCTAAAGAAAATAAATACAGAATTGGCAGCAAATCAGCTTGCTTTTGGGCAGAATCTCCTTAAAGAGACCGAATGGACACTTCTAATAGAAAATGAAGAGGATCTTGCCGGTCTTTCAGAGGCCCAAATCGCTACAGCTGCCACACGTGCACAGCAGGCGAACAAAGATGGTTGGCTCTTTGGACTCGACAATCCCAGCGTAATGCCCTTCCTGCAGGCTGCAGACAATCGTGAGCTGAGAATAACAATGCTTGACGCATATCTCAACCGCTGCAACAACGGCAACGAGTATGACAACAATCAGGTAATTAAAAAGCTTATTTCCCTGCGTTTGCAGAAAGCAAATCTACTCGGATATGAGGATTATGCAGCCTATGTTCTTGAAGATAGGATGGCAAAGAATGCCGATGCCGTATATTCCCTTCTCAACCAACTCTGGACTCCCGCACTTGCCGTGGCCAAATCCGAGCTTGCGGATATAGAAGCTCTGGCTGCACAAGATGGAATCAATGAGGTAGTTGCTGCTGACTGGAGATACTATTTCGAAAAGTCGATGCAGAGCAAATACAATATCTCCGATGAGGAATTACGTCCTTATTTCAAACTGGAAAATGTACGTGAAGGTATTTTCTTTGTTGCGAACAAGCTTTTCGGAATCACTTTCGAGCAGCTTGACAATGTACCTCTTCCTCATCCGGAGGCTGTGGCATTTGAGTGCAAGGAGGCTGACGGTACCACTTTGGGTATTTTATTTATGGACATGTTCTCCCGTCCGGGCGAGAAACGTGGTGGTGCATGGTGCGGCGGATTCCGCTCACAATACTATAAAGATGGCCAGAGGGTGCTTCCTCTTGTGACCATAGTGGGCAACTTTACCCGTCCTTCAGGTGACAAGCCTGCTCTTTTGAGTACTGATGAGACCAATACTTTCTTCCATGAGTTTGGTCATGCTCTGGCATCGCTCCTTTGTGATGTGAGATACAAGGGTCTGGGTCGTATGACACGTGACTTCGTAGAGCTTCCTTCGCAGATAATGGAGCACTGGGTATTTGAGCCTGAGATGCTTAAGGAGTATGCAAAGCACTATGAGACCGGTGAAGTAATCCCCGCAGAACTTATCGAAAAGCTCGACAAGGCAGGTAAGTATGGACAGGGATTTGCTACTGTGGAATATCTGGCGGCTTCGTTTCTCGATATGGACTTCCATGTGCTCAAGAGCATTCCGGAGGATCTCGACCCGATAACTTTCGAGAATAAAGTTCTTGGAGAAAGAGGACTTCTGCCTCAAATACCTTCCAGATATCGTTCACCCTATTTCAATCATACATTCGGTGGTGGTTATACGGCCGGTTATTACAGCTACATTTGGGCTGAGGTGCTCGACTGTGATGCATACGAGGCATTTGTAGAGACCGGAGATATATTCAATCCCGAAGTTGCGCTCAAATTCCGTAAGGAGATTCTCGAGCGTCCCGGTGTTGACGAGGCAATGAAGCTTTATGTCAATTTCCGTGGCAGAGAGCCCAGGATAGAGCCTTTATTGAAAAATAGAGGACTCAACTAGCATTCCTTCAAAGGCATGAGTAATTTCTGGAATGCACTTGGCAACGGCATTACTGTCGTTAGCGACTTTATTTGTGGATATCCGCTCTTTTTCCTTCTTATTGGAGGCGGTTTCTTCTTTCTCTTTTATTCAGGATTTACACCGCTACGCAGGTATGGTAGAGCTATTCAGGCTCTTAGAGTCAAGGACGATAAAGCCGACGGGCAGATCAGTTCCTTTGAGGCACTGACCAGTGCCATCGCAGCGACAGTCGGTATGGGCAATATTGCAGGTGTGGCTATTGCCATATCTGTGGGTGGCCCGGGGGCAATATTCTGGATGTGGGTAAGTTCCATTGTAGGTATGGCTACCAAATTCTTTGAAGGTACCATCGCAGTGATGTTTAAAGGGAAGGATTCTGCCGGAGAGACACAGGGTGGCACAATGTATATGATCACATCGGGACTGGGCACTAAATGGAAACCTCTCGCGGTATTCTTCTCTATATTCGGTCTTATAGGCACGCTATGTATAATGCAGTCCAACCAGCTTACCGAGTCTGTTACCTCTCTCTTTTTTGCTCCCGAGCAGAATACTCTTCTGCTGAGATTCATTATAGGAGTGATCATAACAGCGATTGTTGCCGGTGTAATCATTGGCGGTATCAAGAGGATTTCTAAAGTCTCCACCAAACTGGTTCCCCTTATGGTTGGGCTCTATTTTATTCTCGTACTCTTTATTATGATTAGACATATTGGTCATGTTCCGGGAGTCTTCAAGGATATAATTACCGGAGCCTTTACTCCAAAAGGGGCTCTCGGTGGGGGTATCGGTTCGATAATAATGATAGCTCTTACCGGTGTGCGTCGTGCAGCTTTAGTCAATGAGGCCGGAGTAGGTACTGCTTCCATGATGCATGGTGCATCAAAAAACAACGAGCCGGTGCGTGAAGGTCTTGTGGCGATGATTGGTCCCTCAATTGATTCCGGTCTGGTTTGCACTCTTACAGCTATCGCCGTGCTTATTGGCACAAGACTTGACCCTTCGATTATGCCTGCCGGATCGGGAATGAGTTCGATGGAGGGACTTAAGTTCGCTATCAATGCCTTCAATGCCTCGATTCCGGCTGTGGGCGGCTATCTGCTCTTTGTAATGGTGTTGATGTTTGCATTCAGCACGATGTTCTCTTATTCCTATTACGGACAAAAATGCACCGGATTTCTTTTCGGTGTACAATATGCAAAATACTACAACATTTTTTTCCTTATTATGCTGGTTGTGTCGGCAATGATCCCGCTCAAGGCGGCGATCAGCCTAATTGATACGGCTTACGCTCTGATGGCATTTCCTACGATGTTCACCCTATTTATGCTAGCCCCAAAGGCCAGAAAGGAGATGAAGATTTATTTTGCCGCCAATAAAAAGGAAAAGAAAGTTAAGCAACCAATCAAAGTGAAATGAATCCGACAGATTTTTTACAAGAAGCGATACAAGGGGGACTCAAGTCACTCTACGGCGTTGAGCTCCCCCAATCAGAGATCCAGGTACAGGCAACAAGGAAAGAGTTTGAGGGTGACTACACCCTTGTGGTTTTTTCTTTGCTCAAGATGAGCAAAAAGACACCTGAGGCCACCGCACAGGAGATAGGAGCATATTTGGAGAAAAACTACCCTGAGGTTGATTCGTTCAATGTCATCAAGGGTTTTCTAAATATCAAGCTAGCTCCCTCTTTTTGGGCAAGCGTACTCAAATCCATCGGTGAAAATGAATATTACGGTCGGTTACCCTCTACCGGAAAGACTGTGATGGTGGAATTTTCTTCACCCAACACCAACAAACCGCTTCATCTGGGTCACATTCGCAACAATCTTCTCGGATGGTCCGTTTCCCAGCTTCTGGCTGCTAATGGACATAATATCGTAAAGGTCAACCTTGTTAATGACAGGGGTATTCATATCTGTAAATCAATGCTCGCATGGCTCAAAGAAGGCAACGGTGAGACTCCTGCCTCCACAGGACTTAAAGGTGATCATCTTGTGGGCGATTATTATGTTAAATTCAACGATATGCTTACTGCTGAAGTGAAAGAGATAATGGAGCGTGAAGGTATAGAAAAGGATGAGGCTGAAAAAAAGTCTTACCTGCTCAAAGAGGCGCAGGATATGCTCTTGAAATGGGAACAAGGTGACAAAGAGGTGGTTGATCTCTGGAAAAAGATGAATGGATGGGTTTATGACGGTTTTGATGTTACCTACCGCAATCTGGGTATAGAATTCGACAAGACCTATTATGAGTCGCAGACCTATCTTTTAGGTAAATCTCTTGTCTTAGAAGGATTAGAAAGGGGTATTTTCGAAAAGCAGGAAGATGGTTCAGTATGGTGCGATCTTACCGAAGATGGACTTGACAAGAAAATTCTCCTCAGAAGTGACGGCACCTCAGTCTATATGACACAGGATATCGGCACGGCTCACCAAAGATATGACGAATATAGATTTGATGAGCACATCTACGTAGTCGGCAACGAACAGAATTATCATTTCCAGGTACTTAAACTCATTCTTAAAAAGTTGGGATTTGAGTGGTCCGACTCTATTTATCACCTCTCCTATGGTATGGTAGAATTGCCGGATGGTAAAATGAAGTCACGTGAAGGAACTGTTGTGGATGCTGACGACCTTCTCGAGAATATGTACAATACGGCGAAGGAGACCTCTTTGGAACTTGGTAAAATCGAGGATATGAGCGATGAAGAGCAGGGGGCCCTTTTCAAGATGATTAGCCTTGGAGCGTTAAAATATTTCATTATCAAGGTGGATCCCAAAAAGACAATGGTCTTTGATCCTAAGGAATCGATTGATTTCAACGGTAATACAGGTCCATTTATTCAGTACACCCATGCTCGCATAAAATCCATCCTCAGGAAGGCCTCGGAGCAGAATATGGAGCCTTCTATGACAGGAGCGAAGCTCCTTCCTAAGGAAGAGATTATCGTTCAATTGTTGAGTACCTATCCTGACAAGTTGAGGGAAGGTGGGGATGCACATTCCCCTGCAATTATTGCCAATTATGCCTATGATCTGGCAAAGGAGTTCAACCAGTACTATCATGACACCTCTATTTTGAGGGAAGAGGATTCAGACACACGTGCCCAGCGTCTCTATCTGATATCCATCATTGCGCAGGTTCTTGTTAAGGCGATGGGCATTCTCGGGATTTCGCTACCTGAGAGGATGTGATGATTCCCACTAGCAAAAAAGAGATTGAAGCCCTCGGCTGGGATGCACCCGATATTATCCTTTTTACAGGAGACGCGTTTATTGACCACCCCGCTTTCGGTACAGCCGTCATAGCGAGGGTGCTGGAAAATACAGGATATCGTGTAGCGGTAGTTCCGCAACCCAATTGGAGGGATGATTTGAGGGATTTCAGAAAACTTGGGGAACCGAAACTTTTTTTCGGAGTTACCTCCGGTGCAATGGATTCCATGGTCAACCACTATACTGCTGCAAAGCGTCTGCGCAGCAATGACGCCTATACACCCGGTGGTAAAGCTTCATTCAGACCCGATTATGCCGTGACCGTATATACCCAAATTCTCAAAGAACTGTTTCCTGAGGTGCCGGTGGTAATAGGGGGTATAGAAGCTTCTCTGCGTCGCTTGACGCATTACGATTACTGGCAGGATGAACTTAAACCCTCAATTTTGTTAGAAAGCGGAGCTGACCTGCTGGTTTATGGAATGGGGGAGAGGCCTATCTGTGCCATTGCGGATACTCTAGCTACAGGTGCCCATATACAAGTATTGCAATCAATCCCTCAGGTGGGATATCTCTCCGACAATAAACCCTTGGTAGAACATATCGCCCTTGCCTCATTTGAGCGTTGCAAGAGTGATAAACGAGCTTTCGTTTCAAATTTCAACATAATCGAGGATCAGGCTAACCGTATGGATCCCCAGATGCTGGTTGAGAAATGCGGAGAGCAATTTGTATGCATAAATCCCCCTTATCCTCCTGCCACTGAGCAGGAGATGGATGCAATCTATGCGCTGCCTTTTACTAGAAAACCGCATCCAAGGTACCGCAACAAGCATATTCCAGCCTATGAGATGATCAAACATTCGGTGACCACCCACCGTGGCTGCTTTGGAGGATGCAATTTTTGCACTATAGCAGCACATCAGGGTAAATTTGTACAGTCCAGGACTCCAGAATCAATACTCAAGGAGGTAGAGGAGCTTACGGCAATGCCGGATTTCAAAGGTAATATCACAGATCTGGGAGCACCCACGGCCAATATGTACCGAATGAAGGGACGCGATCGTTTACTTTGTGTCAGGTGCCAAAGAGACTCCTGTCTCTTCCCTTCGCGTTGCAATAATTTAGATACTTCGCACAAAGAATTGCTCTCGCTCTATGATAAAGTGCTTAAAGTTCCAGGCATCAAAAATGCCTATATCGGTAGCGGTATCAGATATGACCTCTTCCTCGACAAAGATGGTTATCTGGATGATACGTCAAAGCCTTATCTCGAACAATTGGTTACAAAACATACATCAGGTCGTTTAAAGGTAGCTCCGGAACACACCTGCGAGCATGTACTCCACGTAATGGGTAAGCCCTCTTTCAGAATTTTCGAAAAGTTGAGACAGGAATTTGATGCTATTTGTAGTCATAAAGGATTCAAATATCAGCTCGTGCCATACTTTATCTCCGGTCATCCCGGATGCAGGATGGAGGATATGGAAAGTCTTTCACGCAATCCCCACTTGAAGAATCTTTATATGGAACAGGTTCAGGATTTCACTCCGACTCCTATGACACGTTCTTCTGTAATGTTTTATACCGGAATTGACCCAAAAACAGGCAATCCACTCTTTGTTGAGCGCAATATTCGGAAAAAACAGAGACAAAAATCATTTTTTTTCAAGAAATAATTTGATTTGCATTTGTATTTGAAAAAAATCCCCTATTATTGCACAAGTATATTATTCGAATCACTTTATGATAGGCACTAACAAAAAAAGAGCTGTAATTAGCTATGAAAATATGTCTCCTGAACTTGCGGAAGCATTTAAGGAGAAATATCCTCATGGATATGCAGATTATATGGGTGATATCTTCAAGGTTGTAAAACCGGACGGTACATTTTTTCATGCTGTTTCTGTAGAGATTCCTGATGCCATATACCTGGTGAAGATTAAGGTTAAGGTTGATGATTATGAAGATGTGCAGAATGGTCTTTTTAAGGATGAGAATGATGATGATGACGACGATTCGGGGGATGACGGATTCCCGGCAAGTGACGAGGATTTCGCAGATGCCCAGAGTTCGGACGAAGGGGAGGAGTAGTTATTAGTTATTAGTTATTAGTTTTGAGTTTTGAGTTGAGAGTGGCCCGAAAGGTTGCTCTCTTTGATTAAAATAAAGGCGTGAAAATATTTTCCAGAATAAAAAAGAGTTTTTCAGCTATACCGGAGCGCACTCAACTGGTGTTACTCTCATTTGTAGTGGGTCTGGGGTGCGGTTTTGCGGCTTTATTGCTCAAAACCCTGATTAAATATATCCACCACGGTATCACCTTTTGGTTTGATAAGCCCTCTGACGCCTACCTCTATCTTATTTATCCCGGCATTGGAATGTTGCTTTCATTCCTTTTTGTGAAATATGTTGTTAGGAGCGATATCAGCCATGGAGTAACTAAGGTTCTGCTTGCGGTCTCGCGCAATGAATCGCGTATAAAACCCCACAATACCTGGACTTCTATTGTGGCAAGTTCATTCACTATCGGATTTGGAGGATCAGTAGGTGCCGAGGCGCCTATAGTTTATACCGGTGCAGCGATAGGTTCCAATGTGGGCAGAAGTATGGGTATGTCATACAAAAATATGACTATCCTGCTCGGATGTGGCGCTGCCGGCGCTGTAGCGGGTATTTTTAAGGCTCCATTGGCTGGAGTACTCTTTACTCTGGAGATATTGCTTTTCAATATTTCAATGACTTCCATACTGCCGTTATTGATTTCTTCAATCACAGCAACGGTCGTTTCTTATATTTTTCTGGGTGACGCAGTAGCTATTGCAAATACAATCGAGACTTTTTCGATGGGCAATCTGCCTTATTATTTTGTTCTGGGAATATTTTGCGGTATAATGTCACTCTATTTTATCAGGACCAGCCTAAGAGTTGAGGACAAAATGAGGCGCGTACGGAAGCCTATCAATCGCTGGATCATCGGAGCCATTGCGATGGGTATCCTGGTATTTCTATTTCCACCGCTTTACGGTGAAGGTTACAATTCCCTCACGCTAATGCTCAACAACAACCCTATTGAGATGGCGGGTGGTATCATCGGTGAAAATCTTCTGTCAAACAAATGGCTGATACTTCTCTTTTTTACGGTAATTTTGTTTGTTAAGGTATTTGCTACCGCCTTCACAAATGCAGGAGGAGGAGTTGGCGGTACTTTTGGTCCAACTCTATTTACGGGAGGTATTGCCGGATTCGTACTTGGTCGTTTGATCAACCTTACCGGCATACATGTTATTCCCGAAGCCAATTTCGTGCTTGTGGGTATGGCTGGAATGATGGCAGGGGTAATGCAGGCCCCTATGACCGCTATATTTCTCATCGCTGAGATGACCGGTGGATATGACTTATTGATACCACTTATCCTCACTTCAGCTATTTCATTTGCAACAATTCGTGTGGTGGAACAGTATTCAATTTACACAAAGCGTATAGCACAACAGGGCGACTTGCTTACACACGATAGCGATCGAGCGGTTCTTACATTGCTTAAGACCTCTGATCTTATCGAGACGGATTTTTCCACAGTCGGCATCAATAGTACTCTTGGGGATTTAGTCAAAGTGATTGCCACTTCCAGTCGCAATATTTTCCCGGTCGTGGATCATTACAATCAGTTTCAGGGAATTGTCCTTCTCGATGATGTGAGGACGATGATGTTTGACCAAAGTAAATATGAGAGCGTTCAGATACATACTATTATGAAAAATGCTCCTTCTCTTGTCTATTATGACGAGAAGATGGAGAGCGTAATGAATAAATTTGAACTTACCCAGGCCTGGAACCTTCCGGTGGTTGACAGGAATAACAAATACCTTGGTTTTGTCTCCAAATCCAAAATTTTCTCTTCTTACAGAGAGCAATTGCAGCAGGTTTCCCATGACTAAACTCTATCTCGACCATATTGCCGAGGCAATGAATGTAAAGATATGGCAAATCGAAAACTGCATATCCTTGTTTGAGGAGGGGGCTACAATTCCATTTATAAGCAGATATCGTAAGGAACGCACGGGCGCTCTTGACGAAATCCAGGTGGCTGAAGTTAGACACTGGTACCTTCGTTTCGAAGAACTCGACAAACGCAAACAGACTATTCTAAACAGTATCGCAGAACAAGGGAAGCTCACCGAATCGTTACAAACTCAGATTGAATCGCTAACCGATCCTCAGACTCTGGAAGATATCTACCTCCCGTATCGTCCAAAAAGACGTACAAGGGCCTCAATTGCAAAAGAAAAGGGCCTTGAACCTCTTGCGGAGGCCATATTTAATATCAAATGTGAGGATCCTCAAAGTCTCTCGGAAAAGTACATTAGCGAGCAGGTTTTATCACAGGATGAGGCTCTTGCCGGAGCAAATGACATAATGGCCGAGTGGATAAGCGAATCACAGCCGGTGCGTGCAGACCTCCGTGACCTCTATTTGAGATGGGGTAGGGTTGTTACCAAGGTCTCAAAGGGGAAGGAGGAGAGTGAGGAGGCATCCAAGTATCGCAATTACTTTGACTTTTCGGAGCGCCTCGACAGGATACCTGCTCATCGTCTGCTCGCCATTCTCAGGGCTTCTTCAGAGGATATAGTGGGAGTAAGGGTTGATGTGCGGAGCGATCACGCTATCGAACGCATTTCCAAACATCTGTATCGGGGCAAACGAAAGCCCTCGCCTGCAGTACTTGAACTGCTGGATGCCGCTGTGGAAGATTCTTACAAGCGCCTGCTTCATCCTTCAATTGAGAATGAATCTCTTTCTGCGGCCAAGGAGGAGGCCGATCTCGACTCTATCCGTGTTTTCGGAGAGAATCTCCGCCAGTTACTTTTAGCTCCGCCTGTAGGGGAGAAGCGCACCCTTGCCATAGATCCGGGCTTTAGAACCGGTTGCAAAGTGGTTTGCCTTGATGCGCAGGGAGCATTACTGCACAACGATACCATCTTTCCCCATCCTCCCAACAATGAGAAGATAGCTTCGATGAAGAAGATATCTCATTTGGTAGAGGCCTACAAGATAGAGGTTATCGCCATAGGTAATGGCACTGCAGGTCGAGAAACAGAGGCTTTTATCAAAAAAATTGCTCTTCCCCAGGGAGTGAAAGTCTATTCTGTCAGCGAAGATGGTGCTTCCGTCTATTCAGCTTCTCAGATTGCGAGGGATGAGTTTCCCGATTATGATGTTACGGTCAGAGGAGCTGTTTCCATCGGTCGTCGCCTTATGGATCCCTTGGCTGAACTTGTTAAAATTGACCCAAAGTCTATTGGTGTGGGTCAGTACCAGCATGATGTCAACCAGACTCTGCTTAAGGAGCGTCTTGATACGGTAGTTGAGAGCTGTGTGAACAATGTCGGTGTCAACCTAAATACCGCCAGCAAGCACCTGTTGCGTTATGTTTCAGGTATAGGTCCTGTTCTGGCGGGCAATATTATAGAGTATCGTGATGAAAACGGTGCATTCAGAAGCCGGAAAGAATTGCTTAAGGTGCGTAGACTCGGTGAAAAGGCATTTGAGCAATGTGCCGGTTTTATGAGAATACCGAATGCAGACAATCCTCTTGACAATTCAGCTGTCCATCCTGAGAGGTATGAACTCGTAGAACAAATGGCCTCCGATTTGGGTGTGTCGCTTACTGATCTCATCTCCAATGAGCAGTTATCATCTTCGATTGATATTCCAAAGTATCTCTCCGAGGAAGTGGGTGAGCCCACGCTCAATGATATTATTAAGGAGCTGGCCAAGCCCGGCCGTGACCCCCGTTCAATCATTAAGGTGTTTGAGTTCTCCCCGGACATTCGCTCTATAGAGGATGTAAAGGTCGGTATGATCTTGCCTTGTATTGTAACTAATATCACTAATTTCGGTGCATTCGTGGATATCGGAATCAAGCAAAATGGTCTTATACATGTTTCTCAGATCAGCGACAAACGTGTAGAAGACCCGTCACAAGTACTCAAACTGCATCAGCAGCTCCACGCAAAAGTTGTGAGCATAGATTTGGAGCGTCAGAGAATAGGACTTTCTTTGAGAGGAATCTGATTTTTTACTATCTTTACGCTATAATAAACTTAAAATTTGAGAGATTATGACACGACAGGTCGTTATCATTCCTACTTACAACGAAAAGGAGAATATAGAGAAGATTATCCGCGCCATCAGAGAACAGGAGGTGGATTTTCATATACTGGTTATTGACGACGGTTCACCCGACGGAACTGCGGCTATTGTAAAATCTCTCCAAAGTGAGTTCAAGGAGTCGCTTTTCATCATTGAAAGGGCAGGCAAACAGGGACTTGGCACAGCTTATATTACAGGTTTTAAATGGGCTGTTGAGCATAAATATGATTATGTTTTCGAGATGGATGCCGATTTTTCACATCCACCCAAAGATCTTCCTCGTCTTTACAAGGCTTGTCATGAGGATGGCGCCGACTTGGCCATCGGATCACGTTACTGTAACGGCATTAGTGTGGTCAATTGGCCTATAGGTAGAGTGATTATGTCATATTATGCATCTACTTATGTGCGTACAGTACTTGGCATGAAGGTCTATGACACCACAGCAGGTTTCAAGTGTTACCGTCGTAAGGTGCTCGAGACAATTGATTTTTCAAATATAAGGATGAAAGGTTACGGATTTCAAATTGAGATGAAATACAATACCTATAAGCTCGGATTTAAGATCGTTGAGGTTCCAATTATTTTTGTGGACCGGACTGAAGGTACCTCTAAAATGAGTAGTGGTATTTTCGGCGAAGCCTTTTGGGGCGTACTTAGGCTGAGATTCCGCAAGATCAAACCCGCTCCTACGGCGTAAGATCCAATCATATAAATGAGTATTTTTATTGAAAATGGTACAATCATCAACGAGGGGCTCTCTTTTACAGGTAGCCTCTTTGTTGAAAATGGCATCATCTGTGTGATAACAGAGGATCCATCGGATTTTCCGCAGTTGCGGGAACGGGCAAATGAGGTGATCAATGCCTCTGGAATGCTCATTCTTCCCGGAGTTATAGATGACCAGGTGCATTTCCGCGAACCGGGAGCAGAGTATAAAGGTAGCATTGCTACTGAAAGCGCTGCCGCGGTGCTCGGGGGAGTCACCTCCTATATGGATATGCCTAACAATAATCCTCCCACATGCTCTCAGGAGCTGCTTGCACGTAAGTTCGGAAAGGCAGCGGAGGACTCTCTTGCCAATTACTCATTTTATATAGGTGCATCCAACGACAATATTTCCGAGCTCCTTGCGACTGATCCGCGCAATGTCTGCGGTATTAAAGTCTTTATGGGTTCATCCACCGGAAATATGCTGGTAGACAATCCCGAAACGCTGGAAGCTATCTTCTCTCGAGCACCTTCACTTATTGCAACCCACTGCGAAGAAGAATCCATAATACTTACCAATACCGCTGCGGCACGAGAACGTTTCGGCGATGAGATACCGGTCGCAATGCATCCGCAAATACGTAGCAGAGAGGCTTGTATTGTCTCCACCCGCAAAGCCATAGATCTGGCACTGAAGCACTCTTCACGCCTGCACATCCTTCATATAAGCACTGCTGAAGAGGTGGATCTACTCCGAAATGCCAGGGAGCAGAGTGATCGTATTACCGGTGAAGTTTGTGTGCATCATCTCTGGTTTTGTGATGGCGATTATGAGCAATATGGCTCTTTGATCAAATGCAATCCCGCTATTAAGAGCTCCTCCGACCGCGAGGCACTTAGACAAGCAGCACGCCAAGGAGTGATATCAGTAGTGGCAACGGACCATGCGCCTCACTTGCTGTCGGAAAAAGAGGCTCCTTATTTGCAGTCGCCCTCAGGTATTCCGCTGGTACAGCATTCACTTAGGGCCATGCTTGAGCTTTCGCGTAAGGGTGTTTTTACACTTACCGATGTGGTGCGACTGATGTGCCATTCTCCTGCAGATTGCTTCAAGATCTCCCGCAGAGGATATCTCCGGGAAGGATATTTTGCTGATATAACCATCGTTAATCCAGATAAACCTTCAGATGCGACAGCCGCTTACAGATGCGGATGGACGCCTTTTACTCGGTTTGGTTCAACAGTTGTGCATACACTGGTCAATGGTGTTCCGGTAGTGCGCGATTCACGGCTTACCGGTCTGAACTCCTCATTACCACTCTCTTTCGATGACTAAGTCCAGAAGCAAACTTCCACTCTATATCTCCATTATTACTGCCACTATTTTGTGGGGATTCTCCTTTATATGGACTAACGACCTTATCGCAATGGGAGTCCCGATCTTTATATTCATATTTATAAGGATGTTACTATCGGGAGTGATAATGTTTGCATTTTCTACTATTACCCGTACTTTACAGAAGGTGGCGCGCAAGGATATAAAGTGGATGTTTTTGCTGGCATTTTTTGAGCCATTCATCTATTTTATTGGAGAGTCCTATGGTCTGAAGATCACAGGTTCTGCCACTCTTTCGGCCGTTATAATAGCTACAATACCTATTTTTATAATGATTATGGGTAGATTGCTATTCAATGAAGCTCTTTCTCGACTTAATGTTATGGGCATAATCACTGCTGTTTTGGGAATAGTTCTTTTTGTCTGGAATGGTAGTATCTCTTCGAATAATTATTATGGAATACTCTTCCTTTTTTTGGCAGTTGCGGGTGCGGTAGGTTACTCTTCCATTTGTAAGAGACTTACTAGTATCTATAATGCCATTACCATTACCACATGGCAGTTTCTTTTCGGGGCAGTTTTGTTCTTTGTCCCCTTTGCGATCTGGGGTCTGCCCCAATGGAGACCGGAATACCTCTCATTTGATGTACTTAAGCCCTTAATTGCATTAGCGGTACTCTGTTCGTCTCTCTCTTTTGTGCTCTATACAAGGGCAATCGAGGGGCTCGGCATGACAAAGGCGGCAATTTTTACAACCATGATTCCTGCAGTTTCGGCGGTAGCCGCCTACTTTCTGGGACAGGAAAGTTTTACAACTATGCAGATTGTTGCCCTTGCAATTGCCCTTTCAGGAGTAGTTCTTTCTCAGTTGCGCAAAGGTGTAAAAATTATCTAATTGGTTTTCAGAATGATAGTCTTTTTTGGGAGAAAACTTCCAAAATTATTTTGCTAATTTCCAAAATATTCTTATCTTTGCAGCCCGTTTCCTCAAAGGAGACGTCCGTTCATTGATATTATTGGAAGACAAAACGTACAAGCAAGTACCGAATTTGTAACAAAATTCGAGCGAAACGTTAATTTTTTTGAAACCATTCAAAACGAGTATCAGGTTCAGACCAACATTCTATTACTAATATTATACAATGAAGAGTTTGATCCTGGCTCAGGATGAACGCTAGCGGCAG
>JAPXOZ010000013.1:0-59854 GCA_033811195.1 Bacteroidales bacterium | reverse complement strand
AGCCGTAAATATTGAGACATTTGCCGACCTGGTTGGTCATCAGAGGACAGATTTGATGAAATTCAGAAACTTCGGCAAGAAATCTCTCAATGAGATCGATATGCTCATGGATAGATTGAAACTGAACTTCGGAATGGATATTACTAAGTATAATATTGAAATAAAAGCACAAGAAAATGAGGCACAATAGATCAATAAAGAGTTTAGGACGCAAGAGCGGACACCGTAAGGCGATGCTTGCCAACATGGCATCATCTCTCATCCTCCATAAGAGGATTGAGACCACTCTCGAAAAGGCCAAAGTCCTGAGAGAGTATGTTGAGCCGCTTATCACCAAGTCAAAGGAGGATACAACACACTCGCGCCGTATAGTTTTCAGCTATCTGAAGCAGAAAGAGGCGGTTGCTGAGCTATTCCGTGTTGTTGCTCCTAAGATTGCGGATCGCCCGGGTGGATATACACGCATTATTAAAAACTGTTTCCGTCTTGGTGACGGAGCTAACATGGCATATATCGAGTTGGTGGACTTCAACAAGGCAGTGCTCGAGGCTGATGCACCCGCAAAAGAGAGTGCAAAGAAACCTGCTACCCGCCGTGGTCGCTCAAGGAAGAGTGCAGAGACAACCACAGAAAAGGTTGAGGGTAAGAGTGCAGAGGTGAGCGCAGAGGAGGCTGAAGTTAAAGTTCCAAAGGCAACTAAGCCGGCTACTAAAAAAGCAGCTCCTAAAGCAGCATCAAAAGTAGCCCCCAAAGCAGCTCCAAAGAGCACCGGCAAAGTGGCTGCAAAAGCTCCTGTCAAGAAAGTTTCCGCTCCGAGAAAGACCGGAAACGCGTAACTAATAAGAGTGACGTAAAAAAGAGATGGCCGATTTTAAGTCGGCCATTTCTGTTTTTACTGAGTATGTAGTGTGTAGTATGTAGTGGTGCTGGTTGCGTGTTGCGTGTTGCGAAGTTCGGGTTGCGAGTTGCGGGGTTTACCGCGGAAATCGCCCCCGCACCGCGGAACTCGTACCCCGCACCTCTTGTAACTACACCGTAGTTACAAGATTTCTGTCTCCATAACCACTGTCTACACGAGCAACATGTGGCCAGAACTTATTATCACGGATCCACTCGAGAGGGTATGCGGCTTGTTTGCGAGTGTATGGATGCGTCCATTCATCTGAGCAAACTTCACATGCTGTATGTGGCGCCATTTTAACGGGGTTATCATCCTTGTCAAGTCGTCCGGCCTTAATGTCCTCACATTCGGCCACGATATACTTCAGTGCCTCTATAAATCTGTCGAGTTCAGGGAGCGATTCACTCTCTGTGGGCTCTACCATCAATGTCTCATGTACGGGAAATGAGAGTGTCGGGGCGTGAAACCCAAAGTCCATTAGACGCTTTGCTATATCGGTTGCATCCACTCCATATTCTGAACGGAAATGTCTGAAGTCGACGATGCATTCATGAGCAACACGGCCTTTATCACCGGTATAGAGAGTTTTAAGTTCCGGTTCCAGTTGCACAGCCATATAATTGGCATTGAGAATGGCGACTTCAGTAGCCTTACGAAGTCCATCTGCACCAAGTAATTTTATATAAGCGTGAGTAATTGGAAGCAGCAGAGGGCTGCCGTAGGGAGCAGCAGAAACTGCGGTTATATTGACTCCACCGCACTCAGGTAATACTGGGTGTCCGGGGAGAAAGGGAGTTAGGTGTTTTGCCACACAGATGGGACCTACACCGGGACCGCCGCCGCCATGAGGCATTGCGAATGTCTTGTGAAGGTTTAGATGGCATACGTCAGCACCGATATAACCAGGGTTGGTAAGACCTACTTGGGCATTCATATTGGCACCGTCCATATAGACCTGACCTCCGTTTTCATGGATTATGTTACAAATTTCACGAATTGAGACCTCAAAAACACCGTGGGTGGAGGGATAGGTGATCATTATTCCGGCCAGATTGTCGCGATTGGCGACTGCTTTTTCACGAAGTTCATTAACGTCTATATTTCCCTTGTCGTCACAGCCTACAAGTACAATATTGTAGCCTGCCATAGCTGCAGAAGCGGGATTGGTTCCGTGTGCAGAGGTTGGGATTATTATTATATTGCGATGTCCCTCATCATTGGCTTGGTGATATGCTCGGATGGCCATAAGTCCTGCAAACTCTCCTGCAGCACCGCTGTTGGGCTGTAGTGAGCAACCGTCAAATCCGGTAATTACTGCAAGGTCATGCTCCAATTCCTTTATTACCTGTAGCGAGCCTTCCACCTGATCAGTTGGTGCGAATGGGTGTACATTACCGAACTCACTCCAGCTCATAGGCATCACTTCTACCGCTGCATTAAGTTTCATTGTGCAGCTACCAAGAGGTATCATGGAGTGGGTGAGTGAGATGTCGCGGCGCTCAAGTTTCTTTATGTAGCGCATCATCTCTGTCTCAGAGTGGTATTTGCTAAATATTTCGGAGGTCAGGATAGGTGTTTCTCTATTCATAAACGTAGGCTCTGTGGAAATGCCTGGGCAGAGATCTACGCAGCCGAATATGCGTCCAATAAGGGATGCCTCCTCGGAGTTGGAAAGTTCATCAAAGCTAATGATTATGGTGTTGTCAGAGGTGTAGCAGAAGTTGATGCCCGCTTCTTCAGCTCTATGGTTGATTTGGGTGGGGTCAAACTCAATACCTTCTGCTCCGATGATTTCAATGGTGTCAAAGAAGTGTTCTGCAGCTAGTCTGTAGCCGTTTCTGCGGAGCACATCTGCTACAGCATGAGCATAGCCGTATGCGTTCAGCGCTATGTTACGGATCCCTTTTGGACCATGATATAGAGCGAACATTCCCGACATTGTAGCCATCAATGCTGTGGCGGTGCAAATATTGGATGTGGCCCTCTCTCTCTTGATGTGCTGCTCGCGGGTCTGAAGTGCAAGGCGCACTGCAGGGTTACCGTGACGGTCCACAGATACGCCGACAATACGGCCGGGTAGATTGCGTTTGAATGCGTCTGACGTAGCTATAAAACCAGCCGTAGGACCGCCGAAGCCCATCGGAAGTCCGAACCTTTGGGCTGTGCCTACAGCTATGTCTGCGCCCCAGGCAGCTGGTTCCTTGAGAAGTGCAAGTGCCAGAAGGTCGCAATATGCGGTTACAAGAATGCCTTTTTCATGCGCTTTGGCACAGAATGAGCTGTAATCCCTGACTTCGCCGTTTGCTGCCGGGTACTGGAGAATAGCTCCGTAGCATTTTTCGTCAAATCGATACTCAGCATAGTCATCGAGAACTATTTCAATGTCGAGAGCAGCTGCACGTGTCTCAAGTACCGACAGTACCTGAGGGAAGATGTTTTTATCCACAAAGAGTACATTTTTGCCCGCTCTTACTGCGTCACGGCTACGGAGTTCGTACATCATTCTCATAGCTTCGGCAGCAGCTGTAGCATCGTCCAGCATCGAACAGTTGGAGAGGCCGAATCCTGTCAGGGATGAGATCATTGTCTGAAAATTGATCAGTGCTTCGAGACGACCTTGTGAAATTTCCGCCTGATATGGGGTGTAAGAGGTATACCAGGAAGGATTCTCCAAAATATTGCGTATGATAACCGCAGGTGAAGCTGTACCGTAATAACCCATTCCTATCATCGATCGGAAAGGTTTGTTGAGGGCTGCTGTCTCTTTGAGCTTTGTTGTGTATTCGTACTCTGAGAGCGCGGGATCTAAAGCCAAAGGCTCTTTTAAGAGAATGTCTTCGGGTACGGTCTGTTTTATCAGTTCATCAATTGATGAAACTCCGAGTGTTTCCAACATCTTTTTTTCCTGGAAATCTCTCGGACCATTATGTCTGTCAACAAATTTGAGTGGCATGTTTTATATAATTAAAAAAGTTGTCAATTCAACAAAGGTAATTAGTTATTATTTCTTTTCCAATAGGTGTCACCTCCATCTTTCCAGATCGAGACGCACGTAAATGAAGAGCAGAATAGTGAATCCCCAAAGACTGCTGCCCCCATAACTTACAAATGGCAACGGAATGCCTATTACAGGCATCAGGCCAACTGTCATTCCTACATTTATGAGAATATGCATCAGCAAAATAGATGCAACGCAATAGCTGTATATGCGTATAAAACGATCCCGTTGTTTTTCAGCAGAATTTATAAGCCTGATCAGCAACACCATGAATACAGCCAGCACCGCCAGAGAGCCCACAAACCCCCATTCCTCACCTATGGTACAAAAAATAAAATCCGTAGTTTGTTCCGGCACAAAATCAAAACGGGTCTGCGTGCCGCGAAGAAATCCTTTACCGAAGAACCCTCCGGAACCAATTGCAATCATCGATTGGTGGACATTGTAACCGTCTCCCATGGGATCTTCCTTCATACCTAAAAGTACCTCTATACGCCCTCTCTGGTAATCTTTAAGAACCTTGTCAAAGACAAAATCCACAGAAAAGACCAAACATATGCCCAGCAGCATGCTCAACATCGCATTGCGTAATATCTTTTGCCTCTTTACCATTGAATGTATAAGAAATCCGAGTATGAACGGTGCCAGTAGGAAAACCAGCCAGATCTCCATAGGAAACCTGCCAAAAAATTTCTTGAGGGCAACTGAAAATGCACTCGGACTTTCACTTTTAGTGGAAAAACTCTCAATATCTGCAATTGAGGCAAAATTGTCTACGGAATCATCTGCATCAACCTCTATAGAGACAATCTCAGCAGCGGGTTTCTCAGTAGTGCCGATATCACCTATAAACGAAGGGATAAATCCCAACAGCACAACTATTGGCACAATTACCGCCGCCACCCACCTTTTTCGTGTAACAAGTGAGGCGAACACTGTCACCAGTCCCACTACTATCAAAATCGATAAATAAGGTGAAAAGATTAGGGTCATTATAAAGATGCCGATTACCGATAATCCAAAAATCAGAGTCCATCCCGACATCCCCTCACGGTAAAACATTAACAGGAATCCCAGATAGACCAGTGCTGTACCTGTCTCTCTTTCAAGAATTATGGTTAACATTGGCAATAAGAAGACCAGAAATGCCTTTAGAGCATCCGATTTGTTTTTGAAACTGAAGTCAAATTTGCTGCTCATCAGATGGGCTAGCGCCAAAGAGGTTGTAATTTTAGAAAATTCTGCCGGTTGCACTCTCATGCTGCCTATCTGCAGCCAGCTGTGAGAGCCTTTGACATTAGTTCCGATAAATATAACCGCCACCAGCAGCACCGCCATCAATGCGTAGAGCCACCAGGCGAAGCCAATGTATATCTTTGGAGGCAGGGCAAAAAGTATCAGCAGAGCAAGTACCACTGAACTTCCTATCCAGATGATCTGCTTGCCATATTCCATAGAGAAATCGAATATAGTGGCACCCTCTTGATAGAGAGATGAATAGATATTTATCCATCCAAAGAGCACCAGTACTAAATAACAGGTGATTATTGTCCAGTCGAGTTTTCTATAAATGGATCTTCCCACTGCTTATCTCCTCCTTACTGTTACCCTGTCGAGCAGGTATCCGTTTATCATATTTGTTTCAAGCCATTTTCTTCCTTCAGAAATTTCACCATTTAGGTATTTTTCCACAAGGAGGGCTGAGATAGGGCAAGCCCAGGTGCTTCCAAAACCGGCATTCTCAATATATGCTGCTACAGCAATTTTTGGATCATCTTTCGGGGCGAAGCAGATGAATACTGAGTGGTCATTGCCGTGCGGGTTCTGTGCTGTACCGGTTTTTCCGCAAATATCTAGTCCGGGTACATTTGCAAGTCGTCCGGTGGCTCCCGGACCACCGTTGACAGCAAGGTACATGCCTTCCACCACATACTCAAACCAAGTAGTGTCTACCATCGTATAATGACGCTCTATGAAGCGGGAATCGATTGGATTATCCGGCATATCCTTCTGCAGATGTGGGGTGAAAAACCAGCCCCGATTAGCAATTATGGCTGCCAGATTGGCCAGATGCAGCGGAGTAGAGCCAATCTCACCCTGCCCTATGGCCAAGGAAATGATCGAAAGTGATCTCCAGCGGTTTTTGCCATGAAGTTTGTCGTACCACTCAGCAGTGGGCATTGTGCCTGCCTGCTCAGAAGGAATATCTGTGCGCAACTTCATTCCGAATCCGAAACTTTCAGTATATTCTTTCCATTTCGTAAAGGAATCGCGGATATTTTCGTATTTCGGATTGTCGAGGATTGCGCGGAATACATAGCAGTAGTAGGTGTTGCACGACATCATTATTGAGCGTCTAAAGTCAAGGGGAGAGGGATGTCCGTGGCATCCTACTCTGAGGTTGCCGACTGTATAAGCACCATAGCAAGAATAGGCGGAGGCAGGAGTAATTACCCCTTCGTTCAGTCCTATCAGCCCGTTTATCAGCTTGAAAACGGATCCCGGAGGCTGCGGTGACATCACCGCTCTATTGAACATAGGCTTGTAAGGATCGGTGACGATTTCCTGATAATACTTGTTTATTTCAGCTAGTTTAGAGGTTTCAAGACCCGGACTGGAGACCATAGTGAGAATTTCGCCTGTAGAGGGTTCAATTGCTACCAGAGAGCCCACTTTGTTCTGCATCAGCAGTTCTCCGTATGCTTGAAGCACGGCATCAATGGTACTGGTCACATCTTTTCCGGCTATAGCGACTTTATCATATTCTCCCTCTTCGTAACGCTCTTTGATGCGGTTGTGTGCATCGCGCAGATAGATGTTGTACCCCTTTTCTCCTCGGAGTTGTTCTTCATAGGCCATTTCCATGCCGGTCCGTCCCGCATAGTCGCCTTGCCTGTAGCCGGGATTTTTTTTGATGTAGGCTGCATCCACTTCTGAGATGTATCCGTAGAGATTGCCTCCGGCATCAATTGGGTAGGTGCGTATAGTTCTGGGTGTACCGGAAAATCCGGGAAACTTATACTGTTTTTCTATGAATATATTATAATGTTCACCTGAAACTTGTTTGATGAAAGGAAGCGTCTGAAATCCTATTCTGCTACGGTATTTGCGGTATTCACGAAATTTGGAGTTGACAAATGAGGTGTCTATGTCGAATATTGAGCAAAATTCCAGTGTGTCGAAATGTGTCACCTCTACGGGTGTCACCATAATATCATAGGTGATTTTGTTTGAAACAAGAATCTCCCCGTTGCGATCCAAGATAAGTCCTCTGGCAGGGTAGAGTGTTTCATATTTAAGAGCATTATTCTCAGCGTTAATGCGGTAATATTTACTTATGATTTGGATATAGAAGAGTCTAACCACAATCAACGTGAAGACGAAGATGATGGAGAATAAAAGCACATTTTTTCTTTGCCGAGAGATTGCCATCATTAACGCTTGTTGAGCAGTGTAACACTGACAAAGAGAATTATTAAAATATTTGCGACATAACTTAGGGCTATACGCATCAATATAAAAGATGTCGGTCTGAAGCCTGCGCAGTCAAATAGGATATATGTGATAAGAAATATCAGTGTCAGATATGTCGAATACCTGAAATATCTGAAAAATCCGACATCGCTGAGAGTCAGTCGCTCAAGTTTGTCACTCCTATCACGATTGATTGTTGCATAACTTACCGGTTTTACAAAGGTGGCCGTCATTACTGCCGCAGCAGAGTTGAGGCCAAGTATTCCGTCGGAGATAAGATCAATTACGAGACCGACTCCAAATGCTAACAGAGCAAGTTTGGGATAGCTGGTCTCAGTAGGAATTGAGAGGATGATCAACGGCAGGAGGGTCAGATGGACATAAGGGCCCGTATAGATATAATCACAGATGATAATCTGAATGATTATCATCACGGCAATCAGCCCCCAATGCGATATATTGTTATTCCTTTTCATCCTCTATCATCTTTATCTCTTTGCCGTAATTATTTATTACAACATCCACTAGGCGTAGTGCCCTGAAATTCTGGAACATCTCTACGCCAAGCTCCAATGCTACTCCATTAACCTCATCGACAGAGGTGACGATGCCAATCGGAATATCCGGAGGAAATATGGCAGAATAACCGCTGGTGGAAATAGTGTCTCCGAGATATACTTCTGTATGAATAGGAATCTCACGTACAATTGCCCTGCTGCCAACTCCGGTCCAAACCATAGGACCGAAAACGCCGTTGGAAACAATTTTGGCACTTACGCTTTGCGAGGTGTTGAGAAACGAGGAGACATAACATATACGTGGTGACACCGCGTCGACTATACCAACAATGCCCCATGAAGTTATAACCCCCATTCCCTCTTCCACACCATTGTTTGACCCTACGTTCAGTATGATGTAGTTGTGTTGTTTGTTGACGGAATTTTTGAGGATAGTGGCCGGTATAAAGGTATAGTCACCTTTGCCCGAAGTACTTGCAATGGCCTCTTCAGTACCCGCATCATCAAGATATTTCATAAGGATTGAGATACGCTCTTTTAGAAGCCTGTTCTCCGCCTCAAGCAATTTGTTTTCGTTTTTGTAGTTAAGAAAATAACGCACACTCTCCCCTTGTCGCCAGAAGAAGGATTGCACATACCTGGTGACCCCCATAATCCTATATTTTTGAATAATGCTGTTGTTGGTGATAAGGAGGACTGAAATGGCCTCCAGAAGCAGAAACAACGCAATGGACAGGAATATCTTTATGAGGCGGGAGTTTCTCCTCATCGCATCAGGAAGTTGAACGATGTGCAGTTCTTAAGTGCAATGCAAGTTCCTCTGGCCACAGCTCTGAGGGGGTCCTCAGCTACGTGGAAAGGAATATTAATCTTTTTAAACAGACGTTTGTCCAGACCTCTGAGCAAGGCTCCTCCACCTGTGAGATAGATTCCCTTGTGGACAATGTCACTGTAAAGCTCCGGGGGAGTTTGCTCAAGTACTGACATTATCGCTGACTCGATTCTTACCAGTGATTTGTCAAGACAGTGAGCAATCTCCTGAGGAGTTACTGTAGTTTCGATGGGGAGCACTGTCATCAGGTTTGGACCGCTAACCTTATAGGGTTCGATAGGTTCATCAAGATCGGAAATGGCTGCTCCGATATTGATTTTGATCTCTTCTGCAGTCTTTTCTCCAATTTTTATGTTGTGCTGCTGGCGCATGTATTGCTGGATTTCATATGTAAACTGGTCTCCTGCTACCTTGATACTGGAGTCGGCAACGATACCTCCCAGTGAAATAACAGCAATCTCTGTGGTGCCGCCTCCTATATCGACAATCATATTTCCCGAAGGGGCTGTAACATCAATACCCACTCCAAGAGCGGCTGCCATTGGCTCGAATATAAGATATACGTCCCGTCCGCCTGAGTGTTCAGCAGCATCTCTTACCGCACGTATCTCAACAGGAGTACTGCCGGAAGGAATACAGACCACCATCTTGAGACTCGGCGAAAAGAAAGATCTACGGGTGTTGATCATCTTAATAAACTCCCTTATCATCTGCTCCGAACTGTCGAAATCTGCAATCACACCCTCCTTGAGTGGCCTAATAGTCCTTACACCCTTACTCTCCTTTCCCTGCATCTGTTTGGCTTTTGTGCCAACAGCAAGGACTTTTCCTGTAAGATTATCGACAGCGACAATGGAGGGTTCGTCTATGATTTTTTTGTCATTCATAAATATGACCGTGTTGGCAGTGCCAAGGTCGATAGCGAGTTCCTGTGTTAAAAATGAGAATACCATATATCTTATAAAACTATATCGTTATCAATGTTTGAAATGTCTGAATCCTGTGGTAACCATAGTCATTCCGTTGGCATTACACCAGTCGATGCTTTCCTGATCCCTGATAGAGCCCCCCGGATGAATTACGGCTGTAATACCTGCCTCCCGCGCTATTTCAACGCAGTCAGGGAAGGGGAAGAAGGCATCAGAGGCCATTACCGCGCCGTTGAGGTCAAATCCAAAGGATTGAGCTTTGGCTATTGCCTGTCTGAGTGCATCTACCCTGGATGTTTGTCCGATGCCGCTAGCCAGAAGCATGGAGTCTTTGGCAAGTACTATAGCGTTGGACTTGGAATGTTTGACTAGTTTATTAGCAAAAAGCAGATCCTCCACCTGTTCTACTGTAGGGGCTAGAGTGGTTACAGTTTTGAGATCTTCGCAACTCTCTACCTTTTCGTCCCTATCCTGAACGAGAATGCCACCTAATAGCGAACGGAACTTTTTGGCCGAAGGCCTTACTCCATTGTCGAGGAGGATAATCCTGTTTTTCTTAGACTTTAATATTTCAAGTGCCTCTGAAGAGTATTCCGGAGCTATAATCACTTCAAAAAATATCTTATTGATCTCCTGTGCGCATTCTTCATCAATGGGTCCATTGGCGATTATAATACCGCCGAAAGCAGATACGGGGTCACCTGCAAGAGCATTTTTCCAGGCCTCTAGGATGGTTTTGCGCGTAGCGCATCCACAGGCGTTATTGTGTTTGATAATAGCCACCGTAGGTTTGTAAAAGTCATACATAAGCTCCACTGCGGCCTCGATGTCGAGCAGATTGTTATAGGAAATCTCCTTACCGTGTAGCTGTTTCGGCAGCGATTCCCTTGAACCGGTAAATTTTGCCTGCTGATGAGGGTTTTCTCCATAGCGCAGGGGCATTGAATGGGCGTTGTCCCTATTAAACCAGTTAAAGATCTGGGTATCGTAGTAAGAGGAGGTGTGGAATGCCTGTCTAGCAAATGACCTGCGATCTTCTATATCACTTTCGCCATGTTTAGTCTTAAGCAGGTGGAGTAGCGGTCCATAAGCATCCTTGCAGGAGGCGATGATTACATCGCGATAGTTCTTTGCCGCTGCCCTGATAAGTGAAATGCCCCCGATATCTATTTTTTCAATAATCTCTTCAGGGGTTGCGCCCAGATGCACATATTTCTCAAAGGGATAGAGATCTACAATCACCAGATCGAAGGGAGGTATTTCATACTGTTCTATCTCTCCCAGATCCTGAAGATGCTCCCTGCGATAGAGAATTCCTCCGAAGACTTTGGGGTGAAGTGTCTTTACCCTACCTCCGAGAATGGAAGGATAGGAGGTAATCTCTTCTAACGAGATAACATCCAATCCTGCCTCTTTGAGAAATGAAAATGTTCCACCGGTTGAGACCAATTCCACACCACAGGCAATAAGTTCACGGGCTATCTCCTCTATACCATCTTTGCTGTATACTGAAATCAGCGCTCTTCTGATCTTTCTGGTGCAATTTTCGGTACGCATTTACGGGAATATAGATTAAGTTGAAAAATATCAAGCAAATTTAGTAATAATAACGGGATTTTCGGCTATTTTTGCAGTATAATTTTTAAGGGAAATGGATGGACGCTATTATGCCGTAATACTTGCCGGTGGACTGGGGTCGAGAATGGGCTACGATATCCCCAAACAATTCATTGAGATTGAGGGGAAACCAATTCTCAGACATACCATTGAGCGCTTTATGGAGAGTTTTGATGACATCAATATCATAGTGGTATTGCCTTCAGGAGAGAAAGAGTACTGGAAAGAGTATTGCAATCGTACCGGCTTTTTAGGGCGTTATATCATACCATCCGGTGGGATCACAAGGTTTCATTCTGTGCAGAATGCACTTAAATATGTCCCGGATGGAGTAGTAGTGGCGGTCCATGATGGAGTTCGCCCCTTTGTTACGTCGGATTTTCTCAGGTCAATGTTCGACAGAATGCAGGATTGCAAAGCGCTGGTGCCGGTAATCCCACTTGTTGAGTCGCTACGCGAAATAGGACCTGAAGGATCTTCTACAGCTGTGGATCGTTCTCGTTTTCGTCTGGTACAGACTCCTCAGATGTTCCATTCGGAATTGCTTAAGGAGGCCTATTCTCAACCCTATAATCCCCTCTTTACCGATGATGCCTCGGTAGTAGAATATCTGGGGCACAAAGTCTCACTCTGTGAGGGCCTAAGCACCAATATAAAGATTACTACTCCGGAAGATCTGGCAGTAGCACAAGCTATTTTTCGTGGGAAGCGTTAGGGTAATTCTTGACCCATACTTGACGTTCGATTGCCTGGTCAAGAGACACCCAGGTTTCAGTCTTCATAACACTTGGAATATTCTGGATAGTGTTAACCAGAATCTCCATCAGGTGGTCATGGTCGAAGCAGTATATTTTGAGTAAAAGTGCGTGGTTACCTGTTATGAAATGGCACTCCACAACTTCTGACATATCCTTGAGGGCTTCCACAACTTGCGGATAACTGTTGGCCTGAGAGAGGGAGACTCCCACAAAGGCGCACACATTGAGTCCTAGAGCCTTAGGTTTGACTAATAGAGTGGAGCCGGTGATGATTCCCATGCTTTCCATTTTTTTAACTCTCTGGTGTATGGCTGCCCCGGATACTCCACACTCGCGTGCTATTTCAAGAAAGGGCATTCTCGCATTTTTCACGAGAAATGAGAGAATTTTCTGATCAATATGATCAATCTGGTAAGTAGTCATAATCGTGCTTTTAGGCACAAATATATAAAAAAAATCGCATATTGGTTACAATTTGTAACCTATTTGGACTTTTTTGAATCCTCTTTCTCTATAATTGTCAGACAATCAGTTATATCAAGAGTAAATGGATCGGTACCGCGAGGAATTTTATAGTTGTTTTTACCCTGTTTTATATAGGGTCCGTAACGACCGTTTAGAATCTGAATCTTATGCTCTGGAAATTCAGCTATCTGTTTTTGGCTCTCCTTGCGCTCGTGTTCTGCTATCAATTTTTCTGCATCATCCATGGTGACGGTATAGGGATCAAGTTCCTTGGGCAGAGAGATAAATGTAGAACCCACCCTGATGTATGGTCCGTAACGGCCAATGGCAGTAGTGATAACTTTTCCTTCATATTCACCGACAGTACGAGGGAGTTTTAGGAGTTGGAGTGCATCCTCGAGAGTGATTTCCTCTATCAACTGACCTCTCTTAAGGCTTACAAACTGTTTGTCCGGGTCCTCATTGCTGCCCCTCTGTACAAGGGGACCAAAGCGTCCCATGCGTGCTATAACCGGTTTTCCGGTGTCAGGGTCGGTGCCAAGGTTTTTTTCCATATTGGTGAAAGTTCTGTCCTCAAGCGTATTCGTAACTTTTTCATGGAAAGGTTCGTAAAAATCGCTGATAACCTTATTCCAAACCAGAAGACCTTTAGCTATATTATCAAAATCTGCCTCTACCTTGGCTGTGAAGCCATAATCGAGAATGTCCGGGAAGTTGGAAGAAAGGAAGTCGGTCACCACTATTCCGATGTTTTCAGGGCAGAGCCTGTTCTTTTCGCGACCGACAACTTCGTTCTTAACTCGAGAAGTTATGATGCCTTTGCTAAGGGTGAGCTCACGGTAATCCCTGGAAGTGCCCGGTTTATCAGACTTGATGACATAGCCTCTCTGGAGGATGGTGGAGATAGTTGGTGCATACGTTGAAGGGCGACCTATACCTAGTTCCTCAAGTTTTCGAACCAGACTCGCTTCGCTGTAACGCTGCGGTCGCTGAGTGACTTTTTCAGTAGCGGTTATGCTCTCGTCAATCAGCTTCTGTCCGATATTGAGATGAGGTAACAGCGTGGCCTTTTCACTCTCATCCTCATCGTCGCGTCCTTCAATGTAGACCTTTAAGAATCCGTCAAAGATGATTTGTTCACCCTGAACAATGAACTTTTCACTGATACCTTCTCCGGAAATAGTAATATCGGTCTTTTCGAGACGCGCATCAGCCATCTGAGAAGCAATTGTCCTCTTCCAGATTAGCGTATAGAGTTTCTTTTCGTTGGCGTTGCCTTCTATGGAGGTGTTGGATATAAAAGTGGGGCGGATAGCTTCGTGGGCCTCCTGGGCACCCTTGCTTTTTGTTTTATAATTGCGCGGTTGAGAATATTCCACGCCATACATCGAGGTGATGGCCTCTTTTGCAGTGCTAATCGCCATAGATGAGAGGTTGGTTGAGTCGGTACGCATATAGGTTATTAGTCCGCTCTCGTAGAGTCGCTGTGCGATAACCATTGTCTGGCTTACTGAGAATCCGAGTTTTCTGGATGCCTCTTGCTGGAGTACCGATGTGGTGAAAGGAGCCGCCGGAGAGCGTGTTATCTCTTTTTTCTCTATCGAGAAAATATCAAAAGAGCATCCTTTGCACCGTTCTAGGAATGCCTTAGCCTCCTCAATAGTGGAGAATCTTTTGTCAAGAATGCCTTTGATGCGTGCATCGGACCCCTCTGGAATGAATATACCCTCTACTCTGAAGTAAGGCTGAGCTTCAAACGAAGAAATTTCTCTCTCCCTGTCTACAATCAACCTTACCGCTACCGACTGGACGCGTCCTGCGGAGAGTTTAGGTTGTATTTTTTTCCAGAGAATAGGTGAGAGTTCAAATCCTACCAGACGATCAAGCACCCTGCGAGCTTGCTGGGCCATAACGAGGTTGGAATCAATGTCACGAGGATTATCTATGGCATTCAATATGGCATTCCTAGTAATCTCGTGAAAAACTATGCGACGGCTTTTTTCTGCCGGAATCTTCAATGCCTGCTGCAAATGCCAGGCAATAGCTTCCCCTTCGCGGTCTTCATCGGATGCAAGCCATACCGTATCTGCTTTGTTTGCCGCAACAGTTAGGTCGGAGACCACTTTTTTCTTATCCTTCGGTACTTCGTACTGGGGTTCAAAGCCATTTTCAATATCAATTCCAAGATCTTTTTTCTTGAGATCCCTTATGTGGCCGAAACTTGACTTTACCGTAAAACCTTTTCCCAGAAATTTCTCAATGGTCTTTGCCTTGGCAGGCGACTCAACAATTACCAGATTCTCTCCCATATTCTTTATTCTTTTCAAACTGAAATGCAAAGTAAGGGATAAAGAAACCAATTATCCAAATTTTAATTGCTATTTTTGCACGGTCCAATCATTTTTATTTATGACAAATAATAAGAAATCAGTCAACCGGAAGAAGTTTCTGAAATGGTTTTGGTGGATTGTGCTGACACCTATCGCGCTGTTCTTACTTCTTGTCGTCGGTGTAGCCCTTTTTGCACGTATTCCCTCGTTCGAGGAGCTTGAAGACCCCAAGAGCAATCTTGCAACTGAACTGATTTCCGAAGATGGTAAGGTCATTAATACTTATCACGTCGAAAATCGATCATACGTTTCCTTTGAAGATCTGCCGCCTCATTTGGTCAATGCGGCAATCTCCACTGAGGACGCACGTTTCCGCCGCCATTCGGGTATCGACTTCAGAGGTCTTGTTCGCGTTGTGGTAAAAACCTTGATTATGGGAGACCAGAGCCAGGGCGGAGGCAGCACTATTACTCAGCAGCTTGCCAAGACACTCTATCCTCGCCAGGATGTCTCTAGTCGCATCCCCGGCGGTAAATTTGTCAAGCTTGTAACTATAAAGATAAAAGAGTGGATTACTGCAGTCAAGCTTGAGCGCAACTATACTAAGAATGAGATTGTGACGATGTACCTCAATGCCATCTTCTTTGGCAGTAATGCCTATGGCATCAAATCGGCAGCCCTTACATTCTTCGACAAAGATGTAAGTGACCTTACTGTCGAAGAGAGTGCCTGTCTGGTCGGAATGGTAAATAAACCCACCCGATACAATCCTGCCATAAATCCGGATAATTCCCTAAGACGCCGTAATCATGTGCTCAGGCAGATGGAAAAATATGACTATCTCTCTTCAGCACAGTATGATTCCATAGTACAGATACCTATTGTGCTCTCATATCAGCAACTGGACCATAATGCTGGTCTTGGTTCTTATTATCGTGATATGCTCCGTCGCTATATGAATGCAAACGAGCCTAAACGCTCTTCCTATAGAGAAAAGGAGGACTATTCTGCTGATTCTACCCTTTGGGTGGACGATCCGCTTTTTGGCTGGCTCAATAAAAATCTAAAGCCCGACGGCACTCAATACAACCTTGACAAGGATGGACTCCGTATCTATACGACAATAGACTCCCGCATGCAGCAATATGCGGAAGATGCTGTAAAAGAGCATCTGGGTGAGGATTTGCAGAAGGTATTCTTCAATGAGCTGAAGCGTAAACCCAATGCTCCCTTCTCTCCGGATGTAACTCCCGAAATTACTCAAATGCTGATGAACCAGGCTATTAGGTGGAGTGACCGTTATCGCGAGATGAAAAAGGAGGAGGTGAGCGAGGAGGAAATCCTTAAATCATTTAAGCAAAAGGTCCAAATGCGTCTTTTCGCCTGGAATGATAATGGTTATATCGACACATTGATGACCCCATATGACTCGATCAAATATTACAAATCATTCCTTCGTGCCGCATTTATCGCGATGGAACCGCATACCGGCAAGGTCAAGGCATATGTCGGCGGTCCCGATTACCGTTATTTCAAATATGACAATGCCAGACAGGGTAAACGCCAGGTGGGATCTACCATCAAACCTTTCCTCTACACTCTTGCTATGCAGGAGGGTTTTACACCCTGTGATAAAGTAGTCAATATTCCCTATTCTTTTCCTGTAGGAGATGAAGTATGGACCCCTAAGAGTACGGACAGAGCCGAACACATAGGTAAGACCGTTACACTAAAATGGGGCTTGACACATAGTTCTAACAATATCTCCGCTTATCTGATGAAGCAGTTTGGTCCTCAAGCTATGGTGGAAATGTGTCGTAAGATGGGTATAAGTTCATTTCTCGACCCTGTTTATTCGCTTTGTGTGGGTTCCTGTGATATTTCCGTATACGAGATGGTGGCTGCATTCAATACTTTCCCCAGCCGTGGTGTTTATGTTTCTCCGATGCTGGTCAATCGGATTGAGGATAAGTCCGGTAATGTGCTGGCCAATTTTTCTTCCCGAAAAAAAGAGGCATTGAGTGACCCTACCGCCTATTTGATGGTCAATCTTATGCAGGGCGTAGTCAATGAGGGTACGGCAGGCCGTCTTCGCTGGAAATATGGACTTGGCAATAATATAGCAGGTAAAACCGGTACCACAAATGATCAGTCTGATGGATGGTTTATCGGCTTTACACCGAAACTTACTGCCGGAGTATGGGTGGGTGCAGAGGATCGTCAGGTACACTTTGAAAGTCTGACCTATGGTGCGGGATCTAATATGGCGCTGCCGATCTGGGGAATCTTCATGCAGAAAGTCTATGGTGACGAGAGCATAAGTATAGGTCCGGAGGACCTCTTTGTTCCTCCTTTGGGCTGGAGCATGGATTTGTCCTGTACCGGTGACGACAGCGACCTGTCAAATGATAAAGTATCCTCTTCCGGCGACGATCAAGGTTTTTTTAACTGATAACTCACGCATTTTATGGCAAAGCGCAATCTTGCACTCATATATGGCGGTGACTCTGCAGAGGTAGGGATTTCCATCCTCAGCGGTCGCAATGTCTCCCGCTATATTGACCGCTCTAAATACAATGTTTACCATGTACTCCTGAAAGGGGCTTCCTGGCAGGTTGTAGAAGCCTCAGGAGAGGCCTTTGAATCGAATCCCGAAGCAGGTATGACTGTGCTGACTCAAGTGGATAAAAACGATTTTTCTTTTATTCTTCAAGGAAAAAAAATAAAGTTTGACCTTGCGATGATAATGATTCACGGCACTCCGGGAGAAAACGGAGTGCTCCAGGGTTATCTTGAGATGATGGGGGTGCCCTTCACTACCTCTTCTTCGGCAGTTTCAGCTTCGGCTTTTGACAAGCAGATATGCAAAGTGCTGCTACGAGATTTAGGATTCAAATTAGCTCCGGATGTCTGCCTGAGAAAGGGCAAAAAGTTTTCCGTGAAGGAGATTGTGGAGAAGCTGGGATTACCTCTTTTTGTCAAACCCTGTTCCGGAGGCAGCAGTTTCGGTGTCAGCAAGGTTTTGAAAGAGGAAGATTTGGAGGAGGCGGTAAAGCTGGCATTCAGACACAGTGATACAGTATTGGTGGAGACATACATAAGCGGTCGTGAGATAACACAAGGAGCATATATGGATGGAGAGAGTATTGTGGCGCTGCCCGTGACAGAGATCATTCCCCACACCACCTTTTTTGATTATGAGGCCAAGTATAATGGTCTGAGTGATGAAATCTGTCCTGCTGATATAGATCCCGTAAAAGTGGAGGAGATTTCGGCCATTACACGTAGTATTTACGATTGTCTTGGCTGTAGAGGTATAGTGAGGGTTGACTATTTCCTCTGTGATGACGGTAGTGTGGTCTTTCTGGAGCTTAACACTGTGCCGGGAATGACTGCGATGAGCCTGGTGCCCCAGCAGATACGTGCCGCAGGGTTGGATATGATGCAGGTTATCACCGGCATCGCAGATATTACCTAATCATTTCTTTTCAAGATATGACTTTAAAAGGATTTGTAGATAAAACTGCAAAGGATCTCTCGGAACTCTATCCGGAGCCTGAGGCTAAGTCTATGGCTGTCAGGCTGGTTTCTCACTATCTTGAGGTACCTGAGTATGCTTATCTGTCGGTTCCTGACAGGGAAATTTCCGTTATCGAACAGCAGAAGTTGGATAATGCAGTGGCTGAATTGTTAAAATGGCGTCCGCTGCAATATGTGCTTGGTTTTGCCGAGTTTGCTGGAAGACGATTCAAGGTGCGCGAAGGCGTACTTATTCCCCGTCCTGAGACTGAAGAACTGTTCAGGATAATCGTCAATGACCTATCGGACAAGGAACTTTGTGAGGGACAGGAATTTAATATTCTTGATGTTGGCACCGGTTCAGGATGCCTTGCTTGGTCGCTTGCGGCGGAATTACCGGGAGCACAGTTGTTTGGTTGTGATATCTCCGATGAAGCCCTTAAGATTGCTGCTAAGCAGAAGGTAAAAAATAGAGAAGGTCCGGTGCTTAGGCCTGTTTTCTTTTGGGCCGATGTGCTGGGAGTACCTCCTGCAGGGCTTCCTCAGTTTGATATAATTGTATCCAATCCTCCTTATGTGCTTGGAAGTGAGCGATTGCAGATGCGTCCAAATATTCTGGACTACGAGCCCGGAATGGCCCTTTTTGTTCCCGATGAAGATCCGTTGCGCTTCTATAGGGCACTGCACTTATGGGTAGGAGCCCTTTTGCGAGTGGGAGGCATCGGTTATTTTGAGATAAATGAACGTTTCGGTAGCGAAGTAGCTGCTATTTTCGGATCCGAAACCGTTGTTATCAAGGATATAAATGATCGTGACCGCTTTGTAAAATATATCCGCAAGGCTTAACGCCATATTTTTATTAACTTTGTAAATTAGTAAACGGATAACACAAACATAACTCCAACCCACAACCCACACCTCATACCCCGTAACACTTAAAACCTCAGAACTCAATACTCAGAACTCAATACTCAGAACACAATACTCATAACTCAATACTCAGAACTCAATACTCAGAACTCAATACTCATAACTCAATACTCAGAACTCAATACTCATAACTCAATACTCATAACTCAATACTCATAACTCAATACTCATAACTAACCCCACAACCCGCACCCCGTAACACGTACCCCGCACCACTCATAACTACCCACTACATACTACATACTACCCACTACATACTATCCACTACACTATGCTGACTCAGATTATCAATGGTGTTATTCATACCCCTTCAGGATGGCTCAAAGAGGGTTCCATCATCATTAGTGATAACAAAATTATTGAAGTTTCAAACTGCGACCTGCCCGTAATCGGCGCTAAAATCGTCGATGCAATGGGGATGTACATTACTCCCGGAGCCATTGAAACTCACTGTCACGGTGGAGGCGGACGTGACTTTATGGAAGGAACCGAAGAAGCTTTCAGGACAGCGGTAGCTACACACATGCAGCATGGCACTACCAGTATTTACCCGACCCTATCCTCCTCCAGTATGCCCATGATCCGTGCAGCTGTAGCTACCACCGAAAAACTGATGGCTGAGAAAAACAGTCCGGTGCTGGGACTCCATCTCGAGGGACATTATTTCAATATGAAAATGGCCGGTGGCCAGATTCCCGAGTACATAAAAGATCCCGATCCCAACGAATATATCCCCTTATTGAAAGAGACCGGCTGTATAAAACGATGGGATGCTGCACCGGAAGTCCCTGGAGCTATCGCCTTTGGTCGCCACATTACCAGTAAGGGGGTACTGGCTTCCATAGGACACACCGCTGCTGAATACCATGATGTATTGGATGCATTTGAAGCAGGTTTTACTCACGCCACCCACTTCTACAATGCGATGCCGGGGTTTCACAGGAAAAACGAATACAAATATGAGGGCACGGTAGAGAGCGTCTACCTTATAGAAGATATGGATGTCGAGGTAATAGGTGATGGTATACACGTGCCCGCCACCATTCTTAAGCTCATCTATAAGATTAAGGGAGTAGAGAGAACCGCACTAATAACTGATGCACTTGCTTGTGCAGCAAGTGACAATCCGGCGGCCTTTGATCCACGCGTAATCATTGAGGATGGGGTTTGTAAACTTGCAGATCGCTCCGCTCTTGCCGGTTCTATTGCTACAATGGATCGTGTAATAAAGACAGTAACCACCAAGGCCACGATCCCCTTATTCGACGTGATTAGGATGATTTCCGAGACTCCTGCACGTATGATGGGCATCCAGAACCGCAAGGGTTCCCTCCAGAAGGGCAAAGATGCGGATATCTTGTTCATCGATAAGAACTATGACCTCCGCGGAGTTATCGCTATGGGCAAAATCATCAAACCCATATAAACACTATCATAATCCAAATCTCCGAACTATGAAATTGATACAGATATTCAACGGAAAGATACTCACTCCACAGGGTTGGATCAATAGGGGTTCCCTGTTAATCAATGATGGTCGCATCCTTGCCATTACCGGCAGTAATCTCCCTTTGGAAAATGCTGAACTGATTGATGCCAAGGGTCGTTATGTCGTTCCTGGATATGTTGCAATGAATATATATGGAGCAGCGGGTAGCCTGTTTCATGACGCCACTGAAGAGGCCTTCAATACTATAATCGGAGCCCATTTGGCTCACGGTACAACTACTATATTCCCCACTGTTGGTACGGTAGGTTATGAGAAATTGGTTGCAACCGGCAAAATCTGTACAAAATTGATGGAAGGTGGCAATCGCATCATAGGAGGGCTGCATATTGTTGGCCCCTATCTTAGTTCTGAAATCACAAAAGATAGGTACCTGGTTACACCACCCGATCGTGCAATGTACGAACGCATTGTCAGTGAACTTCCCTGTATCAGACGTTGGGATGCTGCTCCTGAACTTCCAGGAGCCCCCGAGTTTGCCAGTTTTCTAAAGAAAAAAGGAATCCTCGCGGCTATTTCCCATACTATGGCTGAGTATGAGGATGTGAAAGCGGGATTTGATGCCGGATTTACCCACGCTGCACAATTATACAACTCTATGCCCGGATTTCACAAGCGTCGTGAATACAAGTATGAGGGTACAGTGGAGAGCGTTTTGTTGATAGATGAGATGACTACTGAAGTTATTGCGGACCTTGTCCATTTACCTGCAACGATTTTGCGTCTTGTACATAAACTCAAAGGTGTTGATATGACTGCTTTGGTGACTTGTGCGCTACGTTATGCTGCTTATGATGGTGAAGAGCTTGCTTTCTCAAAGGTTTATATCGATAATGGGGTATGTAAATTAAAATCCGACGATACTGTAGCCGGAGGAATTTCCACAATGGATCAGTTGGTCAGAAATATGGTGATAAGGGCTGAAGTGCCCTTTGAGGATGCGATCAGGATGGCATCGGAGACTCCTGCTAGGATAATGAACATTATCGACCGTGTAGGTACTCTGGAAAAGGGGAAAGATGCTGATATACTACTGCTCGACAGGCAGTACAACATAACCTCCGTTTGGAGTAAAGGTGTCAGGGTTGTTTAAGGGGAGCTTTCAGCGCAAGATATCTCACTCCTTCTTTTTCAGAAAAAACAAATGAACCTTTACGGTCAAGTTGAAGATTGGATACGATCGAACTTCTATTGGTGGTCGGTCTGAATTGTAATACATACTCCACAACATCCGAAACCGGAGCAATCAAACCTGGTTGCGATTTTAAGTATTCCCTTACAAAAAGACGTATGGTGCCACCTCTGCGAGAGCCTTTTTTCCACTCCTTGAGAGTATATCGGCCTGTACGTCCAATAGCTATGATTGAGGGCGAACGGAGTACATTCCCTGAAACAAACTTCTTTTTCTTTTTTTCGTCGGGATGGAGGCGGTTGTAATCTTTCAGAATCTCCTCTGCTGTCATCGGATGTCCCTTAGCGCGGATTATTTCTTCCAATATTTTAGGAACTTGTTTTTTGACTGTAGCGGGAAAGAGTATCATATTATCTTGCACAGCAAGACGGATTGAGGCGAATACATCTTTCGCCGCAATGCGGAGAGGATCACGGGGATTGGGATTTACCAGTCCGGCCGTGATGTAGGCCTCTGCTGCTTCGGCACCTACCGCTATGTTGTATTTTACAGCAGTGGCGCAGGCTGTTATGATATCTTTCTTATAGTGCTCGTAATAGCGATTTATTCGACATTCGGAGGCAAGTTTCTCAATGGGTACTTTCTCTATTTCATCCCGACGCTCAAGTGCGGTCATTTCCACTGTTTTTAAGAAAAGGCCAAAGTCGAAACACTTGGCCAGCTTGGTGAGCACCAGAGTGGTTCTGGAAAAACGGTCATTTTTCATCATCAGAGAGTTGCGCACATTCCCTACAATAGCAATTTCACGATAAAGTATAGCTAAAGCCATATTGACAACACTGCGGCTGAAATTAGTGCCTTCAGCTTTGTTGATATCGTGATGTACTCCGATAGAACGCCATCGGTAAGGGCATCTGCGATAACCTCGGGGAGTCTTGATCAGTGTTTTCATCATCCCGAGGTAATCGTTTATGCGGCTGATAATATTTAGCATCATCTGACGCACACGTTCAATAGAAACACCAAGCTCCTCCGCAACCTCCATACGGCTTGCAGGCATCTTGCCATCATAGATTAACAGCAGGGAGTTCAAAATTTTTAGATCCCTTTCGTCAAATGTGTTTATGTACTCTCTCAGAGTTGCAAAAACAGGAAAATAGCCAAGTTTTTCCCTAAGGTTAAAGAGTCTGAGAATTGTCTCGCTTTCCAGCATCGGAATATCGTGGACCAGACTTCGCACATTATCGCTGGGTAGTCTGCTACGTACTTGGGCTATGATTTCCATTACATTGCGGGTGGTTTTGATACCGCAGTTACGCCAGGAAAGAATCTCCTTTCTTTTCAGCGAGAGGAATTCGTTGAAAAATTCACGGTCATTTTTAAAAGTACGACGATAGTTGCCGATGACATTTCGTGTACGTGTGTTATATTGAAGCAAGAGGGACTCAAACGCGTAGATTGTGCGTTCGATATTTGTCTCATCGATTTTATCCCGAGGATTCCAAAAGAGATTTGACTCGTATTTGGACATGGCAAAAAGTTTTTACAAAGATTCAGGAATCGGGGCATACAAATATAATTAATATATTGAAGGTTAACAACTTTTTGTCAAATATTTTATAATTTTGCAGTCGATACAAAAGGATTTTATACAGTTTATTTTATGACCAATATTAACACTTACGACTTTGCCGGCAAAAAGGCTATTGTAAGAGTCGATTTTAACGTTCCGTTGAACGAAAATTTTGAAATTACAGACGACACTCGCATCAAAGCTGCTATTCCCACTTTGAAAAAAGTTCTTGAAAAGGGTGGTTCGTTGATCATAATGTCACATCTTGGCCGACCAAAAGGGCCTGCGGAAAAATTCTCTCTAAAACACATTATTTCTCGCATAGAAGAGTATCTAAGTACCAAAGTGCAGTTTGTCGAAGATTGCCTGAAAGCTGAGGCACAGGCTGCATCACTCAAGCCGGGCGAAGTGCTTCTACTGGAAAACCTCCGTTTCTACGCGGAAGAAGAGGGTAAACCACGCGGGCTGGCTGAAGATGCTACCGATGAGGAGAAACAGGCGGCTAAAGTTGCGATCAAAGAGAGTCAGAAAGCATTCGTTGCTAAACTTGCTTCTTATGCGGATTGCTATATAAATGATGCTTTCGGCACTGCGCATCGTGCTCACGCCTCCACTGCGCTTATTGCAAAATATTTTCCGAAGGACAAAATGTTCGGTTATGTGATGGAGGGCGAAATCCAAGCCATAGATAAAATACTCCATAACCCCGCACGTCCCCTTACTGCCATCCTCGGCGGAGCAAAAGTCTCCTCCAAGATCGGTATTATTGAGAATCTGATTGACCGTGTGGACCATTTGATTATCGGTGGTGGTATGGTATATACTTTCATCAAGGCCCTTGGCGGAAAAATCGGCAATTCCATCTGCGAGGATGACCAAATTGAGACTGCAAAGTCTATCATGGCCAAAGCTGAGGCTAAAGGCATAGACCTCGACCTTCGCCGCGAAGTAGTAGTTGCTGATAATTTTAGCAATGATGCAAACTTCAAGATTGTGGACAATTTCGAGATTCCCGATGGCTGGGAGGCAATGGATGCTGCTCCATCATCACTTAAACTTTGGCAGGAAATAATAGATACTTCAGGTACCGTTCTTTGGAATGGTCCTCTCGGAGTCTTTGAAATGCCAAATTTTGCCAAATCTACTAACGCAATGGCCAAAATGCTCGCTAAGGCTACCGAAAAAGGCACATTTACCCTTGTGGGAGGGGGCGACTCGGTTGCAGCTGTGACCCAGATGGGCTATGCCGATAAGGTAAGCTATGTCTCTACCGGCGGTGGTGCAATGCTCGAATATCTTGAGGGCAAAGAACTTCCCGGAATAAAGGCCATTCGCGAATAATCATTCCGTATGACTATAGAATATCCATCCCTATCTTGGAGTGACTATGAACTTATAGACTCCGGAAACTTCGAAAAACTGGAGCGCTTCGGTAGGTATGTGATTATTCGACCTGAGCCTAGGGCTCTTTGGGAGCGGACTCTCTCCGAGGATGAGTGGCTCTGTCGCGCCCATACTAAGTTCGCCCCAGGTCTAGGCTTAGGCAAAGCAAGAAAGGAGGACAGTGGATCGTGGAACATGCTTCGCAAGATGGATAAGGAGTGGATGATATCCTATCGAGACGGGGTATTTGACCTTAGCCTGAAACTTACTTCGTTCAAGCACGTCGGAGTTTTTCCCGAACAGGCTCCAAATTGGGACTACATACATAGCAGCGTTAAGGAGATTGCGACTTCTTCTTCGGACGAGGTCCCTCCCAGGGTGCTAAACCTTTTTGCCTATACCGGAGCTGCCTCGCTTGCTGCCAGAAAGGCTGGAGCAGAGGTTACTCATCTTGATTCCGTGCGTCAAGTTGTGACTTGGGCGCGAGGCAATATGGAGGCAAGCGGGTTGGATAACATACGCTGGCTAATTGAAGATGCGCTGCTTTTTGTTAAACGCGAAGCACGAAGAGGCAACCTCTACAATGGCATCATTCTTGATCCTCCGGCATACGGCTACGGTCCTGACGGAGAGAGGTGGAAGCTCGATGAGTCTATCTATGATATGCTCCTACATGTAGCCTCAATACTTGCTCCGGAGGGGAGTTTTATGGTGCTCAACCTCTATTCCAACGGTTATTCACCTGTTATGGCAGAGACTATGGTACGCTGTGCTTTTGGAGAGAAGTACCGTTCGCTGGATTGTGGCGAATTGGTGCTCAAGGATAGTTTCGGCAAGGCGCTTCCGATGAGTATTTTTGCGAGGTTAAAGCGTTAATTTTATAATTTTGAAATAAATACCGACAGATTATGGATTTTTTATCAGTAGTATGGAATGTGGATCCGGTGATATTTGAGCTTGGTCCCTTGACCGTCAGATATTACGGACTGCTCTTTATCGCGGGTTTCCCTCTTGGATATTGGCTTTTTACCAAATTTTACAAAAGAGAGGGGGTTGATGTAAAGCTGCTGGAACCGCTACTCTATGCGATGCTCATTGGCACCATCGTAGGAGCCCGTTTGGGACACTGTCTTTTCTATCAGCCTGAGTATTATCTGAGCAGATCTCACTGGATTGAGATATTCATGCCATGGAAAGGGGGTCTTGCGAGTCACGGCGGAGCCATAGGAGTGCTGTTGGCTATATGGTGGTATTGTCACAAATATGGCCGGAAAAATGGGTTCGATATGATGTGGATTTTGGATAGAATTGTCATTGCGGTAGCTTTCGCCGGATGCTTTATACGTCTTGGCAATCTTATGAATTCAGAGATTTACGGCAATCCGACCGACCTGCCCTGGGGATTTATTTTCGTGCAGCGCGGTGAAACAGTGCCCAAACATCCGACGCAGATATATGAGGCATTGAGTTATCTTTTGCTGGGATTCGCATTGCTAGCAGCCTACCGATATCGTCTGAAGAGTCTCAAAAAGGGTACTCTTTTCGGTGTTTTCCTAATAGTGCTTTTTGGTATGAGATTTCTTATCGAATTTGTTAAGGAGCCCCAGGTCTCCTTTGAGGAGGGAATGGCTTTAAATATGGGCCAACTGCTTAGCATACCCTTCGTTGTTGCGGGAGTGGTGATACTCTTATGGAGTCTTATTGCGAAAAAGCCTGCTATGGCGGTCGTCCAGCAGCCTAAGAAAAATTACCACCCTTCTCCTAAAGAGAGAAAGAAGAAGTAGTATCAAACTATATTCCGGAGAAATTTACTATAGTTAAAATCCTTAGTCTTCCTCATTATCAGGAATAGGTCGGCAAGCCACCATACACCACATCCTCCAAAGGTGATGAGTTTGAGAAATCCGAATCCGAATTCCCCCAACACCATCCTGTCGACGCCAAAAAATCCAAGAATTATGGAGACGACCAGCATTAGTTTGGGGCTGGTGAAATTGACTTTGCTCACATTGAGACATTGTTCTTTGGACATATTCTCCATAGCAATTCTGATGTTCTCAAGATCGCTTGCAATGAATTTACTCTTGTTGGAGATGATGAAGTGGTAAATTAAATAATTGTCCATGGATCAATAGTTTGTCAATTTGCAATTGTCACACACGCTCCATTTCGCGGCGCATATCCTTCTCTTTTATGGATTGACGTTTGTCAAATTCACGTTTACCGCGAGCAAGTGAGATGTTGAGTTTAGCATAGCCATTTTCCGATATGAAAAGCCTTGTGGCAATGATAGTCATGCCCTTTTCACGTGTTGCACGATATAATTTGCGCAGTTCTCTCTTCGTAAGCAGCAGTTTGCGGTCCCGTTTTGGGTCCTGGCGGCTGAATGCAGAGCCCCACCAATACTCGGCGATGTGCATATTCTTTACAAAGAGTTCATTTTCGACAAAATAACAGTAGCTGTCCACGAGCGAGGCCTTGCCTGCACGTATGGACTTGATCTCGCTACCGCTGAGCACGATGCCGGCTGTGAAATGCTCTATCAGTTCGTAGTCGAAAGTAGCCTTCTTGTTCCTTATGTCGATTCTATTTTCCTTCCTCTTTGCCATTTATATGACGATGCTTTTCTCAGTTGTTTGCAACAATAGATGCATAAATGCTGCGAAGCGATGCAAAATTAGTTTATTTTTGTGGAATAAACCAAAGGATCTCCCGATATGCTCAAACCTCCATTCCAAGAATATGATCTTATATGTGTCCTAGGACCGACGGCCTCCGGTAAGACCCGTTATGCGGTTAAACTGGCCCGAGAGTTGGACGGAGAGATCATTTCCGCCGATTCTCGGCAAATATTTCGCGGGATGGATATAGGGACGGGGAAGGATTTGGAGGAGTATGGAGAGATTTCCTACCATCTGATAGATATTGCCGATGCCGGCACCAAATATAACATTTTTGAATACCAGAAGGACTTTGAGCGAGTCTACCGAGATATTAACAAAAGGGGTAAGACGCCGATATTATGTGGCGGTTCCGGACTTTATATAGAAGCGGCCACCTGCGGCTACTATCTTCCTGAAGTTCCCCCTGATATGGCTCTTCGAGCTGAATTGGAGAAACTTCCTACAGAGCAGCTTATCGCTAAATATGAGTCATTGCGTAAGCCACACAATACCACCGACTATGATACGCGCAAACGTCTTATCCGTGCTCTGGAAATTGCCATTTGGGAGGAGAAACATCCCGTTCGCAGGAGTTCATTTTTACCCAAAAAGACTAAATTTATAGGCATAAGCGTTTCACGTGAAGTGCGCAACGCCCGAATTGACGCCCGCCTGGATGCCCGTCTGAAGAGTGGAATGATTGAAGAGGTGCGACAGCTTTTGGATAGCGGCATTCCACCGGAGGATCTTATCTGGTATGGTCTGGAATACAAGTTCCTGACGATGTATCTTACCGGCCAATTGGAGTACGACGAGATGGTCTCCAGACTCCGAATTGCCATTCACCAGTTTGCCAAGCGACAGATGACCTGGTTTCGAGGGATGGAGCGAAAGGGAATAGAGATAGAATGGATAAAAATATAGAGCATGTCATGATTGTTAAAAGGTTGTTTATTGCGATGTTGCCGGCTCTTATTCCGGTTTTGGTTTGGGGCCAAAAAGCTTCCGAACTTGTCTATACCGATGCCCGGGAGTTGATGCTCATCAATCAGGGATTTGATAATACGGAGCTTTATTATTCAAGGCTGCCTGCCGATACGAAAGAGGTCACCCGTAAGGCGGTATGGGATCTTGGCCTGAATTCGGCAGGTTTGGCAATCAGGTTTTCTACTAATGCAAAGGCGATAGGAGCAAAGTGGACTCTTCTCAATAATTTCAATATGGCTCATATGGCCGGGACGGGCATTCGGGGAATAGACCTCTATTGCCTTGATAAAAATGATACCTGGCGTTTCATAGGTACGGCGCAACCCAATGGAAAAGAATCTTCCAATGTGTTTGTCCGCAATATGTCGGGTCAAATGCGCGATTATATGGCTTACTTGCCTCTCTATGACGAAGTCATATGTGTCGAAATCGGGGTTGATTCCTCTGCTGTCATTGGAATGCCACAAAGTAATCTGCTTACAAAAGGGAGCCACAAGCCGATTCTCTTTTACGGTACAAGCATCACTCAAGGCGGATGCGCCTCACGTCCCGGTATGGTCTATACCTCGATAATCAGTCGTGAAAGGCAGCAGGAGGTTATCAATCTCGGCTTCAGCGGAAATGCCCTTATGGATAAATCCATGGCCGAAATAGTGGCAAGAGTCGATGCAGAGCAATATGTCATTGATTGTTTGCCCAATTGCACGACACAGATTTTACGCGACAGCGCCTATTATTTCATCACATATCTTGCCGAAAAACATCCTGACAAGCCGATTTTCATGGTGGAAAATGTGATTTTCTCCTATACTTTGGTAGATGTCAAGAGCAGAAATGAACTTATAGAGAAGAATGAATACTGGCGTCAACTCTATAAACGTCTTCGTAAGGAGGGCTATCGCAACCTGCGCTATATTCCGGCTAAAAAACTGACTGGAAAGGATTATGAAGGCTCTGTGGATGGAGCTCATCAGACCGATTTGGGATTCCTGAGGATGGCAAAAACATTTCTCAGATATTTGAAAAAATGACGCAAAATCCATCTTTATGAAAACGAAAATATTACTACTCATGACGCTTGCCATCCTGCATATAGGAGTGGGGTGTGAAAAGGAAAAAGAAGAGCAAGCTCCTACCGAATTATACGGTACATGGAAACTGACCGGTTTTGGCAATACGGCAGACAATACTTTGCGAAAAGCCGAACCCCAAGAGTGTGAAAAATGCTATACAATAACATTTTTGAAAGACGGAACAATAACGGGACATACTTCTACAAATGACATAAGGGGGGAGTATTGGATAAAAGGAGCGAATCTTGATTTTCTAAACTTAAGAGGAACTAAAATCAATGAACTTTTTGATAGACGAGAGTATGTCTCGGCTCTACATCAAGTCAATCGATTCGAAATAATTTCAAAACAATTAAAATTATATTATATTGATACGGATTATTTACTATTTAAAAAGAAATGAGAATCGCGCTGGAATCAAATTAGCGTGAGAAAAGATGTTATTATGAAAAAAAGAGTATTGTTGACACGTAAATGCATCACTATGCTGTTAGCTCTGTTGATACTGATACAGCAGGGCTGTGATCCTTCCGGATTAAATTTAGAGAGTACTTCCGACACAGGCTATGAAGGCTTCCAATCTGACGTAGAGCTCTTCTATGAGTTTGCGTATCTAAAGGAGGCCATGTTCCTAGAGTTCTTGAGCTACACCTCAGACGGGTTCACGACGGGTCCGCTTGAGGGAACCTTGAGCATGAAAGGGCGCAGACAGTTAGTTGGCTACATTGCCGACATAAGCGAAAAGTCGGAACTGTACGTGAGGGCTGCGCAACAACTGGAGAAGTCGGGGGTGCTGCAGTCGCCTACAAGGACCAAGGGACTGGTCAGTTCCGTAACCAACTTCTTTGGCAAAGTTTCCGGCATACAGAAAAGGAACAGGCAGCGGTACATGGTGGTTTACACCAATGTGGACAGAAATGCCCGCACCAAAATGTATGAAAGTGCCGTAAAGTGTTGGGACACCTACGACTGGGCCGGTAAGCCTCGCAGTGAGCAAGAATTCTACAATAGGATGCTCGATGGGTCTTACGATGGACATGGTAACCGGCTGATGGGTGACCTGCTGGCCATGAAAGATCTTGATGTACAGTATACGATTAGCGAGAAGGGACTGACCCTGCAAGACCTGACGAAAGATTATGGGGAAATAGCGACTAGTGGCGCCCAGATCGCACTCGACGCCTTCTCCACAATAGTGCCCGGCTCAGAGATCGGTATGGAGATCGTTTCGGTCACTGACAATGTGGACCGGCTTGCGAATGCTAAAGATTTCAATGAAAAGGCAAAAGCGAAAGAGGACATGAAAAACTACATTAGGGGGAAAGTCTTTGGAGAGGTTTTCGGGGAAACCACCGTGGAAGTTTCGGATTTCATGTGCGAGCAACTGGCCGAACATATAGAAAGGGTATCGCAAAAAGCTACACGAGAAGTTGACAAGAAGAAGCAGGGTCAAATCGTTGTTAAGGACCAGAACAAGGAGCAGCCGGCAAAAATAGTGATTTCGCAAAAAGAGGAAAACTCCCCCTCCAATGATGGGCCGTCCATCTTCGTGACAGGGAAGAAAACTATCAAAAAAGGTGTTGATCAGTTGCTAACCGCGGGAAAATGGCTTATTACAGCTATCAACGAGCAGGGACGTCGCGAAACAGTAGAGGTAGAGGTGAAAGCAGGGAAAGTAATCGTCGTAGAGGTGAATACCGCTGAGCCGGTAGAAAAAGAAGATGACGATAATAAGGGAGATAGTGCCGGTGGAAATGCCTATTACTTGTTGGGAGATATTCATTTTTATACATCACCGGACGCCAATACTGCTAAGGGAGTAGACTTGAATGTTTACCATGATTCCTGGCATGTCAGTTTAAGGGGGACAAGAGGATATTGGCTAGATGAGTTCTCCTCCTGTACCGAACCCTCTGATTTCTTTGTGTTGAAACAAAATCAGTCGAGCAATACCCAATTCTCCGGGCGAGGCAAGGTTTCATTTACAAAGACAGTCTCCGCATTAGGTAGGACTTATATTACAAATATAAGTGAGGTCACGGAAATGGAACTTACAGTAGATAAAGCCAAAAGCCCCACCAAGATAACAAAGTTTACCCTCAACCACACATCGCATCAAGAGGGTCATTATGCCAATGAGTCTACTGTCTATGTGTTTAATGAAAAATCTGAACTTGCTTTCAAAGATATTCCCATCTCCCTGCTGAGGAAATACAACGATAAGGTTAGTACTCCGGCCAAGTGGATGAAAAGTGCCACGTACACATACAACACGACAGGAGGAACTGTTTACATAAAAGGCTCAGATTTAACTCCTTATCTTGTATCAGCTACCGGCACTAAAGGTGATGAGCGCTCTAAAAAACTATTCGCTAAGAACACCATCATCATGTTCTATGTGGTACAAAAGAAGTAACTGAAATAATAGGAAGAATCTAAACAGTAATTAAAAATGGGGTCATGTCATAATGATTTATGATGTGACCCCCATTTTTTATATGACTTGATTTACTTTTCCGGTACGTGTTTGTATTTGAATAAAATTGCAAAGGCAATTGTAATTACAAGCGCGTAGGCGGCAAAAATAAACCAGGTATGGCTCCAGCCGGTCATTTTAGCAATAGGGTCTGTCTGTGAATTTACAAGAGCATTGACTACAGCCTGAGCTCCGAGTGTTCCGATTGCCGCACCGATACCGTTGGTCATCAACATAAATAGACCCTGAGCGCTGGAACGTATGCTGTGATCGGTATTTCTGTCCACGAAAAGGGAACCGGAAATATTGAAGAAGTCAAAGGCAACGCCATAAACAAGCATGGAGAGGACAAAGAGCCATACTCCGTTACCCGGATTGCCGAGTCCGAAAAAGGCGAATCTGAGTACCCATGCAAACATTGCGATCAGCATCACCTTTTTGATGCCGAACCTGCGAAGGAAGAAAGGAATCAGCAGGATACAAAGTGCCTCAGAAATCTGTGAGAGTGAAATCAATATATTGGAGTGTTTCACACCAAATGTGTCAGCATAGGCTTCTATGCCTGCAAAGTCCCCTAAGAATGGATTTGCAAAACTGTTGGTAATCTGCAGGGCTACTCCGAGGAGCATTGAGAAGATAAAGAAGATGGCCATTCTGCTCTCCTTAAAGAGTGCAAAAGCTTTCAGCCCCATAGCCTCTACGAGAGACTTCTTCTCTCCACCCTTACTTACAGGACAGTGGGTAAGAGTGAAACTGTAGAGTGCAAGTATAAAACCGAGAGCACCGGAGAAGATATACTGATAGGCAGAGGCCTGTATGCCCATAAGGTCCACGCACCACATTGAAATGATAAATCCGATAGTACCCCATATACGGATCGAGGGAAATACCTTGACAGTATCCATACCGGCTTTTTCAAGGGCGTTATAAGATACCGAGTTGATCAGAGCTATGGTCGGCATGAAGAATGCCACGCTAAAGGAGTATAATGTGAAGATGGTTCCAAATTGTACTGTTTCTGCAGTCAATCCGTACCAGCCCGTAGCCATCATTAATAGGGCTGCGAGACCATGGCAGATACCGAGAAGCTTCTGTGCCGGAATCCATTTGTCAGCGATAATGCCGATCAATGCGGGCATAAAGATGGAAACTATGCCCTGAATTGAATAAAACCAACCTATTTGTTCTGCAAGCCCGATAGTTCCGAGATATCTTCCCTGTGAAGTCAGGTATGCTCCCCAGACTGCAAATTCGAGAAAATTGGCAATAATCAGTTTAAGTTTTGTGTTCATATTGTTAAGTATAAAATTATTTCGGTGCCATCCTGTAAAGGACCAGTGCTACTACAGAGAATATTATATTTGGTAGCCAAAGTGCGAATGCCGGCGATAGGGCGCCGGTATGGACAGGCATTTCGCTGAATCGCATAAAGAGTATATAGGCGAAACTCAAGGCTATGCCTATACCGATGTTGAGTCCAATCCCCCCGCGCCGTTTGCGGGATGAGAGGGACACGCCCATAACCGTCAGCACAAACGCCGAGAAGGGCATGGCGATACGGTTGTTTTTTTCTATAAGTGCGTGCATCACCAGTGCATCTCCACGCATGGTCTGTACATCTATCAGTTTGTTGAGTTCTTTGTGGGAGAGGGATTCGGCGATGTTCTTGCGTCGGTAGAAATCTTCTATAGTTAGATCAATCACCGTATCGAGTTCCCTGCCGGTACGCACCATTTCCGATTCTCCGTTGTAAAAATCCCTGATATACCAGTTGCGCAGTTTCCATCCATTGAAAGTGGTGTCCCATACTGCCGATTCGGCTGAAAGCTTAGAGACAATACGGTTGTCCTTGATGGTCTCGAGAGTGAATCTGTATGCGGTGTTGGCCCAGGAGCTGAATTGCTCTACAAATACAAACTCTCCCGGAGCTATCTGGTAGTGGATCTTGCTGGTTGCTGAAGCTGTTTGCTGCTGTTTGATGTATTTGTTTTCAAACTCGAGGCGGTGCTGGTTGGCAGTAGGGATAATGAAAAGGCCCAGTACAAGAGTGAATGTTGCGATGAAAGCAGCAGAGAGCATATAGGGCCTCATTATCCTGTTAAAACTGATTCCGCCCGAGAGCATTGCTATAATCTCGCTTCTCTGCGCCAGTTTGGAGGTGAAGAATATTACAGAGAGGAAAACGAAAAGAGGGCTGAAGCTATTTAGCATCCAGGGGATAAATCCTCCGAAATAATCGAATATAATCTCATTGAGAGGGACCTTGTTGTCAACGAATTTGTCAATTTTTTCGCTGATGTCGAAGATAATGATGATCAGTACGGCAATCATCAGGATAAAGAAATAGGTTCCTATGAACTTCCTGATAATGTATTTGTCCAGTATTTTGAGTTTGGGCTTCTTCATCGTGCCGTAGCTGTTAAAGTCTTGTTTCCAGTTTTGCGATCATCGTACATTTCCAAGAGTTGAAGTCTCCTTTGAGGATATGCTCACGGGACATTTTTACAAGGTTGAGGTAGAATGCAAGATTGTGTTCACTTGCAATCTGTGCTCCAAGCATCTCTCCGGCAATAAAGAGATGTCTCAAATAGGCCTTGGTGTATCTCCTGTCAACAAAAGATGTACCATCGGGATCTATGAGAGAGAAGTCATCGGCCCATTTACGGTTGCGGATATTGATAATGCCTTCACTTGTGAAAAGCATTCCGTTGCGTCCGTTACGTGTAGGCATAACACAGTCAAACATATCGATGCCACGAGCAATTGCCTCAAGAATATTGGCCGGAGTGCCTACTCCCATCAGATATCGAGGCTTATCCTGTGGCAGAATCGGGTGCACCTCCTCTATCATTTGGTACATCAGTTCGGTGGGTTCACCCACCGAGAGTCCACCGATGGCGTAGCCCTCCCTTTCCAGAGCTGTAAGCTCCTCTGTAGCCTTGCGTCTTAGATCGGGATAGATGCATCCCTGGACTATCGGGAAGAAGGCCTGATGGTGGCCATAAAGGGGTTCCGTGCTGTCAAATCGATCTATGCAACGCTTAAGCCACTTCAGAGTGAGGTTAAGCGATTCGGAAGCATATTTGTAATCAGCGTCGCCCGGACAGCACTCATCGAGAGCCATTATAATGTCCGCACCTATGATGCGTTGGATATCGACATTATTTTCCGGAGTAAAAATGTGCCTTGAACCATCGATGTGCGACTGGAATTCATATCCCTCATCGGTGAGTTTGCGGCACTGCGCCAGCGAAAACACCTGGAATCCTCCACTATCGGTCAATATAGGTTTATCCCAGGAGATGAACTTGTGCAGTCCACCCGCCTGACGGAGAATATCGAGTCCGGGACGAAGGTAGAGATGATAGGTATTACCCAGAATTATCTCAGCACCGATATCTTCCTCAAGATCGCGGTGATAGACTCCCTTTACAGAACCCACTGTGCCAACTGGCATGAAAATCGGGGTTTCAATCCTTCCGTGGTCGGTTTCTATCACTCCGCATCTTGCGTCTGTACCACTTGTATCTTTCGCCTGTAGCGTGAATCTCATCTACTTTTGTTAAATTTGAGCAAAGGTATGAAAATAATGGCATATTTTTGGAAACACTATTGATTAAACATAAAATCAAGAGGTTATGAAACGATTGCTTACTTTTTTATTGTTGATAATACCTATGACATCCATGATAAACGCAAAATCTTACAAATCTGTCGATTACAGCGACTTATGGGCTAAAGTAGAGAAGGCTTTAAAAAAAGGTCTTCCCCAGACTGCCGTCAAATATCTTGACGAACTCGAAGCTCTCGCAAAAAATGCGGATGACGGCCTTGAATTGCTCGTCATCTACGAGACAAAGTTGGATCAACTTCGCCAATACAATTGGAAAGAGGCAGGTCCATACTATTCTACTGTAGATCATCAGCTGAGTATTATATTAGGAGACCTCGATGGAAGCATAGCCAAATATTCGGATCATCCGAGGGTTTTAAGGCTACATTATCACAAACTATTGGAGGAAAAACGCAATATAGACCGCCGGTATGAAAAGAGCGGTGCTGACTATCTGGCCTTCAGATCACGTTGTACTGACCTGTTAAAGGGACATTCTTCTAAAGAATACTATTACGACAACGTGAAAGGGATAGTAGAGAGTATGGACTCAGAGGATTTGTCGGGATATATAAGTAACTCTAGAAACCAATATGTCCCGAATCAAGATGTAGCGATTCGGATCAGTACACGTAATCTCAGCAGTGTTACTCTAGATATATACCGTCTCAATGACAATTGCTTCTGGCAAGAGGGCTACAAACTTGGTTTGTTCAATCTCAAACGCATCTCCACTAAAGTTTCTTCCCGCACATACGATATGCCAAATGAGTACAATATTCCGAGTGAAAAGCGAGATACCATTTCCTGTGGGGAAGCAGGCAATTATGTGTTACGTTTCCACTCCGGAAAACACGATTCATATACAGATATTTGTGTCAGCTCTGTAGCCACCGGACTCCGCAAGGTGGGCAATGTTCAGGAAATATATGCAGCTGACATCGTTACCGGTGAGCCTTTTAAAGAGATTTTGGCTGAGTCCTACAGCAATCCGGGCAGAAGGGATCGGGGTAGTGTTACGAGAATAACTCCTGCAAAGAAGGCCATAGTCACTCAGAAGGGATTCACAGAGCTGCCTCTGAAATTCGAACAAAAGAAAGGGAGAGAATATATAGACTGGGCCCTCAGGGTCTCTGCCGGCAAGGATATCTATGCGCCTCTGCTCTCGGTAGATAATTATAGTGTTGAAACTGAGAGCGGACAGGGTCGTATGTTGGAAGAGATGTCGCTCTATACGGATCGCAAGCTCTATAAACCCTCTGATACCATCTTTTTTAAGGTTATTCACTATGAGAGCAATAGAGAAAAGGGCCGGGTTCTGGCTAATAAGCCAATAGAACTCTCGATACGCCATACTTCCGATAACAAACCATTTGCTACCTTCAAAGTGGTGACAAATGACATGGGATCCGCCAGCGGTTTTTTTACAATCCCTGAAGGGAGTAAAAACGGTAAATACCATATTATGTCAGGGTACCGCCACCTTAGCGATGTGCGCGTTGAGACCTATAAAAGACCCAATTTTGATTTCAAATTGGAACCAAATGAGGGAGTTTACATCTTTTCAGATATCGTGCGTCAAAAAGGAACCGTGGAGAGCTTTGCAGGCTATTCCATTGCAGGATGCAAAGTAGAATACTCTGTAACACGCCGTTCGGTATGGTATCCGGGCCGTAAATCCAACTTCTATTCTTATGGTGAAGAGGTAGCCTCCGGAGAGGTTTTGTCAGACAATGACGGATGTTTTGAAATATCCTTTATTGCGGAACATCCTGCCGGAGAGCAATTCAATCCCAAATTTCATTCGGAAGATGTGATTGCATTTGTGATAGATGCTAAAGTGACAGACCCTCAGGGAGAGACTCACAGCAAGAGCACTACAGTCAGGGTTTCCGACATTCCTTTGGTAATGGGACTTCGCTTTTCTACTCCTATTTCACAAAGTTACAAAGATTCTGATAGCAATGTTTCAAGGGTGATTGTGGAGAAAAATGAAGTTAAGGCAGTTACATTTACAGTGGATAATCTGAACTATCGTCCCTATGACACGGAGGTTACTTATTCTCTGTTGCAAGATGGGCAGGTTGTTGGAAGCGAAACAGTCTCATCAAATAGGGAGATTCCCTTTGATTTTGCTTCTGTAAAGTCCGGTGCATATACACTGGCCTATAAGAGCGTTTATAGGGGGATTGAGATATATGGCAAAACAGAAATTGTGATTTTTGATACGAATGAAAAACAATTGCCGGTCAAAGCGGTCTATTTCTACTATCCTATTGTTACCGAAAATGGCATAGAGTTCCTGATAGGTACTACTGAAGATAATCTTTGGTTGGAAATGGGTCTTTTTGACAATCACAAATGCCACCACAGGGAATCTCTACATCTCAAAAATGAGGTAGTGAGAATTTCCCTGCCTTACAAGGAGGAATATCGCAGTTCGGTTAAAATGTCCCTTTTCGGCTTCCGCAATGGAGAGGTCATTGATAATCAATATGAATTCTCCCGTCCGGACAAAGTTCTTTTCAATGTTGGCATTGAATCGTTCAGAGATTGCACCGGGCCACGAACCAAAGAAAAATTTACCATTAGCGGAACTCCTGATGCTGAATATGTGGTTTCAATTTTTGATAAGACCACCGACAGATATGGAGCCAATTCATTCTCATTCAGCCCGCTATCTGTAAAGGTGTACAACTCCGCACCTTATATAAGGACAACTCTTGGTCACTCCTATCGTCCCTATTATGGATTTCGGCTCTCAGTCCAGGAAAAGGCTTCAAAGAGTGTTGCAATGGCTATGACCAACGATGTACGCGAATCTGCACCATTAATGGAGGATTCGTTTGTTGTACAAAAGGAGTCCATTGATGGAGAAGCAGTGACCGGACAAGAGGCTGAAGAGATGACTGTAAGGTCGCAATTCGGCGAGCTTATCGCATTTTATCCTCATCTCAGGAGTGATCGTGATGGAAAAGTGGAGGTGGAATATACTACAGGGGATCTTCTTTCGACTTTCCGTGTGCTGGTGATGGGCTACGACAAGTCCCTTAAAACCGGTAAAGCCGAACGCTCATTGATAGTGCGCAAAGAGCTGATGGTTGTTCCGAATATTCCTCTCTTTATACGCGAGGGCGACAAAATTGTCATTAAGAGCAAAGTGGTCAATCTCAGCGATGAACAGCTTAATGGCAATGGTTATATAGAGTTTTATAACGAGGAAACAGGGGAGAAACTCCCTATCAAAGATACTGACCCCAGGGCTTTGACACTTGCCGTCGGCGGGCAGAAGGAGATTTCCTGGAGCATCACTTCGCCCGAAAATGTTAGTAAACTCGGAGTTGTTATCCGTTTTAAAGCGGGCAATTACAGTGATGGCGAGCAACATATTGTAACCATTCTTCCGAAGGAGATTACCATTACCGAAGCAGCCTCCTTTGTAATAGGCGGGCTTCACGGCCACAAATATTATGAGGATCAGCTCCACAAACGCATCAAGGCACGCAATCCGCGGATCGAACATGCTACATACTCCACACTTACTGCCGTGAAAGAGGCTCTGCCGGTGGTTTCAAAGCCTGAATCCAAAAATGCGATAGATTGGACTGTAGCTCTCTACATAAATCAGATGAGAGCAAAAGTACTGACCTTGGATCAGAAGGAAGTGGATAGCGCATCGGTGGAGAGGTTCCGCGATGAGGCGATAAGAGCAATCTCGAAATTTCAAAATTCCGATGGCGGTTTCGCTTGGTTCGACGGTATGCCCTCTTCAGAGCGGATTACGCTGTTTTTCCTGGAAAAAATGAGCCAATTACGAGATTTCGGTGCGATAGAGTTTAGTGAGGCGGAGAAAACACTTGTGGAAGGTGCAGTAGGTTACATCGATGGCAGGATTCGCGAATCCTACAGTCGCGAGGGATATAATTCCTTTAACTTCATAGACCGCTTCTATGTGCGCAGCCACTATCCGGAGTTCCAAATGAAGGGGAAAGCCTCGACCGCCTTTGACAAATTCCTTTCTGATACTGCAGAAGGATGGCAAAAGATTGCTATTTTGAATAAAGCTCGACTCGCCCATATATTGCTCAACTGTAAGGGGACTAGTTTCTGGCAAAATAAGTTCGACTCGCGAATTGCCGATCTCAATGCTTCGCTCAAGGATTATGCGGTGGTTAATTCTACAATTGGATGCTATTTCCCCAATGCGGTAATGCCTTTCAGAGGTCTTATGAATAGCGAAATCTACGCTCATGCCAAACTGATGACCCTCTTCGCTAGGCTCGGTGAAAAAGAGATGGTGGATTCGTTGGCACTGTGGATGCTGCTTCAGAAACACAACCAGGCCTGGGAAAACACAGTCGCTACTACTGACGCCGTGCATGCGCTGGTTTCCAGCGGTGCAAAAGATCTCAAACTGGGTGCAGTTTATTACACTTATGATACCGTAATCGATGATGTCAAGCCTGCGGCAAATGAACTCGAGGTCACCCGTGAATTTGTAAGAGCCTCTGATTCGAAAATTATAATAGATGGCGACAAACTCAATGTAGGAGACGAGATTATTGCCCGATATTATATCAAGAATAGCGAGAATCGCAGTTTTGTTAGGATGAAAGCGATGCGTCCCGCCTGTTTCTATCCATTGGATGAGAGATCATTCTTCTTTACAGGATTTTGGGGAGAATTTTACAAGGAGCAGCATGAGTCACTCACCAATTACTATTTTGAGCTGTTGCCCGAAGGAAATCTGACCATCGAAGAACGTTTTTATATCACGCAGGAGGGCACTTTCTCAACATCACTCGTGGAGATAGAATCGCTCTATGCAAATGAATACAGAGGGCATACAGGCTCTATGAAGATTACTTCGAAGTAAAACTGATGTGCCGCGATGCCTTCAGACGCTTCTGCGCTTCGGAAATCGCGGCCATTTCCGAATCATCTATTGCATAATCGCAGAACCGATCAAAGATGTAGCGGATACTTTGGTCGGTAGGATGCGTCATATTTTCCTCGTAAAAGCGATAATCACGCAACTCATCCATCATAATCTCATAAGCCGGGAAATATTCCACTTCCGGATGAAGCTGTTGCAGGCGGTCGATTGCAAGCAAAAGAATCGATTTGCTGAGCTGATTACCATGTGCAGTATCCTTTAGGTGCCTTATGGGACTTACGGTAAATATCCACTTTTTGTCAGGGTGCGCTTCTACAATTTCGCACAAAAGAGCTGTTACTTCTTCGGTCTCAAGACGCTCTCTGCGGAATTGCGCCGGATGGATCTTATGGCAATTGGAAACAATTATATCGCGCTCCAAATGTCTGAAAACCCAGGCAGTTCCGAGAGTCACCACGCAGGTATCGACAGCGGTAAACCTTGCGCTATCCCGCTCCAGAGAAGCATTGGCGTTGGCCAGAAACTCTTCTGCATTCCCTCTTGTAAAGGTGCTGTGATGGAAAAATGAGGTGTGGCGCCCGTTATCTGCGACGATATCCTCTTCGGCAAATGGGGCGCCAGAAGCTAGCCTATTTATGGAAGAATAGATGGAAGCGGGGTTATAGAGCACACCGAAGGGGTTCAACAATACATCAAATCCCAGATCCTTCATCATGGAGCCGATCTCGGCAGCAAAGCAGGAGCCTATAAATAAATATTTATTCTTATATCCGAGCCGCTCTTTCAGGGGAGCGCACTCTACCAGGGTTTGCAGTTTCATCATAAATTGTTCTTTATTTTATCAAGGCCGGTGCGGATTAAAGGTGTATCGCCAAACCGTTCCTTAAATTCTTTTTCATCCATATCAAGCCAATCCTGAGGACTCTTGGATAGTATCTCCTCCGCATTAGTACGCAATTCCTCCCATCCTTCGGACTCGCGGTCATAGGGACAGGCGCGAAGACAAATTTCGCAGCCGAAAATCTGACCTTTGTATTCCACAGGGCGGGCGGAATAGAGCTCATGCGATTCAATGGTGTGGTAGGAGATACATTTGCGCGCATCCAGCCGGAAAGGGGCATAGAGTGCACCTTCAGGACAGGCATCTATACAGCGCCGGCACTCCCCACAACCCTCTGCAATTTTCTCCTTTCGCTCTCCGAGCCACTCAGGTGGAATATTGCAGATAATTACCCCGATAAGGGTGCGCAGCCCGTGCTTCGGCGATATAAGGAAGTTATTGCGCCCGATAAAACCCAATCCCGCTTCGGCGGCCCAATAGCGCTCCATCACAGGTGCGCTGTCGGTAAAACAGCGTCCTTGATACTCCAACCCATGCTTAGCGCATTCTTGCGACAGGTGAAGTGAGATTCTACGGAGTTTATCTTTTATTACATCGTGATAATCTTCCCCAAGGGCAAATGCAGCCACTGAGCTTTTTATACTGCTGTATGGAGCCAAAAAGCTGATTACCGAACGGGCACCCGGAACGAGCAACGAGGGATCCTTCCTTTTCTCCATGTTTCTTGCAAGATATCCCATATCGGCATTTTCTCCACGGGAGATATAATCACTGAATCGACTATAGCTCTCTCCAATCTCCGCTACCGGCGCAAATCCCCAGTCAACGAATCCCTCTTTCTCGGATAATGACGAAATTGTAATTAAAACGCTCATTTTGCAGCAAAATCATTATCTTTGTATAATAATTCCGTTTAAAATTGATATGAAAAGAATACTTGTTGTAGGCGCAGGAGGTCAAATAGGTACTGAACTTGTGCCTCATCTCCAAAAAAACTATGGTAAAGATAATGTAATTGCCTCGGATTTGAAAGATGAAATGGTAGAAAAGCTACGAGGCTTCGCTATTACCGAGCAATTTGATGCACTTGATGAGAAGCGTTTTGCGGAAATAGTGAAAAAATATAAGATAGACACTATCTTTAATCTTGTGGCCCTGCTAAGTGCAACGGGAGAGGCGAGACCTCAGACTGCCTGGCGTCTCAATATGGGTGCTCTGCTCAATTCTCTCAATATTGCCAATGAATATAAGTGCGCGGTATTTACTCCGAGTTCCATCGGTGCTTTCGGCGAGAATACTCCCCAGGATATGACTCCTCAAGATACCATTATGAGGCCTAATACCATTTATGGTGTATGCAAGGTTGCGGGAGAGTTGCTCAGTGATTACTATTTCACCCGTTTCGGCGTTGATACCCGCAGTGTGCGATTCCCCGGAATTATTTCCAGCGGAGCGCTGCCCGGCGGCGGTACTACGGACTATGCCGTTGAGGTATTTTACGAAGTGCTGAAAAACGGCCGTTACACCTGCGAGGTTCCGGAAGAGACCTATATGGATATGCTCTATATGCCGGATGCTCTGGATGCCGTTATACAACTGATGGAGGCCGACCCTGCCAAATTGATTCACCGCAACAGCTTCAACATTACTTCGATGAGTTTCAATCCCCGCGAACTATTTGCATCGATAGCTAAACGCATTCCGGATGCCGTTTTCGACTACAATGTTGACCCTGTTAAAGCGGCCATTTCCGCTTCGTGGCCCAACAAAATGGATGACTCCTGTGCCCGTGCAGAATGGGGATGGAATCCCAAATGGGATATGGAGGCTATGATTGACGATATGCTTGCCGCTATCGGCAAAAAATTAGGAATTTCGTAAGTACGATAATTCTAACTTATATCATTGACTTGCATATCAAATAGTTCCTTTGTCGTTATATTTATTTTGATATGCCAATGGTTGCTTCCACCGCCAAAAACTGCTATTATCTCTTCCGACAATTTGTGTTTATCCGTTTCGATACCTTTGTTTAAGTAAATATGAATGATAATTTCGCCCTCTTCCGTTAAATATCCGACATATTGACGCAGGTAATTTTTCAATGTTCTTTTATTTATGGGCGGTTTCCTATATGCTTGTTGATGTGATTTCACATAAACAGTTCCGATACTGTCCCGTAAAATTTTTTCCGCTTGCGCAACGTCTTCAGAACTTGGCGTATAGCGATTTTGTTCGGGCGGAAAACCCCAAATTGAATGTTCCTTTGGAAAAATATAACCCTCATATCCTTTCCCATTTACATATACCGCTTCCTGCGAATAAACGCAACTGGCTATAAACAAGATTGTTATAATTGCAAATATCTTTTTCATTGCTCCAACGGTAATTAATGTTTTTATTCCCGCAAGACTGCGGGGCTTTCACTGCCTATTTCTTTCGTTTCAAAACGGTATTGCCCAATTTTAATTTGTTTTTACTCAAAACTTTTATCTTAAGAGTTCCTTCAATATAACTTCCTCCCTGCAATGCTTTTTCAACATCGCTCAAAACGGGATTATTATTACACCTTATCTCTATTACATCATCATTTATAGCCCATTCGCCTCGACATTCAATTTTTGACAAATCAAAAGTTTTTTTCAACGAACAAGTACTATCTACATTCAATTCCAACACCACGTAAGTAGATAATGGATTTTTCCCGCCCTCTACTCCATCAAATCTACCGCACAAAGAAACAACATTAAATTGCTGGCTTTTACAAGATAGAGATAGTATTAAAATTGTTGAATATGCTATCATTTTTCTCATTATTGCCCTCCTGCATTTCAATAAGTATATTAAGAAACTCAATGTCATATTTGCTTGTTGCTTTCAATAACTCAATTTCTTTTATAATCTCTGCTTTTGTTTCTATCTTACTTTTGATTGTAAAAAAATCAATTAATGTCTCTTGATTGGATGTTTTGTTTAAATAAGATTGAATTTCAGATACAATTTCTTGATACAGCTTATTCCGTCTTATAGTGTCGCCCTGACTTTCACAAATCATAGCTTCAAAAGACTTTAGATACATGTTTTTTTGGTATTCTTTCTGAAAATCGGAATTATTTAAAGTTTTAACGTATTCTATTCCTTCTGAATATTCCTTCAAAAGAATAACTAAGGTTATTTTAGTGTCAAAAACTTTATGTTTAAAAGAAGAACAATCAATACTATCTATATAATTTTTTGCCTTAATTAATGAGAGCGTATCATTTGAAACATAAAATTGATAAAGACTACCTTTTGCCTTTTGCAAAAGGACATCACACCGATTTTCTGCATTATTACTACAAGAGTTTAGCAATAAAGTGATTAAAAGCATCAAAAAACAACACAATGAATTTCTTTTACGATATGACATAATTCTATTTAAATTTCCAAGTATGTTTAAAAGCAATAGGGTAAGGATGGCTTTTTTATAAACCAATTACCTCTTACCCGTATTTGCCGAACTACTCACAGTATAATATTCTGACACTTAAAATAATATGACAATAAAGTTAATTAATAACATTTACTCCGCAAAATTATTTTAGGACGCCAAGGGTTGATTACTCCGCTTCAAAAATCAGAACAACAGCGGGATGGGAAAATTCGAGCGAAACTTTGCTCTCCGATACGATGTTTAGAGAGGCTTTCCAGAGGGAATCAAAGATTACTTCATCGAGGGGGTATTCGAGCCCCTTTGATTTGATTCTCAAACTTTGGTCGAAGGTAAAAAATGAAATGGACGTACCGGGAACTGCACCAAAAACGGTGCTATCATTGATTGTAAAGAATCGGCCGTGGTCTGTGACCATATCCACCGGAAAAGGGCACTCCTGCGCATATTCAGCGAGGAGCGAAATATTACCGAGGGTATGATCCTCCCTTCTGCCGGTAGCCCCGAGAATAGTCACCTGTGAGGGATTGAAGCTCTTTGCGAGGTCTACTGCTTTTGTAAGGTCGTTGGTGTCTTGGTTATCCGACTTTCTGATGATATCTGAGTATTGTCTCTGCAATTCAACGGGCATCGAATCCATATCACCGGCAATAAAATCCGGGATTACTCCCCTCGAGATGGCCTTTTCTGCAGCACCGTCGCAGCAGATAAGCAAATCCGCATTGCAGAGTATTTTAAGAGTCCTCTCTGAAGAGGGATAAGTTCCGTCTGCAAGTATTACAATTCTCTTCATAGCTGCAACTATTTTGCCCTATATTTTTCCGGTTCACGGAATCCTTTAAGAAACTCTCCTACATCGAGCCGCCTTTTCCCTGCAATCTGAAGATTTAAAATACGTACCGATCCGATGCCGCACTTAATCTCAAGCCAGCTGCTGCCATCGGAGGTAATGGTGCCCCAATCCTCATTCTGCTGATCCTTCTCCCTGACAAAGGCCTCGAAGATCTTGACTCCGAGCTGCTGCTTCTCAAAAACAAAGGTCGTATGAGCGCAGGGATAAGGGCTGAGTCCTCGAATGAGGTTTACAATATCGCGGGCATCCCTGCTCCAGTTGATGTGCGCAAGTCCTCGGCTGAGTTTGGGCGCAGGTCGTAACGTCATATATTGTATATCCTGCTCTATCGGGCGAACAGTGCGGTCCCTAATGGCGCTTGCAGTCTTAACTACCAGTGCGGATCCCATCTCCATAAGTTTGTCGTGCAGAGTGCCGGCGTTGTCATATTCCTCAATGGTGTAGCTCTCCTGGAAGAGTATCTTACCGGTGTCGATCTTTTCATTGATCAGGAAAGTTGTCACTCCGGTGATGCGCTCTCCGTTGATCAGCACCCAATTTATGGGAGCTGCACCGCGGTACTGTGGCAAAAGAGAAGCGTGCAGGTTGAAGGTGCCCAGTGCCGGCATTGACCAGACCTCTACGGGCAACATTCGGAAGGCAACTACCACAAAGAGATTGGCATTAAAGGAAGCGAGCTGCTCCAAGAATTCGGGATCCTTGAGCTTCTCCGGCTGGAGTAACGGTATACCATGCTCCATTGCGCACTTTTTGACGGCGCTCTCATTGATTTTGAGTCCGCGTCCACTAGGCTTGTCAGGGGCTGTCACTACTGCGACCACTTCAAATCCGGCTTCGATAAGACTCTCAAGCGGTCCCACCGCAAATTCGGGAGTACCCATATAGACGATGCGGATGCGCCCCCTGCCTTTGCGGAAGAAATTGCGCACCTTGTAATAGATGGCAACGATAGAACTCCAGAGATTTTTGAAGAATACCTTGTAGGAATCGATATTGAATAGGCTGGAATCTCTGATCGCGTGTCTGGTAAGGAAAATACCAATTGGTAACAATACTACAGAAGAGATGACAGTGCCCTCAAACGGGGTCATTACACCATCTTTCGCAAGTTTTTTACCCGAAATATCAATAATGTAGTAGACTAGATAGAAGAATATCGAAACTATCACCGGAGTACCAAGGCCTCCCTTGCGAATAATCGCTCCAAGCGGGGCTCCTATAAAGAAAAATAGCAAGCAGGCGAGAGAGAGGGTGAATTTGCGATAACTCTCTATATCAATCCTTTTTAAAGGATCGACATAGCGATAGTTCTCTCTGGAGAAGTTGTCTACCTGATCAATAGCGAGAGTTAGTCTGTCTATCGCTTGACGACAGGCCTCCTTCTCTTTTTGGATAGGGTCACCAGCCTCAACCAGCGCGTATAGCGAATCAATATCCAACCATCCCACAAAATTAGCTGTTCGTGAAGTATCGAGTTGGTAGAGATAGGTCATTCCTGATCCTGATAGAAATCTCTTTTGCTGGGTTTGCTGCAGTTGGTCAAACACTATTGAAAGCGAATCACTGTCGTGCCTCAGCTGCTTAAGATCTTTGGACATCACTTCATCGCTGAAACGGTCGTCAGTAGATCTTGTGAAGGTGTAATCTTCCAAAGCGACAATCAACTGCTGCTCCTCAAATTTGAGTTTATTTAGGGTTATTGTGGTATCCCTATAGGTCATCTTGTTCTCTTCTTGATATGAAATACCGTTATAGAGATCGAATATCAGATGCTGTTTGTTGGAGGTGACAACCATTTTGCCGGAATCCGCAATAGTTATATTGGTATTGCCGTCATTATATGTATGGTCGTAGATAATGACATCATACATCATTCCGGTTTCGTCATTGCGATCTTCTATACGGATTATATAGTTGTCAATACCGTCGTAAAAGATGCCTTTCGGGATTTTAATCTCATCTTTTGTATGGAGAATGTCATTTCGGAGAGTGTAAATCTTGTTGTATGAGACCGGCACCAGATCGTTTGAGGCAAAAAAGGCCCCTATACTAATCACTGCTGAGAGAACCATCACCGGCATTAAAATTCTCCTTAAGGAGATACCGGCTGCCTTCATAGCTAGCAACTCGTTGTGCTCTCCCATGCCTCCGAGCGACATTATGGAGGCCAGCAATGTAGCTAGGGGAAGTGCCATTGGGATCAGCGTAGCTGATGCCCAGGCCATAAATTCCAAAATTACACCGATTCCAAGTCCCTTACCTACCAGCTCGTCTATATAGAGCCATAGGAACTGCATCGAGAGTACGAATATCACGATGAAAAAGGTAAGGAAGAAAGGTCCAATAAACCTTTTTATGAGGAATCGATCGAGTATTTTCATTATCTGCTTAGTGCGAGCTCCTGTAGTTTGTCGGCTGCTTCATCAAGCCCCTCAACATTCTTGCCACCGGCTGTTGCGAGGAAGTTTTGTCCGCCCCCGCCACCCTGGATCAGCTTTGCAGCTATCTTGATATCAGCTGAAGCATTGGCTCCAATTTTGACAAGATCATCGGTGTACATAAGTGTAAGATTGGCTTTACCGTCACTTGAGGGCAGTGCAGAAATAAAAACCGAGGAGGTCAATTCCTTGTAGAGCATAAACGCAACTTCTCTAACAGTGTCCTGATTGAAGTTGCCTTGTCTAAGGGTTATCAGGCGGATGCCTTTTATTACCCTGCTCTCTTCGATGAGACTTTTTTTGAGTGCGATTGCACGCTCTTTTTCCACCTCTTCGAGCGCCTTTTTAAAGGTCTCATTGTCACAGATGAGTTTGTTTACGCAGTTGAGCAGGTTGGGAGTGTTATTGAAGAGTGCACTCAGTGCTAAAAGATGGTCATCGTTTGCATAGACTGCAGCTTCTGCATGCCGGCCGGTAGTGGCTTCGATTCTCCTTACTCCTGCAGCTATAGCTGTCTCGTTGAGTATCCTGAAGTAGCCGAGGGAGCCTGTGGCAGGGGCATGGGTGCCGCCGCAGAGTTCTTTAGAATCACCGAACTTTATCACGCGTACATCATCTCCATATTTTTCTCCAAAGAGTGCAATAGCGCCCATTTCATTTGCCTTTTCGATACTCATGTGCCTAAATTCTTCTCTCGGTATATTTTTGCGGATCAGATGGTTGACAATTTTTTCCACTTTTCTCAGATCCTCGTGGGTGACTTTTTCGTAGTGAGAAAAGTCAAAACGGAATGAAGTGGAGCCGACTGAAGAGCCCTTTTGTTCGATATGGTTGCCGAGTACACTCCGCAGAGCATGATGCAGTAGGTGAGTGGCGGTATGATTATTTGCTATTTCAATCCTGCGCTCTTCATCAACTTTTGCGATAAATGTCTCCTCAAGGTTGAGGGGAATTCTCTCCGCAATATGTATAGGAAGATCGTTTTCCTTTATGGTGGTCAGTATGGTGATTCGTTCCCCGCTCTTTGATTCGATGGTGCCGCTGTCGCCTGCCTGTCCACCGCTTTCAGCATAAAAGGGGGTTTTGTCAAATACCAACTGAAACATCTCTTTGTTTTTGGCTTTGACTGTGCGGTATTTCATCACGTGTATTTCGGACTCGAGGGTATCGTAGCCCACAAATTCGGTTGAGGTAAAAGGTGCAACTTCGTACCAGTCGCCTTCTTCGATGGCAGTCGCACATCTTGCACGCTCTTTCTGTTTACCCAGTTCAATCTCAAAACCCTTCATATCTATTGTGTAGCCTTTCTCTTTGGCAATAAGTTCACTCAGGTCTATGGGAAATCCGAATGTGTCGTAGAGTGTAAATGCATCAATTCCGGAAATCAATTTGCTCTCAGCTGATTTTTCCAGAATGGAATCCATCAGTCGGATACCTTTGTCGAGAGTGCGTAGAAATGCATCTTCCTCCTCTCGAATAACATTTACGATAAGATTCTGTTGCTTTGCGAGCTCAGGGAATGCCTCGCCCATATCGCTTACGAGTTGAGGCACGAGTTTGCAGAGGAATGGCTCGTTCATGCCGAGGAAAGTGTAGCCGTATCTGACTGCGCGGCGTAGGATACGCCTGATGACGTAGCCAGCCTTTACATTGGAGGGCAACTGTCCGTCGGTAATCGAGAAACAGATAGCCCTGATATGGTCGGCAATAACCCTCATTGCCACTCCAACTTCGCTGTTACTCTCATACTTTACTCCGCTGATCCTGGATATGGCTTCAATCATAGATGTGAATACATCCGTGTCGTAGTTGCTCTGTTTGTTCTGTAATACCATGCAGAGGCGCTCCAGTCCCATTCCTGTGTCCACGTGTTTGGCTGCGAGCGGTTCAAGGGAGCCATTTGCTTTGCGATTGTATTGGATGAAGACGAGATTCCAGATTTCTATTACCAGATGGTGGTCTTTGTTAACCACTTCACTGCCCGGAATAAGTGCCCGCTCTTCATCGCTGCGAAGATCAATGTGGATTTCACTGCAAGGGCCGCAGGGACCTGTGTCGCCCATTTCCCAGAAATTGTCCTTTTTGTTACCTAAAATTACTCTCTCTTCCGGAAGAAGTTTAAGCCACAAATCACGTGCTTCGCTGTCCATTTCGAGGCCTTCAGGCTCGTAACCTTCGAATACTGTGGCATATAGACGTTCCTTGTCGATTTTATAAACTTCAGTAAGGAGTTCCCAAGCCCAGTGGATGGCATCTTTTTTGAAATAGTCACCAAAACTCCAGTTGCCGAGCATCTCAAACATCGTGTGGTGATAGGTGTCGTGGCCGACCTCCTCGAGGTCATTGTGCTTACCGCTTACCCTGAGACATTTCTGCGTATTAGCTACTCTGGAATGTTTTATGGGGGTATTACCTAGAAACCAATCTTTGAACTGATTCATGCCCGCATTGGTAAACATAAGAGTAGGGTCATTTTTGACCACCATTGGTGCCGACGGCACTACTGTATGACCCTTTGAAGCAAAAAAATCAAGGAATGTACGACGTGTTTCGTTTGATGTCATATAGTTGAATTGTTAATATCTTGTTAATAAAATGTGATTTTCAGTCACAAAATTAGTTTTTTTATCCAAATTTTGTAATTTTGCAGGGTTATAAAATGGTGTTATTTAAAATGTTTGGTAGAAAACAGTACATTTTTAACGAGGAAACCCTTTCCTATGAAGTAGTAAAGCCGACCTTAAAGAGCAGATTGTTAAGATGTTGCATAGTATTAGGGCTCGGATTTATCTGCTTTTTCGCTTATTTCTGGCTTTATTCGGAAGTTCTTTTACTGAAGACACCCAAAACTATGATACTCGAGAGCCGCAACCAGGAATTGCTCTCACAAATCAAAGGTCTTAACCAGAAGCTCGATGAAGAGCACCGCACACTGATGGAAATAGAGATGAGGGACAACATTGTCTATCGTCCGATTTTTGGAATGGAAGAAATATCTCCGGAAGTACGTGATGCAGGATTCGGTGGTGTGGACAGATATTCACATCTGGAGAATTTTGAAAATTCGGATTTCCTCATCTCATCTGCGATGAAGCTTGACATACTCTCGAAGAAGGCAGCAGTACAGTCACGTTCGTTTGATGAGGTTTCTCTTCTGGCTAAAAGGGCCGGTGATATGGCCTCTTGTGTGCCTTCTATTTTTCCCGTATCCACCCATCCGCGCAATAGATTGGGCAGTAAGTTCGGATATCGCTCCGATCCCTTTACCAAGAGCATCAGGATGCATAAGGGAGTGGATATTTCCGGCAAGACCGGTGAACCCATTTATGCTACCGGTGACGGTCTTGTGGTTGAGGTATGCTACAATTTCTTTGGTTATGGTAACCAGGTGGTTGTGGATCATGGATTTGGTTACAAGACGCGCTACGCGCATCTCCATCAGGCTACCGTAAAACCGGGTCAGAGAGTTAGTCGTGGCGAACAGGTGGGTAAAATGGGTACTACAGGTCGCTCAAAGGGTGTACACCTCCATTATGAGGTGATCTATAAGGGCAAGGCTGTCAATCCTTGCAACTACTTTGACCACGAAATCTCTCCTGAAGAATATCAGAGCATGATTCTTGCGGGTAAAGACCGCAAGTAAGGTATGGCCAAGTTTTTCTACAACAAAAAGGAACTTAGATTTGACAAAAAGAAGTTCTCTATCTGGAGGGCTCTTCTTGTTGTGGGTAAGTATATCTTTTTCAGTATACTTGTTGCAGTGATCTATTACGCCATTTTTTCTATTTTCTTCAGTACTGATCGTGAAAAGCAACTTATTGCCGAAGGAGATTATATGGAGCGTGAATACGATAGGATGAAGGAACAGATAGAGATTGTGGAGAGCGTAATAGAGGGGCTGGAGGCAAGAGATCGACAGATATACAACGATATCTTTCACTCTGCTCCACCGACTTATATGATCGGACGTGATACTGGTCGTCTCGATCTTGGCACCATTTACGAAGAGGATGAAAATGATCTTATCTGGAATGTCAACATCCGTGGATCCCGCCTGGAGTCAATCTCCGGAAGAATCAACAATTCCATTGAAATCATCAACCATCGCTTATCTACAGAAGATATTGACTGGAAGACAATCCCCTCGATAATTCCCGTAAGGGATTTCTCCATTGCCAGAACCGGAGCTTCTGTGGGGAATAAGTTCAGCCCCTTTTACAAAACCCTTCGCGAGCACACCGGTTTTGACATACTCTCTCCGGTGGGCACTGAAGTACTTGCTGCTGCCTCCGGCACTGTCACATCGATCTCTAGGCAAAACACTGCCTGGGGCAGGCGTATTGAAATAACCCATTCCGGGGGTATAGTCACCACATATTCGCACCTTCAGGAGATTATGGTCAAAAAGGGACAGCAAGTGCAACAGTCGGAGATTATAGGCAGAGTCGGCAACAGCGGCACGTCATTTGCGCCTCATCTACACTATGAAGTGATAGTCAACGGCAATTATGTCGATCCTATAAATTACTTTTTTGCTGACATCACTCCGCTGGCTTACCAGGAGATGATGATGATTGCGCTTAGCACCGGACAATCCATGGACTGAAAAGAGATGACAGGACAACATTACTATACTATTGGCCAGGTGGCGAAAATGTTTGACGTAAATGTCTCACAGATTCGTTTTTGGTCGGATACCTTTCCCGAATATGTGCGTCCGGATCGCAACAATAAGGGGAACCGTCTTTATCGCGAAGCTGACATTATTGCACTCAAAAATATTGCTCGGCTTGTAAAAGACCAGGGTATGACTCTTGAAGGGGTTCGCAAACGGCTTCGTATTGGATTGGATGAGGTTGATCGCCGGAGTGAAGCCATAGAAAGACTCAAGAATATCCGTGCCAAGCTGGTAGAGGTCCATAATTCACTTTAGTTTCCGATATTTGATATGAAAGCAAAAGATATAGCACTTATTATCGAGGAATTCGCTCCCCTCGGTACGCAGGAGCCTTGGGACAACTCCGGGTTTTGCATAGGATCTCCGGAGCAGGAGATAAAGGGCATAATGATCGGCTTTGACTGCACACCGGAGCTGATAGAAGCAGCAGTGGCCGCCGGTGCAAACATGGTTGTTACCCATCATCCGCTAATTTTTTCCGGTATAAAAAAGATCAACCCCGATACTTTTATCGGCAAATGTATCACTCTTGCCATAAAGTATGACATTGTCGTTTATTCAGCACACACAAATGCTGACAAAGCCGAAGGCGGAGTGACCGCTTTGATGGCACAACGACTGGGTTTGCGGGAAATCGCACCTCTTGACGAGACTTCGCTGGCTCTTATAGGCAAGCTACCTTCTCCGGTAGAGCCGGAGGAGCTCTCCGCATTTGTCAAGCAGGCTTTCGGCATAGAGCGTTTGCGCAGTTCGCGGCTTGTTGGAGAACCGGTATCGAAGGTTGCCGTCTGTGGCGGCAGCGGCTCTTCATTCATTCCTCAGGCGATGGAAGCAGGTACGCAACTTTTCATCACCGGAGATATCTCGTACCACCATTTTTTCTGCTCTGAGGGCTTTATGGTGATGGATATCGGACATTATGAGAGCGAGAGGGATATTGTGGATAAGTTGTATGAAATTCTTAGCAAAAAAATTCCTACCTTTGCAATCCACACTTTCTTGAATAATAATAACAATCCAATATTTTACTTTTAAGTATATGGCTACAAAAAAGGCAACTAAGACAACTAAAGTGGTAACTCCCATCGACCAGCGGGAAACATTTGTTTCGCTTTCAACTCATTCCGGCGAAACTGATGCGAAGGAGATGGAGCAGAAACTTCAAATTTTGTATCAAATTCAGAATATTGACACCAAAATTGACAAGATATATCTGCTCAGAGGCGAGCTCCCGCTTGAGGTAGAGGACCTTGAAGATGAGATAGAGGGTCTTAAAACTCGCATTGCAAATACCCTGGCCGAAATAAAGGAGATAGAAAAATACAACATCGAGTACAAACATCAAATAGAGGAGTCCAAAAAGGCGATAGCTAAGTATGAAGAACAGCGTAATGATGTGAAGAACAACCGTGAATTCGAGTCTCTCTCGAAGGAAATTGAATATCAGGAACTTGAAATAAGTGTTTCTGAGAAAAATATTAAAGAGGGTACCGCCATTATTGCAGAGAAGAAACTCTTTCTCGAAGAATCCAAGACAGCTCTTGCCGGTAGACAGGAGGACTTGGCCGAAAAGCAGGAGGAGCTAAAATCCATCACTGAGGAGACGGCAAAAGAGGAGGAGGAACTCCTCAAAAAGCGTGCTTCTATGGTTGCTACCCTTGATGAGCGGGCTATCAATGCTTACGAACGCGTGCGCAAAGGCGCAAAAAATAGACTCGCTGTTGTGACGGTTGAGAGAGGCGCTTGCGGAGGTTGTTTCAACAATATTCCTCCTCAGAGGGAACTTGATGTAATTGAGAGTAAGAAAATGATCATATGCGAGCACTGCGGCCGCATTCTAGTCAAATCTCCCGATAAACAAGAAGAATAAGTCGGATATGGCAAAGACCGATTACAGGAAAAAGGACAAGAAGGTGGATCTGGCACTCCTTGGTGAAGAGCTGGGAGGTCGGGTCCCCCCGCAGGCTATTGATATTGAGGAGGCAGTCCTCGGCGCACTCTTGCTAGAGCCGGAAGTAGTGGTCGATGTCCTTGACCAGCTCTCGGCAGAATGCTTCTACAAAGATGCCCACCGCAAAATCTACGATGCAATAGCCACACTCTCGAAGCGCAATGATCCCGTGGATATCTTTACGGTATCTGACGAGTTGCGCAAAAGCGGAGATCTTGATGAGATCGGCGGTACGGCATATCTGAGCCAGCTTACACTTAAGATTGGAGCTGCTGCCCATATTGATTATCATACCAAAATTCTCCTTCAGAAATTTATACAGAGAGAACTTATCTCCATTTCGTATAAGATACAGAAGAGTGCTTTTGACGATTCAATGACGGTTGACGATCTAGTGGACACGGCAGAAAAAGAGGTATTTGAACTTGCGGAGCGCAATATGCGTCGCGAGACCTCTCCCATTAAGGATATCGTCGGTCAGGCTATCAGAGAGATTGAGAGCAGTCAACAAAGAGAGGATGGACTCAGCGGTATCCCTTCCGGTTTTACAGGTATCGACAAGATTACTTTTGGGTGGCAAAAGTCTGACCTGATTATCATAGCGGCACGTCCTTCTGTGGGCAAGACCGCGTTCGTGCTCACTATGGCGCGAAATATGGCTATTGACCATAATATTCCTGTGGCATTCTTCTCACTCGAGATGCCGGCTACACAGCTTGTAAAGAGGGTAATGATCGGGGAGACCGGTCTGGAAGCCGATAAGATTCGTGGAGCTAGAAAAATGACTAATACAGAGTGGACTCAACTTAATGAAGGAGTTGCTCGACTTTCCAAATCCCCACTATGGATTGATGACACGCCGTCACTCTCCATTTACGAGTTTCGCTCCAAAGCTCGCCGCCTTGTCAATAATAACAATGTAAAAATCATTATAATAGATTATCTGCAGTTGATGACAGGACCTCCAGACCTTCGCGGTATGCGTGAGCAGGAGGTATCAGCCATCTCTCGTTCTCTTAAGTCTATTGCTAAGGAACTCAATGTTCCCATCATAGCTCTTTCGCAACTCAACCGTTCGGTGGAGATGCGTGGCGGTAACAAACGTCCTCAATTGAGTGACCTTCGTGAGTCTGGAGCCATCGAGCAGGATGCGGATATTGTAATGTTCATCCATCGTCCGGAAAAAGTAGGTCTTCCTTCTGATGATATCCTTACAGGTGGCACCGAAATTATTATTCTAAAACACAGAAATGGTGCGGTTGGAGATGTTCCTATGAAGTTTGAGTCAGATAGGGTACGATTTGTGGATATAGATGATGTATTGCCCGGTGACCCGATGATCCGTACCGAATATCACGGCTCAAAAATGAATAGTGCTGAGCCGTTGGATTATGCCGGACTGGGCCCGAGTGATGATTTTAATTAAAACGATTATTTGATGAAAAAAATATTTTTTGCGCTACTGTCACTCACACTTTCTTTCTTTTCAGTAGTCGCTACCGGACAGACTAAGGAATACCCTTTCCAGAGTGGTGAAAACATGGAGCTGATTGTACATTACAAGTGGGGCTTCAGTGCAGATATTGCAAGTGTAAAGTTTACTTTTACTGAAAAGTCTGAGAAGGGTAAAGAGCCCTATTACCATCTCTTGGCAAAGGCCAATACCTACAAATTCTGGGATTCATTCTTCAAAGTGAGGGATATTTATGAGTCAAAGTTCTATGTCAAGGATTTGATGCCTCTCTATTTCCACAGGGATGTGAGTGAGGGAAACTTTTTTGCAAAGAACTGGTATCATTGGAAAGATGACGGTAAAACTCTCAATGCCATCGTTGACAAAAAGGGCCGTCCCCGCAGGGATACCACTTTCTACGAAGATGTAGTGATCCGAGATATCATCAATATCTTTTTTGCGGTAAGATGTCTTGATTTTAATAAGCTTGAAAAGGGTCCTCCGGCCCCTTTTACCATTGCTCTTGACAAGGATGTACTTGACATACGTGTACGTTTTGTGGGTCGTGAAAAGAAGAGAGTGGCCAAAGTAGGTACTTTCAATGCTATAAAGGTGGCCATTGCCGTCAATCCTAAGAAAGATCGTTCCAAAGATAAAGATGAAGAGATTTCTGTATTCTCATTTGGCGAGGGTGATGGGGAAAGCGTTTTTTATGGTGAAGAGAAGGTTTTTATTTGGTTTTCCGACGATGCTAACAAACTTCCCATTTTCTTTTCTGCACCCGTTGCAGTCGGTGCTATCAACGGCCGTATCGGCACTTATGAAGGTGTAAAATACCCATTGACCAGTCTTATCAAAGTGGAATAATGGCTGGGAAAACCAATAATATAGAGCATCCCGGTGTCGTGACCTCTGTTACTGATGAGTTCATTACAGTAGAAATACTTAACAAGTCTGCCTGTGCTGCCTGTCACGCCAAAGGTGTCTGTATTGCATCTGATGAATCCATTAGAACAATCGATATTCCCCAATCCATATCGACTCTTGCCTGTGATTACCAAGTCGGGGAGGAGGTAAAAGTGTTCCTCAAGGCATCTCTCGGTGCCAGAGCTATTTGGATTTGCTATGTCTTACCTTTGATACTGCTTCTGGCTACCATTTTTGTCTTTACGAAGATCGGGGTAAGCGAACTGGTTACCGGCATAACTCTTCTCGCAATACTTGCGGTCTATTATTTATTCATCTATCTATTCAAAAACAAAATATCTAAAGACTTTACTTTTTCTATTGAGAAACTATCCAAATGATTACAACAATTATTTACACGATTGTTTGTCTGGTGGCGCTCGGACTGCTCTTTTCGGTGGTCCTCTATCTGGTGGCACAAAAATTCAAGGTTGAAGAAGACCCAAGGGTAGATATAATTGAGTCCTTGCTTCCCGGAGCCAATTGTGGCGGATGCGGTTTGGCCGGATGCCGCGCATTCGCTGAAGAGGTTGTGAAAGCTCCATTAATCGGTTCGTTTTTTTGTCCGGTTGGCGGCGATGTCGCTATGGAACAAATTGCGGCTGCTCTCGGCCGGGAAGCAGTCAAAACCGAGCCGAGGGTGGCTGTCATTAAGTGTCACGGTACTTTAGACAACCGAGCAAAGACCAACTTTTTTGACGGGTACGCTTCCTGTAAGGTGATGGCTTCGCTTTATTCCGGAGATACCGGCTGTAAGTATGGCTGTCTGGGTAAGGGTGACTGCGTGGCTGTATGTAAATTTGATGCCATTCACATCGATGAAAGACGCGGCATAGTGGAGGTTGATGAGGAGAAGTGCGTAGCCTGCGGTCTATGTGTCAGTGCCTGTCCAAAGTCTATCATCGAACTTCGTCCCAGAGGTCCGAGAAATCGCAGAGTTTATGTCTCCTGCTCAAGCAAAGATAAGGGTGCAATTGCCCGGAAGGCCTGCTCAGTGAGCTGTATCGGCTGTGGTAAATGCGTAAAGGCATGTCCTTTTGATGCCATTACCATTGAAAATAATTTAGCCTACATAGATCCGGCTAAATGTAAGTTGTGTCGCAAGTGTGTTGATGAATGTCCCACCAAAGCCATTTGGGCAGTCAATTTCCCCATCAAGGTGCTTATTGCATCTAAGCAAGAAGAGGGGCAGAGTCCTATTGTAAATAATGAAAGTTAGGGAGGAATAGATATGAAACGTACATTTTCAATAGGTGGTATCCACCCTAAAGAGAACAAATTCTCACGCGATGCTCAAATCGAAACATTTCCTCTTCCGGATGTGGCTTATATATCGATGGCACAACATCTTGGTGCTCCGGCTGAACCTGTAGTGCAGAAAGGTGACAAGGTCAAGGTAGGTCAGGTCATCGGTAAGCCGACAGGATTTATTTCAAGTTTCGTACACTCATCCGTATCGGGTACGGTGACTGCTGTCGAGCCCAAAGGAGACCTTGCGGGCATACCCGTAATGCACGTTGTAATTGCCGTAGAAGGCGATGAGTGGTGCGAAGAGATTGACAGAAGCAAGGACATCGTAAGGGAGATTCCATTTTCTGCAGAAGAGATACTCGAAAAGATAAAGAATGCAGGCGTCGTGGGACTTGGCGGAGCCGCATTCCCTACCCACATTAAGCTCAATCCCCCAAAGGATAAAAAGGCCGAATGGCTCATCATTAACGGTACCGAATGTGAGCCCTATATCACATCCGACGACAGGATAATGAGGGAACGTCCCGATGAAATCGCCATAGGCGCTGCAATTATGATGAAGGCACTCAATGTGGAGAAATGCTACATAGGTATTGAGGAGAACAAGCCCGAGGCCATCATTTCCATGATGAAGGCGGCCTCTTCTCATCCCGGTATGAAGGTAGTCGTTCTGGATAAAAAATACCCGCAGGGTGGAGAAAAGCAGCTCATTGAGGCACTTACAGGTCGCATGGTACCCTCGCTGGCGCTTCCTATCGAAGTTGGTGCGGTAGTGCAGAATGTGGGTACCTCGCTGGCGGTTTATGAGGCTGTTCAGAAGAATAAACCTCTCATTGACAATGTAATTACCGTCACCGGCAGCTGTATTCCTCATCAGAGGAATTTCCTCGTCAGGGTGGGTACTCCATTCTCAAAGATGCTTGATGCCATCGGAGGTCTCCCAAAGGATGCAGCCAAATTCGTCAGCGGAGGTCCTATGATGGGCAAAGCCGTGGCAAATTTGGAGGCATCCACCCTTAAAGCGACCTCATCGTTATTGTTTCTTACCGAAGCTGAGACCAAGAGAAAGGAGGAGGGTAATTGCATCAGGTGCGGTAAATGCATCGATGCCTGCCCAATGGGTCTGGAACCCTATCTTCTTAATAAACTTTCCCGCATCGGCGGTATGTATGATGAACTCGAGAAAGAGAAAATCCATGATTGCATCGAATGCGGATGCTGCCTATACTCATGTCCTGCACATATTCCTTTGCTTGACATTATCAGGGTAAGCAAGGCGGAGGTTATGAAAATAATGCGTAACAGATCTGTAAAACACTAAACTATGGCAAGACTTTTAGTATCCGGTGCCCCTCACCTGCATGTAAAGGAGAATACACACTCTCTTATGAGGGATGTGCTGATAGCCCTTGCACCTT
>JAPXOZ010000012.1:0-66311 GCA_033811195.1 Bacteroidales bacterium | reverse complement strand
AGTGTGTAGTTTATAGTGTGTAGTGAGTAGTATGTTTAGAGTGTGTAGTTTATAGTGTGTAGTGGGTAGTATGTTTAGAGTGTGTAGTTTATAGTGTGTAGTGAGTAGTATGTTTAGAGTGTGTAGTTTATAGTGTGTAGTGGGTAGTATGTTTACAGTGTGTAGTTTATAGTGTGTAGTGAGTAGTATGTTTACAGTGTGTAGTTTAGAGTGTGTAGTGAGTAGTATGTTTAGAGTGTGTAGTTTAGAGTGTGTAGTGAGTAGTATGTTTAGAGTGTGTAGTTTAGAGTGTGTAGTGAGTAGTATGTTTAGAGTGTGTAGTTTAGAGTGTGTAGTTTAGAGTGTGTAGTGAGTAGTATGTTTACAGTGTGTAGTTTAGAGTGTGTAGTTTAGAGTGTGTAGTGAGTAGTATGTTTACAGTGTGTAGTTTAGAGTGTGTAGTGTGTAGTGTGTAGTTAGTGTTGAGTATCGTAGATGACAAGAAAAAGCCAACGGCCAACGGCCAACGGCCAATATCATTTAATAGTTTTAAGTTTAAGTATGATTAAGAAAAACACAAGACTTATCGTTGCGGTTTTGGCCATTTTTGTGGCATTCTTTTCAGGGAAAGCGCCGGAAAAGGTGGAACCTGAGAAAGTTGAACCTGACAGGGTTGAAAAGATTATAGAGAAAATGTCCCTTAGGGAGAAGGTAGGGCAGCTTTTCATTATAGAATACAGCGACAGATATGATCTTGAAGATCCCTATTTTGACAAACTCATAAAAAGAGATAGGATAGGTGGACTGATCCTTATGGAAATGGATATCGACAACTATATAGAGCGGATAAACCGTTTCCAAAAAATGTCGAAAATCCCTCTCTTTATCTCCGTTGATGGAGAATGGGGTGCCTCGATGCGTTTCGATACCCTTACACAGTTCCCCCGCAACATGCAATTGGGAGCCCTCTCCTCACCTGATCTCGTATATCAAGTAGGTAGAGCGATGGCTAAGCAGTTTGTGCGTCTGGGCATCCATATCAACTATGCGCCCACTATCGATATCAATAATAACCCTCTGAATCCCGTTATCGGACAACGCTCATTCGGTGATGACCGTGAGAAGGTAGCACTGTACGGAGCTGAAATCATCAAAGGATTGCAGGAAGGCGGGACGTTAACCTCAGCCAAGCATTTTCCCGGCCACGGGGATACCGAAATTGACTCGCACAAATCACTTCCCGTACTTGCTTTCGACCGTTCGCGCCTTGATTCTTTGGAGCTCTACCCCTTTAAACACGTAATCGAAGAAGGTGTTGCAATGGTAATGGTTGGGCACCTCAATGTCCCCTCGCTCGACTCCGCCGGATTGCCCAGTTCCATCTCTTACCCCATCATTACAGAATTGCTTAAAGATGAGCTTGGATTTGAGGGAATAGTGGTGACAGATGCACTCGGCATGAAAGGCGTAGCGGAGTATCTTCCAAAAGAGAGAATAGCCATAGAGTCCTTTAAAGCGGGATCGGATATCCTTCTGATGCCTCCCGGAGATAAAAGAAAGTCCATAGCTGCTTTCCGCAAAGCTGTACGCAGAGGAGAGATCCCAAGAGAGCGCGTGGACGAGAGTCTGCGTAAAATTCTCAAGATGAAGGAGCACGAAGGCCTCCTCGACGGTACTCCCTATATCGATCCTGTGGATGCTTTCGACCAGGTGGAGACACAAGAAGTATTAGATATCATCAATAAGGTGGCAGAGGAGTCGATGACCCTTATTAAACGTCCCGACTGGGGACCTGACCACAACCTTGAGACTCTAAGCCTCATGGGAGCCGCAGACACCATAATTCTTCCCAGGAGAATTACGAAAGAGCTCCTTGAAAATGCACGCAAGCGAGCTGAAGGTCTGGAATTTGTTGTACTCTACCTTCCGGAAATGAGGGCTCCAAAAAACGACAGGGAAAATTATGCAGCCATCCCTCCTCAAGAGATCTACGACTTTATTTCAACGTGGGCACAAGAACAGAGAATAGTTTTGGCCATTATGGACAATCCCTACGCACTTGATAAAATCGACATAGAGTCCTTTGAAGGCATCCTGGTTGGCTACAGTTCGTCAGAAGCCAACCTTTCAGCGGCCGATAAGGTATTCCGCGGGAAGATTGAAGCCCATGGAGTGCTTCCTGTAGCCGCCGGGGGATTTCCTACCGGCTATTATGTAAAATAGAAAAATATAAATAATTATGAGAAATTATTCACTGAAAGAAATTGACAATATAGAAGATCTTGTAAGATTGCTCAAAATAAAGAAAGATGACATAATCGTTCATTGTGTTTTCAACAATCTGGACTTCTTTCAAGTCTATAAACAGATCAAGGATTTTAAATTTTCCGACTGTATGTTCCTTGGTTGTGAGATCCCTAAGGAGGTTAAAGACAACATAGACCAGACCTGCGTTATCTTCCCCAAGATGAATGTCCCTTACAGGATCTACACCAGCGAACTCTACAATCCTTATTCGCTTTACGAAGGGTATGATATCAAAGATTATGATACTTTGGCCACAAGTTACGACAAGCGTGCCTACCAGCGTTATATCACAATGGGTAAATATGGTCGGGACATCTATGAGACTCTCGCACGTTCAATCCATGACCACGCTATCACTGACGCGATGTATGACCTGATTGATCAGTACGACCCTAAAATGGTGGTTGCGATAATGGGAGGACATGCAATCCTTCGCACTGAGCACATCTATCGCAGAATTGTCTATTTAGGGAAGCTACTTACCGAAAAAGGCCGTCTAATTGTGACGGGCGGCGGTCCTGGTGCGATGGAAGCAGCTCACCTTGGCGCCTGGATGGCCGGTAGAAGCAATTGGGAGGTAGAAGACGCCATCAGTATGGTGGTTACGGCACCTTCATACAAGGATCGCAATTGGCTCAAAACAGCATTTGAGGTGCTTGAAAAGTATCCCCAGACTGAGTTTAGAAGTCTTGGCGTACCTACATGGTTTTATGGTCACGAACCTGCCTGCATCTTCTCCACAGACATTGCTAAATACTTTGCCAATAGTATACGTGAAGATGGTATCATCACCATCGCTCACGGCGGCATTATCTATACGCCAGGCAGCGCAGGCACCATGCAGGAAATATTCCAGGACGCTGCCCAAAACCATTATTTAATGGATGACGAATCGGCTCCGATGATCTTTTTCGATACTGATTACTGGACAAATAGGATTCCCGTTTACAAATTCCTACAGAATTGTATGGAAATTAAGAGTTATGCCAATCTGCGCCTCTCATTATCTGATGACATCGAGGAGGTTTACAGGATTCTGGAAGAGTATGTCAAGATGTTAGACTCAAAATAAGGGCTCGAATTCGTCCTGGTGCGCTTTTTGATAAACAATGAGAACGATTTGAGCGGTTTTATTCGTAACTTTGTATGATAAATTGCAAAATAATTAAACAGAGATATTTATGAAACTCGATGGAAGAAGAGTCAGCAGCAATGTTGACGACAGACGAGGCGCCAGCCGCGCTATGAAAGCCGGCGGCCTGGGCCTTGGAGGAATCATCATTATAGGTCTTATAACATGGCTTCTTGGAGGTAACCCCGCTGAAGTCGTAGACCAGGTATCCAATATGGGCAGCACCACCCAGCAAACAGATTACATACCTTCGGCGGAAGAAGAGGCGCTGGCCACATTCTCATCACAGATCCTTGCATCTACAGAGGATGTTTGGGGTGAGATTTTCAGGCAGAACGGCCGCACCTATACTCCTCCCAAACTTGTTCTCTATACAGACCAGGTAACTTCCGGTTGTGGCGGTGCGTCTGCCGAATGTGGGCCTTTCTACTGCTCCGCTGACCAGTCTGTCTATATCGACCTTTCATTCTTCATGAATATGAAAGAAAAATTGGGTGCTGACGGAGATTTCGCATACGCCTATGTGATTGCCCACGAGGTAGGACATCATGTCCAATACCTGCTTGGCACATTGCAGCAGGCACATTCGCAGATGCTAAGTGTCGGCCAGAAGCAATCCAATGAGATAATGGTGCGCCTCGAACTACAGGCCGATTTCTATGCAGGGATTTGGGCTCATCATGAAAACCGCCGTTTCCGATCGCTCGAGGATGGAGATATAGAGGAGGGCATGAACGCCGCATCCAAGATCGGCGACGACTACCTTCAGAAAAAGGCCAGAGGCTACTCAGTTCCCGACTCATTTACCCACGGCACCTCTACACAGCGTATGCGCTGGCTCAAAAAAGGTATAACCACCGGCAGAATCTCCGACGGAGACACCTTTTCCCCCGCTTATTCATCACTTTAATAATAGAACCAAATATGCTATCAAAGATTCAAAGAATCATCCTGCTCACTCTCGTGGTCCTTACGGCAGCTTCCTGCAAAAAGGTCACTCTTGAGCAACAGATCGACAAGATCTACAACTATTTTCAGAATGAAAACACAACCGCCGTCGCTACTTTGGAAAGGGTATGTAATGATTATCCGGCCAGAATGTCCGGCAGCCAAAACAATGACGAAGTAATAGATTACTTCACGTATGTTCTTGCAGAAGAGGTTGGTATTAAAAATATCTGGCACCAGGAAGTCGAAGTTCCCAACTGGGATCCCGGAGTGACCAAAGTCACTATGAAACTCTCTGACGGCACTATAGTCGAACTTCCTTCTATTGCTCTTGGACTCAACAACGGCACATCAGGCGAGGATATTACCGCACAAGTGGTAGAGGTCAGCAGCCGTGAAGAGTTGGAAACTCTCCGCTGCAAGGACAAGATTGTCTTCTTCAACGGAAAGATGGAGGATGGAGTGAGTTACGGTAAACATGCTTGGCAGCGTTCCAGAGGAGCTTCACTCGTAACTGAAAAGGGCGCTAAGGCAGTTATCGTACGCTCAATAAGCAATCATCCCGGAGATACTCCCCATACAGGTAGCTGTCACGACGGCGACTCTATTGTAGCTGTGCCGGCAGTAGCTATCTCTACAAATGCCGCTGACAAGCTATCGGAGGCCCTAAAAAAGGACAAAAAACTCACGGTGACCGTCAACTCCACAGCTCACAATAGACCCGAACCTGCCATCGGACGCAATATTGTGGCCGAAATCCCCGGTAAAGTCAATCCTGACCACATCATATTGATTTCTGCCCACGTGGACAGCTGGTTTAACAGCCAGGGAGCACAAGATAATGCTTCAAGTTGTGTGGCCGCAATAGAAGTGCTCCGCGCGTACAAAAAACTTCGTATGAAGCCAAGAAATACACTCCGCATAGTCCTATACCAGGATGAGGAAATGAACCTCTCAGGCATGAAGGAATTCGCTCGTATTTCTAAAGAAAAACACGAGTCCTTTGTATTTGACCTTGAGATCGATTGCGGAGCAGGCAAACCTGTAGGATTCTCAATTTCAGAAGCTCCCTCCTATTTCGAACAGATGGAAGAGGTTCTCACCCCCTATCTCGAGCCTCGCGGTCTGACAGTCATATACAATGATAGTGAGAGAAACTGGCCTCTAAAGACCTACTACACATTCATAGCAGACAGGACTGACTATTTCAAATATCACCACGGCTCGCTGGACAACTTCGAGAATGTCAATCAAGAAACATTTAAAGAGGGTATTGCTGCCATTACGACCTTTATTTTCCTAATGGACTAAGGATAATTATGAGTATTGAGTATTGAGTTTTGAGTATGGAGTATGGAATATGGAGTATGGAGTTCTGAGTATTAAATATTTAATATAGTGGGAAGGTATGAGTGGAGAGTGTAGGAGGTTTGGTGATTTTAGGGATTTGATTGTCTATAAAAAAGCATTTGAACAAGGTTGTAAAATTCACAATTTGACAGCCTCATTCCCTAAAGAAGAACAATACTCATTAACAGATCAAATAAGACGTTCTGCTAGGTCTGTTTGTGCTAACTTAGCAGAAGCTTATAGAAAAAGAGATTACTTAAAACATTTTTTACTGAAAATAACAGATTGTTTAGGTGAAAATAGTGAAACACTCGTTTGGTTAGAATTTGCAAAACACCATAAATACATTTCAGAGAAAGATTATTTGAATTGTTGTGTATCAAACGAGGAGATAACAAAATTGTTAAAATATATCTACAACAATCCAGCTAAATTTGGTGTAAAAACTCAAAACTCAGAACTCCGAACTAACAACTAACTCAGAACTCCTAACTCAGAACTCAGAACTCCTAACTCAGAACTCAGAACTCCTAACTCAGAACTCAGAACTCCTAACTCCTCACTCAGAACTAACTTAATATTCTTCATACGCGTAGTCTATGGCGCGGTTGAGAATGGTATTGAATTCGGTGCAGGTGGCAAATAGGTCAGCCGCACGTTTTGCGAGATCGGGCTCTAGGATAAAAGTATCATCTAAATAGCGTGTAATAAGTATTTTCTTCAGTCGGAAATACTCAGCGTAGGGGGAGTCCTGCGGAAAACCTCGAGGGATTTTCTTCAGGGCTCCGTCCCATTCCAGTTCAAATCCTTTAGCCATGGAGATTGCTTTAACCAGCGCTTCACCGTTAAGCATAAATTCTTCCCTAATGCTTCGCATTACCTTTGGCTCCGGAGCGTAGGCACCACAACAGATCAGATGACCGCCCAGGTAGCCTGCATGAGGGGGTTCGATATGAAAATAGTATCCGGAATGGCCGCTGCATTTGCCATCTTTGGCTATAAATATGCCGAAATGGCGCTTGTATGGGGTTTTGTCTTTGCTGAATCTTAAATCTCTATAGAAACGGTAGGTGCAATCCTTTAGAGTGAGACCCCTTACTTCGGGGTCAAAGATCTGCACTCGTTCCAAAAGTTCAGATGCGAAATCGTTGAAAATCGCCTGTGCTTCCTTATAACGCGCCTTGTTGGCATCAAACCAAGGTTTGTTGTTATTCGGAACAAGATCCGTAAGAAACGATAAAACTCTTTTCATATCTCCATACAGACTACATATTTACCAAATCGAGCCATTATGTTCAAACATGATTGAAAATATTTGAAAATTACAATTATTTTCAAACAGACTTGAAAAATTTTGGCAAATAATTATGTTGTAAAACTTGTGTCACTTCAAATAACACGGCCTTGAAAACACAAAATTTTTCTTAGGCTCGTGTTATTTGAAGTATACGCCGACAAAACTTCCATACCAATCCACACCCCACAGCAACTAACTACACACTACACACTACTGACTACAAACTACACATTACTAACTCCCGACTACAGACTAGGAACAATATGCTTCGCATAATTGTATCCCAGATGGTCGTAAAGTGCCAAATGGTGCTCCATACGATCTAAGAAGTCCTCATAATCGCGAACCTCAGCGGGACGCCACTGCACTTCACATAGGGCAGCCATACGCGGCAAGGCCATATATTCTACATGGTCGGTGGTCTTGATATACTCACACCAAACATTGGCCTGTACTCCCAGTATATGACCGCGCAGTGAAGGATCCACCTCTTCGGGGAAAGGATTAAACGAATAAACTCTCTCTACCGGAATAAAACCTCCGATGGCCAAAGGCTCATTATCCCTGTCCTCACTCTGGTAATAGTCAAAATAGAAGTGGGAATAGGGAACCATAATCACATCGTGTCCCATATTTGCAGCGGTTACACCACCGGTAATACCTCTCCAAGACATTACTGTAGCATTTGGAGCGAGTCCACCCTCGAGAATCTCATCCCATCCTATAATTCTGCGACCGTGGTCATTGATGTATTTTTCAATCTCCGATGTAAGCCAGCTCTGAAGACGCTGCTCTGCGGTATGGCCATCCTTTGCAAAGAGTTTTTCCGCCTTGATACGTGCCTGGCAGTCGGGACAAACCTTCCAGTGATCCTTGGGGCACTCATCACCTCCTATATGGATATACTCCGATGGGAATAGAGCCATAATCTCATCCATGACATCCTTTAAAAATTGCACAGTATGGTCTTTGCCCGGGCAAAGCACCTTTTCCGTAATACCCCAGCGGGGCCAAACTTCGTATTGTTCGCCTGTACAGCCGAGTTCCGGATATGCAGCCAGAGCCGCCAGCATATGGCCGGGAAGGTCTATTTCCGGGATAATGGTGATATAACGCTCTGCAGCATAGGCCACCACTTCCTTTATATCCTCCTGAGTATAAAATCCTCCGTGAGGTGTCTCGTCGCTCGACTCGAAATCCTTTCCGACTACGGTATGGCTTCTCATAGAACCTATCTCAGTCAGTTTCGGGTATTTCTTAATTTCCACACGCCAGCCCTGGTCATCGGTCAGATGCCAGTGGAATGTATTGATATTGTGAAGAGCTATGATATCGATATACCTCTTTACAAATTCTTTATCGAAAAAGTGGCGAGAAACATCGAGATGCATTCCACGGTAACCGAACAAAGGAGTGTCATTGATTTCTACCGGATCAAACTCCACACTACCGAATTTGCCAATGGGAAGGGACTTCCTAAGGGTCTGGATAGCGTAAAAAACGCCTGCCGGAGTCTTGGCTACAATGGAGATTCCGTTTTGATCAACTGTCAGCTTATAACTCTCGTTAGACGGCATTAGTGCCTCTGCATCAACGGATATAACAATATTGTTAGCTGAATTTGAGCCATCAGAGACGACACATTTAAGATTTAAGCCGATAATTTGTCCTATATATTCGGAGAGAAAAGCAGCATTGCGCTCCATCTGAGGGTCATTTGCATCATAGACGATCTTTGTCCTAGTGTTGAGAACAAAGTCTTCACCGTCGAGTTCATTTATAGATTGAGGAAGAGGAACGACATCATAGTCTGCCTCTCCCCTTTCGAAATTACAGGAAACCGCAACGAAAGCAGCTACTGCAAGAAAGAAGGGTTTTAAGTACTTCATGATTATTCTTTATCTTTTTTGATTTGTATTCTTAGTTAGAAAGGATATCCGATGCCAAAATGGATTGCATAGCCATTTTTTCGGAACCACATATTTGGAGTATGCCATTGCTGTGTAACCGGATTATATGCCTTGATACCGGCATCCAGACGTATGAGCAACATATCGAAGTCCAGACGTAAGCCAATTCCCCAGTTAGCTGCAATGCCCTTTTTAAAATTTTCTGCTGTAAAAATACCTCGCTCATCCCTTGCAACTCCATCCAGCGACGCGCGTTGTAGATTCCAGACATTGCCGGCATCTATAAAAAGTCCACCCTGCAACTTCCAAAATAGAGGAAAACGGAACTCGAGGTTGGCCTCCAGTCGCATATCACCGGTCTGATTGGCTATCGCAAAGGTAGAGTCCAAAGGTGCGGATCCCGGGCCGACGGAACGGGACTGCCATCCCCTCATACTGTTGGAACCTCCCGCATAGAAGAATTTCTCGAAAGGAAGTACATTTGAGTTACCATAGGCATAACCGACACCGGCAAGGATTCTTCCGGCCAGCGCCAGCCTCTTCTGCTGTCCAAACCGCAGCGTCTCAACCAATGAGATTTCGCTTCGCACATATTGTGAATAGGGCACTCCCCAGATCATATAGGAGCCCTTTTCGTCCTTTTTCAGTGCGCTGTTGAAGAGAGATAACACATTGCCTGCAAAATCCGTTTGCAATCTGAGGTAAAAGTATGTATCCTTAGGATTGGTGGCACTATTAGTGGTAAAGTACAACATCCCTCCCCCGCCGAAGTCAAAGTGGTTGCGGTAGGAGTTGATCAGATAGGGGTCCCTGAGGTTTGAGTAGAAATCCTCATCCATATTGTAAATACGCACCACATTAAACTGAAGAGGGTTTATCTGGTAATAAAATCTCTTATGGCGATTCCAATTATAGCCGTAAGCTGTGGAAACAATTATACGGGTGTACTCCGGACGGTTCTGATAGTTATAGGAAAGATTGACGTCTGTACGCGGGAGTGTTTGCTGGAATAGGCTTACAGGCAAAAAAAGGAACCTTGGAAATGTTATGGAGGAAGAAATTGCAAACTCATTGGAGCGCGTGGGATCCTTGAATTTGAACTGGAAATTGCCTCTGAATCCGAGCGAAAAATATTCTCCGCCTCCAAATATATTTTTGTGATAATAGGAGAGTGAAGGAGTTACTCCAAAAAGTCCGGAGGAGTTGAACGACCCCTCAAGATTAGCCCTTACCCCCTGAAGTTTGGAGGGAGAGAGCATAATACGACAGTCCACCAACGATGAATCTGCTTCGCTGAGTTGCATATTGACACTGCTGAAGAGCCGTATGCTGGAGAAACGCTCGTAAGTGGTATTAATTACCTGTTCATTGTAGAGTTCACCAGGTTTTACAGTATTGATCTGCCAGAGAAACTTCTCGCGCACCTTAAGTCCTGCCATTGGGGTAATGGAGACTGATCCGATGTTATATTGTTTATGAGGCCTTGCACTCTCTTCCGATTCGTTACGAGTATAGTTTTCGAGAGATACGATAAGATCGGCTTTATCCTTCTGCCTTACGGTATCTGCATAGAAGAAGAAATAGTTTTTGGTGAAGCCATAATAGCCGTTAGTGCGATAGAGAGCGGCAAGACGTTCCGATTCCTCCTCCAATTGCTTCTCAGAAAGGATATCACCCACATTTACAGTAAAGTTGGCGGAGTCAGCAGCCAATAATTCGCGCATATATGGATCGGGAACATGATAACTTATACTATCAATCAGATATTGTTTTCCGAGGGTCACATCATAATTGACTCTCGCTTTCTTCTCCTTTTTTAGCACGGAATGCGAAATATCCGAATCATAATAACCGGAATATTCGAGGTGCGAGAGCATACCCTTTTTGCTGGCATCTATGGAGGTGGAATCGTAGATCACCGGAGCAACTCCAAGCTTCTCAACAAATCTGTCCCATCCCGTACCGCGTCCGGAACTCCAGTTGTAAACATAGAGGAAGGGATTCCACCGACCGATATAATAATCGTTCGGTTTCTGTTTGATGTAGGGTTGAAGCGAAGAGGCGGGATAGCCGGCATCATTTGTTATGACTATTTTGTTCTCCACAAGCCTACATTCATCCTCCTGCAGAATCCTTGTGGTACTGCAAGAAGCGGCAGCGAGTGCAACAATCCATATAAATGCAAGACTCCTCTTCATATTCCTGCAAATTTAGATAAAATTATTATTATAATCAGGTTAATTGTTACCTTTGAATATGATTTCTAAGAACGAAATAAAACTCATCCGTTCACTCAACCGCAAGAAATACCGCGATGAAGTGGGACTTTTTGTCGTAGAAGGAGAAAAATCGGTGGAGGAAGCGCTCCGTTCGGGATTTGAGGTCATCAAGGTATTCAGAATCTCTGAAATTGGCGAAGAGGCAATGGCCCGCATCACACTGCTAAGCTCACCTTCTCCCGCTCTGGCTTTGGTGCGCAAGCCTGCGGTGCCAGACGTATCTCAGATTGCCGATCTGATAGCTTCCAGACCGCTCTCACTGGCACTCGACTCTATTCGTGATCCGGGCAATCTGGGGACCATCATTCGGCTTGCCGACTGGTTTGGAATAGGGACTATCTTCGCATCACACGATACTGTGGATTGTTTTAATCCAAAGGTGGTACAGGCCAGCATGGGCTCCATTTTCCGAGTGAAGATTATCTATAGTGACCTTCTTCAGATTGTCTCAGAATTCCGCGCCGCAGGGATGCAGGTGTTTGGTACCTTTCTCGACGGGAGATCTATCTATGAGGAGAATCTTGGCTCAAGCGGAGTGATAGTGATGGGTTCCGAGTCAAATGGTATCTCTCCTGCTATGGAGAAGCTTGTTACACACCGTCTCTCCATCCCTCGCTTCTCCCCTGCCTCAGCCAATGCGCCGGATTCTCTAAATGTAGCTATAGCCACCGCCATCATCTGCTCGGAATTCAGGAGAAGGTAAGAGTTGTTGGATCTATATTTGAAAAATCAAATAAAATATCTTTCTTTTGTAGCAAAATAGCCGTTAAGAAACTTATTGTATTCTAATAGCCCTCATTTCTTATGACTGCAACTATTATTATTCTTATCGTAACCGCTGCACTGCTGGTTTGGGGTAAAATCCGCTCCGATATTGTGGCACTTTGTTGTTTGTTGGCATTGGTACTGACAAAAGTTCTGACACCGACTGAGGCTCTGGCTGGATTCTCCAATTCCGTTGTGATTATGATTGCCGCTCTATTTATCGTGGGAGGTGCGCTTTCACAAACCGGACTCGCCGGAGCGGTAAGCAACCGATTGTTGAAACTTGCAGGAAACAGCAGTTATAAATTGTTTTTGCTGGTTATGCTGGTAACCGCTTTCATAGGTCTCTTCTTGAGCAACACCGGTACGGTGGCGTTGTTGATGCCGATCGTGGTAAGCATGGCTTTCAAATCCAAGACAAGTGCAAGCAGGCTCTTGATGCCCATGGCTTATGCGAGCAGTATCGGAGGGATGATGACATTGATCGGTACTCCGCCGACTCTGATTATGCATGACACCTTGATTGGAGCGGGATATGAGGGATTGCAGTTCTTCACCACTTTACCCGTGGGAATGATCCTTTTGGTTTTGGGTATTTTACTGCTCTGGCCCTTGTCGAAAATGCTCGACAAAAAGGACAAGAAAGATCAGGGTGATGGAAGAACCACCGTTAAATCGCCCGAACAACTAGCTTCCGATTATTGTTTGATTGAAAATTTATACAGAATTGTAGTATCGAAAGAGTCCCCCATTGCAGGTAAAAAACTCTCTGAAATTGATATATCCAAACGATACTCGGTTATTATCAGTGAGATTCATATCCGCTCTTCTTCGCCGCTGAGCCGCTCTGTCAGGGCCGTATTGCCTAAAGCGCAGACTATACTGACTGAAAATGACATACTCTATATCATTGGTGAGTACAAAAATGTGCTGAGCTTTGTGGAGGAGAATGCTCTTTCTTTCCTGGACACTACAACTGAAAAGGAGATTGAGCGTCCCAAGTTTGGAGGCAAATTTAAGTTCGATGAGATAGGAATGGCGGAGGTGGTCATTCTTCAAAACAGTCGCTTACACAACCGACTGGTAAAAGACTCTCAATTTCGCGACAATTACAATGTAAATATACTGAGTATCCAGCGTAAAGACACTTATATCATTCAGGATATAAAAGATGTAAAAATGCAGGCCGGTGATATGTTGCTTGTACAGGGAACATGGGAAGACATCGACCGTCTCAGTCGTCTTGAAAGAGATGTTGTTGTCATCGGACAACCACAGACCGAAGCATCCAAGATAACTCTCGACCACAAAGCTCCTTACGCAGCCATCGTTTTGATATTAATGGTCCTGGCTATGGTTTTCAATTGGTTACCGCCTGTGATCGCCGTGCTGATAGCAGCTGTTCTGATGGTTTTGGGAGGCTGTTTCAGAACGGTTAGAGATGCATATCGTACAATCAACTGGGAAAGTGTAATTCTTTTTGCCGGAATGATGCCTTTGGCAACTGCGATGGAGAAAACAGGAACTTCAGCATTGGTAACCAACGGTATCGTGGATGCAGTGGGTTCTTACGGCCCTTATGCCGTTCTTGCCGGGATTATGGCAGCTTCCTCTTTGCTGACTATGTTTATTAGCAATACCGCTACCGCCATTCTATTTGCCCCGATTGGCTTACAGGCAGCCATATCAATGAATGTGAGCCCCTATCCTTTCCTTATCGGTGTGGCGGTTGCTGCAAGTATGTGTCTGGCCAGTCCCTTCTCAACACCGCCCAACGCAATGGTAATGTCGGCGGGAAAATACAATTTCATGGACTACATCAAAGTAGGCCTCCCCTTGCAATTGCTTTTCCTGGTGGTAATGATTATAGTTTTGCCACTTATTTATCCGTTTTAAGGGGAGAATAATTTGCCCCGAATTCAAATGAATATAGAGAAATACGTAAAAATTAAAACGAATTCGTTTTAATTTTGTCTACATTTTTGTTTGCTTGTTTATTTTATATATCTTTGTGTCAAAATAGAACCATGGCCGATATCAAAGCGACATTACAGGAAGTTGAAGCATTTCTGGAAGAATTTAAGGCGAAGGCCAGGGTGTTCGGTATTGTTTACAATAATGACAAGGAAGAAAACCAACAAACACTATTTGATCTTGAATTATTTGCTAACAAACGAGATCAATATATCCTAAATCTCAAGCCCGAGGATTATTATCAAGGTCCTGACAAAAATGAATATGATGACGAAGAAGGTCTGGTCTGGATGTTTGGGATAGAGATTAAAAAGAGAGGCAAAAAAGAAATATATCCAATATATATAAAGATATATATAACAAAAACAGAAGGTGCACCAAACTATTGCATTTCCTTTCATATTGCAAAATTTCCAATGAAATTCCCTTATAAATAATGATCATGAAAAGTCCATTCACTGGCGGAAACGTCTTAAAGAAAGTAAAATCAGAGACATATACTTTTAGAAATGAAAAGTATACGGTCGAACGCCATTATTTCCAGTGCGAAGATACGGGAAAGACCTTTACTAATGCCGATGTGGATGATAAGGTGATAGAGGATCTCTATTCTCAATACCGTAAACGTCATGGTATACCCTCACCTGCTCAACTGACAGAGCTTCGCGAAAAATATGGTTTTTCCAAGCAAACTATGTCAACAATAGCAGGTATAGGAATTAATCAATACGGGTTGTATGAGAATGGCGAAATGCCAACTCTTGGCATGGGCCAAAGGCTCGCTTCTTTGTTTGACAAGACTTCATTACTTAAAAGTATTGAATCGTCAAGAGTCAAATTGGGAAAATCTTATGAAAAAGTGAAACGAAAGGTAGAATCATCCGAGGAACCATTCTCCTTACCAATAGAGGTGATATACTACAACGACTTTAATGAGAGTAGCCCATTAATGTTCCCTTCTCTGGCTATGCCTATTCGGGAACCAAGGTGGACAACATTTAAGTAAAAATTACTATGGAAGAGAAAATTAATGTAAGGTTCAGACTCGTTTCAATAGAAAATGAGGTATATAAACAGAATTTCAGTGAAGTAACTTCTGAAAACATCAATGAATCGGCACTAAAGTTTCAATATAAGATTAGGACTGTCATTAAAATGTCCGAAGACATTATAGTTGTTATTCCAAGCATGAGATATTTATATAAAGGCAACGTCATTTTTGAGACAAGTGCAGAATTTGTCTATTCTATTCAGACATTGGCTGTCGCTATTGATGTAGATAAAGAGAATAACAAGATAATAGTTAAGTCTAACTTCTTCCGTTCACTACTCGGAACCGCTTACAGCACATTACGTGGGATGCTATTTGTGAGAACACAGGAAACTCCCCTGGCGAAATTCCCTGCACCGTTAGTCAATGTTGATACATTGGTAAGCAAAAGTGGAACATCACTTATTGATTAAATGTGCTAAAGCAAAAATTGGAAATAAATTTCGTTATTTCCAACTTTTAATGTCGTTACTTTGGATTACATTTAGGTTGCACCTCGTATCTCGCACCTCCCAACCTACCACGTACCTTGAAACACGGAACTCGTACCACTCACTAGAATCCCAGGACTCTTCTTATCCACGATTTCTTTTTCTGCTGCGTGTAGCTGTAGCCATATCCGGCATAGCCATAGCCATAACCGTAACCATATTTACGGCCATAACCGTAACCATACCCATAGCCATAACTACCATAAGAGGCTATTTTCTTGATATCGATTCCGTTTAGCAAAATACTCATGTGATTCACCTTTCCGGAGTCATATAGCTCTTGTATGTCAGGCAATGAGCGTTTGTCTATATACCCGGAACGTACAACATATATTGTCTGATCAGCTGCACGGGCACACAATAACGTATCCACCACAACACCAAAGGGAGGAGTGTCTAGCAAAATATAGTCGTATTTGGATTTTAGTTCGGCTATCATCTTGTCAAATCGGCTGCTCTTGAGCAAGTCAGCCGGATTAGGCGGTATTGTGCCTGAGGGAATAATATCCAACAGGCCATTCTCATTTGAGGGTTGAATCAAGTCAAAAATATTGTCCTCCATACCTCCCAGATAGTTTGATATGCCCGGATGTTTAGTGCCTATGCCCAGCCTTCGAGTCAGAGTACCCTTTCTTAAGTCCAAATCGACAACTACCACCTTTTCATTCAGCGTCGCCAAACTCATACCGAGATTTGCAGATATAAAGGTTTTACCTGCATCCTGGTTGATAGATGTCACCATAATGACCTTTCCTCCCCCTTTATGCTCAATATCCATAAAGTCAAGGTTTGTTTGTACTATCTTGAAAGCTTCGCAAATAGGCTCGTTACTATTCTCTTTAACCACAATCAGCTCCTTGGACTTAGTCTTAACCAATGGAATCTCACCCAAAAATGGAACAGTAAGAGCCTCTTTCAGCTCTTTCTTGGTGTAGACGGCAGTATTGAGCAACGAACGGATATAAAGCCACAAAACAGGGAATAAAAAACCAATTAGAAAACTAATTAAGACTACTCTTATTTTATTCGGGGATACAGGCGAATTAGATCCGTCTGCAGGGTCAATAATTCGGCAGTTACTTGCTATTATGGTAGCTTGCAACTCGTTCTCCTCTTTTTTATTCAACAGGTACAGATAAAGCTCCTCCTTGATTTTCTGTTGGCGCTCTATACTGGTAATATATTTATGCTGCATCGGCACAGTAGAAATTTTTCCTCTCGTGCTTATCTCTTTTTGCCTCATATTTTCAATCTGTATCTTCAATCCGGCTATCAGATTGTCCACAGCTTTGGAGATAGAAAAGCGTGTCGCAGCCAGGGTATTATCCATTTCTTTTACGAGAGGGTTGTTTTCGCTACTATTTGCCAACAATTTGTTACGTTGAGCAAGAAGCGAGTTGTACTCGGCGATCTGCCCTTGAATACCGGAATCGGAAATACCTATACTGGCAGGGATCGGGTCTGAGAGTTTGGAATTATCTTGAAGATACACTTTCATATACTCAGCCATATCCAGTTGATTCTCCAGACTTAGCACCTCAGTATCCAATCTGCCGCTGCTTTGCAGATAGAGAGCACTCTCCGAACGGATATCGGTAAGTTGATGATCTCTTTTGTACTGCTCTATTTTTGAGTCAACGTCAGACAGTTCTGATTCGATAATAATCAATCGTTCTCTGATAAAATTGGCGGTTGACTCCAATACCTGGTTTTTATCTAGAATAGCATCATTTTTGTAAACCTCTATCAGAGTGTTTATCACATCCTCAGCACGCTTGATATTCACATCTTCCAAAGTCAAATTGATAATGGATGACATTTTGTTATCCACGTCTACTTTCAATCTCGAATTGTAACTATCTGATACAGCTTTCAGGCTCCTTTTGCTTATCTGGAGGGGCTTACCAATATAATCTCTCTCTATTAGCGGGGCTATTGTCACGATTATATCACCTACAGGGGTACGTAAAGTATCGCCTGGCTGTAGCACTTTTATCAAATCACTTTCTTCTTTACCCCATTTAAGATCTTTCAACTCCACTTGTCTGTTTTCCAAAAGGGTGGCAGTCATACTTACACTCTGTGAGGGGTCTATGTCGGAAAAATCCACTATAATAGGTGTGCTGCTATAGAGCTCGCGATCACGCAGACCATCCCGTATCTTGTAGCTTACATCCAGTCGCAACTGTTTTGCCACATCATACATCAGTCGCTTGCTTTTAAACACTCCGATCTCATTGTCAACTGAGGCTCTCGCTGAATAAAAGAGGTCCTGAAATGCAGCTGACTCACTCATTACACCGCCTCTTCTATCATCTTGCACTAACACCGTAGCCGTCCTTCGGAAAGTCTTAGGTGTACTGCGCACATAGAGAAATCCTATCAATCCGCATATTAAAACCGACAGAATAAACCATTTTCTATGAAATAGTACTGTGCTAAATAATTTAGCTAACGAGCTGCCCTCACGATCAGATCTATCATTCAGTGAGATAAAATCCATCTCGTCGTAAATATCTCTTTTTGTCATAGCTTATCTTATTATATTTCTATCTAAAAATAACAACCGCCAACGATGCCAAAGAGGCCAATACCGAAAGTATCGACGCAAATGTGGAAACTGAACGGTTCTGGTTTATTTCGCGTTGTCCTGCTCGCGCCTTATTAGGCTCTACATAGACAATATCGTTCTGCTTTAGGTAGTAGTAGGGAGAATTCATCAGATTCTTACTACGCAGGTCGATTATAGCCACAGTACGCTCACCATTCTCCTCTCTTATTACTTTCACATTATCTCTTCGACCATAGATAGTCAGATCACCTGCTTTGCTCAACGCATCCAATAGTGTAATACGGTCGCTATCCACCTCGAATGTGCCCGGACGTAACACTTCACCCATTACCGATACTTTAAAATTTAGAAACTGCACCGTTACCACAGCGTCATTAACCAATCCCTTATCCTTCAACTCCCTGCTTATCAGCTCCGAAAGCTCGAAACGGGTTAAGCCTCGTACATTAAGTACACCTAACTGAGGAAAGTTTATGTTCCCATTTTTATCTACCAAATAGCCCAACATACGTTGTTGTCCTCCAACATATCCGGTGGCGGTAAACTGATAACTTACCATCGGAAGATTAAACATCTGCACCAACTCCGGGTCTTTACTATTTACCATAATGGAGATTAGATCATCACTATTTATGCGAACATCATAATCTTGTGCTATTTGTTGACGGTAACCTCTCGTCACATCTTGCATATAGGTAATATTTTTTTGTGATGCACAACCGCTTAATAATAGCAGCAGCAATACTATATATCCGAGATGTCTGATTGTTTTATTCATTATTGTATTCGTATTATGTATTACCAACTAAAAATATATTTATGATTGTTTGTATATTTTATTAAATTGTTTTTTATGATATTCTTTAAGTTTTGCAAAAGTAACTCTTTTATCCATAATAATCCAAAATTATTCCATTGTGTGCTGGCGCACTTATTATAGTTAGAAGAAGGAATTAACATTTTTGCACAAAACATAAAGGGCTTTGATAATAAACAATTCAAACACACTATAAACTTTTACCTTTTTATTCAAGCAATCCTTAATTGTTTTCATTTATATAGCAGCGATTTATAAGCCTCGGAATATTTTTCGGATATTATTTGCCAATTATAACTTGTAATAAGCTTTTTATAAGCTCTTTCGGATCTTAATTTTATATCCTCTGAGTTGTTAATTGCATATAAAACTTTTTCTGCTAAATCATCAATATTTTTCGATTCGAAAAATAATACCTCCTCCTCATTAAAAATATCTTTATTTTCAATAATATCAGCACATATGATCGGTGCCTTAACTGATGCTCCCTCCAATAGCATCATAGACATTGCTTCCATATAAGATGGATAGACAAAGAAATCAGAATGAGCCATGTAGCTAAGAAGTTCTTTCTTATCCTTGATCAGAGCCAAAAAAACAATATTCAAATCATTGGAAAGTTCTAATATCTCCTGCTTATAGTCTTCACTCTGCTCTAAATCTCCCGCAACAATCAAAAGTCCCTTATAACTAATCTTATGTAATGACCGCAATAGAATATCCAAACCTTTAGTCCTTATTATCCTTCCTGCGCCAAAAAAAATATAATTGCTATAACTCACATCTCTAACAAAGTTATCATCAAACAAATTAATTCCATTAGGTATGTAAGTAACATCAAGATTTATCTCATTTTTAAAATTCCTCTTTTCGTTTAAAGAGACGCAAGTAACAGAATTAGCAAATTTTATAAAAAACCTTTCGTTGATCTGAAAAAACCATTCATACCGCTTCCACTTGTCAACAACAGAAAAACTACCGTGAGTAGTAACGATAACTTTATAGCGAAGTCTTAAAAAAGGTATTATGAATGCTGCATCCCTATGATGTAGATGAACAAGGTCATATTTAAAGGAAATTAAAACGCGAAGGGAAGAAACAATATAGTAATATAGACTATTAATTTTTTTAAAGGGCAACTTCCTGATGACAATTTGCTTAAATCCATTACAATTACCTGTTTTCAGCGTTGTATGTGATGCTGTAGAGTAAACTGTAAATTCATATTTTTCTTTAAGTTCATTTATAATGTTTTCGCCTACAGCCGCAGCACCGCCAAAAGCAGGGAGTCCCTTTAAGCCAATTACTGCAATTCTTGGTTTTTTAATATTCACTTCTAAATCCATTTACTATTTGATTGAAAATAAACCCCAAAATTATCACGTATAGTCAATGATTTCCCCTAAACAACGATCTGCTGTGTGTCCATCCCATAACTCTGGACGTTCGGGGTTTCGTGGCTCATAAAGTGTTTGGTTAAATTCCTCTCTAATCCTCAAAATATCATTGCCTACCAAAACACTAGCTCCACCATATTCACGAAGGGTAACTGGACGTTCAGTGTTCCAACGCATCGTTATGCATGGTGTGCCAAGTACGGTACATTCCTCTTGAAGCCCACCACTATCAGTTAGCATTATTTGTGCCTGCATATTTAACTTTAACATTGAATGGTAGTCTAGAGGATGAAGTAGATAAATATTATCTGACTTGCATACCTTATCCCAAAGATTGAATAGCCTAAGTTGTTTCTGTGTGCGAGGATGTACTGTCCATATTATGGTTATCTTTTGCGAAGCCTCATCAACTAAAAAATCCACCAAAGACTTAAGAATATCTTTTTTATCCACATTTGAAGGTCTATGAAGAGTCACTAATGCAAACTGATTTAAAGATGACAAGGACTGTCTAATCTGGTAATTAGATGTATGAATGATTTGATTATGATACACAATATCATAAATTGATAACTTTTCTGCTTGTGCTCTATTAAGTTCTAAGGTATCAATCATAATATTTCCGACAAAATGTATACGCTTATTCGGGATACCCTCTGCCTTCAAATTATCAATTGAAAACCTATCAGGTGTAAGAAGCAAATCAGATAGCCTGTCAGTTACAATACGATTGATCTCTTCTGGCATTTTCATATCTCCACTACGAAGTCCTGCCTCTATATGACAAATCTTAATATTTAATTTTTTAGCAGTAATAGCAGCAGCAATTGTAGCATTTACATCACCAAAAACTACTACCCAGTCAGGGTTCTGAATCGCAAAAACTTTTTCCAACTCAATCATTGATCGCCCAACCTGCTCTGCATGTGTACCTGAGCCTATGCCTAGATTAATATCAGCTTCAGGTATATTTAGCGCATCAAAAAAGGATTTAGACATCCTATCATCATAATGTTGGCCCGTATGCACCAAATAATGATTTATGGGAATGAAAGCAGTTTTATTATAGTTGTTTATACTTCGAATAAATGGTGCAACTTTCATAAAATTCGGCCGTGCACCTACTACTGATAAAATTTTCATAATTAATGTACTTTAGCATATTTATCAACAACTCTCAGTTTACATATATGAATCAGTATAAATCTTCAAATAAGCGGAACAACAACTATCAATAGAAAACTCTTTGTGATATTTATTAATATTGTGTGCTGAAATACGATAAATTTCGTCATCAGAAGAATCTAAAAATCTAAATATTGCGCTTAATAACCCTTCTACAGAAATATCATCAGATAGAAAACCATGTACCCCATTTTCTATCATTTCTTGAATACCACCAACAGAAGTAGATATAATAGGTTTACCATAGCTCATGGCCTCAATCACTACTAAGGGCATACCTTCATTTATCGACGACAATATAAGCGCATCTGAATTAGCAATATAATCAGCAATATTTGACTTAGAGCCAAGAATGAAAGTATTTTTATCTATAATACCACTAACGTCATACTGTGATATGATTTCTTTTTTATCTAAGCCAAGACAAATTAATTTACAATTAATATCCTTATTATACAATACAAACATACAATTGAAAAGAAGACTAAGATTTTTATCTATAGAGTTTCTACCAATGAACAAAATAATATTTGATTTATTTCCTCTTAGTGAATCAATATAACATTTTACTTCATTATAGTTTTCGCTTGTTAAGGGCATTGATATACCGTTCTGAACATAGAAAAAAATTAATTTAGGATAAGCATTTTGATAATCTTGTCTAATTATATCAGTTAGACAAACATTAACAACTCTGTTACGAACGACTCTAAAAAAACTCAAAAAATTAAAAAGATTTTTATAATAAATTAATCCACTATGCACTGTATGAACTATTTTAATTTCCTTGTTTAAGAATGGTAAGAATGGTAGAATAGATACAACTGATGATGGTTTATGTGTGTGTATAACATCGCATTTATTCCTCTTTATACTTACAAAAAGATTAATTATCGTAATCAAGTCAAATTTAAGTCTTCGCTTTATATAAAGAATGTTAACATTTTTATCTAAATTCTTGACATGGATCATATTTGGTTTTAATGAGTCAAAAATTACAATAAAAACTTTATTGCCCAATTTTTGCTGCTCATTTGCTAACTCGACAGTCATTTTTTCAGCACCACCATTTGCTAAACTGGAAATAATATGGAAAATTACCATAGTTTTATGCTTAATTATATAATTTAAAGAAACACATTATTGCAATAACCTATACACATTCCACAATAAGATAAATAGAACAATTGAGATTTGAGAAGCTCTATAATATAGTGAAAACTTTTTCTTATATATATGACCTAATTGACAGAAAAGAGGATGCATAAACACAAAATAAATACCGTGTCTATGTTGCATAGAAATAAGAGACACTAGAAGTAGAGATAAAATATAAAATATGGCTAAATTAATTAAATATTTATGACGTTTTATTAATGCAATAAAACCCGTAATAAACATTGGAAAAACCCAAACCCATATAGTTATACTAATCCATTTCAATAATTCTATCCTTGAAAATCCTTCAATCATGGTTTGCCCTGTAAAAGACAATGTATGTTCGTATTGATAATATGGTCTATTGTAAGAGACAGGAAAGAAAAATTGCATAACAATCTTAAGAGTATTTCCTACAATTCCTCCAGAATATGATAAATTTCGCATCTCCCCTCCTTGCCCAACATACTCATAAGCTCTTTGCCTTGCCCCTGCAAGATCTTCGAGAGAAATATCGGTATATCTATCTTTATATATCTCTAGATTGGTTATACCAGACAAATATGGACTGACCTTATTGACTATATCTTCTTGAGTAAAAATTATTAATGCAAAAAACATCGCTAACATTACGTAACCATACACATATTTGCGTTTTATTCGTACGATTTTTTTCAATAGGTAATATATCAGTATAAGAAAGAAATTAGCTCCTCTCAAAACACCTGAAAAAAATGCAAAAATCCAAGTTTGTATTTCATTTTTTTTATGGATTGCAATAAGCGCACAAACCATAAAATAAAGCACAAAAACATCTCTATACAAATGAGCTACAGAATCATAGAACTTTTGATTAAGAATTAAACTTATAAGGAGAATTATGTAGTCAATTCGTTTTTTAAACAATATTTGAAACAATTCAGTTATTTTTAACGAAACAAGCGCTACAAACAACCAATTCAATGTAACTAAATCAACAAGATTTGGATCAACTCCTTTAAAGAACCTTATTAGCAAATAAAAACAAGCTAATATATGTTCATATAAACCATATTCGTAAAAGTTAAAAATATCTCTTGATTGAACTAAATATTGGACTCTAGTAAAAAAGGCGTAATCATCATTCCCAAAACCAAAATAATATCCCGTTATGCTTAAACTATCAAGCAAATAAAGCAACCCTATTTGACTTATTATAAAATATGAAAGAATAAATACATTATATTCATATGTAGCAAAGGTCTTTTTTCTTTTCAATAAAAAATATGCTATGGCAAATATAACTAGCCAGACTAAAAATGAAAATAATGACTCTAATGCAATGAATGACAGAAAAATAGTAAGAGGAATTAGTAACTTTAATACTATTAATATCCTATTTTTCATATGAATAATCCTTGTTAAATATCTATAATTGTTTGATTTTCGAATCCTTTCGGCGATATCCTTGCAAAGTTTGTAGGCACATTATTTATATCTCTCGTTATATTAAAGTAAAGACCACAAGATAATTACGCACTTTATAAAAATGCAAGTTAGTAAATTTTGGAAGATATTCTACAAAAAGGTGGGGAATTAAACCTAATGCCAAAATTAATACTAAAAGCGCTACTGATATCTGATGCGAGTTTTACAATGGCAATATTGTGATTATAGCAAGTATGTCGTGAGTCGCAAGTAACACCAATTATGTCTGCCAGTGATATCATCAACATCTACAGGACCCACACCCAATTTGATTGTGTCGCGACTCCCAATCATTCACAAGGGTAACTTTCATAAAATTGTGTAACTATTGATATAAGGTCATGTATGATTTTACTGATTTTTCTATACCAAACAATTTTATCGCATTATTTGATATTTCTTCCCTATTAAAACATTGAAATGATGTCAATGTGTCATTGTTTATTTCATTTAAATCACACATTAACTGCCCATACCCAGTTTCATTTATGTATTTGATTATTAAACCAACACTTTCATTGGAAATAACAGGCAATCCACAACAGACATATTCACTGAACTTAACAGGAGAAGCTACTTTGTTTACAATATCTTTGTGTCGCCATATAATAGCAATGTCTGCAGCATTAAGAAATAAGGGCACATCATTATAATCTACAAATAAATTAATAACATTTTGCTTATCCATTACTTGTTTAGAAAGATTGATCACTTTATAATTATTAGCAACAAGGTTATTAATTATAAATTCACTATTTTGCCACAAGGCACTACCTCCGGAAGAAAAAACAAATACAACCTCACCTTCTTTAATTCCCAATTTTGTTCTTACCTCTTCTCTAACCTTTGTGTTAAAAATAAAAATATCAGAAGCAAAACTGTGATTAACGAAAACCTTTTCAGGATTTAACGACTTATTATACTTTAATACATAACTTTTTAAATCATCACTAACAACACTTATTTTTGTTGCATACTTAGAAATTCTTTTCCTACAATTTTTATAATACAATACTTTAAATAATTTAAATAATAAATTTAAACTACTATAATATTTTGCTTCTTCAACCAGAGCTCCTCTAATGTCAGCAATTATCTCCACCTCCTTATTCTTAAAAGCTTTAAAAATTGGAATAAGTATAGATTCAGTACGTATATGTAAGACCGTTTTAATAGTTGTATTAATTATATTATCTTTTATAACTTTTTGTATAGCCTTTGTTTGTCGATTTACAAACAAAGAAAAGATGGGAAATTGATCATAAAAAATAACGGTTACTTTTGACTCAAATTTATTTTTAATTTTCTCTTTGTCATCTTTTTTATTTACACCAATAAATGCAAACACGATATAGTCGTCTGAAACAGACAATTCATTTAGGTAGGCAACCACTTGTGAATCAAATACAGAAGTTTTGTATGATGCGAAATATAATATTTGTCTTAGTCTCATAACCAATAATTTTAACAATCTTTTTACCTAAATCTCATTTCAAATGCTAATATCACATACCAACATATATGTTCACTAAAAGTTTGAGAGATGTATGACCACCTACAATGAACTTAGTCCTATCATCCTTTTCGCAATAATTCTTAATTATCTCAATTGAATTATCGGTAGAGCCATCATCAACTATAATCAACTCCCAATTTGAATATGTTTGATTAATTACACTCTCTATTGTTTCACCAATTGTCTTTTCACTATTAAAAACGGGAGTTATAATTGATATTAAGGTATTATTCATTATTATGATTCATTTGTTCTTGAATAAAAGACTCATATATTCTATTCCTTCTTTTAACATCTTGATTATAGATAGAGATATTATTCTGCATTTCTTCTTTAGTTAATGGCATTTTAAAACTATGTTCATCAATATCCTCTATTGCATAAACAAAATAACCTTCTCCTTTTAATTCTTTATATACAAGGCTATCTCTGAAGAGAAATAATTTAATACCATTTTTTAAACAATAATTTATATTTCCCATTGCCTGCTGTCTAATTACACCATAAATTGCGTAAGAGCAATTATCAATTAATGAAAAATATTCATTAGGTAACAAAAAGGAATCTAAAAACAAAACAGTATTTTCTCTGGAGATTATTCTATTTTTAATTTCAATTGCGTAGTCCATATCCCCGTAATTCAAGGGAATAATTATTTTTCTATTCTTAATATGAGATTGTTTAATGAATTCCCAAACATCAAGATGATTATTAGTATATGAAGCTGAATTTCCAAAAAGTATGCTCCCATCAATTAACTTTTCATCGGGAAATTCCAAGGCATTAGTTTTAGAATTAGGAAAATAAAACTCTTTTGCTTTAAAATATCGATGTTGCTGCATTAATTCATATTCAATATGAATACTAGGTTGAAAGTAATCTATCCTTTTCAATATTCTATTTCGCTTATATTCAAAACAACTTTTAATAATTAATTTATTAATAATTTCTTTTACCATAAAAATTATAGAATATCTCTTCTTAGAGTATAGTATTCTTGTTTTTTCCTTAAGTAAATCTACTTCGATTAGTGGTGTCATTCCATAGAAACTATTGTATAAATCATACCCCCATGCCCACCAAATAAGAATTTTGTCTTTAGGTATTAACCTAAATAATCTCCATTTATCATAAGTTAATGAATGAAAGTATACAACATCATAATTATTTAATGAAAGCAAGTTCTTTATTTGTTCTTTTGAACATAGCAATTTAAGCTTATCTATCGATTTAATAAATTTAAATTGATAATTTCTATTAGGAACAATAAGTATGCTTTTATTTGATAATCTCTCATCTAACTCAAAATTTCTAATTACATCATCAAAAAACTTATCATCTCGAACAATATGTAATACTCTAATCATAGACGTATAAATAAAATTATACTTTTAATTATATTAGGTTTGTCAAATATTGTACGAACATGGCACTCGTACTAAAACTTCATCTCTCATATCCCTCAACCAATGATCTTATTTGTTACTTCAGACATCACTTTCTGCTGGATGGCTCTTTTATAAACAACATTGCTTAAAATATCTTTATTCAAGAAGCAATTAATATGATTTTCAACAAAATCATATCCTGCCATATATGAGAACGCAACACCTGCTGAAAACCTAGGGTTGATGTCAATCAAATGATATCCTTTTTCATTTACAATAAACTCGAAATTAACACATCCATTTATATCAAGAGAGTTGCCAATAGAAGATACTATTCGACTTATTTCATCAGAGTAAAAAGTTTCAACCGTAATACCTGCACCATTTTTTGTTCTAATATACTCCCATCTTGGCATACAAAAATCACTCTTAGTATATGATGATCTCACGTAATCAACCGCACAGATTTTACCTTTTATTACTTTCTGGAAAATATATTTACTATAATCAACATCTCTTTTTAAATCATCCATAGTATTAACAAAGAAAATCCCCTCACTACTCCGTCCATTAACAACCTTTGCAATCAAAGGAAACTCAATTTCATTCTTCAAGTCTTCAATTTTAAATGTTGGAATATGTGACACTCCTTCAATACTTTTAGCGAATTGATTCAAAGCATATTTATCTCTGGCTATTTTTATAAAATTTTCATTCGCAATTGTTACAGTTATGTTTTTTGCCGAATAATATTCTCTATGTTTATTAAAATAATCTACTTCTATATCAGTTAACGGAATAATGAAATCTACTGCATAGTTATTGCAGATATCGTCAATGAAGGATTTGTATTCGTTCTCACTTACAACCAAGGGAGCTCTAAAAACATTATCAAACAATTTTGAAATATGATGCCATTCCGATGGATATATATCACACCCGTAGATCTTAGCATCCGTCATATGTCTTAAAGAGCGTATGACACGGGAAGCAGAGAATGACCCAATTGCTGTAATAAGAACGTTATGCATCATCATCTATTATTTTATAGTGTTTTTTGCAAAAAAAATCGTTCTGGAATCACTTTTTCATCTGATAAAATTACTTCAAATCCCTTTTTCAAATATAGGCACAGTGCCCCCCTATTATTAGTATGAACTGTGGCAACTTTCATTTCTGCGTTAGTACTCTCAGCAATAAACAAATCTACTAATTTTGAAGCTATCCCATGTCCTCTCATTGTTTGTAAAACACTCAAAATAGAACAATAGGAAATCCTATTGATATGGTCATTATTATAAAATGTTATCAATCCACATATTTGTTGTAAATCGTTCACACAAACAAAAGCATTACCCATAGCAAGAATCTTGGAAGAAAATACTAATAAATCAGTTTTATCCGATAAGTGGGGAGTGAAATCAGAATCTACAAGCAACAAGTATTCATATAATGCTTTCCTGTCAGTTTCATTGTTTTCTAATCGCCTAAAAATCATTTGTGCTTTGAAAGTTATTTAACAAAACAATATCTAAAAAGTCTATCTGGCAATATTGTTTCTTTCTTTCTTTTCTTTATCGGAAAGACTGTCAATTTCTTTTATCTTTTTTCTGAAATATTGTGCTGTTTGGGGATCATCATAAAATGGCTTAAACAATTGCATATATTTTATCCCTGGCAATGAATTTATTTCCATACACTTGAATCCGTCAGGAGTAATCCCGATATCATATCCCAAAAATTCAAGAGGAGATAACATTTTCGCTACTGAAAGAACTATAGATTTAAGTTTGTCATAGTGCTCAATTATGCCGGCTAAATTAGCATGAGTATCTGGATGAAAAGAAACTCTTTCAACACGATTAGAAAACGTCAACTTTGCATTTCCATACTCCCCTGTCTTCGTATTTAGATCAATATTGATATTATATTCATCTTGCAAGGAACCGGCTACTACAATATAATTTGAAGGCCCTGATGTTTTATGTGGAATTCTAAAGTAACCACCAATTATTTTTGGATTAATTCCATCTTCGTTCACAACTACTATTCTGAGAGTATGAATACTAGGATAAATATTGGCCATTACCTCGGAGGGCACAAGATATTCAGTAAATAAGTAATTGGGATGATTTAGTACGAAAGCTTCTATTTCGGAAGACGAAACAACCTGATCATCGATATAAAACCTATTATTATCATAGGAAAGTTTATGAAAACCAAGAGATAAAGCACCATTATTGGGTTTACATGCAATCGCTTTTATTTCCTCGAGTAGTTTAACTACACCCTCACAACTTCGTTCTATATTATCGGGACAATCTAGAAGTTTACGTATCTCAACCTTGCTTAATGAATTAAAAGTATAAAAATAATATTTCGGCATAAAGTCATCAAACTCAGTCTTGTAAAGAATGTATTTGAGGGTCAGCTTATCATTAATCCATAAACGTGTCCAATTATTAATGGGCCAAATTCTATAATAGTCATAATCCGATAAATAATCTGACAGATTATTCGGATCTAATCCGTATGCATAGGCACTGTCAGCACTAAAACCATGCTCATGAGCCCACCTAACATAAGATTGATCATAATAATCACAAAGCGTTTCTTCTTTAAACACATTCAAAAGATACTCAGCCATCCTCCGACTAAAGCCATCTTCTAACATTTCATGCAATACTTTCATATCGGACAACATTATTCTATGTCGTATAGAACACTATTTATTTTTTAAGGCTATTATTGATGCTATTCGGTTAGTATCTTCTTCGCTTAGTTCATTATGCATTGGCAGACAAACTACACTATCAGCCAACCTATGTGCATTAGGCAAATTAGCTTTCTTCGATGAGGGTAATCCTCTATAGGTAGAAAACTCACTAATTAGAGGATAGAAATATCTTCTACCAAAGATATTTGCTTCACGAAGTTTGAAGTAAAGCTCATCGCGTGTCATGCCATAGATAGTCTCATCTACAAATATAGGGAAATATGAATAGTTATGCCTAATGTCTTCAATATCTTTTATAAAAGATATGCCTGCTACACCACCTAACTCTTTTCGATATAGATCGGCCACCTTTTTACGTTGTAAAATAGCTTTATCTACATATTTAAGCTGTAATAATCCATACGCTGCACGTACCTCATCCATTTTTCCATTAATTCCCGGTGCTATAACCGATGTCTCACCGGAAAACCCAAAATTTTTTAGATAATCAATACGTTGCTTTGTGTCTGAATCATGACATATTAACGCACCACCTTCTAAAGTATTGTAAGTTTTAGTAGCATGAAAACTTAGGCTTGACATATCTCCGGCTTCCAAAATAGACTTTCCATCTCTTTCAACTCCAAAAGCATGTGCAGCGTCATAAATCACTTTTAAGCCATAGATGTCTGCTATCTCCTTAATACGCTCTATATCACAGGGATTACCATATACATGGACAGGCATGATTGCTGTAGTTTTCGGTGTAATAGCTGCTTCTATCTTTTCGGGATCAAGGTTTCCGGTAGCAGGGTCAACGTCTACAAACACGGGTTTTATTCCATTCCACCAAAGTGAATGTGTGGTTGCAACAAAACTGTAGGGCGTGGTAATAACTTCCCCCGTTATTCGCAAAGCTTGAAGAGCCACTATAATAGGCAACGTGCCGTTAGTAAATAGACTTAGGTAGGGCACTTTTAGGTATTCAGACAACGCTTGCTCCAGCTTCTGATGATAGTGTCCGTTATTGGTAATCCATTTACGTTTCCAAATGTCCTCTAAGTAAGGAATGAACTCTTCAAGAGGTGGTAATAATGGAGAGGTTACTGTTATTCGCTTATCTTCCATTTAAGAATCTTATTAATGGTTGATATTATAATTTCTTTTAACTCTGTATATTCACTGAGCTTAGTTGTTTCTCCTATTGCAAAAATAACAAGAAATCCGACAATAATTTGTATTGGAAGCAGAATAAATGGAGTGATTTTAATAAAAGAGATTGACCATACTATTGCAGCCATGAAGATTGCAATTAAAAAGGATGGAAGAATATCTTTAATTTGTTCTAATATACCATAATTTAAGCCTTTTCCCGAATAATATGAATTAAGATAATACGCAATTAATCCGGTTACAACAGACCCCCATAGCATAGCATTAATACCTACAAAAACACCAAGAAGAATCGGGCCAATGGCTATTATTTTTTTTATAATTTCCAGAATAAGGAACAAATCGGAACGGCCTTTGACCTGAAGCATATTAAGATTAATGGCATGTAGCGGATATAACATTGCCGACAAACATATTATCTGAAGATATTCGACTGATGGCAACCATTTCTCTCCAATTAAAACCAACACCATAGGTTTTGCTATAGCTGCCAACCCGAGGGTTAAGACAAATGAGGCAAACATAGTTGTTTTAATTACCTTTTTATAGGCCTGCTTTAGTCTATCTTGATCATCTTGAATAGAGCTAAGAACAGGATAACTAACCCTTTGGACTACACTAGTTAAATTCGATGAAAAGATATTTACAAACTGTTGGGCTCTTGTATATTGCCCAAGAGCACTCGGAGAATACACCTTTCCTATAACTACTTGATAAACTTCTTTCCAAATCGTATTAATTAATCCTGAAACTAATAGCTTCCAGCCAAATCCAAATAATTCTTTAAAACTCTTTATTGAAAACTCTAATTTAGGAAGCCATTTATTAAACACCCACAAAAATAGTGTATTCAGCAATTGTCTTGATATCTGTTGTACCACTAAACTCCATACTCCAAAACCTTTTAGTGCCATCCCTATTCCAAATAATCCACTTGTAAGGGAAGCAATAACAGATATTTTTGTTTGTGTTTTAAAATCTATTCGCTTTACTAACAGGGTTCTCTGAACTAAAGCAAAGGCGTTTATCAATACTATTACCGACATTGCCCTTGTCAGAGGCACAAGCTGAGGCTCTTCAAAGAAAGTTCCTACAAATGGGGCGAGCAGGAAAAGCCCGATGAATAAAAAAGAACTTAATATTAAATTAAAGAAAAATGCTGTGTTATAATCTAGATTAGTTGCATCATTCTTTCTAATAAGTGCATTTGAAAATCCGGAATCTACAATTGAGTTGAATATTGCTATAAAAATTGAAATAATTCCAATTAGGCCAAACTCCTTAGGTGATAAAAGTCTTGCTAAAATGATCCCAACCACAAATGCAATACCCGAGCCGGCAATATTGTCGACAAAGCTCCAAGTTACTCCTTTTATTGTTTTTGTTTTTAAACTCATTTCATCAAACCCAATAAATACTGCCCATATTGATTTTTCTCCATAGGTTTGGCAATACGAACCAAATCTTCAGAGGTAATCCATCCTTTCTGATAAGCTATTTCTTCCAAGCAGGCAATTTTTAATCCCTGTCGTTTCTCAATTACCTCTACAAAAGATGATGCCTCAGAAAGAGATTCGTGAGTACCTGTATCTAACCACGCAAAACCTCTACCCAAAAGCTGCACCCTAAGAGCATGCTTGCTTAAATACTCTTGATTTACAGAGGTGATCTCCAATTCTCCACGCTTAGAGGGCTTTACATTTTTAGCTATTTCTGCTGCTCCTTTTGGATAGAAATATAAACCTACAACTGCATAATTGGACTTTGGGTTTGCAGGCTTTTCCTCAATACTCAATACTTTTCCCGAGGGATCAAACTCTACAACTCCGTAGCGCTCAGGATCATTCACATAATATCCAAAAATGGTGGCTTGCTTCTGTTGTTCAGCCTCTTTCACCGCATCCTCCAGCATGGGTCTAAAACCTTGCCCATAAAAGATATTATCCCCTAGCACCAGACACACTGCATCATCTCCCACAAACTGTTCACCAATAATTAAAGCTTGTGCTAATCCATCAGGACTAGGTTGTTCTGCATACTCAAATCGTACACCATAGTCTGAACCATCACCCAAAAGACGTTTAAATCCAGGCAAATCTTGGGGTGTGGAAATTATCAATATTTCACGAATTCCTGCCAACATTAATGCTGATATGGGATAATAAACCATGGGCTTATTATAAATAGGCAATAACTGTTTGCTAATACCTTTAGTAATAGGGTATAAACGAGTACCGGATCCACCGGCAAGAACAATTCCTTTCATAAGCTTTAAGTTATTTATAATCAAGATTGATCTCCACTAGAAAAACCTTGAGATTTTTTCTCACCCACTCCTCTTCCCTTTGAGCACAATATTACGCAATATTTTCCAAAAATAGCTCCAATCGGTACGAATTGGGTTTTTAAAATAGTCGTTTAGATATCGTCTCTCGCTCTCCTGAACCTCCTCAAGGGTTTTTGGTGTGGGTATATCGGCATAAAATGGTGGCAGGAGTCCCGGTTTGGTTTTTACTCTCAGCTCTTTTAAATCTTCATCATAAAGATTGAAATAGTGGTCGCTAAGTGGCCGTACACCTACAAGTTTCATATCGCGTTTAAAGAAGTTAATGAACATCGGTAACTCATCGAGCCAATATTTCCTCAAAAATTTACCTAATTTACTTACACGATAGTCATCTTGTATCTTTCCGCCTGTCGCAAGTCCTTGCTGCTTATAGATATAGGGTTGCAAATACTCGGAATAGGCGTGCATAGTTCTGAATTTGTAAACACCAATAATCTTACCTCCCTTGCCGTGTCTGCGCAAACGAATCAACATACCGTTTGAAGGTTTATCATCTCGTATAGGCTCCTTTACCTTTCTAGCCACCACATAAAATCTTCCGTTATGTACCTCTTCATGTATTACATCAAATCCTGCCCTATAAAGCCTTCCTAAAATCTCCACACGTGTAAACACACGTGATTTTCCGCCGGTGACACAAAAGTAGAAAGAGCGCAATAGAGGAAGTTTTGAACAGACGCGGTGCCATAAATAATCCAGAGCATAAAGTATCCTATTGATAATCGGTGGAGATTGGCGTAATATCTTTTCGCGATGCAATGCCGAAGTCAAACAATGGCAGGCTATAGAGCCATGTTCGGCAAGAGTAAGGTTTGTTTGTGCAAGTAGTGTATTGAGGTGTCTCACTCTATTTAAAGAACACAAATGCACAATTAGATGGGGGGCAACAGGCTTTGAACTAAATATGTTGTGCGAATTATCAGTATTTAAGAGTAGAGTATCTTCTGAGAAAAGGTGTTTGACGGCTCCTATATGGTCTATGATATCTTCAGGTTTCTGAGGCATTTCAGGGATAAGAGCTATAATCTTTTCCACATCTTTATTTAGAGGGATATCCTTCTGATCTTCCAATGAATAGACTCCTTTCTCCTGGACATCATCCAAAACCGGCTCTTCGTAAAAATAGGGTATCTTTCTATAAACAAATTTTCTCAAAGAGAAGTAAAACAACAACTCCAAAATTAAAATAATCAGGTAGATTACAATTATGGAGTAATGGAACTTATAATCGGGAATAGAAACTTTGTATAGCAAAAAGATGAACAAGCCCGCGAATATAGTTTGCGCAAATATACCCATCATTGCGTACCGTGTCCTTTTATAAGAACTGAATCGCAATTTTTGCGTTACAACTCCTAAGATCACCCACAAAACAGCAGATAATACCGGTTGATACCAATGAGGTAACTTGCCATAGTAGTAGAGTAATCCAAAGGCAAATAGGGCAAATAATAAATCACCTGCTACAATAAGGATTCTATGTCTGGTAACTCTTAACAAACGTATGCTATTACAAATTTACACACCGTCTCAATATCCTCTTCGGTTATATAGGGATGTATCGGCAACGATAGCACTGTGCCGCAGATCCTTTGCGTAACAGGATTGCTATCGGCAGGATAGTTTAACTCTTTATATGCTGTTTGCCCATGCATAGGGGTAGGATAATAAACCATACTGGGAATACCCTGTTCTTTCAGATAGGCTTGTAAGCCGTCTCTCTGTGCTCGATCTTTCAATTGAATGGTATATTGTGCCCAGCTGGAATAGTAGCCTTCAGGAATCACGGGTGTTTTTACAATTCCTTTCAATTTTTTCGTGAAAAGAGCGGCAGCCTTATTGACATCTTCCACTTCGTAGCTTTTAAATGCCTCAAACTTTACTTGCAAAATAGCAGCTTGCAGAGTGTCTAATCGAGAGTTTAAACCGATCCGAACATTGTCATACTTAAATGAGCCTTTGCCATGTACCCTCAAAGAATCCATGATCGTGGCCCACTCATCATTATTGGTAAAAACCGCTCCGCCATCGCCATAACAACCAAGCGGCTTCGCCGGAAAAAATGAGGTTGTGGAGATGTCCCCGAAGCTACATGCCATACTGTCACCAATTTTCCCACCAAAGCCTTGTGCCCCATCTTCCAAAATGAGCAAATTGTACTTGTCTGCGATTTTCTTTACGGCATAATAATCGGCAGGAAGTCCGAATAAATCAACTGTTATTATAACTTTGGGCACAAGTTTCCCTGCTTTTATGGTTTTTTCAATGGCTTTTTCAAGACTTTTTACATCTATATTGAATGTATCTTCGTCTATATCTATAAAAACGGGTGTAGCACCCTCTAAAGAGACAACTTCCGCCGATGCAAAGAAGGTAAAATCAGGCACAAATACGGCATCGCCGGCTCCAATGCCCCAGGCCTTAAGAGCAAGAGTGAGTGCATCCGTACCATTGGCACAAGAAATACAGTGTTTAACACCTACATATTCCGCCAAAGAAGCCTCCAACTCTTTTACCGCTCTACCCATAATATAGCCACCCGAAGCAGCCGTATCTATCATAGCCTTGTCAATATCCGGCTTGAGTACATTGTATTGTTTTACTAAATCCCTAAATTGCATATGACACGAATTTTACGAATTATTACGAATTGCACGAATTAAACATGTTTCACTAACCTGATAGTGAAATCATTATTAAATCGATGTTTTTAAATCACTATTTGGTATTAACTATCCTCCTATAAGTTAAAGAACGTGTGCCAAAATTAACTAATAATCCCAAATTAAAGTTTGTTGACACAGTATTATTCAATGTTTGCTTGATATGGGCTTCTACTAAAAATTTTGCTGCTTTTACCTCTAAGATTATTTTATGATAACAGACAAAATCAGTTCTGTAATACGCTTTCATCAGTTTATTGTCATAATAAACAGGAAGTTTTTTCTCGCGTACATATGGTATATCAGCTTTCTGAAATTCTATCTCTAATGCTTCGCAATAAACTCTTTCAAGAAATCCTGGCCCCAGTTTCTTATGAACCTCCATACATGCACCAATTATTTTATAACTCTCTTCTTTGTAAACAATTTTGTCTTTATAATCATCTAACTTCTGTCCTTCCATACTCATACCATCCCACTATAAAAAATTAGAACTTATAACTTATCTCTTATAACTTTCTTCTTTTGAAAAATTCAACATATAGCCATCATTCGCGTCATTCGCCATCATTCGCGTAATTCGCGTAACCCACTCTCCCCTTCTTTATACCTTTTCCCACACTTACTACACACCAACCTCTCGGGCAGGCGTTCGCCACACTCGCAGACCCAGCCTATCTGCTTAGCGGGTACTCCTGCCATAAGTGCGTAATCTTTTACATCTTTGGTAACAACCGCTCCGGCAGCTATTAGTGCACATCGCCCGACAGTATGTCCACAAACAATTGTAGAGTTTGCGCCCAAAGTAGCTCCCCATTTAACGAGAGTTTTGGCGTAATCTCCGTGAACCGAATAGTGAGAACGCGGCGTAGTCACATTGGTAAATACACACGAAGGACCGCAGAATACATTATCTTCCAATTCTACCCCTTCATATACCGAAACGTTGTTTTGTATTCGAACACCGTTACCAATCTTCACATTGTTTGCCACATTCACGTTTTGCCCGAGCGAACAATTTTCGCCCAGGATGGCATTTTTTTGAATATGGCAGAAGTGCCAAATCTTAGTGCCTTTTCCTATAGTTACATTTTCATCAACGTAACTGCTTTCGTGAACAAAATACTCTTTTTCCATTATTGTTTTCCGTCTAGTAATTGCTGTGCCTTCTCCAGTACTTTCACCACCTCATACCCCGATTTTCCGTCGGCAATTTCGAGTTTTTTATCCAAATTTTCTACAAAATACTTTAATTCTTCTGTCAGGGGTTGCTTTTTTTCGTAAGGGATAATCTCGGTTGGATTTTCAACCTTAATAGGAATACCCTGCTCAAATTCTATATGTTTGTTATAAAATTTGATCTCTTTTTCAGGCGACGAATCCTCAAAAGTAATCATCCCCTTGCTTCCAATCACCACTACACGATGTTCTTTGAATGGATGAAGCCAGGAGACAAAAATATGAGCGTGAATATTATTGGGGTAGGTCAATTGCGTCATAGTGTAATCATACACGTCCTTCTGTAAAAACTTTGCTCCTTTGGATCCTATACCCTCAGGTGTATGGCCAACAAAAAAGTTTATCACAGATATATCATGAGGCGCAAAAGACCAAAAGACATTCTCCTCCGTCCTTACCGTTCCCAAATTTAAGCGATTGGAATAGAGATAATATAGTTCTCCGATCTTACCGCTATCTATCAACTCTTTTATTTTGCGAATTGCAGGATGAAATAGCAGGACGTGACCCACCATGAGTTGCGCACCTTTAACTTTGGCTAACTTCACCAATTCGAGAGAAGTCTCGGAAGAGAGTGTCATCGGTTTTTCCACCAATACATTTTTGCCGTGTTCTAACAAAAGTTTGGCGATGTCGTAGTGAAGTGGGGCGGGCGCCGCTATTGTAAATCCATTAAAATTATCTTTCAAGGCCACTTCTACATCCGAAAAACCTTTTACCGGATATTGCTCAAGAAGTTCTTGCAATCTTTTAGAGTCAGATTCGACAATACCGCCAAGATTTCCCATTTCAAAGAGTGTCCGGATATGATTCTGTCCCCACCTACCTCCCCCAATAACACAAATTTGTTTCATAGTTCTGAGTATGTAGTTCTGAGTATTGAGTAAGTTATTAGTTGTTAGTTTTGAGTAAGTTATTTGGTTTGTAGTTTAGAGTTCCAAATTAGTTATAAGTATCTATTTCGAGATTTAAAATATTTATTTCACCATTTCTATCTCCCTCACCCCACACTCAACACCCCCACTCAGAACTCGATACTCTATACTTGGAACTGAAAACATAGAGTTGCTACAGCAACTCTATGTTTTTCCTATTTACCACAGCTTTCATCGCATTCTTCGTATCGAAAACGAACTTAGCATGTTGTTGTACGAAATCGTAATCAACCTTGGTGTGAGCGGTTGTTACTATTACCAGATCGGCAGCTTTTAAAAGCTCTTTTGTCAATTCCTTTTCACCTTGGTGTGTTTTTCCCTTAGAGCATCTATATTCAGAGACATAGGGGTCAAAATACTTTATATTTGCTCCCTTTTCTTTTAGAAGATCAATGACTACTAAGGCCGGGCTTTCGCGACAATCATCAATATCCTGTTTATAAGCCACACCTAAGACGAGTATGTTAGAACCATTCAAGGATTTTTTATATCTGTTGAGGATATGAGCCGCTCTCTCAGTACAATATTCCGGCATACGGTCATTTATCATCATCGATGCCTCTATCATGGAGGTGTGGAATCCATATTCACGAGCCTTCCAGGAGAGATAATAAGGGTCTAAGGGAATGCAGTGACCACCCAATCCCGGTCCCGGATAGAAGGCCTGAAATCCATAGGGTTTTGTTTTAGCCGCATCGATGACTTCCCAAAGATTGATATTCATTTTGTGGCAAAGAATTGCCAACTCATTTACCAATCCTATATTGATATTACGATAAGTATTTTCGAGTATTTTCTCCATTTCTGCAATTGCAGGACTGGAAACTGTATGCACATCACTTTCAAGAACCGCCCTATACATAGCCGCAATTACCTCGAGAGCATCTTCTCCTATTGCTCCAACTACCTTAGGAGTGTTTTTTGTCTTGTAAATAAGATTACCCGGGTCAACTCTTTCGGGCGAAAAACCGAGATAAAAATCCACTCCACACTTTAATCCCGAACCTTTTTCAAGAATCGGCTTTATCAACTCTTCGGTGGTTCCGGGATAGGTTGTGGACTCCAGGACTACCATTGTTCCTCTCTTCAAATATTTGGCAATATCCTCGGTGGAGGATTTTACGTAACTTATATCGGGCTGTTGATGAATATCAAGAGGAGTCGGCACACAGATAGCCACGAAATCCACATCTTTGACAAAGCTGAAATCGGAAGTTGCCGAGAGCAATCCTTTCGAAACAATCTCTTTTAAGTCATCGTCCACTACATCGCCTATGTAATTGTGTCCGGCATTTACCATATCCACCTTTTGACTTTGCACATCGAAGCCGATGGTTTTAAAACCGGCTTTTGCCTTTTCCACCGCCAATGGCAGTCCGACATAACCAAGTCCGACTACGCCAACTACTATCTCTTTCTTTGAAATTTTGTTTAATAATTCTTTTTTCATTTTATAGACATTGTGAACATTTTGCTTCCAAAATGACGCTTAGGTATTATCTTACAAAGTTACGATAAATCTTTCATCCTATTAATTTAAATTGCAAAAAAGCAAAAAAATTGGTGGTCTATTTTGTATTTAATCAAAATAGACCACCAATTAGAGTTTATTGCGAAAAGAAATTGAGGCTTTTGCCTGACAATAAAGGCTTGGAAGTTAGTTTTGAGTTTAGAAAAACCAACGCTTTTTCTTCGACTCAGGCATTGCAGAACCCGATGCCATTGTGTGGAGTGCATCACCTCCTTCGAGCGAAATTTTCACCGCATTATAGATAACCCCCCAATCCGGTAATCCTCCTAAATTTCTGTCATCTATAAATATATCGGCGTCAAGCTTTCGATGATATGCACCAACCTCCAACTCTTCCATTTCACCCCTATAGTTTTCATTCTCTGCATAGAAGTATAATCCCCTTTCGGCGCAATAGTCTATCGCCTCTTGCAAGAGCTCTCCTGTGCGTACTGTCCATAAGATAAGCCTATGCCCATCTTTCTGCATCTGAAGCAAGGTCTCTATGGCGAAAGGAATGGGCTTGCCTATTTTAGGATAGGCATGTTCTACAATAGTGCCGTCGAAGTCAATAGCTATGGTCATCACTTTATTGAATTTACAAAATTGAGCATCAGTTTTAGAACCTCTTCTGAAATAGTTTCTTCAATAGTTCCATATTCGGTGGGAAGACCGGTTTCAGCGTGCTGGAAGAGATGGTTTAGTCCCTCAAGCTCCACGATACGCATATTGTCCCTACCGATCTGAGCAGCTATTTCATGGAAAACAGGTATATTCTGATATGAGACCACCTGTTTGTCAAGCGTACCGTTGAGAATCAGTGCAGGAACAGTCACTTCTCTAATTGCAGGGGCCGGATCATATTTGAGGAAATAAAAGAACCAAGGTGAACCGTACTGATCAATCATAGGAATTGCGACATCATCGGGCATTCCCACAGAGGCGAGATAACTCAGCGCTTCTTTGCGGAAGTTCTCATCAGGAGCATCATATTTCTCTATAATGGAGAAAAGGTTCTCTGAGATCATCTTATTACTCTCAACCATCTGCTCGGGCATACCCATCCCCCTGTAAATTTCAGCCTGCTGAACTTTTAGAATCTCCGCCCCCGTTACGGCAGGACCTGCGAGAGAAATAAGAAACGCCACATCGGGGCGCCGCTGAGCCACCATAAAGTTGATATAGCCACCCTCGCTATGGCCGGTTATGCCGCAAAGTGAAGGAATGACCTCTTTTCTTGAAAGCAAATAGTCAAATGCCGCCTCGGCATCATAGGAAAGGTCAAAGGAGGTAGCATCGGGATTGCCGGGCTCGGAAGAACCTACTCCGCGATCATCAAATCTTAGGACAACAATACCGTTACGGCTGAGGTAATCTGCAATCACGGCAAAGGGTCTGTGGTTCGACAATTCTTCGTCACGATTTTGAGGACCACTACCTGAAACCAGGATCGTAGCCGGGAAAGGACCGGTTCCTTCGGGAATAGTCAAGGTACCTGCAAGAGTAAAATCTTCTCTGTTGTTTTTGAAAAAGACCTCTTCCGATTTGTATGGGAAGGGCTCTTTAGGCTCCTGCGGTCGTTTGGGTTTATCCGCTTTTTCCCCCTTAATGAGAGTTAGGGGCAACGACATGCCCATCTGAGTAAATTCACCCACTATGTTATTGAGCACAAAAGTACCTTCATATTTAGCGTTGAGAGGTGCAATATCCATTGTAAGTTTCATCGTTTCAAAAGAAATCGACGTCACGGGAATGCCGTACGCTCCTTGAGTTGGGATGTCAAGTGTGGCAGAGATCGTGGCGTCAACTTCCTTTATGTCAAAACAGAGTTCGATCTCAGTTGTGCCTACATTCAAAGTACCTTTCCAGTAACCCTTGATGTCCTGGGCAATGCTGACATTTGCCAGCATGCAAAATAGTGCGGAAATCAATAAAAGCCTTTTCATAATATCTGTTGCGAGTTAGTATTTAGTGTGTAGTTGGTAGTATTTGGCTGAATATACTTCAAATAACATGGCTTCGAAAACACAAAATTTTTCTTCGCTCATGTTATTTGAAGTCTGAAAATGTAGCATAATAGTTTTATAACATGCAAGATACCTAAAAAATTAATACAACAAAAATCAAATTTTAAACTATAAAATCATTCAAAACTTATGAAAAGCAAGCTATTCGGAACTCGAAACTCAAAAACTTACTCAGAACCACATACTACAAACTCGGAACTACATACTCAGAACTCAGAACTAAACCAAATTTACTCTCATATAGTCTCTTGCACCTATTTTGACTTCCACCTTTTCGCCCTCTTTCGCAAGACCGAAAAAGGCATAAGCTTCAACAGGAATATTGACTTCGACCTTTACCGGCCTATCCTCAAAATTGGCCACTACAAGCATACAGGAGCTATCATAACCTCGCATAAAAGCAAATTGAAGATTGCCGTCAAATCGTTCCGAATCGGGATTGGCATACATAAGATCATAAGTCTCGCCATGAGCGAAAATCGCATCCGAAGTAGCTATCTTCAGTAATCGACAATACTCCTTATAAACTACCACTTCATCCACCGTCAAACGGTTGAGCAACCAGCGTCTGATCGAAGGCACATAACAGTAATCAAAGATTGAAGTGCGTCCGTCCAGTCCACTGAAACCCTCCTTCTCCATACCTCTTTCACCGAACTCCTGCCCGAAATAGAGCATAAAAGGAGCCTTATTGAATAGTAACGCGACTGCAAGGGCGGGAAAAGCTGCTCTGCCCGAACCTGCAAAAAAGTCCGAGGCAATACGCTGCTCATCATGATTTTCTAAAAAATTGAGCATTCGGGGTTGCAGATCGCCGAGAAATTGCCATTCGCCCGTAAGCTGTCTGGTACTTGTACCATCGCAAATAATGCTTCTCAAAGTATCGTAGAAGCCCGATTTATCATACAAGAGGTCAAAAGCACCGATCTCATAATATTTTCTATAATTCTCCTTACCGTAAACCTCAGCGATGAAAAATGTATTGGGATAGATACGCTTGATCTCACTGAAAGCCCAGCCGAAAAACTCTGCCGGCACCATCTCCACCATATCGCAACGGAATCCATCCACCCCCTTTGCAACCCAAAATTTGAGTACGTCGAGCATCTTTATCCAAGTATTACGGCTATCATAGTTGAGTTTGACGGTATCATACCAGTCATTTATTGAGGGAGATGTATGAAACACATCATTACCGGTGGCCTTGGCGGGATTTTCGACATAGTCGGAATTGAGAGATTGCGGTAGAACAAGCGGTCCGTCGAGGATATGGAAATTGTCGCGAGTGAAATAGGTATCGTACTGCCTAAACACGTGGTTGGGCACAAAATCGATGATAACCTTCATTCCCGCCTTGTGTGTGCGGCGCACAAGTGCCTCAAACTCCGCCATCCGATTGTCGTGATTATTGGCCAGTGCCGGATTTACATCGAAATAATTGCGTATGGCATAAGGAGAACCTGCCTCGCCTTTGACTATGGAAACATTGCAATCTTTTATACCGTGAAAATGTGTCTTGGTGGCGTGTGAAATTACTCCTGTGTACCAAATGGCACTTACAGAGAGTTTTTTGAGTTTTTTAAGAACTTGCTCAGTGATATCGTCGAACTTACCGCTGCCATTAATATCATAAGAGCCTCCGGAAACATACTTACGTTTACCGAAAGCTCTCAATAACAGCTGGTATATTACAACCTTACCCTCCACTACCAATTGAGAATCTTGTGGAAGTCGTACTCTTCAGGGTTGCTGAGGTACTCCTTCGCTGCCTCATAGTCGCCAGGAGTGATGTAGTGTACTATATGTTTGTAGATACCCTGTGCCTGGTCCCCTTCAATATCCACACGTCGCGGGGGGATCTTCCCGGTCTTAGGATCCTGGAAGTCTTTGAGATAAAGGGGCTTGATGCGACCGATTGTATCCACATAAACCATACATCCCGATTCGCCGCGTACGTAGAGCTCATAAACTCCGCAACCAAGCTGGGTACAGTAGAGCAGGTCGTATGAAATAGGAGCCTGACATCTGATGTCATAGCCTATCTCGATAGGACGCATCTTTATATTCATTCCAAGCTTTTTTAGCTCAATATCCAGAATATCGTTAAAGAGCTGAGCCTTGGGGATCTTACCAAGTTCCGGATGTCCATGCTCATCATAAGTAAATTTTACTCCCGTTGCTGTCAATTCATCTTCATCGAGAAGGTGGAATACTCCCTCGGAAATCATTATGCCGCCGTATGGAATACCCATCAATTTTCTCTTCACAATTGAGGATATTGAGAGCTTGATGATTTTGTCAACTGTAATTTTTGACTTGTTGAACATTTCCGGAATTATGATCATAGGATAGTGGCAAGAAGAGCCGATGCCGATGGCCAGATGGCCTGCAGAGCGCCCCATCGCAGCTACGATGAACCAGTTGCCCGAAGTCCTCGCATCCTCATACACTGTGGTAGCGATACGGGTACCCTCCGCCTTTGCGGAATGATAGCCAAAGGTGGGTGTATTGAGAGGGAGCGGAAGGTCATTGTCAATAGTCTTCGGCACATGAATATTGGAGATTTTGTAATTTCTCGCCTGTAGGAATTTTGTCACCCTGTTGGCGGTAGAAGCGGTATCGTCGCCACCTATTGTCACAAGCAGTTTGATATTGTTATCTTGAAACAGCTTATAGTTGAAATTTCCTTCATAGTCCTTTTCCGTGGGCTTGTATCGGCTCATCATAAGGTAGGAACCACCTCTGTTGAAAATCGAATCAGCCATCACGAAATCTATCTCAGTATATGATGGATTGGGAGTGAAAAGCCCTTTGTAACCTCCATGGAGACCGAGTACCCTGTATCCTCTCGCCAAAAATGCTTTTGTTATGCTTCCTATAACCGTGTTTATTCCCGGAGCGGGTCCTCCTCCTGTCAAAATAATGATAGATTCTTTCATAAAAATTATGTGTTTGTTTTTCCGGTTGCAAATGTACTACTTTTTGACAAAATTGTACTATTTTTGTGAGTTATTAGCGAATTAATCGGATATGGCTAAAATTTCTAAATCATTTGCAAAGGAGAGGATAGAGCAATTGCGTCGTGAACTCGAAGAGCACAACCGCAATTATTATGTGCTCGCCACTCCTATCATATCCGATTTCGAGTATGATATGCTGATGATGGAGCTCCAGGGTCTGGAGGCCAGATTTCCCGAATTTGCAAGAGAGGACTCCCCTTCCCGCAGGGTAGGAAGCGACCTTACCGATACCAACGAGGGATTTGTACAGGTGGAGCACCGTTATCCCATGCTTTCTCTCAGCAACACCTACAACGAAAGCGAGTTGTACGAATTTCACCAAAGGGTGGCAAATGTAGCTCAAGGCCCTTTCTCATACTCTTGCGAGTTAAAGATAGACGGTACAGCCATTTGTCTGATCTACCGCGAGGGTAGGCTGGCACAGGCTATCACACGCGGAGACGGTATCAAAGGTGACGATGTCTCGCGCAATATTGTCAGCATCGAATCCATTCCACACATTCTCCATGGGGAAAATATTCCTGCGGAATTTGAGATCAGAGGCGAGATTTTCATGCCTTATGAAGCTTTCGACCGCCTTAATTTAGAGAGAACGGAATCCGGTGAAACACCTTTTGCCAACCCTAGAAATGCCGCATCCGGCTCCCTCAAACTGCTGGATCCCTCTCAGGTAAAGGAACGCGGACTCGACTGCATCCTCTACCACCTACTCGGAGAAGATCTTCCATTCGGTACGCACAGCGAAGCAATTGGAGCAGCAGCTTCCTGGGGGTTTCACGTTTCGGAATACAGTATAGAAGCTAAAAATATTGAGGAAGTTATCCACTATGTTGAAGAATGGGAAGAGCGTAGAAAAAGCCTTCCCTACGCCACTGACGGCATAGTGGTCAAAGTCAATCAGCTCGACCTTCAGCGTCAGTTGGGCTATACGGCCAAATCCCCTCGGTGGGCTACCTCTTTCAAATTTAAGCCCGAAGAGGCACTTACCACGGTACTCTCCATAGATTATCAAGTGGGCAGGACCGGAGCGATTACTCCAGTGGCCAATCTCGAGCCCGTGCCTCTATCAGGCACCACTGTTAGGCGTGCCTCGCTTCACAACTTCGATCAAATGGAGCTGCTGGATATACGCGTCGGAGATATGGTGTATGTGGAGAAGGGAGGCGAGATTATCCCCAAAATTACCGGTGTGGAGTTTTCGAAGCGCCATGCTGATGTTCAGAAACCCTTTTTCCCGTCGGTATGCCCCGATTGCCGCACTCCACTGGAGAGAGATCCCGAGCAAGCGCGCCACTATTGTCCCAACAGTGAGGGCTGCCCTACTCAGATAAAGGGGCGCTTTATCCATTTCGTCTCCCGCAAGGCTATGGACATACTCGCAGGGGAAGCAACCATCTCACTTTTCTATGACAAGGGGCTGATACGTACCTTACCGGATCTATACCGCCTAAAAGCGGAAGACCTATTGGGACTCGAAGGATGGCAGCAGAAATCAGTTGACAACCTTCTTTCGAGTATTGAGCAATCCAAGCAGGTGCCCTTCACAAGGGTACTCTATGCATTGGGCATAAGGCATATCGGTGAAGCAACCGCCAGGGTAGCCGCCAATGCTTTCGGCAACATTGATGCATTGGCTTCCGCTACTAGGGAAGATTTGATGCAGGTAGATGATTTTGGGGAGATAATGGCGGAAAGTGTGGTATCATATTTTGCGAATGAAGCCAATAGGCGCACTATTGAAGAGTTACGCGGTTTCGGACTTCAATTTGCCCTCTCCGAAGAGAAAATGAGTCTGCTCTCCGATCGACTCGCCGGAACGACAATAGTGATTTCGGGCAATTTTTCCATTTCACGCGAAGAGATGAAGGCTCTTATAGCCGCTCACGGCGGCAAAAATGTAAGCGCAGTCAGCGGAAAGACCACCTATCTCCTGACCGGAGAAAAGAGCGGTCCGGAAAAGCTAAGAAGAGCCGAAAAACTTGGCATCAAAGTGATAACCGAGGAAGATCTCCTCAAAATAATCGAAGGAGAGTCATTATGAGGTTATTTATCCAAAGAATCAAAGAACTTTACCGGATTGCCTTTAAGTTCATTACAAAAGATATCTGGAGACTCGATTTCAGTGAGTTTGGGAAGGCCCGCAGAAGGGCCATACGCTATCTTAAGGCACTTATTATCACCTTTAAGGGTTTTTCCGGACAGAGAATTGCACGTGAAGCCGTCGCTTTGAGTTACTTTGGTTTAATGGCAATAGTTCCAATCGTTGCGCTGATACTATTTGTGGCCAGTGGATTCAAACTGGACAAGATGCTCTCCGACCTGCTCTACTCTGCCTTCCCCACAAGTTCACAGATGATCGATGCAATTCTCAACTTTGCCAATAACATTCTTGTTACTACGAAAAAAGGCACTTTCGGATGGATCAGTTTCGGAGCATTTGCCTGGCTGGTGATTTGGTTGATGATAAATGTCGAGTCTGCATTCAACCGCATCTGGATGGTTAAAGAATATACAGGTATCGGCAAGAGGATAGTCGCCTATCTGGCCATTCTACTGCTCTCTCCTTTTATGATAATACTCTTCCTATACGGGTGGGGATATTATATAAGATTCCTCTCCTCAGTCAGCGAGAATCTCGGTGCCTTCAGTTTTCTTACCACCAACCTTTTCTGGGTGGTATTCTATGGAGTGGCCGTACTGGTATTTTCGCTGCTTTACAAATTCATTCCCCATACGAGGGTAAGATATAGCTCGGCTATCAAGGGTGCCATCGTGTCCGGAGCGGCATTTGTAGCGATACAATACCTCTACCTAAATACACAGTTGATGGTCACACGACTTAGCGGTGTTTATGGAGCGCTCGCAGCGATACCGCTGCTGATGATCTGGATGAATCTCTGCTGGGGCGTAATCCTCTTCGGATCCCAGCTTTCGTATGGATTCCAGCAAGTTGATTATGAACATCCGGTTAATCCTCTCGCAATACAGGAGGGTGATGAAACCGAAAATAATACGGAATTACATTTTAAAACAACAATCGAAAATGGAAAAAAAATACATTGATTTCATTAATGAAGATCAACTTCATTCCCTGATAAGGGAAACAAAAGAGGACAAGGAGGCAATAAGGGCTATTTTTGCCAAGAGCAAAGCAAAAGAGCCCCTAACCCTTGAAGAGTGCGCACATTTGCTCGCAATAGAGTCTGAAGAGATGAAACAGGAACTCTTCGAAACGGCAAGGGAGCTTAAAAGGGCGATCTACGGCAACAGGATTGTACTTTTCGCACCCCTCTACATCGGCAACCACTGTATCAATGATTGCAAATATTGCGGTTTCCGCCGTTCGCTCCGCACCGCAGTGCGCAAAACACTTAGCGACCAGGAATTGATAAACGAGGTAGTTAATCTGGAAAATATCGGTCACAAACGCTTGATACTGGTCTACGGAGAACACCCGATGTATTCACCGGAATTTATCGCCCATACCGTGAGGCTTTGTTACCAGACAAAAGTTGGTAATGGAGAGATCCGCCGCGTCAATATCAACGCTGCGCCTCAGGAGATAGAGGGCTACAAGATAATTAAAGAGGCAGGTATCGGCACCTATCAGGTGTTCCAGGAAACATATCATCGCGAGACCTACGCAAGAGTACACCCGAAAAATACCCATAAAGGAGACTACATGTGGCGACTCCATGCGATGGACCGTGCATTTGAAGGAGGAATTGACGATATGGGCATCGGAGCACTTTTCGGGCTCTACGACTGGCGCTTCGAAGTGCTGGGACTCGTAGCCCACGCAATCCATCTTAAAGAGACTTACGGAGTAGGTCCTCACACTATCAGCTTTCCACGCATCCAGCCCGCCCACGGACTTGAGATGGATCTCCCTTGGCGGGTGACCGACGAACAATTTAAGATGCTGGTGGCCATTTTGCGCCTCAGCGTACCTTATACGGGACTTATCATGACTGCCAGAGAGAACAGTCAGGTTAGGGACGATGTGATAGATTTCGGGGTTTCCCAGATAGATGCGGGCACCAAGCTCGAGATCGGTGGCTACCAGAAGGAGGAATATGAGCAGCAACTCGACAAGGAGCAGTTCCAAATTGGCGACACCCGCGACCTCGACCAGGTGATCAGATGGCTTCTCACGAGGGGATATATTCCCAGTTTCTGTACCTCTTGCTATCGTCTGGGACGTACCGGAGAGCATTTCATGGAATTTGCCATTCCCGGATTTATCGGCAATTTCTGCACCCCTAATGCCATCGTCACCCTTGCTGAGTATCTTGAGGATTACAGTTCGGAAGAGACGAAAAAAGTGGGATATGAACTTATTGATAAGGAGCTCGCTAAGATGCCTGCAGGTGAGAGAAAAAACATGGTCGTACAAAGACTGAATATGGTAAAAGAGGGTATAAGAGATCTCTATTTCTAATTTAAATAGAATATGTTTACAGAAGAGGATTACAAAGTCATAAATAGGGAATTTGAGTCGCTGAAGAAGTATAGTCTGAAGCGTTGCGCCAATCAGGAAGAATTTGAACTGGTGCTCAAAGCCTTTGATTTCGCCAATGAGGCTCACAAAGGTGTACGGAGACGTTCCGGAGAGCCCTACATTCTTCACCCGATTGCAGTGGCGAAGATTGTGGTTCATGAAATCGGTCTGGGATGTAAATCCATCTGTGCGGCATTGCTGCATGACGTGGTCGAGGATACTAACTATACGGTCGAAGATATCAGAAACCATTTCGACCAGAAGATAGCCTCGCTGGTTGACGGTTTGACCAAGATTAAGACTGCTCTCGACAGCGACAACATTACCTATTCAAAGAGCATGCAGGCCGAAAATTTCAAACGGATTCTGCTCACTCTCAATGACGATGTCCGTATAGTACTCATCAAACTGGCAGACCGCCTGCACAATATGCGTACTATTCAGTTCATGCCCGAATACAAAAGGGAGAAGATCCTCAGTGAGACGATGTATATCTTCATACCTCTCGCTCACCGTCTCGGTCTCTACAGCATCAAATCCGAGATGGAGAACATCTGGCTCATTCATAGGGAACCGGAAGCTCATAGAGCTATCGAAGCAAAACTGGAAGCTGTGATGGAAGAGCGTTCAGGTACCATTGATAGTTTTGTAATCCCTATCGAAAAAGAGCTGGAGGCGGCCGGTTACAAGGTTGAGATACTCAAACGTCTCAAGACCCCCTACTCTATCTGGAAAAAGATGAATACCAAGAATGTTCCATTCGAGCAAATATTCGATATATATGCAGTGCGTATTATTTTCGAAGCAAAAAAAGGCATCAGCGAGAGGGAACAATGTTGGCAGATATTTTCACTTATTACCGAAAAATACCAGTACAAACCCGATAGGACACGAGACTGGGTGAAAGAACCCAAGAGCAACGGATATGAGGCATTGCACTTGACCGTAATGGGTCCGGGAGGCAAATGGATTGAAGTTCAGATCCGCAGCGAAAGGATGAACTCCATAGCTGAAAGAGGTGTGGCTGCACACTGGGTGTACAAAAAAGGAGACGACTATCCCGCCGGCGAAGCGGAGATAGATATATGGCTTAAGCATGTTCGTGATATACTGGAAGATCCTGACTCCAATGCATTGCAGTTTCTCGATAGTTTCCACAAAGAACTGCTCAGCTCCGACATATATGTATTTACACCAAAAGGTGAGTCCAAGACTCTACCCAAGGGTTCTACCGCACTTGATTTTGCCTACTTAATCCATACACAAGTGGGCAACAAGGCGATAGCGGCGAAGGTGAATCAGAAACTTCTGCCCCTATCCCATGTCCTTTCAAACGGAGATCAAGTGGAAATAATCACTTCGGATAGCGGCAAGCCGAAGAGAGAGTGGCTGGATTTCATCCGCACCAACCGAGCGCGAACTTTTGTCCTGGACTCCATAAAGGCGGAAACAAAAGATAGCATCAAGGAGGGAATGAAGGTCCTCACATCCAAACTCAAGGAGCGAAATATCACAGTCAAAGGCCGTGTAATCAAAAAACTCATTGATTTCTACAAGGCAGGCAGCAAGGATGAACTTTACCACAAGATAGGTATAGGTCTAATTGACCTTTCGGATCTTGAAACGGCCCTTAAAACCAATGTAGAGAAGCGCAATGTGCAGATGTGGGGTGTAAAACTCCTTACACCCGAACGCAATAACGGCAAAATCGACAAACAACGCGAGTATGAACTCAGGGAAGATCTTACTAAGGGGACTGTCACATTCACTATAGCAGAGTGCTGCTCCCCTATCCCGGGTGACAATGTTGTGGGATTTATAGAGGATGACGGCAGTGTACTTGTGCACAAGAAAAGTTGCCAGAGAGCTACAAACCTGGCAGCTAAACAAGGAGATAGAATAGTCGCGGCAAGATGGAGCAAACACTTCATGATGTCCTATCTGGCACGGATTTCCATTACAGGTCTGGATAGGATGGGCATTATTAGTGATATGTCCAAAGTCATCTCATTACAGCTCGGTGTAAATATGCGCAAGATATTCATCGAAACCCATGACGAAGTGTTTGAAGGGACTGTCGATCTATATGTACGCAATACCGACGACCTTGAAAAGCTCATCAAGTCACTTTCGGACATAAAGGGGATCGAAAGTGTCAAGCGTGTTGAACTTAACGTCTAATAGAAAGTAAACCAACCAAAATGCAAGAAAATAGAAGAGTATTGTTGACAGCGCTGGCCCTGATAGGGTTTGTGTTTTGTCTGCTGCTTTCCAAATCATGCGCCAATACCACGACACCCCCTAGTGGAGGCCCCAAAGATACTATACCACCAGTTCTCTTGAAGGTAACTCCCGACTTCAATGCCACAAATTTTCCCAGATACGACGGAAAAATCTACCTCACCTATGATGAATATACGGTAGTCAAGAGTGCTTCAGAGATCTATCTCTCTCCACCGATTAAGAAGAGAATCACCCACAAAATAAAGGGAAAGAACATAGTTTTTTCCATTCCGGACACTCTTGCCGAAAACAGGACCTACACTATTGACTTCGGAGAGGGTTTGGCAGACAACAACGAGGGCAACATTGCTCCCAGACTGGTCTATGCTTTTTCGACAGGTGACACCGTGGACTCACTCTATATCACCGGCAATATCATTGATTGTCAGACTCTCCAGCCGGTCAAAAAGGCACTTGTGGCACTCTACACAGACCACTCTGACTCCGCTTGTTTTAATATGTTTCCCGATGCAGCTTCAAAGAGCGACGAATGGGGCTTTTTCACCATTAGAAATATACGTGATACGCTCTATCGCATTGTGGCATTTACAGACAGTGACAATGACAGTAAATATGATCCCACAAAAGACCAGATCGCCTTTTTGGACAAGTTTGTCCAACCTGTGGAAGTAATCCGTGACTCAATATACGAACTGCTGCCTTTCGATATGAAAGATACACTCGCCTGTCTGGATAGACATTCGATGTATGAGCTTTTGATGTTTACGGAGGTCCAGAGCATCCAGTTTCTCAAAAACAGTGGCAGGAGGAGTGAGAAATCAGGATTCCTCTCTTTCAACGCCCCTGATGTCGAGATATCCGGCATGGAGTTTTTCGGAATTCACGACAGCAGCGTCATAATCCAGTACTCCCCAAGAAAAGACAGTCTTGATTTCTGGATCAAAACGCACTATAAACTTGAAGATAGTTTACTGCTCAAATTGAGCTACAAAAGGACTGACTCCACGGGTCATCTTAGGGATACGATAGAAAATCTCTCTCTGGCAGTTCCCCTGCCTCAGACTCCAAGCGGCCAACAACAGAGAGAAGAACAACCAAAAGATACGGTATTCAAATTCAATGTCGTTGCAAAAAATGAAAACATTGCACAAGACGGTATCAGTCTCATCTCCGCGCTTCCGATAATCCGTAGCAATAAAGAAATGCTCTATCTGACCGTGACCAATCCCAGACACCAGACAGATACCATCACTTTCAAGTTTGAACAGGATCCCAAGGAAATCCGACGTTTCATAATGTATATGGATAGAGAGATAAAAGATGGTCACGAATACGAGTTTACGGTACCTGAAGGCTCCTTTTTCAATCTGGACAACCTCCCCAATGCAGAGGTGAAGACCAAATTTACCCTTCCGAAGAGCGAGGATGCCAGCTCCATCACTCTCGTAATGAAAAGTGTCGATACCCGATACATAGTGGAGCTTGTGAACAAAGATCGTAAGGAGGTCTTTCGAAAATACAATATAGAGAGGGACACATCGCTCCTGTTCCCCTATCTTAAACCGCAGGAATATTCGATAAGAATCACAGAAGACCGCAACAAGAATGGCTTGTTCGACTCAGGCAATTTTCTCGATAAAAGGCAGCCGGAAAAGGTACGTATGTACCAGCCTTCGCCGGGAGTCTATATCCTTACACTTCCTGAGATGACTGACCTCGAGCAAACTATCAACATAAAGGAGATGTTCAAATGAAAAAGCTACTATTGACACTGTTTGCGATATTGCTCTTTTTCCAACTATACGGACAGGAAAATGTGATCATCGCTGATCTTGACGATGATTTTGCAAACATAGATTCAATTGCACCTCCGCAGAAATATAAGAGCATCCATATGCTGGGAGTCAGATATGGCTACAGCTTCTGTACAGTGAGTTCCTCCCCTACTGTCGGCGAAGAATATATCCAATGTCCCCTAAACATTTCATTGCTATACACCTATTACCACGCACTTTGGGATCAACTCTTCAACTTTGGAGTACAGTTTGGCGTAAAATACGGAGAAGAGGGCTATGCTTCAAAATATGAACAGTGGGGTGATAGATATAAAATTATTGAGATCCCACTGGTTTCACAGTTCAAAATTGACTTTTCACGTTTTAGGCTATTGGTTAATGCTGGCGGTTATTACGGCTACCGTACTTCTACGGCACGGGAGAGCGGATGGGATCAGTATGATATTCGACATGACTATGGAATCCTGGGAGGTCTGGGTCTTGCAGTAGTATTCAAGCCCTTTGAAATTCAGATTGAGGGTAATTATAAATATTCGCTCTGCAGTATCTATCACACCAACAAATTCAGCGATCAATACTGGATGTTGTGCTATCCGCGAAATATAATGCTAAGCGTTGGACTATTTGTCCATCTTTGGTGAGTCGGGGTGCGAGTTGCGGGGAAGTATGTAGTATGGAGTATGGAGTATGGAGTATGGAGTGTGGAGTGTGGAGTGTGTAGTTTGGAGTGTGGAGTGTGTAGTTTGGAGTGAGGAGTGTGGAGTGAGAAGTATGTAGTGTGTAGTGTGTAGTGTGTAGTTTGTAGTTTGTAGTATGGAGTGAGGAGTGTGGAGTAAGTGAATATGGATGATATGAAGAAAGTTTCTTTTGAAATTGGAGGAGTACGGATCGGAGGAGAGGCTCCGGTCTCGGTTCAGACGATGTGCAATACCGATACTCGTGATATTGAGGCATCTGTTGCGCAGTGCCGTGAAATGGCTGTTGCAGGAGCCGATATCATCCGCCTGACGACTCAAGGACTCAAGGAGGTCGAAGCACTGCGTCAAATAAAAGCAATACTGCGTTCCGAAGGCATTATGACACCTCTTGTGGCTGACGTGCACTTTTCAGCTAAAGTAGCACTTGCAGCCGCTGAGGTTGCGGATAAGGTGCGTATCAATCCGGGCAATTTTGCGCCCAAGCATGAAAAGGCCTGTAACCAGTTTTCCCTACTTCTGGACAAATGTCGTGAACATGACACTGCCATACGGATCGGACTTAATCACGGTTCTCTCGGCACACGGATTACCGAACTCTACGGCAACACTCCTTTCGCCATGAAAGAGGCTGTGATGGAGTGGTTGCAGATGTGCATTGAAAAGGATTTCCATAAGGTAGTAATTTCACTCAAAGCGAGTAACACAAGAGTTATGAGCGATGCATACCGCCTTCTCCACGAAGAGATGGTGAAGATGGGGAGAATCTATCCGCTCCACTTGGGGGTTACTGAGGCAGGCAACGGCGATGAGGGACGCATTAAGTCTGCCGTAGGCATTTCCGCGCTTTTGAGCGAAGGAATCGGAGAGACCATACGCGTATCACTCACCGAAAATCCCGTAAATGAGATAGCTGCCGGTAGGGAGATTGTAAAATCTTGTCAGATGCCCAATGAGGGTCCGGTGACAGCAGAAAACTGGAATGAATGGATAATCCGCGCCTCCTGCAAATATGGCCCGGCACTGCTCGACTGTAAAATCGACGATATCGACCTGACGGATGCGACCATAGCCGGTGAACCATTATCTGAGGAAAGAATGGTCTATTTCAAAGATCTTCTGCTGCAGGCCAGCCGCAGAAAATTCACGAGGCCAGAGTATATTGCTTGCCCCGGTTGTGGCCGCACACAATACAATCTGGAAGAAACGTTCAATGAAGTGAAACGACGCACATCTCATCTAAAAGGTATGCGTATCGCAATAATGGGTTGTATTGTTAATGGTCCGGGTGAAATGGCCGACGCAGATTGGGGTTATGTGGGCGAAGGAAGTGGCAAAGTAACGCTTTACCGCGGAAAAAATCCTGTTATGCGCTCTGTACCTCAGGAGGAGGCTATCGACAGACTTCTCGAACTCATCGAAAACGATAAGGGATAATCAGTGTCAAACCAACATTCTGTCACGAAAAGCATCACGCAATTCGTCACTGATTTCAAGGGCATCCCTAAAGAAATTGTCCGTCGTGCCATAATTGCTCTCAATTGCCTCAAATACGCCTTTAATATAGTTTGGCTTTGCTAGAGAGCCACGCCACACCTTTCTTGCGACAACCACATCTTGTTTGAACAGAAATACAAGCATGGCGTACTGCATTGCTTTAAATCTTACGGCTCTATTGGTAAAGGTATAATCTTTTACAATCTCCCCCATTTCTACTCCCAAAAGGGAAAGAAGAAATGCTGCCAGGACCCCAGCTCTATCCTTGCCCCATGAACAGTGAAAGAGTGTAGACTTCCACTCAAGAGTATTGGAAATTACCTGTCGCATGACTTTGCCTGTCATCTCCAAAACAGACTTTTCTTTCATCACATCTATGTAGAGTTTTTCAATATCCGGAAGATGGTGCCTTATCTCCTTTCTATTGTATTTGCGAATAAGGTATTTTCCAACACTAGAGCCTGAATCCCTGGTTATGCCCATCAATGATTCTCCGAACATAGGCATATGCAGATACTCCACTCCTTCGGGTAGAGTATAGGGCTTCTCTTCCGCTTCATATTGTGTACGAAGATCAATTAACATATCTATCTCAAACGGAGTTCTAAATCGAAGCATCTCCTCTGCAGAGACTTTAACCGGTACTTCACTACGAAATAAAAATCCCTTTCTAAGACGCTTCTCCCCGGCTTTGATACCACCGAGGTCACGAAAATTTTTTAGACCTTTTATACTCATGCTACATCTTCTACACTATATTCTACACTATATTCTACACTATATTCTACACTATATTCTACACTATATTCTACACTACACACTACACACTACACACTACACACTACACACTACATACTACATACTACATACTACATACTACATACTACATACTACATACTACATACTACATACTACATACTACATACTACATACTACACACTACACACTACACACTACACACTACATACTACACACTACACACTACACACTACACACTACATACTACACACTACATACTCCTAATAAATATTTCCAACATCTTTCCTTTGAGTTCACGCCAACGGGCCATGACAGAGGCGGCAAATGAACTTGTGTGTCTGTTGAGCAACTCGGTAGCCTCCTCATTTTTACCCTCTTTTAGCAGAGCTGCAGCCTGATCCTCAACCATTGCATTTGAGGTCATCATATTGCGTTCATATGCAGCCATTTCCGGCTCGATGATCTTTCTGGTTTTGTCCCAATTGATTGCGGCAATACGATTGGTCTCCCTAAATGCCCATATTGCAGCATCTTCACGATAGCGATGCTGTCCGCATACCCCGAAACTCTGCGGCAATTCCGTAGCACCGGAATAGATGGGGATTCTAGGGCTTTGAGCGGGATTGTCAAATGCAAAATAGGCCACACCGCCTATTTCATCCGGAAGCCAGTTGCGAAGTCTAACTATGTGCGAATAGGAGCACCTGATAAGGGCAATGGCGCGATATCGCCCTACGATACCGGGCTTGATCTCGTTCAGCAGATTCTGAAGGTCATTTGACATGAATGCTGAGAGAGGATAGACTACCTCGTCATACTCCTTGATTGTACCATCAGCTTGGCGTACACGTCTATGAGCCGTATAGGAGAGATTCTTCACTATGTCATATTCAGTGCCCTCGTAGGTAGAACGGTAGATTTCAAACACCTTTTCCGGAGTCACCTTCTCGTCGGGTTTGACGGAAAAAGGCAGTTCTTCAGCATCGTAAGAGAGACCAAGCGAAGGAGCAAGAGTTGACAATATGAAAAATTCTCGTATGGAGAAGGGTTTTCTTCCGGATACTATCTTATGGAATATGAAATCCCCTTTGCCATCCCAAAAACCGGTTTTTTTTGCTCGTTCCTTAATGTCACGGCTATACATGAAATTATCTTTGTCATTGAAATCCACCTTTCCGATACGGGGAATATTGGCAGAGATAGCTACGTGATCGTGGGGAACCCTCTGAGCTACCCATATTGCACTTGGATTACCGGGGCCTGAACCATATATTTCAAAATGCCACACTTCATTTTTATCAGCCACAGTAAGGCATTCTCCCCAATCTGCGTAACCGTACTCTTCGCCTAAACGACCCATCAATGAGATGGCTTCGCGAGCTGTTTTACAATATTGAAGCGCCATCCTTTGGAGCTCTTCTATATAAAATAGGCCGGCTGTATTGCGCAATTCCGGGCGTCCCTCGGTAGTAGTCTCGCCAATGGCGAGCTGTTTCTCATTGAGGCAGGGATATGCTACATTCAAAAATCTGTAGGTCTCTGTTGCAACCACCGGAATACGTCCCTTTTCAACCACATTGCGCATATCCCAGGGCTCCTCGTTATGCATCATACCTTCGTAGATCGGTTCCATGTCACCTATTGAGAAACTCTTGCGGGGCTCTATTGTAAGCCAAGTGCGGTAATTGGAATCACAGGTGTGCCCTATCATCACTGAGCCGTCGGATGAGGCTCCGGGAGCTACCATGATGGAGGTGCAACTCTCCTTGTACTGATCATCCATACGATCATAAAGCTCTTGTGCGTAGAGATTTGCGGTCAAGAGAAGGAGTGATACAAGCAGTAGTGTGGAATTTTTGAATTTCATATCGCAGTAATTTTCTAGTTGTGGTAAATTGTTAGGCGGCAAAAATAGTGAAAAAATCACACAAGTCACAATGAAATGACTATCTTTGCACAATCTTAAACCGCATCATACATGCAACTGCTCAATAGATCCCGATCTAGCGTTCAATTGGATAATGGCCTTGAATTTCAGGGCTATTCCTTTGGTTATACGGCCCCTGCAGATGGTGAGGTGGTATTTTCCACCACTATGACCGGTTATCCGGAGGCTCTGACCGACCCCTCTTACGAAGGTCAGATTCTTTGCGCCACATATCCCCTGATAGGCAATTACGGAGTCCCCGAGGCATTAACTGTCAGAGGAATTCAGCAACATTTCGAATCTGACAGAATTCACGTCCGTGGGCTGATAATTTCCGATTATTCACTCAAATACAGTCACTGGAGTGCAATAAAAAGTCTTGACCAGTGGCTCCGTGAAAACAGGATACCGGCCATTTATGGAGTGGACACCCGTGAGCTTACTAAAGTTATCCGCGATAACGGCTCAATGCTCGGAAGGATTCTTCCCGAAGGCTCATCACCGGAGTGGGATGTGGAAGATCCAAACACTACCAGCCTGGTTGCCAAAGTGAGTTGCAAGGAGGTTATCACCTACCCTGCACCAATACGCTCAAAGAGAGTGGTACTTATAGATTGCGGTGTCAGACACAGTATACTACGTTTTCTCATATCTAAAAATATTGAGGTAATCAGAGTCCCCTGGGATTATAATTTCAATGATGGATCGATTGGACGTTACGACGGTCTGCTTATATCCAGTGGTCCTGGAAATCCCGAATTTTGTACTGCTACCATCAATCATATTCGCCATACAATGACGCTCGGTAAACCTATTTTCGGTATCTGCATGGGCCATCAGCTCCTCGCAAGAGCTGCAGGCGCAGAGACATTTAAACTCAAATATGGTCACCGCAGTCACAATCAGCCCGTACAGGCCACCGACAGTAAGAGATGCTACATTACCATACAGAATCATGGTTATGCGGTGGATACCACAAGACTCAGCAAGGATTGGGAACCCATTTTTACCAATATGAACGATGGTACTAACGAAGGTATCCGACACAGGAGTAGAAAGTTTTTTTCCACCCAGTTCTATCCTGACATGACCGGGAATCCTAAAGATACTAGCTACCTTTTTGACAATTTTCTGACAGCACTATGATAGATTCAAGTATCAAGAAAGTCCTCCTGCTGGGTTCAGGCGCACTCAAGATCGGTGAGGCGGGCGAATTTGACTATTCAGGGTCACAGGCTCTCAAGGCCATGAAAGAAGAGGGTATTTATACAGTCCTGATCAACCCCAATATCGCCACCGTACAAACATCCGAAGGTGTTGCAGATAAAATATATTTCCTCCCCGTTACTCCCTACTTCGTGGAGAAGGTAATAGAGAAAGAGCGTCCCCAAGGTATTCTGCTGGCATTTGGAGGCCAGACGGCTCTCAATTGTGGAGTAGAGCTTTTTAAGGCCGGAGTACTCGAAAAACATGACATCAAGGTGCTGGGAACACCCGTTCAAGCGATTATCGATACTGAGGACAGGGATTTCTTCAATAAGAAAATGGAGGAGATAGGCATTAAGATTATCAAGAGCCACGCAGTAGAGAATATCGAGGATGCACGCAAAGCGGCCGATGAACTTGGATATCCTGTGATTCTTAGGGCAGCGTATGCGCTCGGAGGCCTCGGCAGCGGATTTTGTGACAATGAAGAGGAACTCAACCTCCTTGCGGAAAAATCATTCTCCTACTCCCCACAGGTATTGGTGGAGAAATCGCTAAAAGGGTGGAAAGAGATAGAGTATGAAGTGGTGCGCGATAAATACGACAATTGCATTACGGTCGCCAATATGGAAAATTTCGATCCTCTGGGTATCCATACCGGAGAAAGTATCGTGGTGGCCCCCTGTCAGACTCTGGACAATCACGACATCTCTATGCTCAAGGAGTTGGCAATAAAGATAGCGCGCCATGTCGGTATCATCGGCGAATGCAATGTGCAATTTGCTTATGATACCCTTTCCGATGATTACCGTGTCATCGAGATCAACGCACGTCTCTCCAGGAGTTCAGCGCTTGCATCCAAGGCCACAGGTTATTCCCTGGCTACAGTTGCGGCAAAGCTCGCTCTCGGCTACGGACTTTTTGAGCTGAAGAACTCCGTCACCCGTACTACTTCAGCATTTTTCGAACCTGCTCTCGACTATGTGATCTGTAAGATTCCACGTTGGGACCTTTCAAAATTCCACGGAGTCTCAAGGGAGATTGGAAGCAGCATGAAGAGCGTCGGCGAGGTAATGGCAATAGGTCGAAACTTCGAAGAGGCGATGCAGAAGGGCCTACGGATGATCGGACAGGGAGCGCACGGATTTGTGGCCAATAAGGAAATTGTAGTACCTGATATCGATAAGGCATTGCGCGAACCCACTGACAACCGCATTTTCGTTATCTCTAAAGCCTTTCAGAAGGGTTACACAGTGGACGAGGTGTGCGATCTGACCAAGATAGATAAATGGTTTCTTGAAAAGTTATATAATATAGTACTCGTCTCCAAGGAGCTGGAAAAGGCCGACAAACCACAGGAGTTAGATGTTGAACTCTTAAAACTAGCCAAACAGCTCGGATTTTCCGACTTCCAGATTGGACGTTTGGTATTTAAGGACAAACTGGAAACTGAAGAACAGGTCATCCGCATCCGCAAATACCGTAAATCCCTCGGTATTGTCCCTTACGTAAAACAAATCGATACTCTTGCCGGTGAATTTCCTGCTCAAAGCAACTACCTCTATCTGACATATAACGGACAGGAACACGATATAGAATATGAGAAAGATCGCATATCCGTTATTGTACTCGGTTCCGGTGCCTATCGCATCGGCAGTTCGGTGGAGTTTGACTGGTGCAGCGTAAATGCCCTACAAACTATCCGCAAAGCGGGATGGAGAGGCATCATGATCAATTATAACCCCGAAACAGTTTCTACTGACTACGATATATGTGACCGTCTCTATTTTGACGAACTCACATTTGAAAGGGTAATGGACATATATGAGCTGGAAGAGCCGCATGGCATTATTCTCTCCGTAGGAGGACAGATTCCCAACAATCTCGCCCTTCGTCTCGATGAGAATGGCGTCAATATCCTGGGAACAGCTGCAGCCAGCATTGACAGGGCGGAAGACAGACACAAATTCTCCTCAATGCTCGATTCGATTGGAGTTGACCAGCCTAAATGGCAGGAACTGACCACCCTTGACGACATCAACCAATTTGTGGAGTCAGTCGGATTCCCTGTTCTGGTACGTCCCTCTTATGTGCTTTCCGGTGCGGCGATGAATGTTTGCTCAAATGCGGGTGAACTGGAGAGATTCCTTTCCCTCGCAGCCAATGTTTCTAAAAAGCATCCTGTTGTGGTTAGCGAATTTATAGAAAATGCCAAGGAAATCGAGTTTGACGCCGTAGCCAACCGTGGCGAAGTAATAGCCTACGCAATTTCCGAACATATAGAATTTGCCGGAGTTCACTCCGGTGATGCAACCATTCAGTTCCCCCCTCAGAAACTTTACGTTGAAACCGCAAGGAGAATCAAGAAGATCGCCCGCAAAATTGCAGCTGAACTCAATATTTCCGGGCCATTCAATATCCAGTTCCTCGCAAAAGAGAACGATATAAAGGTGATCGAATGCAATCTACGCGCATCCAGGAGTTTCCCCTTCGTATCCAAGGTGCTCAAGATCAACTTTATCGAACTTGCCGCCGGAGTTATGATGGGAGAGAATCCGGTACCCCCCTCTAAGAGTGCCTTTGACCTAGATTATGTCGGTATCAAGGCCTCTCAGTTCTCATTCTCGCGCCTACAGAAAGCGGACCCCGTGCTGGGCGTAGATATGGCATCCACCGGAGAGGTTGGCTGCATCGGTGATGACACAAACGAAGCCGTACTCAAATCCATGCTCTCCGTAGGATACACCATTCCAAAAAAGAATATCCTGCTTTCTACCGGAGATGCGCGTCAGAAGGCCGAAATGCTCAATGCTTCCCGTTTGCTGGTGCAACACGGTTACAAACTCTTTGCTACTGACGGCACCTACAAATTTTTTGTAGAGAACAATGTTCCTGTTACCAGGGTCCTTTGGCCAAGCGAGAGCGGAGAAGAGCGCAGTGCGCTGGAGATGATACAGAACAAAGAAATCGACTTCGTGGTAAACATACCCAAAAACCTGACCGAATCTGAATTGAGTAACGGCTACAAGATAAGGCGTGCAGCAGTGGACTTCAACATCCCATTGATTACCAATACCAGACTTGCAACTGCATTTATCATCTCATTTTGCAATCTGCCCATAGAGGAGATACAGATCAAGAGTTGGGATGAGTATACTTCTTAAATAAGATAATCTGTGGTTTGTGTCGGTTTTTTGTTAACTTTGTTCGACTAAAACCAAACTTGTATGGGCAAACTATACGAAAAATTAATCCAGGATTACCGTATTAAAGAGGGATTAAAAGCCTGTATCAACTGCGGTACCTGCACGGCCATCTGCCCTGCTGCCGAATTCTACCAATACAATCCAAAAAACATAGTTAACACAGTTCAGAGCCAGGATGACGCAAAGATTGAGGAATTGCTGAAAGGTGAGCAGATCTGGTACTGCGGTGAATGTATGTCCTGCGTAACACGCTGTCCTAGGCGCAATGCTCCCGGGCTTGTTGTTATGGCGCTAAGATCACTCTCTATTGATTTGGGTTATTTTGTAGAAAGCGAAAAAGGACGACAGATGCTCCCTCTCACGCGCCGAATGCAGAGCAATATCTTAAACTACGGCTACTGTGTCTATCCGCGTACATTTCTTTACAAAGATCACCCCGAATATGGCCTGACCGGCAAGTGGGTGAATGAAAACATGGAAGAAGTCTATGAACGCCTGGGGGCGAATCTCGACGGTAAAGGTCCCGGTATTCTGAGAAAGATCCCCGATGAATCTCTTGCCGAACTCAAGGCAATATTCGACGAGACAGGTGCTACACGCCGTATGGAAATCATTGAAGAGGCATCCAAGCGCAAAGCAAAAGAGATGGGCCTCCCCTATGACGAATATGAAAGGAAAGCATTTGAGGATACCGAGAAGGACCATCTCAACCATTAATTTTAAAATAGCATTGAAATGATATTTCAGGGAAAACAAAAAATATGGTCGGACTATCAGAAAGAGATTCCTGATGACCACTGGTTTTATGTAAGAAGTTGTATAAGACAAGGTTTTTTCCCGGGGTCTGAAGTGGCATTTCTCGATATATGTCGCAACAAACTGGGTAAAGATTTCTTCGAAACTGAGCACCACACTACTTGCGGTGGTATTGCATACCATGCCGAAGCTTTACCGCAGGAGACTATGATGACAATTATCGCCCGTCAGTTTGCTCTGATGGGCGAACACGGATACAAAAATTATGTTTGCTCCTGTATCACCTCATTCGGCCTCTACACTGAAGTACTCGAGGACTGGAGGACTTTTCCCGATCTTGAAGAAAAAATCAGGGAACACCTATGGAAATCATGCAAACGTGAATTGACGAAACCTGAATACCTAGCCCATGCCAGCGACATTATTTATAAATTCCGCAATGAAATAGCTGCCAGGGCAAAGCACCGTCTTGTTAACCAATTTACGGGCAAGCCGCTAAGAGTTGTAGAGCATATTGGATGTCACTATTCCAAAATGTTTCCCTCCAAAGGTGTAGGCGGCGCAGAATATCCCTATGTTCTTGCCGGCATGATTGACTCCTGGGGTGGAGAGGTGATAGATTACCCTGAACGCAGACATTGCTGCGGATTTGGTTTCAGACAATATCTGGTTAAAGCCAATCGTGGCTATTCGATGTCCAACACCTATAAAAAATTTGAATCGATGGAGCCTTACAAGCCTGACATGATTATCACAAACTGTCCCGGATGCCCCTATTTTATGGACAGATGGCAATATGTGATAGCCGAGCAGACGGGTAAAACCTATGGTGAAAACGGATATGGCATTCCTGTATTCACTTACGAGGAGGTTGCCGGTCTGGTGTTAGGATACGACCCCTGGGATCTGGGACTTCAGTTGCATCAGGTGGCTGTTGAACCTCTGCTGGACAAAATGGGAATCAAATACAGCAAAAAAGATAAATACAAAGGCAAAGGAGGTAAACTCCTACAAATGCCGGAATTTCCTATGAACATCAAGTGTTGTTGATATAATATCTGACTCAATGAAACGAAATGTACTTATAATTGGCGGGGGGCCTGCCGGCATAGAAGCTTCACGTAGAATACGCGATTACGGACACACACCGATCCTCATAGAAAAAGGGTCCCGTCTGGGAGGACATCTTGCAAAGTGGCACAAACTCTTTCCTGATGGTGAGTCTACAAAGGAACTTCTAACCTCCCTGACATCCGATATGGAGGGGATCAATTGCTTTACCGATACCAATATCGTCTCTATCAACAAACTTAAGGATCTATATGTAGCCATTTTCTCCAATGGCATTTCCGTACAGGCGGATGCCATTCTTTTCGCTACGGGATTTTCGATGTTTCCCGCGGAAAAAAAGGAAGAATATGGCTATGGCATATATAACCATGTTATTACAAATGCCGATCTCGAGAATTTTTTCAATACAGGGAAAGATCCAAGGATACAAGAACCAAATGTTATAGGATTTGTACACTGTGTGGGTTCCAGAGATGAAAAAGCGGGCAATCGCCACTGTTCTAAAGTATGCTGTGCAACAGCTATCAAACAGGCCTGCGAGATGAAGGAACTCTATCCGGATGCTACCGTATACTGTTTCTATATGGACTTGAGAATGTTCGGTCGCAAATATGAGGATCTCTATCTCAATGCTCAACGCAAATATGGGATACTTTTTGTCCGTGGAAGGGTTTCTGAAGTGTCTGAAGATATAGAGGGGAGACTTGTCGTAAAGGCTGAGGACACTCTCGTAGGTAAGCCTTTGCGTATTACTATGGATCTTCTGGTGCTTATGGCAGGTATGTCTCCCTGTGCTGACATCCCCGAGATTGCCTCAATGACCGGAGTCCATATTGGAGAAGATGGATTTTTCATGCCTCGAGATTTACTTTACTGCACTACTGAGAGCCACAGCAAGGGTATTTTCTTTGCCGGTGCTGCTACCGGTCCCAAAACCATTCCCGAAACACTCAACGAAGCCAGGGCGGCAGCTATGGCAATTGACGAATATTTCAAACAAAAGGCTAAATGATAGATTTCGGATATAGTCTCACACCGAGTTCGACAATTGAAATCGACGATGCAGATCTGAGTCTGTTTGAGGAATTGTGCGCCTTGGAACCCGATGCCATAAAGTGTATGTCATGCGGATCTTGCGCTGCCAGTTGTACTGCAGGTGTTTTTACGAATGTCAATCTTAGAAAAGTGTTGGTCTGTCTTCAGCGAGGAGAGCAGGAGGATGTACTCCCCCAACTCAAGTCCTGCATGCTTTGCGGCAAGTGCTATATAGTCTGCCCCAGGGGCATCAATACACGGCATCTGATTCTTTCAATCTGCAAAATCTACAATATCTGACGTTATTATGAGAGAGAGGTTCATATCAGGGTTTGACCACTTTGTACTCCCTTTCATGGTGGGAATGATATTCGTTCTACTATGGTGCATTATCGGTGTTATAAAGATAATGGTCCAGCTCGAACGCAAAGATCGTATCAAATTCTACAAGTCGTTGGTCAATCCCGTTATAATGGGAAAGAATGTTCGCGACTGGTTTGGCGATTGCCTTTTACACATTAAGCTATGGAGACGCAACAAGGTGTTGGGATACATGCACTCCAGTATCGCTTTCGGTTGGTTTATGCTCATCCTAATCGGTCACATCGAGACATTCCTTTATATTCCCGAAAGGGGAGGATTGTTCTATTATCCTATATTTTTCCGCTACTTTATGGCAGTTGAGAGTACAACCCTCAAGGGTTCGCTGCTCTTCTTTCTTATGGACTTTTTCCTTCTGGTGGTACTTAGCGGTATAATTCTGGCCATCATCAAACGTTTCCGTTCCAAACTTATGGGAATGCGGAGAACTACGAAGCTCACCCTTTTGGATCGTGTCGGACTCTATTCTCTCTGGGCAATATTTCCACTGAGGCTGATAGCGGAGGGATTTACAGCAGGTGTGGGTGGAGGCAGTTTCCTTACCGTACCTGTAAATTGGCTCTTCGCCAGTATTCTCAGTAAACCGGAGAACTTCACTATCGCTTGGTGGGCCTACTCTATAGC